>JAFGSJ010000011.1 GCA_016934675.1 bacterium | reverse complement strand
GATCCAAGATGAATTACAGAACCGGGTGATGATCCTGACCATGAACGAGAGCCGGGAGCAGACCAAGGCCATTCACCGCCTGCAACGGTGGTTGCGGACCCTCGATGGGCAACAAGCCCGCCAGGAATGGGAACACATCCGCCGCGTGCACAAGAATGCCCAGCGTCTGCTTCGTCCCCTCGAGGTGATCAATCCGTACGCCTGCAGCCTGACCTTTATCGACGACAAGACCCGCACCCGGCGTGATCAACTCAAATACCTGACCCTGATCGACGCCATTGCCCTGTTGCATCAATATCAACGCCCGGTCAAGAGCTATACCAGCCGGGGCCGTGAGCACCAGTATATCGAAGTGGAGCTGGATGATATCGAAATCGCCAATCGCCGGGCAAGTGAAATCCTCGGTCGCTCCCTGGATGAGCTGCCACCCCACACCAGAACGTTTCTGTGCCTGCTGGATGACATCGTGAGCGAGGACTGCACAAAACAGAACAAATCACGCGCCGATTACCGCTTTACCCGCCGTTTCCTGTGTGACCGCATTGGCTGGAGCTACGACCAGGTCCGGGTCCATATCATGCGGCTGGTAGACCTCGAGTATGTGCTGGTCCATAAGGGCGGTCGCGGTCAGCAATGCGTCTATGAGTTGCTCTATGACGGCAAAGGCAAGGATGGCAAGCCTTTCATGATCGGCCTGATCGACGTGGAATCCCTGAGAAAAGACACTGGTCCATCAATATGATTCAAGTTCGGGTAGTTTTTTGAAAACGTTTGGGGTCACATTGGGCGTCCAAATGACCACGTTTTGACCCGGTTTTGGATGTGCTCCTTCGCCGTACCAGTCAAGGGCCCAGCCCCTGAAATCAGAAAACGCCCGAAAAAAGCAGATGTATTGTTTAAAAAAAGGGGTCATCACAACCATAATGAACGTCATAAGCATAGAAGTAAAAGAGAAAGGAGGTGAGATCATGCCCAAACGCGGACAACGACGAAAGAAAGCCACCGGCGCACTTGATCCGGCTGGTCTGACCGGCATGGCCGAGAAGTTCTTCGAGTGGATGCGGATCACCAACTACTCGGAACAGACCGTCAAAAACCGCCAGAACTATCTGGGTTACTTCATTACCTGGTGTGAAGAACGGGGTCTTCGGTATCCGGCTGAAATCACCAAGCCGATCATCGAACGCTATCAGCGGTATCTGTTTCATTACCGCAAGAAACGGGACAACAAAGCCCTGACCGTCCGCAGCCAGCATGCCCGTCTGGTCCCGATCCGGGCCTACTTCAAATGGCTGGCCAAGAACAATCACATCCTCTACAACCCGGCTGGCGAGATTACCCTACCCAGGCTGGAAGCCCGCCTGCCCCAGTTTGTCCTGACTGCCTCGGAAGCGGAGAAGATACTCTCTCTCCCGGACCTAACCGATCCGCTCGGCATCCGTGACCGGGCGATCCTGGAAACGCTGTATTCAACCGGTATGCGTCGCATGGAGCTGATCAACCTGTCCATGTATTCCCTGGACGTCGAGAGGGGCACGATTATGGTCCGTCAGGGCAAGGGAAGAAAGGACCGCATGGTCCCGATCGGCGAACGGGCTGTGAGATGGACCGAACGGTACTTGTACGACGTCCGTCCAGACCTCATCGTCGAGCCGGATGAAGGTTTCCTGTTTCTGACCAGTCACGGAGAATACTTCACCCCCAACCGACTGACCCAGCTGGTCCGGAACTACGTCAATGAAGCCGATATCGGCAAAAAGGGAGCCTGTCATCTCTTCCGGCATACCATGGCCACCCTGATGCTCGAAAACGGGGCAGATATACGCTTTATTCAGCAGATCCTCGGTCATGTCAGCCTGGATACCACCCAGATGTACACGCACCTGAGCATCCGCAAACTCAAGGAAGTCCATACCTTGACTCATCCCGCAAAAATGAAAGCCCCTCAACACGACGAGCTCTGGCAGGAGCTTTCCGACGAACTGTCAGAAGAAACAGACCTTATCTCTTAACGGCAAATCTACGCTTGATCTGGGCTGTTAAGTATGGTATAACCCTGAGCAGTTAAAAGAAAATGTAACTCTGATCCGGGGACCATGTGATAATGCTTGTTAACCGCCGTCTTTTCAAGTTCCTGTTCTTCCTTCTCCTCGTCACCGCTTGTTTCCCGGCTGTCAGTAGTTCCCATCTCAGTCATCATTCCTTAACCGCCCCCGCGACCTATACCTACGACCCCTGCACCTATGAATCCACTCCTACGGTTACCGAACCTTCCTTGTACCGGAAAACATGCATCAGGGAAAATTTTTTCCAGGACCGGATAAGCACCAGGGCAACACACCTGTTAAGAGCAGAGCAGCACTGGGCTGAGCGGTTTATTAGCGGAGAAATTGCATCTGGTTTCACTGTTGCCAGAGCACACACTCTACAAGAAATCAATGATTTCCTCGATATTGAAAGTGCTGTCAGCCGAGCAGGGAAGTTAGCTGATACTACAGACAGTGGAAGATATCTTGTTAGTCAGCGAAGAATTGCAAGATATCAAGATAAGGTTAATAGATTAAGGAATGCAGGTTATGATGGGGAAAAAATTGCTGAGCTACAGGGAAGAATTGAGATGTTAAAATATGGTTATTTGAAAACGTACTCTTCAAAATTGAAAGGAAATTTGAGTTCACCTGGAAGGGGGCATGGATCTCAAGGGATTGATGCAACATATCGACATATTGATAATGCAATTGATCTAGTTGTGCTTGAGTCAAAATACTCGTCAAATTTTAGAATGGGAAACGATCCAACTAGTCTTTTATCAAGAAGGATTATGGGACAACAGATGAGTCCAGAATGGTGTGAGCGAAATATTATAAAAATGATAACAGGTCCGCATCAACTTGAAACAAATACTCTTGGATGGGAACTTGGAAATTATGGTTTTAAAAGGTATTTGAACATTATGAACAAATCAGGTGAAAGCTCATTATATGGGCTAATTTTTCAATAAGGATGGCAAAATGGGTTCATCTTGGGAAACAGTCATTTTTAAAAATGATTCGGCAATAAACTTTGATAGAATTTCTGCTATTGGTTTAAATGTCGCTGAATTTTGTATCAATCCAATTCATGTGAGGATGCACTTCATGATTAGCAAGAAAAATGATAGGAATGGATTAATTTCAACCGAAATAACAGCGTTTACGAAGAAGAAAATTAACATCAAAAAAGAAGCTATTTCTGAGATAAACAAGTTCATTTTTAGAAATGCTGATTATTCATTCCATTCACCTGAAGTCTTATTAGCAAAAAAAATCAGCGAAAATGAATTGCTTAATTGCTTATATTTATATTTCAACGATACATACAATGCCGCAGGTTATATTGTGTTTACAAATGGTAATATTGAAATGTATGAAATTTTTGGATGGGAAGGTTCGGAAAGCTATTTCACAAATATTCTATCGAAAGAAAATCCGCGGGAGATGAGTACAGTATTCAAAAATGGGATAAGATGCTTTAATTGGGATATCAATCCAAACTATCCCGATGAGATTTTTGATATTTTTTATAGCAAAGATTCGATTTGCAATTCATATTTACTAATTGACAAGAAAAAGAGAATTAATCCACCAGTAGCAATTTAGGTGTACTATTCAAAAATGCATCTGTTGTTACAATCGAGTCAGATTTCGAGGTGACACTATTTTGTGGTGTGAGATTTCAACAGAATTTTCTTGATTGAGGGCGATAGGTAAGGGTCGATGATATTTTTATCTGAGGGCTGATTCTGGTCAGATTCGGTCCTTGCTCATAATGAGAGAACAATTCAATGAAGCGTAAGATGTTTACAAAAATCGTGATCAATACAGTGCTGATTTCTATTTTTATCTTGGTGATGTCAGTGTCAGCTTTTGGCTCGTACACGGAATTGGGCTCAATTAAAGGTAATTCCCCCTGTTTATTACGCAACGTCAATGAACTT
>JAFGSJ010000090.1 GCA_016934675.1 bacterium | reverse complement strand
CGATCCCGGCATGTCTTCTGATGGCAATCCTGTAATCCTGTCCGGTTTCAGAATGCTGATATGATACGTTTTTAGAAAGTAATTGCCCTGCCATGAGAGGATTGCTCTTAAAGTTATGAGATCTTTTCAAATCCTATTTTGGACAAGAGTGACTGGAACTCAACTTATCAACCAGCTAATAGCTGCTTCATTATCGGTAAAAACCCGAAGCTGATAACCTTGGTTTATGCTCACAGTTTCCAAAAACCGGAATTGTTCCAAGTATTTTTCCAGACATACCTGAGCGATACATAAATTTCTGGAAGAGCCAAGTCTCTCGAGTTCCCGCGGACGATTATATGCGTCGATAATGGATAAGGCTATCTTCACCTGGCGATGGTCAACCAGAATCAAATGTGACATATAATTATCCAGTATGGGCAGCGTTTCACTGATCATTTGATTGAGGTGCTCTACTGACATTAAGCCTGAAGTAGTGATCTGCAAGATGTTGTGCTCAGGCAGATGTGATACGATCCACCTCATCGGCATGCTCCTCTTTTCTCAAGTCCCGATATCCCGCTACAATATCGCCCGTCAGGTCTCAATATCTTTTGTTTTGGATTTTTTCTTTTATTTGTACCAGAAGACCAAGCCTGATGTCAACGTATCCGAATGAAGGATTTTTGTACTGCCATTATGAGGAGTGCAATGAACATGCAGTTATCCTTTGCAGGCCAACACACACCCTGGTGCAATTGTATGAGTTCCCCCTTCCCTCGACAAGCTCGGGACAGGTCATGGGGTCGAGAACAAGAAGCTTCAGTTTCGAGTTATGACAGGGGATATCCCATGACATCTTCTTTGTGTCTCACAAACATTTTTTACGATTAGTCTAATGTCTAAAACGTTTCCATAGCTCCAGGGTGAACACGATCTTCGGATTTAGTACAATACAATGATTATCCACGCGTTCAACTACACAGCACAATTTCGGAATTAATGGGCCGGACCTGGTTCCGGGAACTTATAGCAGATGTGTTCGCACAAGTGATGAACGAATATAATGAATCAGAAGAAAGCGAGGCTGGCGATGAAAAAGCAGGAACAACAGCGGCTGTCAATTAATGTGAAGCTTATCAAGACCTTCGATGTCAAGCTCAAAGGGATGACTCCGATGGCAACAATAGCCGATCATGCTGTTCAGGTGATTGATCAGGAAGGTACATGTATCGGGGCGGTCATGATTTGTCAGGATGAATATTGTGGCATCAAGGGCCTCGAACTCCATTGTTATGTCGAGGGTGAAACATGGTATTTGAGCCTTGAGGAACTCTGGAACGTCTTTGACCGGGTACGCTATGACATGAAGAGTAGGGTCACACAATGACACCGTACCATTGAAAGGTCATTTACTCAAATACACCTGCAATGAACAATGAATGTAATCTCACACAAAGGCCCGTCTCCTTCACAATTTTGGACCAACCGAACGAAGCTCTGTGTATATTATAATTCTGCTCTGCGCCTCCGCGTTCTCTGCGTTTAACCCCAGCGAACCCCGTCAAAGGCCCACCCGTTCCATACCCATAGATCTCACCATGAGTACATTTTTTTCGCGAAAATCGCAGCTTTTTAGCACAGTTATATAACAGGAACGACACGACACCATTTCATGATCGCTCTGTCGATGTATTCATTGACACGTAACAAACCGATCATCAGGGCTGAAAAGTGGTTATTGACTGATAAAAGAAAGGGGGAAATGGATTTCGGGCTTCTTTCACGAGCTCACGAAGCCGTCTGATCTGTCTCGAGCTTGTCGAGGGAAGGGGCTGTCGATTGGCTACGAATCATCGTGTAAATCTGAAAATGTGCTGTCCCCCTTTGGAGCTGACTTTGAGACACACTTAACACAGGGGGTATTAATGACTATAATAAAGGCATGCTCATCAATGGTCATCATATCAGTCAAGCTATTATAAACCGGATCAATCTCACCTTGCAAGTAGATCGAAAGATATCTCGCCGGTCTCTTTCACTGAAGCTTTGCGAGTGGCTCGGTCATCGTTCTCCCAATGGTTCACTCCAAGAGGTGAGTTGTCGTAAAATATTGCAGGAGTTGGACCATCGGCAAGTCATCAATTTACCTCCAATCAAGAAGCTCTATTCATTTCAAACTCCCTCCAAAAAGAAAAAAGAGAAGCTAATCGAAGCGGTCAAGATAGAATGTTCCCTGTCTGAGTTAGGTGTCATTCATGTCAGACCAGTACCGAGTCGCTATAGCACCTTGTCGAAACAGTGGAAAGAACTCATGGACACCTTTCATTATCTGGGAAGTGGCCCGTTATGTGGCGCTCAGATAAGATATGTGGTTCAGAGTGACGTGTATGGTTTTGTTGGTGCGTTGAGCTTTAGCGCATCACCTCGTCGCCTGGCAGCGAGAGATACATGGATTGGATGGAGTTCATCAGCTCGACAGGCACAAGCCAGACTGATTGTGAACAACAGTCGTTTTTTAGTGTTACCAACCATCACGGTGCCCAACCTTGCCTCCCACATCCTTGGACAATCTGTTCATCGTCTTGCCAGTGATTGGGAAACGCGGTATGGATATACGCCGGTATTCGTGGAAACATTCGTCGATCCGACTCGCTATCAGGGAGTCTGTTATAAGGCTGCCAATTGGATTTATGTTGGTCAAACGGCAGGTCGTTCAAGCCCTTACCAGAATGGCAAGATATCCAGTGGTAAGAAAGATATATATTGTTATCCCCTTGACAGAAAGTGGCGATCGAAACTTTGTCGGGAGCCGGAAAGTGTGATACGCTTGAACGTATCATCAGATCAAGACGAGAAATGGTATGATGAAGAATTTGGTGGTCTTGAAGTGTATGATAGTCGGTTGAAACGGCGTCTTGGGATCATAGCGGAAGATTTTTATTCCCAACCTGGTTCATTGGTTCCACAAGCCTGTCGGGGATCGAAAGCCAAGACAAAAGCAGCATATCGATTTTTTGACAATAAAGAGATCTCGATGGAAAAACTACTTAAATCCCATGTGGAAGCGACACTCTCCCGGGTACAGAATCATTCTGTCATTTTGGCGGTTCAGGATACGACTACCTTGAATTATTATCCTCATGCCAATGCAGACATGGGCCCGGTCAATACACAAAAAGATAAGGCGAAAGGTCTGTTGTTACATGATACGATTGCCTTTACGGAAGAGGGTATCCCGCTTGGCCTGTTAGATGTTCAATTGTGGGCACGAGATCCCCAAAGGGCGGGGAAGAAATATAAGCGTCAGACTTTACCCATTCACGAGAAGGAGAGCATGAAGTGGCTCAATAGTTACCGTTCCGTTTCCGCGGTTCACCACCTGTGCCCGCAGACAGTCTTTGTGAGTGTTGGCGACCGTGAATCAGATATATACGAGTTGTTTGCAGAAGCGATGTCCCGTCCTGGTAGTCCTGAATTATTGGTTCGGGCCGACCGGAGTCGCAAACGCAAAGTTGAAGACCTGTATTTATGGGACAAGATGGCTGAAGAGAAGATGAGTGGTAAAATGGATGTTTCAGTTCCCCCCAGAAAGATGCAGCCAGCCAGAATTGCCCATTGTCATGTTCACCATGCCAAAGTATGTCTCACTCCCCCCAAGGGAAAAAAATTGAGTCCACTCGACGTGTGGGCAGTCTATATCCGTGAATGTGACTATGATACGAGTGTCAACTATCCTCTTGAATGGATGTTACTGACGACAGTGCCCACAACGACCTTTGCTGAAGCGTGTACAATCATCAAATGGTATACGGGACGCTGGGGAATAGAAGTCTACCACAAGACGCTCAAAAGTGGTTGCCATGTTCTTGATCGGAGTTTAGATGAGTTGGAAAGACTTGAACTGTGTCTGGCTCTCGATATGGTTGTTGCATGGCGAATATTCTATTTATCAAAGCTGTCGAGAGAAACTCCCGATATATCCTGTGAACAGTACATCGAAGAAGATGAATGGAAGATACTCTGTGCACTTACCCAAGGGACAATTCCACCAAAACCCCCAACTCTCTATGAAGCCGTACGGATGATTGGCAATCTTGGAGGTTTTCTCGGTCGTAAAGGAGACGGTGAACCAGGAACGATTACGATGGCCCGTGGGCTGCATAGCCTCGCTGATATGAAAGTAGGCTTCCGCCTCGCCCAACAACAACGAGACGGACCTTCACCATAACCCCTTGTCTTATGTATGGGTAAAAGTCAGCGCCAGCGGGGGACAGCATTAAATCGACAGCCCCTTTACGCAGCTTCGTGAGACTATGCATGAATCCTGAAACTCATTTGCATCCCCGAAGCTAAAAATCATTGTTCTCGAACCCCTGAGGGTGTTTTCGGTTTATTATTGTTCTTGCTGCGTAGCAGCAAGCACCGCAGGTCCGAAGAACCAGGCTTCAGCCTGGTATCGTTCAGAACAGGAATCATGGGCTGCGACGCTGCCCTTCTCTACATCTGAAATGTTGGCTGGTAGTCCTTGGCCTTGTACTATGCAAGATGGCAGCTTCGCAGCCTGAGGCTTTGGCTGGGGGTCACCGCCTTGAAAGGCGGTGCTTCGGACCTGCGGTGATCGTCGCTACGCGACGAAAATAGTGGTGGATCATGTTTGAGAGATCATGTTCGCGTATACCACATTCTTATCATAAGGGTAACTTGAAGAGGTAACGCAAAATGATTATATCGACAACCCCTTTACGCGGCTTCGTGAGCTTTTGTCAGACAATACAATAATAAGTATTGAACCCGCTTTGTTGACTTCACCTCTGGAAAGCCGTAGATGTTAAGTAACAGTGTATTCTGTGTATTGGGTTTCGAGAAGAGAGGAAAAGATTATGGACAGATCTCAGTCTCATTCCCCCAAAACGACCCTGGTCAATCTCATGTCGATATTTGGTTTAATCGGGGTCATACCGATCATTGTGTTAGCGGCAAATATTGTCCCAACAGACATCATGATGCCGGGGACGCAACCGATTGGCATTGATAATCCGCCCGAGCTGCTTTTATCGGGAAATTGTGGTTGTCATGATGGTAAGAATGCTGATCCTGAACACGATCCTCTGTATGGTTGGCAGGGGGCGATGATGGGTAATGCCGGGCGAGATCCTTTATTTTGGGCAACATTGGCCGTAGCCGAGCAGGATTTTCTTCCGAACGAGATCGTCGCTAATCGTGGTGGTGCCGGTGATTTGTGTTTACGATGTCATTCGGTCAACGGTTGGCTGGAAGGACGTTCGACGCCGACGAATGGTTCAGGATTAGACCCGAATTCTGACAAGGAAGGGATTGTCTGTCACTTTTGTCATATTATCTGTAATCCTGACCAAACCAATAACATACCCAATCCGCCGGAGGGTATATATTCTGAGGAACAGAACTCACCTTTCTTGGCATATGATGAATTATCCGGAGCGGGTTACTACGGAGGGGCCGAATTTGTCTTGAATACTGGTGAGACCAGAATGGGCCCGTATTTGACGAGTTCAGCCAAGCATGACGTGATTCAATCGGCGTATCATCGTGATGGAAGGTTGTGCGGGATCTGCCATGATGTCAGTAATCCGGCCACTGGTGATCTGGCTCACAATCATGGTTCGGTTTATCCTTTCACAGGCACGTACAGTGGCATTGTCAATGATTCAGTAGAGAACAAGGCTGCATTGAATAACGAACCGCACAGCTACGGGATTGTGGAGAGAACATTCAGTGAATGGATTGCCAGCAGTTTGGACACAATGCTAGTCAACAATTTCGGGACGTTGCCCGGTGATCTCCAGGAAGCTGATAAAGCCCTGTCAATAGTGTATCATCGGGCTTATGATCCGTTGAGTGATGCCAATTACGAGGACGGAACATTGCGTTATTATACGTGTCAGACATGCCATATGCCGGCGTCAGTCAGTTATGGCGCCAAACAGGGGCCATTGCGATACGATAATCCCCAACATGATCAAACGGGTGGTAGTTACTGGATCCAGCAAGCCATTCAGTATCAGGATGATCTGGGGACACTCCGTTTTGGGATTGGATTATCATCGGCCCAGACCATCTCGATGAACGATGCCCTGGTCCGCTCCGAAAATCAGTTAGCCATGGCAGCCTCTCTCAGCGCAAACCAGGTTGACAGTGATCTGGTGGTCCGCGTGACTAATTGTACCGGGCATAAGCTAATCAGCGGGTATCCGGAGGGTCGGCGGATGTGGTTGAATATCAAGTGGTATGACCCCGAGAACATACTCCTGGCTGAAAATGGCGGGTATGGTCCTCTGGGTAATATAGTCCAGGACCTGACCGGGACTCCTTTTGACGTGCAATCGGTCCTTGATCCCAGTTCAACGAAAATCTATGAAGCCCAACCGGGCATGACCCGGGAGTGGGCGGTTCAACTCATCAACCTGGGTTATCCTGCGACAATGGCCCTCGAGTGGGACCGTCTTACGAATACCGTCATTCATTCGCTTGGTGACTTAGCCGCCGAGGATGCTGGAACAGTCTATCACACGTTCCATTTCGTGCTCAATAATACCATCTTTTCTGACAATCGCATTCCGCCGTATGGCTTTTCATATGATGAAGCGGCAGTCCGCAATTCATTGCCATATCCGGAGACGCAGTATGGTGATCCGGGAGCGGGTGGAACGTATAATTACTGGGATGAAGTAGCTTTTACCATTCCTTCTGGAGCCGATCATGCGGAAATCAGTTTGTTGTATCAATCGACCACTTGGGAATACATACAATTCCTGTGGATGCAGAACGATATGCTCGATCCTTATTTGGGCGCAGAGGGAATAAACATGCTCGATGCCTGGTTAAACACAGGAATGTGTCCGCCGTTCGAGATGGCTTCGATGATAGTAACCGGTTTGGTGACGCAGGCTGGACATCCAGGTGAAGCGGCGACGGAGTCTCACCTGATTCTGACAAAAAATACCGGTAATATTGAATTCAGTTGGGGCTCGGCAGGACCCGGCTGCATGTTGACTGATTATGCCATCTATACCGGCGATTTGTTTTCTTTATCGAGCGGGTATTCATATCAAGCCGCACTGTCCTGTTTCATCACGAGTCCCACCTATTCTATCGCTGAAACCGATCCCGCGGTCACATTTTCGTCAGCCCAATATTTTCTGGTTGTATCCAGCACAGATATGGCTGAGGGTTCATATGGGTCTGATTATACCGGTGTAACCGAGCGACCGGCCAGTACGATCTGTCATGACGACACCCTCCAGGATTTATCAGCCTGTCTGTGACGGAGTGGGCATTTCGAGTGATCGATAGGGCTGCAATTCATCGGGAATCAGCTCGAATTCACGAATTTGGCGGCAGAGCGTCTTATCGGGACAGTCAGAATGCGGGGAAATAGACTGCAAGCCTTTTGGGTTTTGTATTGCTCTGTTCCCGAGAATAAAAGCGTTTTGAAACCAATCCCGAACAGACGACTGTAACCGTGTCTCGGTCATGGCTGAAAGTCGTTCGACAAAAACGTCCCGTTTCGGGTTCAGGTGCACCTGTTTAAAATAGTTCTGGTATGAAACGCTGGGACGGATAGTCGCGGCCATATAGCTAACTTCGAGGTGCAAATCTGACGATTCTGATAATTCTGACCAGAGATGACTGGTGAATGTGAGTCGGTCCCCGGTTTTATTCAATGACCAGGATTGGTCCCGATTCACTTGATTGGCCAGCTTTTGAACTGATTTCTCGATGAGGTCCGGTTCACCACAGACACTCAAGCGTCGGATGTAACCATTTTGTGTAATTTCTTCATACGGAGCACAGATAAAACGAGCGGCACGTCGACGAGCGGCAGCCGACTGATACCGGTTTTTATAAACATAGGAGCAATAGTTGATCGGGAGTTTCAGGCCGGAAATCCGGGCGTGATCAAGCAATTTCAAGGCTGTAAGTTCAGATTCGAGCACGGTGATGTGCTGACCCGGAAGTGCGGTATAATCATGTTCGAGCATATGGTGAAGATTATGCGGCGTTATCCGTAATTGATGGAGATTGATGTAACTCACACCAATTTGGGCGGCTTGTTCGAGCATGTTTGTCAACAACGACCAGTCTTCCGGGATGGCTGGGATTTCGATGGTGACGTGTTCGATGAAGGGAAGAGCTGTTTTCACTTTTTCAAGATGATAGTGCGAACTGCAGATATTGAAGCGGATTTCATTTAAGCCCAGTTTTTGAAGTTGGGCCAGGACCGCCGAGGTCAGGCCTGCCCCACTGGTATAGAGCCAGATATAGAGATTCTGACCAAAATGCTTGCGAATAGATCGGAGAAAGGTCAAGGTTCGATCGAGGGTTTGTAAAGGCTCGCCGCCGCTGAAACTCACGCCTCGAAAACCAAAGCGCTCGAGGTAATCGACGTAATCGGCCGGTCGTTCGAAATTCAGATTGTTCGTTCCGGCTATACCTTTTTTATGCTGGGGAGCGGGACAGAAAAAGCAGCCGGCGTTACAAAAGCCGTTAATGAAGAGGCAGGACCAATCGCCCGAACCACATAATTGACAACCAGGTGAGAGAGTGTGGCTGAAAGGTTTAGTATGTCCGTAAGCCCAATTGACCTGTTCGAGAGAAGCGAGCAGTTGCTCGCGTCTGGAATTGAATTCTTGAGCAGATGCCCCGTCCAACCATCGGAGTCGTTGCCAGTCGGGACCATACTCACGTTGATACAGTTCACAGTAACCAGTCATGTTCGGGCCCAATAGTGAGGGTACTCTTCGAGGAGGACCCTGCCTAAATACCGCGCTATCAACTTTTGTCCGGATGTGTCCGGTCGAGTATATCTGCCAGGGAAACAGACTTGATTCCGGATCGCCGCTCGGCCTCCATCCGGGCAATCAGGTGGTCCATATCACTGACATTCTCGAGAGGCAAGTCCGGGTTGGACAAGAGAAAATCGCTTTGAAACTGATCACTGATCTCAGTCAGCATGATCGTATCAGGAGCGCGGGCTGGGACCAGGCCCTCGACGGGCTGGACTGTGCGGGCAACGATACCGCCGTTCTCAAAACGACGAACAATCTCTTCAAGCACATCGGCGGGCAGGTCGAACTTTTCGGTAATTTCCGTCGTCGTGACCGGGAGCGAACCTTTTTGGAAGGCTTGGGCGATATACCAGGCCATGCGAAGTCCGAGCACGTCATTGACTACATAGTGGACCGGTCTTTTTTTAAGCTTAAATCTATCTTCGAGGTCCTTCTCGAACAGATAGTTCAGGTTCTGGACGGTATAACTCACTTCCGTGCCGAAGAGGACAATGATCCAGGCGACATAAACCCAGAGAATGAAAAAAATGGCCACGGACAGGTAGGCATAGATGCTGTTATAATAATCGAGCCGCAGAACATAGAGATTAAAACCCCGTTTGGCCAACTCGAACAGGATGCCGGCGATGATGCCACCGATCAAGGCCGGACGCCATTTGACCCTGGTATTCGGCACCAGTTTATAAATAAAGACCAAAGCGACGACGATAAAACTCATAGGAAAGAGATTCATCAGCGATTTGATCAGGGCCCCGACATAGGCAACCTGGCTGATTTTATGGGAAATCTGGGTTGAAACCACGATCAAGAGCGGGCCGAGCGTGACCAGTATCCAATAGGTGATAAATCGATCAAAGAGTGCCCGGGCCTTTTTGACTCGCCAGATCGTATTGATGGTCCCCTCGATCGTGTTGAACAGCATCAAGGAAAAGACCAGGAAGAATGCGACAGACATGACGTCCTCAACGGTCGAGATGTTCTGAGATAATTCCTTGATTTTTTCGAAAGCAGCCACTGCAGATGAAGCCAGGAGGTGTTTTTCGAGAAAATCCTGGACCACGATTTCATAACGTTGCAGGTTGGCAAACGAGCGAAAAATTGAAAAAACCAGGGCTACGATGGGAACCAGGGAGAGGATTGTGCTGAAAGTCAAGGATTGGGCTTGTTGGAGGCAGTTGTCCCGGACAAGTTGTCGGGCGATCATGATGTAGAAGCGGACCTGATAGATCAGAAATGAGGTCCATTTTCCCTGTTTTTTGGGATCGAGCGATAAAAAACGTTCGATAAATTTGATCAGTTGGAGTTTATTCACAAGACATTCTCCCTGAAATCTTTAATCAGAGGACCTTGAGAACCAGCAGGGTCAGGTCGTCATGCCGGTCCATTCCTTTTTCGAAATCTTCGACAGCCTGATACAATTGGGAACAAATCTGGACGGCGGTCTGGTCTTTATGAGCCTCGAGGGTCGATTTCAGACGTTCGAGGCCGAATTCTTCGTTATCGATATTCATGGCTTCAGATGCACCATCGGTAAAAAGGAGTACGATATCTCCCGGTTTCAACTCGAGTGTGTTCTGTTCGTAGTGTTGCTTATCAAAGAGGCCGACGACCATACCGCCGCACGAGAGTTCTTGCCATTCACCGTCCGATCGTCTCAAAATGGGCGGATTATGCCCGGCATTGGTAAAGGAAAAGGTACGTTGCTGGCTGTCTAAAACGCCGTAAAAAACAGTAGCATATTTGTTAGCGGTAGAATTCAGGAAAATGAGATGATTAGTGGCAGTAATGACGGCGGCCGGTCCAAAATCAACCTGGGCACGGGCCTGGAGAGTCGCCTGCAGGTTTGACATCAGCAAGGCGGCCGGTATGCCCTTGCCGGCAATATCGGCCACGGTAATCCCCCATCGGTTTTCATCGAGTGGGATGAAATCATAATAATCTCCCCCGACTTGTTTGCATTGGACAGTCAGGGCGTGGATATCATACTGATCTATGGTAGGTGCATGCTCGGGTAGAAGTGTGCCTTGAATTTCCGCTGCGACTTCGAGTTCCTGTTCGAGTTTTCTCTTCTCGAGCACTTCCTTGAGCAACATGGCGTTTTCGATTGCAAGAGAAGCGTGGATCGAGAGGGCTTCGAGCATTTTTTCATCCTCGATATCAAAAGGGCCTTCGGTTTTATTAATAGTTTCGATAGCCCCGATAATCCGGCCGAGCTTGTCCTTGAGGGGCAGACAAAGCAGGCTGGATATGGTCTGATCATCAGCCCGATTTGTCGTACTCAAAAAAGACTGAACACTGGCTTGGTCCTTCAGATTGATGATCTGGCCCTTACTGACCACTTCTCCGGCCACGCCCCTGTCTAAGGGATGATGACTTTCTGTTATTTGACCGCCTTCGATTGTCTGGGCCCGCATTATTTCTTTGTCTATATCGAGCAGGTACAGGGTACTCTTGGCAGCATCCAGGTTCCTCGTGGCCAATTCGATTATGATTTTCAGCAATTCGTTCAAGTCAAGGGTCGAATTCAACATTTTTGAAGCATCCACCAGCGTGGTCGACAGTTTTTCCGATTTCGCCAGATCAAGAATCAGGCGTGAATTGTAAATTGAGATGGCGGCGTGACTGCACAGGGCTTCGAGAATATCGAGATCGATCTGGGTAAAGGATTTGTTGGATACCCTGTTATCAACATAGACCAACCCGATGATCTCATCATAGGACAGGACCGTGCCCCGTGAATCAGTGTCGGAAAAAATCAGGGTCTCCCCTGCGCTGGCTGAGGTGAAATGAATGACTTTGAGGGGCACGCACATTATACTGCGTAATTCGAGGGCAATGATACTGTCTTTGGTCTCGAGCCAGGAATAATCTTTGATATCACGGATAATCAGAGACCGTCCCGTCTTCTGAACTTCATCGATAACACTGTCGCTGATCTGAAAATCGGTAGTACTCAGCGTATCTTTACGCGTGTTCCGGGCGATCTCGTGATGAAAAGCACCATCCTCACCCTTGAGCATGATAAAGCCACGTTCGGCCAAGGTGACGACCAGAACTGCATCCAGGACCATTTGCAGGACCTGATCGAGCACCAATGATGAATTGAGGGCTTTGGATATCTGCAGAATCTTTTTCATTAACTCGAAATTTTCTGAGGAAAAATAGAAAATTTTGCTTTCTTCGTTGAAGAATATCTTGGTCGTGTGACATTTACCGAACCGGATTTCGTCCCCATTCACCAGGGTTTGATTCTTGATCTGCTGGTCGTTGACATAAGTCCCGAACGTGGATTCCTGATCACAGAGTATGAAGTTGCCCTCCTCCAACACGATCGTGGCATGATTCCTTGAAACAGTGGATTCGGACGGAAACGAAACGGTATGTTGGCTCCTCCGTCCGATGGTGCATGGCTCAGGGCCCAGCTCGACCGTCCGGCGAAAACCATGAGCGTCCTCGATAATCAGGTAAGCCCGTCTTTCTTCGCTCATTTCATGTGCCCTTTCGCTGATTGGTCAGGCCATAGGGCAGGAAAATCGTGAATGTACTGCCCAGCCCGCGTTGACTCTGGACCTCTAACCAGCCCTGATGGTGTTCGACGATCTTCTTCGTAATAGGAAGGCCCAAACCTAAACCGCCTGACTGGAATTCAATCGTGCCTGAACTGTGATACATAATGTCCTTGACCTCATAGAAGGTCATAAAAATACGCTTCAACTCCGCTTGTTCCATGCCAACACCGGTATCGGTGACTGTTAGCTTCAAAAAAGTATCCCGAGGTTTTTTCCGCACGATCCTGGTTGTTTCTGCTTTGACAACGAGACGCTCTCCATCCGGAGTAAATCTGATGGCATTCATGATCAGATTGATGACCGCCTGCCTGATTTTGGCCTGATCACCCCTGAAACCGGGCTCGGCCTGAACATGAAACACCAGGTCCTGTGAACGTTGACGGGCGAGGAAGACCGTCTCGGCTTGTATCGATACAAAGAGCGAAGCAAGATCAATGTCCTCGACTTCAAGCGAACGTAACTCAAACTCAAGCTCTGAAATATTGATGATATCGCGGATGCGGTTTGAGAGACGGATGATTTGAGCACTCATACTCTCGAGTGTTTCTCGCTGGTCCTCGGTCAGTGGTGTAAAAATCTCCTGCTTAATCAGGTCCAGGTGCCCATGTAAAATGGTTATCGGCGTCAAAAGTTCATGCGAAGCAATGTTGATGAACTTGTTTTTCATGGCCTCGAGTTGGAGTAAATCATTGTGGGCCTCCTCCAATTGTGAATAGAGTAACGAGTTTTCCAAGGCAATAGTGATATAGGTCGAGAAAATCCTGGCGATATCTTCATCCGGATTGGTGAATGGTCCTGCTTTCTTGTTCAGGACTTGAAAGACACCCACCAGCTCGTTGAAACGATTGACCAGGGGTGCAGTCAAGATGTTACGTGTTACAAAACCGGTCATGCGATCGATTTCAGGATTGAAAGCCTCGTGAGCATAAGCGTCAGAAATATTCGATAAGAGTCTTTGCCTGGCCACCTGGCCCACAACCCCCTGGTCCAGCGATATTCTGATTTCCTTGATCTCGAGCTCGGTCGTCACCCGCGAATACAATTCATTGCTTTCCCGATCATACAGATAGACCGTACTTCGCTCCGCACCGAGTAATTCACAGGCGGTCGTGTTGATCTGGGCCAACAAATCATCCAGCTTCCGCAAGGTGAGAATAGCCTGACTCACCTGCAAAAGCGTACTGAAATGTTTTGTACTGAAAATGCTTGCATTCTCGGACATTTTTGCCCCGCTCCGACCGGGTTGTGATCACGAGTGTTATTGAGCTGGTCCTTTCTCTTCAATTCTAACGATGTACAGGCATTTCGTCAAGGAGAAAGAAAACAGGGCGTCTCCCACAAAACGAGTGAATGAGACAAACCCCTTCCAGTAGCCCACATTCAAAGGCAAGTCCCCT
>JAFGSJ010000089.1 GCA_016934675.1 bacterium | reverse complement strand
GTCGTAGCATTGGCGAAGACGGGATGAGATGTAAAAATGCCGAGTTATTTTTGACCACGCCATAAGCTGAACTGGACCATCACTATCCTGATCCGTCGCGTAGCGACGACTACCGTAGGTCCGAAGCACCGCCTTTCAAGGTGGTGATGGCCTATGTCCGCAATTTCACCCGGCTGCGTCGCTGCCGATCAGGTTGACAATATGATGACAGGTTCTCAGACAAACAGGTTTTGGCACGGACATCAGTTAAAGGCGAGCATGAGCACGAAATATATGCCAAGCAGGACCAGGCCGAGCGGGACACCGACCAGGGCCCATTCTGTGCTGGTGATCTTGAGTTTTCCGGCGGAGATGATGTTCGGGATATTGCCGGGAATCAGCATCCCTCCTGAAAGCAAAAGAGCGATCAACGCTGATTTGATTTGGAGCAGGCCCATACTCGGTCCGATCTCGGCAGCGGCCAGGGTAGCATTATCGAGTATGGCCGAAACGGTATTTAACCAGTAAAGACCTTGATAAGGTATCTTGACGATATAGGCATCGATAATCGGCTTAAAGCCCTGGCCCAGGAAAACCAGGGCCATCACGAACAAATATACCTTGCCGGTCCGGCTCCAGACACTGTGTAAACTCTCCGCTTCATTTTCAGTTAAAGTACTCTGTTGTCCATGTTGACCCGGCACGACTATCGCTCCTACAATTCCCAAAGCGAAGATACCGGGCAGCACATATAACCATAAGTGTTTGAGTAAAAAAAAGAAATCCGCCTGGTAGGGTGCGTCTCTGAGTTTGGCGACCACGATGGTCGAAAGTGGTTCCCCGATCGGGGTCAGGGCAGCGCCCAATCCGATCGAAAAACATGATATGACCACGAACAGAATCTCGTTTTTCCTGCTCAAGGTCAATCCGCTTATTATCGCAACCAGGATGATCGCAGAAATAATCGCGGTTATGACACTGGCGAAAATACCGAGAGCCACAACGACCAGGAAGACAAAGAGCTTGGTCCCAAGCAATTCCACCAGTCGATTAACCTGGCTGCTGAACGGTTTCTGCAATTTCATGAAGACAAATCCGGCCACTAAGACAGCCATGGTTATTTTAATCGGTTCGACCAAAGCTTCCTTGATCAGATGCCCACTCCACTGCGAAGTGATCGTCACGGCCAGACACCCCATGACAAAGAGGAAGACTTCGAGTTGCTCTTCCACCTTCTTCACCAAAAAAGGAGCACCCAGGACAATGATCAGAATCACAAACAAGCCGGTGAAAACCATGGTTTCTATCCTCATTTCAGCGGAATGGTTCGAGCCAGTTACCACAATCTCTAACGGGATTAATAAGCTTCTTCATTCAAATCAGAATTGCTTCTGATAGCGTTCCGGGCAAGGGTTCTTATTCTCGCGCTGGATCCAGAACGTGGAGCAGTCCGGATTATATTTCTCTTTCAACAGATCACCGCCACACAGTCGGATAATCAGGCTGAAAGGGGCAAAAATGAGATAATAAACCAGGGTCAACAGGATTTTGGTATTGAGCCAGCCCAGAGCCCGGGCGAGGATCATCCAGACTTTGAATACGGGTTGCAATTGTCGGGGCAGGGCCAGGCCCATGATCAAAAAGATGCCGGCCAGGCCCAGCAACGAACCCGTAATAGGCGAGACCAGCCAGCCATGACGCCAGATGAAAAAAGTGGCGAAAAGCGTTAAAAAGACACAGAAGGCAATCCCGAATTTTCTCAATTCACCTGGTGGAACATTATCGATATCTTTCATAATCAACCAGCCTCTTTCAATCAAGGGGGAACTCTTTGCGCCAATCGACGACATCGGCGAAAGCGGGTTGTTCGTTCTTGTCGAGCAGGAAATTTTCCAAAACGAGATAATCCATGTTGGTCCGCATGAAACAGGTATAGGCATCGGCAGGAGAACAGACAATGGGCTCACCCCGGACATTGAACGAGGTATTGATGATGACCGGGCAACCCGTTTTCTGATAAAAGGTGTTGATGATATCGTAATACAAGGGATTATCCTCCCGTTTGACGGTCTGGAGTCGGGCCGAATAATCGACATGGGTAATGGCTGGGATGGTCGAACGGGCTATGTTCAGTTTGTCAATGCCAAACAGTTTCTGCTGTTCCTCGGTCATTTGATAGCGGTATTTGTCTCTGACATGGGCCACCAGCAACATATAGGGACTCTCGCAGTCGATCTCGAAGTATTCGGAGACGTGTTCGGCCAAGACGGTAGGAGCAAAGGGCCGGAACGATTCCCGGAACTTGATCTTCAGGTTCATGATAGACTGCATCTGTTTCGAGCGGGCGTCCCCGATGATACTGCGACAACCCAGGGCCCGCGGACCGAATTCCATACAGCCCTGGAGCAATCCGATCACTTTTTCGCTGGCGATCAGTTCGGCAATTTTAGGGGCCAGTTCTTCCCGGGCATAACGATGCCCGACATAGCCATGCTTGGACAGGAAGCGTTCGATTTCCTCGTCGCTGAACCGGGGCCCGAGCAGAGAGGCTTTCTGAAGATCATGCTGTCCGTCGACCTTGCGGGGATGGTCCAACAACTGGTACCAGTTAAACAAGGCGGTCCCGAGAGCCCCACCCGCATCACCGGCAGCGGGTTGGATCCAGATGTTTTGAAACGGTCCTTCCCGCAACAGCCGACCGTTGCCCACGCAATTGAGCGCGACCCCACCGGCCAGACACAGGTTCTGCTCACCTGTCTCCCGATACACATGCCGGGCAAGTTTGAGCATGATCTCCTCGGTCACGATCTGGACCGAGCGGGCCAGGTCCATGTCCTTCTGAGTGACCTGCGACTCGGGTTGGCGGGGCGGTCCGCCAAACAGGCGATGAAAGCGGCTGTTGGTCATGGTCAGTCCGGCACAGTAATTAAAGTATTTCATATCGAGCCAAAACGATCCATCGTCTCTGACCGTGATCAGCTTGTCATAAATCAAATCGACATATTTGGGCTCGCCATACGGCGCCAGACCCATGAGCTTATATTCACCCGAATTGACTTTAAAACCGGTATAGTAGGTAAAGGCGGAATAGAGCAAACCCAACGAATGAGGAAAATGTATCTCCGAAATCAGTGAAATCTTGTTATCATGGCCACGACCAAATGAAGCGGTAGCCCACTCGCCCACACCATCAAGCGTCAAAATTGCCGCCTGTTGGAACGGAGACGGGAAAAAGGCGCTGGCCGCATGAGACTCATGATGGTCGGTAAACAACACTTGAGCTGATGATGAGACCTGCTCGTGAATAATATCCGGTAACCACAATTTCTGTTTGAGCCAGAGCGGCATCGAAGTCAAAAAAGAGGCAATGCCGACTGGTGCGTAATTAAGATACGTTTTGAGCAGTCGCTCAAACTTGAGTAAGGGTTTGTCATAAAAACAAATATAATCGAGTTCTTGTGCAGAGATACCGGCGATTTTCAAGCAGGATTTGACTGCATTCGTCGGAAAACCAGGATCGTGTTTTTTGCGGGTAAAGCGTTCCTCCTGAGCAGCGGCAACGATGTCACCATCTCGGACAAGAGCGGCGGCACTGTCGTGATAGAAAGCTGAAATTCCCAATATATTCATTCAAAGACTCCTCTTGGATTCAAGCAAGGACCGATACTGAAAATGAATTTTAAAGAGAAGTAGTATTGCTCTTACCCGGTCAAGTCAATATTGATGCTTCATGGACCCGGAAAGCGTCTTGTGGTTCTCATAAGACAAGGAGGGACAGTTCAAGGGAAAAATGGGCTTTTTCCTGAAACGATCAAAATCCTTCACTCATCTCATCCATCTACTGTCAGCTAATGGGGTCTCCTTTTTCAGGGAAGTGCAAAGTAGTATAAGACCCCCTTGGGACCGCTGGCCTCGTTGACATATTGGCCGCCGGTCGTCGTCAGGACAATAACCCTTCCCTCGCCCCAGTCAGCGAGATCAAGACTGGTCAAATTCATGTAGCCCAGGTTGGTTTTATAGATCTTCATTACGGTCCCGTCCAAGTCCAGTTCGGTCACGGAACCATTACCACGGTTGGCCACAAAAAGGTGATCGCTGGTCTGATCGTAAACGATATCGATCGGACACATCAGGGGCGGGTTGGTCGGGTCTTTGGCCTCGGGCACAAATTCAACCGTCTTGGTCCGGTCCACGGTCGTATACACGTCACTTGTGCCAATCGGTCCCGAAGGAATGAGCTGAAAGATAGCAATGCTATCCCAATTCGGGATGACGGTATACAGCGTTCCTTGAGCAGTCAGTGCTTGACCGTGCTCGTCTTTCTGGGGCACATACACGAGTTGCCCGGGGCCCTCGATCAATTCCGGGACATAACCACCGAGCGGGAAAAAGCCGCTATTGAAATCGAAAACATAAATATCATTGAGCATCGGGTGTGATGCAAAGTACTGCTCGTTGTAAGGTGCGTCAATATCGGGCGCTTCACCGCCGTAGGTTATGCCGCCAAAGCCCCAATTATCGATCAGGAGCGGCTGATAAAAGCCATCGGCACTACCCATCGGATTTTGCGGAACCCGACCCGAAATGGTGCCCGGGCAGAACGGGGCAAGCGTGGCTGGATAATTGGCTGAGCCCGGTGTGGGGCAGCCGGTCGTACCGCCGCCCGGCGCGCCACAGGAATTCGATTGGACCCAGCCGCCCGCGCCATTGGGAATTCGTTGCCAGGACCGATCGTCACTCGATGTGTTATAGTAAAAGACATCCTGTTCCGTGGCCGTGCTATCGAACAAATGGACTGCTTCATTCGTTCCGGAATTATTCAGACTGAGATTTACCCCTTCATCCCCGGCGATCACGACCCGGTATTGTCCGGCATTCAGGATTTCCGAACCAAACGTAAAGGTGATATTAGCCGTATTCGTATCAGTCAGGTAATAACCGTTCAGATTGATGGGACCGCTGCTGGCATTATAGATTTCGACCCATTCATCATCCGTCGAATTATACCCGCCCGAGTCATCCCAATCAGAGTTCGGGTCGGGCATAACTTCGTTCAAAACCAGGTCCACGGTGACGCCGGTGGTAAACAGGGGTGTTTTCGAGTAATCCGGGCCAGTCACGCCATCGGGAGGATCGCTGCCGTCAAGACCGTTCCCGGTAGCATCCTGGCATGTTGTTGTCAGGACCAGGTCGTAGGCTGTCACCTCGGCCAGAGGGCTGCTGGGAACAAAGGTTGCGATCGTGTTGGTCCCGTCCCAGGATAACGAGCCGTTCACATTGGCCCCGCCACCACTTATACTGAGGGTGAAGGAAGTGTTCACCACCACTGTGGCTGGGTTCATCGGTTCTGAAAAAGTGACGACCAGGTCAGTCCCCGGGACAACAGTCGTTGCCCCTTCGGCCGGATCGGTCGAGGCCACAAACGGCGGGACTGTGCTGGGGTCGGTCATGGTCGTAAAAGTACTGCTAAAATTGCCCCCTGGCACAGTATCATAATCACCATCCAAGGCCCGGCCATCCAGATCGGTAATACTATCGGTCAGGGTCACGGTATAGGTAGTCAGATAGTTAAGCGGACTGTTTGGCGTCAATATTGCCGCGGTATTACCGGTCTGGACCACTACGGTGGCGGGAATATTGGTCGCGCCCTGCTGCAGGAAAAAAGTCGTCCCGTCTACTGTCAACGGATTGATCTGTTTGGTAAAGGTCACATTGACCGTGGTCGTTATCGATACTCCAGTTTGACCATCGCCTGGCACGATCGATGCTACCTGAGGCGGTGTATTCTGCGGGTCTTGACCGGTGAAGAAGCGACTGTGAAAATCATCGCCGCCGATACCATCATGGTTGCCATCGAGCGGGACACCCTCGCTGTCCTGAATCGCTGATGTCAGCAGAACATCGATCCGGGCATCGTACGGCAGAGGATCATACGGTTCAAAAGTAGCTTCAATATATCCGTTCGCCCGGGAGATATAACCATAAATCTGCTGATTACCGGACCATAACTGGAAAGTCTCGTTGTTGATGGTTTCGCCGGCGAGCGGTTCAGAAAAAAGGACAAAAACAGTAGTGTTTACCGATACATTCGTCTCGCCCGGGCCCGGAATAATAAAAACGACCCAGGGCGATTCCTCATTGCCGTGAGTATTGAAAGTGCTCCAGAAATTGCCACCGGCGATACCGTTCAAATTGCCATCGAGCGCATTGCCGGCCCGGTCCTGAATTCCAGGAAAACCGCCCGGCAACGTCCCGGTCGCAAAAATGGTATAGAGCGATTCCTCGACCCAGTCCGGGTCATCCGGAATATAGGAAAGAATGCGATTGCTGTAATAGTAATATTTATCGCCCGTGATTTCGTCCCACTGCTGATAATCGCCCGCGGCCCCTTTGATCAGCTTGAACGAGTGTTCGTCCACGGAATCCTGTCTGATCGGCTCGGAAAAATAGAGGATAACTGCGGTATAAGTCGAAGTCTGCTGACCCTGTGCCGGAAAATACGAGTAGATGTAGGGCGGAGCCAATTCGATCTCCGTCGTGAATGAAATCACGTAGTCCTCCTCATCCTCAGGTGTGGACACATCGGCATCGAAATGGTTGCCATAAATATCCACGATGTCTTCAGACAGGGTGACTTCATATTGGGTCAGTTCATAAACCGTGCTCGAGACCAGCGGCTGTTGCGGCTGAAAAGTGACGGTCCGCAAATCGTTCGAAAAATAGTAACTACCCTCGACCGGGCCAAGAGTGATTTCATTGGACATGCCCGTGGGAATCTCACAGTCATCGAGATCAACCACAAATGTATTGGTGTTAATCGAAGAGGGATTGACCGGAAGTGAGAAACGGACCACGATGGTTGAATAGAGCGAAACATAAGACGAGCCATCCGACGGAGTGACTGAGACAGCAGTCAGTTTGAAATCACTGCATCCGTAACTACCTTCATTAAATGGACCGTTAATCGGTTCCCCGGAACGTGAATTCGGTCCATCAAAACCCCGACCGGGATTCGTGTCGAGGATTGAAACCGAGCCATAACACCAGGTCGCATTGACCACCCAGGGATAACCATTGGGAAAAGTTATACTGACCGGACGATCCGTGGCCGGCTCGCCATACAAATCAGTCAAATCGCCGTCCGAAAAGAAAAAGGTGTTACCGTTGCGGGGATCGACTTCGATGATCGAGTTGGCGTGATTGCCCCAACTTCCGGCATTGGTGATCAGAAGGTTTCCCTTCTGCAGAACACTGCCCTCTCCGGTCCCGATCGGGTCATCCGAGTCGATGGTGCGGACCGTGGTCGGATAATTCAAACCGGTAACAAGGGGGACCACGTCCACATTGACAATTTCCACCTCTTGATTGTAATCTTGAGGATCGATCTGGGCATCGAGATCGCATCCCTGCCAGAGTAGCCCCGGTACGATCAATAGCAGAATACTAACGATTGCTTTCATGGTCAATGACTCCTTGCTCTGGACCCTGTTGGGCCGTATGGCCGGGTTCCTGGTCTTCGATCTGCTCAAGGAAATAGCCACCGGTCATTGAATCGAGCAGGGCTGTCATTTCCTCGAGACGCAGTTCTTTATCAAGACTGGCCTTACGATTGCCGGTCGACTCTAAAAGCATATCGATCTGTAACCGCCGTCGATCAAAATACAGTCTGGTGACTTCCTCGACGATTTTCATCTTGAAATCAATCAGGTCTTCGGCCTCGTCCCTGACCTTCAACTGATCATTACTGTAAACGAATTCATTCAGGTCCCAATCGAAACCGATCTGATATTTCCAATATTCGTAATCATAGTTGGAAATCGTGTACTCATCAGGACCAAGGATGTAGCGGTCCGGTTCATCGCGAAAATCGATATTCTGTGAGAGACGATACGTACTGTTTTCGCGATCGTACTTGTCGAATCTGAAGGTGGTCCCCGGGACAAAGGCTTGAAGTCGCACGTTTCGCCGCCATTTTTCAATATCACCAATATGAATACCGGCATGTTTGATCGCAGCTCGCTGGACCTCGGCAATGGTCGGTTCATGTGCAAAGCGGGCTAAAATCTGATCTACGGTAGGTTGGGCAGGTACGGGTGCTGGTCGAGCCATGGTCGATCCCTCTGTTCCTGTTCCCGTCTCAACATCGAAAAAGACGATCAGGTCTCCAAATTTTTCGAGGGTCTTTGATCCAATGCCATTAACCTCGAGCAGTTGTTCCGCTGAAGTAAAAGGACCGTTATTGTTTCGATAGTCAACGATTCGCTCTGCAATTGCCCGGGAAATACCCGGCAAGGAATCCAATTCCGCGATACTGGCCGTGTTGATATTCAACATATCTTGAGCCAGTATGGCCGGAACAAGTGCCACCCAACACAGTAAAACACAGACCACAAGCCAGGATAACAAGCTTCTCAGTAGTACCGTCTTCATCGAATACACTCCTTTTTAAGTGTTATGTTTTAGCGTGTCTGCTCATCGATTCTATGATTATAGGGAAATAAAAGTGCCTCGATTTCCCAGGCTTTGAGCAGGATGTCCAGAAGCCTGCCCGGATCGGAGCCATCGGTATCCTTGAGCTGCCGATCCAGCGAGTTCTGCTGCTCGTAAAGATGACGCAATCGCTTCTCCTGCTTTTTCATTCGTGTAAAGGTCGAAGCCATTTTCTGGCTAATCGAGGGTGTGTCCGGATGTAAAACCTGTCCCAAATCCCAGGATAAGTTAAAACTGATCAGGTAATACTCGGATTGATCATGTGTACTAATCACTTCGAGCGGTCCCAGGACATAACGGTCGGGACTGTCACGAAAATCGATATTCTGGTAATGGCGGACCTGGTCATACTCTATGGAATAAAAAGAAAAAGAGAAATTAAAACGCGGGAGATAATGGGCCAAGCGGGACCGGGCCCGGAAGTGTTCGAATTCACTCGAATACCAGAGACAATTCCAGCGGGCTTGTCCGAGCAATTGCTGATAGGAGGAAAGCCTGTGGGGCCAGGAAAGGGTCCCGCCAGGCTCAAGACTTGATTGTGACCAGCCTGCCTGGACCTGTGGTATTCCCGAAGCCGATACTCCGAGAAAAAAGCATTGGCGAGTGCTGACACCGATGAATAGGTACCCGTCCTCGATATCCGGCGAGATGGCCAACCCGACCAGGTCCAAAGTCGAACCGGGCCCAGACAGGGCCTGAAACGTCTGACCTGTATCAGTCGAGAAGTAAGGCGTTCCCTGGACCAGGGCCAGGACCCATGAAGGTTTATCGCGAAAAAGGAGGACCTGGTGAACGGCCGCCTCGGGCATGCCAGCGGGTTGAACATGGCGCCAAGCCTGCCCGCTGCTTTCCGAAAGAAAAAGCCCCTGCTCGCATCCGATTACGACACGATGTTCGACGGCGTCTCCCGAGAGGAAATTTCCGCACGGTCCTTCAAGTGATAATACCCGGGTAACGGGCTGCACGACTGCCGGGCCCGCAGTAAGTCCTGAAACAGATATGGCATCATCTGCCATGACCAGATATTGTGGCGGAAGACCACCGGGCAACATGATCCGATGATAATCGGCCATATCCGCAGGTAAGGGCGACTCCTGCCAGCTAATTCCATAATCCTCCGTAGATCTGATGGTCTTGTCCGATAGGAGAACCAGTTGTCCGGATCGAGATGATACAGTCAACCAGCGAAAATGTTCACCCTGTTTCCATTGGGAAATCATCAACTCATGCCAGCTACGCCCCCGATCTCGAGACCGATAGAGGGCCAGAGGTGTGAGTGCAAAGCAGGGTGCAGCAGGACCTGGAGGTATGACAAGACAGGTAATACTGACAAAGGATTGTGAATATCGGGACAGTACCCGTTCCAGTTCCCGTTGTGACCATTCGGGCGTAGACTGTTGACGCTGCCCTTTTTCCCGAGCCAAACGCGCATAGACCTCCTGAGGATGACGCAAATAGGATTCATCGGTTATGTGAATGGTCTCAATATCCTCCTCTTCAATTGTGCTTATATCCCGGTCCTCGGGATCGTTGTCCGCCTCCCCCTCGCTCTCATACTCCTCATCGGACTCGAAATCCTCCCGGAACTCGATATCGGAAATATCGACCGCACTCAGTTCAATGTCCTCAAAAGTAAGATCTTCATAACTGATCTCGCTCAAATCTATCTTGATCTCGGGAATTTCATCCTGAGGCTCGGCAGTTATCGCTTCCAGTTCCTTTTCCGAAATACCTGAAAATTTCTGTAAAAATGAAAAATCCGATTCCTTGAATCGCTGCATGATCTCATCCGGGATAGTCAGACTTTTCACTTTGTCCCAACCACGTGTGGCCCACTCATACCGGTATATACAACCCATGCTCGTGCCAACGAGAACCAATGGTGCTGTGTCTGATGCAGATGCAACAGTTGAAATGTGACCATCGACCAAACGGGGCGAATTGTCCGACCAGGCAACCCGTTCTGCCGGGCTTTCAAGAATCGCATCATCGGCAGGACCGGAAGCAGCGAGCAAGTTCTCGGGAACGGAACAGATCACACTGATAAAAACGAGCAAAGCCCAAACGGCAGGGATAGTCAACGTGCGGGGACAGGTCCATAACCTGGTTTTACTTAAGTTGAGTTCTGTCATTGTTTTGTTTCCCTCCCCTTTTCTGCCCGAAAAAACCCCGAACCGCCCTGCATACTACCCGACAATATTGAGCATGTCAAATAATCATGAAATCAATGCGGTGAGAACAGAAAGAGGGCACCACGTTCAATAACATTTATCGATCATTATTTCGCTGCACCCCGGAGTTCACCTGATTTTCCTGTTTAAAAACCGGTCTGATAACATCTCCGAAAATCTGGCAAAAAACGATCTCCAGGTAAAATAACACAAAGGGAGAACTACCCGCCAGAACGATCAAGAGGAAGAAATAAAGAACGCAATAATAATAATTTGTACCAATCGAGCTGATTGAAGCGGCCAGTCTTCTTTTCTGAAAGGCACTGTGCAGGCGGTCGTCCAGAAGGAACATGGCCAGCCCCATTGGTAAAAAAGAGAGAAAATACAGGTTGAGAATAATCCCGATGATGATGAGAAAGACCCCCCAAAACCCGCCCCAGACGAAAATGCCGAGTGCGATTATCAGCGCGGGTATGACCAGATAACCGAGCAGAACAAGACATGCCCAGAAACCGAGTGAAAGAATGAGCGGGACATCATCCCATTCAGGGAGCCGGTCGATAGAATACCCGCTTAAATACGCTTTAAAATGACGCATGAGATACCCTATCGGCAATATATTAATCAAGGGAATCGGCAAGAGAAATCCGCCAATCAGCAACCTGCGTATCCAATATTTGTCCCGAAAGGGAAATTGAAGGGCCTCATGTAAAGCAGTCATGCCAACCTCCTAGGGCAGTACTTCCAGCCCTGATAATTCCTGTACCTGTACTCTTCATCTTATCCAATAGTTACAGACATATCCTTTCATTGTCAAGGATAAATTTTCTGGCATTCAGACAATACCTCTGCGAGAGTCCTCTGACACGAGTTTTTTGGGACACTCGAGTTTTAAGTCGAGTTTTATCGTCCGTTGAGTCACTACTCGATGAGACATATCGAGCGATGCAATCGTATTGACAAAAGTATCCCGGGTATTAAGGATTGTGAATACATAATGACGTGGAACGGATCTATCATGTAAAGCGGGACGACAGCATGAGAGTGTGGGGGACCATAAGCTGGCTGAGTTTGAGCCTGTTTTTCATCATATCGGGTTGCACATCATCGACATCGGTCGTTGTGATTGATCTCATTGACTATTATTGTGATCAAGGGGCGAACAACGGGAATCTGTTAATCGGTACGCCGGTTCACTGTGAGTCTGAAATAAATGTGGGTCAGACCAATCGACCGGCCCTGGTCTTCAGCCGGCCAAGCCAGTTGGATATCTACCTTCACTGTCCGGAGGAAGCACCAGTCTTGCAGTTTTGGTTAGGTATTGGTAAAGGTCCGACCGATCAATGGCCAAGCGAGCATTTCACGGGTGTGGCTACATTGGATTTCAGTGTGGAGTTGAGTACCGACCGACCTAAATCGGAAGCTGAATTCCGCTATACCCCCGCTCTCGAATCTCTTGCCCACAGATGGTTACCGATAACGATAAACCTCTATGATTATCAGAACGAAATCATCCGGTTGAGACTACGCTGGCAGGCCGATCATGAAAATCCAGGTTTCGAGTTGGCGTTGGGCTCGCCCACGATCAAGTCCGGCCAACTTCTTTCGCACGAAGCCCCTGACTTCGAGGCAGAAATTGCGACTACCGTGCTTAATCCACCGTATGGACACGATAATCTCCTCTTGATACTCGTTGATACGTTACGGGCCGATTCGACCGGTTTCGGAGGTCATCCACAAGCCAAAACCCCCCAGCTCGACAGGCTGACCCGCCAGGGGATTATCTTCGCCGATACTCTCAGCAGCACCTCCTGGACACGACCGGCGGTGGCCACGCTCTTTACCGGCACAATGCCACTCATTCATCAAGCCAGGAATAGAAAGGACAAATTAAGAAAGGGACTGCCCACTCTGGCCGAGAACTTCAAAGCCCGCGGGTTCAAGACATTCGGTTATGTGGGCAATGCCAATGTAGACTCGACCTTTGGTTTCGGCCGTGGATTTGATGTGTATCAATTTGTGGCGAATGTGCCAACCAAGCAATCACATCTCGAGGCCCAGATCAATAAGGGTTTGGACCCCTCGCACTCGAACAATGGCTCCGAAATAGCAGATAGCCGCATAACTGCCCTGGTCAATTCAGCCATACAAAGTGCCCGGAAAGAGCGTTTTTTCATGTACATCCATTATTGTCACCCTCATATCCCCTACGAGCCGTCCCGGAATTATTATGATACCGCTTATAACGGCCATATTGATGGCAAAAAGAATTCGCTGATGTATCTTCAATCACTCACAGGAAGAAGACTTGAGACGGACCTGGACCATCTCGAAAATCTGTATCTCTCCGAAATCACCGATATAGACACTGAAATCGGACGGATTATCGAGCAGTTACGATCAAACGAACTCTTGACCAGGACTTCCATAGTATTCGTTTCGGACCATGGTGATGAGTTTTACGAGCATGATGGTTGGGGTCATGGCAGCACATTGTATCAGGAAGTTGTCCGGGTCCCCTTTTTCATGAGTCTGCCCCGTTGGTCCCATAACTCGGTTATCAGTATGACTCAAGCTGAACTGGCCGACATTTACCCGACGGTTGCCGATATGTATGGTTTCATGGGCAAGAACCAATACCTGACGGGTAAGTCACTTTTTCAAGCGATCGCTCAAGCTGAGGCTAGCAGTCCCGAAGCCAGCCCCGCAAACCAGCGTTTACTCGATCTCGATTTGGATGACAAACGTGCCTATGCCTGTTTCATCGATAATTACAAACTCATTGTTAAAAACAGATGCGAACCGGAACTCTATGAACAAAAGGAATATGTCGACGAATATCGTAATCTTGCCGCACTTTTACCTATTCGGACCGCTTATTATTCCTTTTTGCTCGAAAAAGAATTGGCCAGGAATGACACACTGCAAAAAGCGATCAATGACGTACACAACCCTGACCAGATCAAGGTTGAGGTATCGGATTTATCTGACGAAGTTCGTGAAAATCTGAAAGCCCTGGGTTATCTGCACTAAAACCAAACTGATCTGTATACGATCTCACACTATTCCAATCTCCCACATAACCGGTGCCAATACGATACGAGCGGACTCAGGTTTAGCCAATCAGCCCGAGTTGTCAACCTCACTCTCCTGTTAACATTGATTTATCCTGTCCAAATATTCTATAGTTAAGCATGAAGAGAAAAACCTGATCATATCCGGGAGAAAACTTAAAGATGATGTGTTTTGACTCTCCGGAGTTGATCCGGTTCGGTACAATTATTCACTGATTCTGGGACAAGCAGCTATGACCGATGAACAAAACAGGGATGGACAATCGTCTCCGGAAAGCATTATCGATGATTTTTTTCATTCGCCTGATTTCAGGCACCTGTTCGCCCAGATCATGTCACAGGAGTTACCGGAACATTTCCAGGTGAATTATGTCAATGAAACCGGCCAGGACCCTTTGCCCGATCACAGCCTTCTGAATTATGAAGAAAACGGGACATTATCTGTGGACATTTCACGTGCGACCTCATCAATCATTGCCGCCGGGTTGATGGGTCGGATCGAGATACAACGGTTGGTGCCTGTCGTAAAGCAAGCCCTGGAAAACATTTGTGCTCAACAATCGCTCTTTAATATTCATGATCTCGGGGAACAGCTCGGAAAGTATGAGTCCATACCGGACCAAGAGGTCATATCACAACAAGTCAATGTTCATCACGCTTTGCTTGAATTGCTTGAGGACGAGCATAAAAAGGTCGTTCTGACCCGGTTCCTCGAGGAATCTGAAGAGAACAAGATCAGGTTTATGGCCCTCATTTATCGGTTCGGCATTCCCTTCGAATATGATAAACATGTACCTTTCCTGGCAAACTGGTTAGAGATAAAAATCCATGAGCAAAAGGGCAGGGTTGATCAGGCCGTTGAAGTATGCGAAGATGAGGCATCACTCAGCGCTACTTTACAATTATTTAGTAAAGGCATTGAAAATGGCAGTTTCCTCGGTGAATACAGCTTCTTGCGCAAAAGGGATTTACTCAATTATTTGAAGCAACTCGAACCGCCTCAACGGGAGCGAATCGCCAAGGTCAGGAGTTTTCACGCTCAAATAAAACGTCTGGGCGAGTTGTTGGCAAGGATTGATGAAAGCAGTGAAGCTCGGAATTCCGAAATGCTCGAGTTTGTGCGGCTCGAACGAGATCTGACCAATCTTGTCCCGTTCTTGAAAGCAGATGCTATTCTCCTCCTGATCGAGACCTTCTGCCAGGTCATTACCAAGGTTTTAAACTGGAAACCGGAACGGTTCAAATCACTCAGTGAGGCCCTGGCATATACCAGCTATCTGCACGAGGGACATAAGTTCATTGAAGACAGGGGCAAAGACCTCGCCCGACTCAAATCATTGCCTGACCATGGATTGAAAATACCCGATCCGGAGGCAATCTTTAAAGCGGTAAAAACACAATTCACTCAAAGTAAAAGTGCTTTTTACAAGTGCGTTGTTTTCGAAATACAACCCATGCTCGAGGAATTGACCCGCGATTTTGTGGTTGAACATTGTTTCGCAAAGACCTCAGACGTCCGCCTGACCTGGGAGACACTGATCAGTCATATTCAATCATTCGAGAACAATAAGGCGCTTTTTTCCGGACAGTTTTATGCGGAAATCATGCAAATATTGGAACGGGCAACCCAAGTTCTCAAGGATGAACTCATCCGATTTGTCAGGTTGGAACTCGAACGCATTCAAAATATTCCCGGTTTGAGTTCACCCGGTTTACTTCGGCAGAAATTAACCGAATCTGTCAATAATCTCGAACTTGCTCGGGATATTGTGGACCGACTCGAAACGAAAAATGTGACGGTCGAGCTCTTTCAGGTGCTGTATGGCGCATATTTGCCCGAGGCCCTTCTTGAACTGCAGCAAACGCTGCACATCCTGAAGACAAGTGTGACCGATCTGACGAATTCTGTCCTGGAAAAAGAAACACTCCTTCATTCCATTGCCGAGTATTTTCTCGACACAATCGATCCAGACAAGAGAAAGTTCAAGGTCGAGTTAACACCGGTCAGGAATGGAATGAAATATATGTTGAAGCCCCAATCAGGTAAGCGCAAGAGTCATGATCTGACCATATCCTGGATTTCTTACCAAACGGGTGAAAATGCTCTGGTCTCGCTCGAGAGTTCATTCTTCAGGAGCCCAACCTGGCTACTCCACATCTTTTTCCCGAAAAAGGTCACCCTATCAGAACACAAGGGCCCTGGTAAGAAGGCGATGGACACTCTCTACGGGCAACTGGAACGAGCAATTCTCAAGTATTCACTGGTCGATGTTCGGGAGTCTATTAATGCCTTAGGATTGATATCCGATCCGAAAATCTCGATGGCAATCAAGGAACAGGACTTGATCGTTCAATGGTTCGAAACAATCCTGAAGGAGAACGAAATACTCAAGCCTGACTATCAAGTCGGTGAATACATACAAGCCTGCTCGCCCATACGGTTTCTCGAGGAAATGAGACTATCGGGGGCCACAATTGTATCGAGGCATCTCGAGGCTTTGCGAGATTATTTGTCTCACACGAACCGAATCGAGGTTGACCTACTCATTGAAGCACTCAAAACATACTTTGCAGTGGACAATCATTATTTTATACCAATCCAGTGCAGTGATGGGGCCGTTCCACTTCAAGTCCTGATAAACCAATGGCTCGAAAAGGCCGGTGCCGATGCATTCGAGGATATTTATTTTTCATTTCGGGGTATGATCGATATTTTGAGTGCCGGAACAATGCTCACCCGTCAAACCTTTAATGTATCTTCATTCTCAGAGAGCGAACAGCAGCTCTTCGAATTGCTGAAATTACTTCCTCATCGTCCCGGTGGGAAGAATGCATTTCTCAAGATGGCTGACATCATGGAATCCGAAGAAGGAACGATCGATCTCGACTTCTTTTTGGACCGGGTCATCCGTGAACAGCTCATCACCCTTGATGAAAACCTGACCCTGCGCATCACCAAAACGATAACCTCACAATTCGAAAGACTCCGTCAGAAAGAATATGAGCGAAACATTTTCCTTCAAATGGAGATTGCCGAAGCACTGCTTGAAATGATCACCATGTTTCATGAGCGCAATCTTATCCTCTGGAACATCAAGCCGGGCCATATCCTGGTCGAGAAAAAGGGAAAGGAGTTGGTCCGACTCAGCTTGATTAATTGCCGCAACTGCGCTCTGGTCAAATCAGGCTACTCGAGCAAGGAGGCATTCAATACCAAATTCAGCGGCTGTTCATTCCAAGGAAACGAAATGTATATCCACCCTTATTGTCTGAAAAGTGTCGAGCATGGCCTGAAAACCATTCCACTCTACCGGATGGTTGACCTGCACATGGCCACCGCTACCATTTTGGAACTATTCCTGGGCAGGCCTCTCCTGGGAGAATCATACGCCAGACTCCTGGAAAAATATGCCCTTGATCATGATCTGTCGACCCTGAATGTTATGATCAAGGAATACTATGGACAAATGAACAGAAGCTTTGAAAGGGTCCGCAATACCATTGGTGATTTTAACTGGTCCCAGCAAATTCATCGCTTCATACTTCATTCCGACGATATTTTTAAAAAGGACGGCTTTCATCCTCTTCTGGAACATGCTCCGAATACACCCTATTTTATCAAACCAGGTGAGAAAACCCAGAAATTCGTCCACTTTTATCGAAAAAGTGATGAAGCGTTAACTGATCTGAATCAGAAGCAAATCGAACGAATCATCGCCGACTGGTTGAAGGGAATAATTAAGCGTTTCAAGCCGGATTACGTTTTGAACAGAACGGTCGGACGACGTCTGCGCTGGAATTATCAGGAGAATGTGCTCGAGATAGTCTACAGCATCATTCACTACAATCCCGGCAAATCCATCATTGTCGGTTTACGGTTTAACTGGTCTATCCGAAAAGGCTTTTTTACGCACGGTAATGACGATCTGATTATCTCGATCGCCCTCGATTTATATCGAACAATCAGCTATTCCGTCATTACTCGAGGACTGGTCGATGCCAAACTTCGCGATCAATTTATCCATTTCATGACTGTCGAGAGCGCATTTCGTCAAAAAGTGACGGAACTAAAAGATATCATCGTCTTCAGCAGCCCCGACAAATACCTTGATATTCTGAGTGGGGCCCTGGGCATGAATTTCGATAGTGAAAAGTCCCTAATTGTCAGAATGATCCGCGAAAAGAGAGGTTTCCTGGGTATTAATGACCTCCTGAAAAACTTCTTTATCATCGATATCGATGGCCGTGATTACCTGATCCAACCTTACAAATTCCTCGAAGGACAAACTCTCGAAGCCTGGATCAGAAAAGATGAAAACCTGGCAATCGAACGCGATATGCTCCGCGATGTCCTGGAAACATTTATCGACCGGACCATCCCCTGGTGCGAATTGACCTCACCCGAAAACTGGGCCCGGGAACTACAGGGACTCGGCCCCGATGACTGGGGCAAACTCAGGGTCTTTTTCGACCAATTCAACTTTCATAAACAAGGCACACTTCTCCAAGAAGAAAAACTGGAACAGGAAAAATTGCTCAATGAAATTCTGGGAGCAGCCTGGGACATCAACGATCAATCCACTACTATTTTACTGGAAGGACTGGCCCTGGAACCGGAAAAACAGCGACCACTCGTTGCTTACCTTTTGCATCAAAAAGAAAATAAGAAAAACAAGGAAGAAGAATTAGCAGAAAAAAACAGGAAGTTTGTGAACGATATCACCCTGGTCAAATTGGCCATGTTCTACCATATCTGTCATGAAAACCTGGTCATCCACCGCGATATCAAACCGGCTAATATCATGATCAAACCCATCGAGAGCCCGTCCAACCTGTTCGTTGATGTGAAAATCATCGATACGGAGGGTACTCTTTGGAAAGATGGCCCGAATATTCATGGTTTTTACCCGGAAGCCCTGATCTCGATCACCCCTGACTATGCTTCTCCTTACATCCTGCAGTGGCTGCTCGAACATTCATCGGAAGGTCACCGCTATTTCGATCTCCTCCAGGAATATGACGCTTTCAGCCTGTTTATCATTTTCTATGAACTCCTTCAAAGTCGGAGTAACCTAAAAGAAATCGAACATGGTATCTATGATGAGTACTGCCTTAAAATCAGTACACTCATCAGAGACCCACTCTTTATGGGCTATATCTATGCCAAAAATGAGCACACTATCTCGTATGATTTTTCACCCACCGAGTTTATCGATCAATTTAACTTCGAAGAATTGATCATCAACCTGAAAAACGACTTTGGCCTTACCTGTTCCGCAAGTTTAGACGCACTCAATGAGCTTCTTCGCTCGAACGAACTGTATCATCACCTGAGACAGGCGGTCCAGGAAGATGAACTGAAAGACCTGGATGTCATGATCGGTAATGCTGACCATCCGGATGATCGCTATCTGAAAAAACACAACAGGTTCCTCATGGCCAAAATCTTCCCGCAGATATGCCCGAAACCCCCCGAAACTAAACAATCCTTACTTCACCGCTACCAGAAACATATCCTTGAAGTCACTCAGAACCTGGTCGACGCTCAGGACCTCTTCGAGACTCTGCTCCTGAATATGTATGCCAGCATCCCCGATGATCAGATCAAATATACCCTCTATCACTGGTTTTTACAATCGACCGGTATCGATCAGAAATTTGAGTTTAAACAACCCGAAAATAGACCCTATGGCGAGTTACAATACCATTGGTATAAATCGGACACCCAGACCAAAAATTTCGTTTTAGTTGAACGAACACCCGCAAAAATCGAACTGTTAAAAATAGCAATCCGGGAATCAAACGCAAAAATACTCACACATGACGGCAAACAGGTGCTTGATCCACAACCACTCTCACCAATAAGGGCTTTCTTGCTCCTGGGTAAAAGATTCATCAATGAATATCGCGGCCTGGTCAGGAGTCGTGATGAGGACAGCGATGAACGGCTTCTATCAGGCCGGACAAACTCCACACGCCCAACCGGGAACAGCCAATAACGTCTGTTTTCAGGCTGGTTCGAGGTTGCATAATGCCCAAACAGGATTCGGTCTACCAGTACATGGTCGGGGCTTGATCTGGTAACGAGCAGGCTGTGATGACATGTTTCATCCAGATATTGGGTTCGTCATACCGTCCAAAGTCTTGTCGAAGATCGATACTGATCGGTACAAGGGCACCGGGCACAGTGTATAATCCGGATAGAGGAAACCGCATCCCGGTCCATTCTTCCCAGTCTCGGACGCTCCCCTGCACGATCAGAGCTTGAGGGATGATTTTCAAAAACTGGGCCCCAAGTCGGACATGTACGCGCAGCCAGGGATCGAAGGGCAGGTCCTCGAGTGTTTTCCAATCGATATAGCGGTCAATCGGCACGAGTGGATGTTTACTTTTCAGGGTAGGTCGGACCGGAGCAATCAATGATTGAAAAGAATGTTCTGCAGCCAGCGAGCGCATCGTTTGAATAATGCGGGTACTGATACCTTGACTCCTAAATTCTGTGGAGACGATGGCGGCCAAAGCACAAAGCGTGTTAGGTGCATGACCGTTTTGCAAACCTTGATAAGCGGCTTCAGTAATTTCAGCGATACCCTCGGGTAAGGTAGCCAGACACCCGTCCCAAAAAAATGGTACGGTATGTCCCAAGCCCAGGACTTCCTCAGCCTCGTTGACGATTACGAACTGAAAATGCTTGAATTCATCAAACAGAACAGACCATCTGTATAAGGCGGCATGATGCAGAAATTCCGGCCAGGCCTCTTCACTCAGGGCCCGAAAATGGGGCATGAGTTCAGGGCATTCTTTCAAGGTCAGCATGTGAATGCTCATTATCGGTTTTCCTCTAGCTATTCATCTCTTTGAAAGCATTACTGTGCTCCGAGAGTGTCTCAAATGTTCCCCGAGCAATAATTTGGCCGTTTTTTAGGAAGAAAAGCATGTCGCAATTCTTGATGGTGGTTAATCGATGAGCCACCGTGATAATGGTCCGATCTCCTTTCAATCGTTCGATTGCCTCTATGATATACCGTTCAGTAATGTTATCGAGCGCAGCGGTAGCTTCATCGAGAATCAACACCTGAGGATTATGATATAAAGCACGAGCGATGCCAATTCTCTGTCTTTGACCGCCCGATAGTCGGACGCCCCGCTCTCCGATCAAAGTCTCGACGCCATCAGGCAGATCATCGATCAATTCCTCAAGTTGAGCATCCCGGATAGCGCTCCACAATAGAGTATCTGATATCTCCGCCGGATCGATTCCGAAAGCAATATTGCTTCGGATGGTATTATCGGACAGGAAAATCTGTTGGGGAACATAACCGATATTCCTTTGCCATGTTTTGATGTTGTCGAAAATGTTGAAACCATCAACTGTAACGGTCCCCTCAGTGGGCATGAGTAAACCTAGAATGATATCGACCAGAGTGCTTTTACCCGCCCCGGATGGTCCGATAAAACCAATCGCCTGACCTTTTTCAATAGTAAGATTAATGTCCTTCAATGCGGGTTCAAGGGTCGCAGCATACTGATACACTAGATTGTGGATATCAAGGAATTGATCAAATGATTGGGTCTTTCGATCCTTTTCATTTTCCAGGTCCATCTCCACTTTGATTGTAGTTATATCTTCATAGATGGGCTCAATTGCACGCATTAATGATCTGACGCCAGCATAATTGGCAATCATACTGTTGACATTGGGCATAAGTTTGACCGAAGCAACAGTAAATAAGGCCAGTATGGTCAGAATAGAGTGAAGTGGTCTCTGTTGAAGAGTTATGAAAATAGCAATCATGAGTATAGTGGATACTGCTATCGTCTCGAGAAAAGGTTTTGATAATTTTGTAATGAGGTTTTGATACATGGTCGCATAGGTGACCCTGGTAAAGCTGTCGATAGATCGATCGAGAAAATATTGCTCTCTGTTGAGGACCCTTGCTTCCTTCAAACCACCAAATCCTTCAAAAACGCGTTTGTACATCTCCTTGCGTTTGAATGTTAGTTCTTCGCCATGCTTCATGGCTTTTTTCCTGATTGCATACCAGTAAATGACAACAGATACTAAAAAAAGCATGAAAGTAGCCAGTGATATCACTGGTTCGACAACGACGACCAGACCCAGGGTTACAAAAGTAAAGAGAAAATCCATGACAAGTGTTAGAAAGGGGAGAAGAACATTCGAAATAACGATCCGGACCTGATCGGATGACCTGCTGAAAAGATCAGTTGTGTTACGATTGAGATGGAATGTATAGGGCGCATGATAATAGAGGTCCAGCAACTTATTCGTCAGACGGATTTGGATGCCGGAGGTAAATTTTATTCGAGCATGATAAAGCCAGGCAAGAAAAGCATTCTTCATGAAAAAAGTAATAGTAATAATGATCGAACCAACGATCAGTAGTTGTTCCTGTGTTTGGACGCCGAGAGATGTCAGAAGACTGTCGATAAGACTGTATTTTGTCCTGAGTGAGGAATCGGCAACCAAAGCAATAAATCCTGGTATGATCCCGAGACTAAACAGGTCCAGAACCGCACCGATGATCATTGCACAGACAAGGAAAAACAAGCTCCTCCGTTCCGGTCTGTTCAGCAAGAAAAATATTTTCAGTAATCCTTGACGCATACTTTGAGTCCTGTTTGTTGCTGACCAAAACAGTCAGCGATACCTGAAATTCGTGATAGTATCAATAACGCCCTCACATTTTTTTTCAAGTTAATACCGTGATGAGACAGGATCAGTCAAAACGTGGTCCGGACATCGAGTCATCGAGCATGATTGAGGTCAGACTCACACTTTTTGGATTGCATATCCTTTTGCTGCGAACATCCCGATGTCATAACTATTAATCCGAATGAATGACGGTTCTATGAATTCTCTTTGTGTCATTCAAACAATTGAAAAACAAAAGCCGGGAGTGCATATATGAAAGACCTTTTTGGACTCGACCCCGAGGTGATTTTTTTGAATCATGGTTCGTTTGGAGCTTGTCCCAAAGCTGTATTCGAGGTATATCAGGATTTTCAGCGTGAGTTGGAATGGCGTCCGGTCGAGTTCCTCGATCGGCGTTTCAGCGAACGAATGAGCATTTCGCGGTTGGCCCTGGCTGAATATGTTCATGCCCGACCTGAAGATATTGCGTTTGTTCCCAACGCAACGACCGGTCTCAATATCGTGGCCCGGTCTCTGAAGCTGGGTCCAGGTGATGAGATTCTGATGACTGATCATGAGTATGGCGCTCTCGATCGGACCTGGCGATTTATCTGCGAAAAAACCGGAGCGATAATCAAGCGGGTCGTGTTGTCTATGAGTAATCTGGATCAGAATAGTCTACTCGAGACGATCTGGTCGGCTGTCAATGATCGGACCAGGGTCCTTTTTTTAAGCCAGATCACCTCGACAACCGCACTGCTTCTCCCCATCCAGGAACTCGTTCGGAGAGCCCGAAGAGTCGGGATCATCTCGGTCATCGATGGGGCTCATGTGCCCGGCCAGATCCCATTAAACCTGGACCAACTCGACCCGGATTTTTTCGTCGGAAATTGCCATAAATGGATGCTGACTCCAAAAGGTTCCGCGTTCCTGTTTACCCGACCAGCCCTGCAAGACCTCGTGGAACCGCTCGTGGTCAGTTGGGGCTGGCACCCTGAAAAACAACGTGAAACACCCTATATCGATCTGATCGAGTGGCAGGGGACCCGGGATATTGCCGCCTATCTGACCATACCCGCTGCACTCCAATTCATGTCCGATCATGATTGGCCCGCCGTCCGTCAGAAATGTCGGTCACTGCTCGAGCAGGCAGTCGAGCTGCTCACCCGGGAAACACCGCTCGAGCCGATTGTTCAGCCCGATCGGCCCTATGGCCTGCAAATCGCCTCTTTTTTCCTGCCACCCTGCGACCGGGATAGCGTTAAGAGTCAACTCTATGACCGCTTTGGCATCGAAGTCCCCATCGTCATTTGGAAAGGGAATAATGTCATCCGTATTTCAATCCAAGCTTACAACTCCCTTGAAGATATCAAAATCCTCACTTTGGCCATTCGTGAAATTTTTACGTGGTCTTGAAACATCAGTTGGAGTTGACATACCAGATGGTTTTTGCTTATAAATAACATGGCTAAAATTAGAAAAAGCAGTTATTCTCTCATACTCTTCATCTGAAGGAAGATTGTGCACCATGGATGCTATTATCATTGTAGGCTCGTCCGGTCACGCTAAAGTTATTGTCGATATTATTGAACAGGAAGGGTGCTATAGGATCGCAGGCTTTCTTGAAAAAGAACAGAGCAAAATCATCCAAAGCTTCGGTTATCAAGTCCTTGGACAAGAAAGCAATTTGCCACAATTGGTGCAACAATATGACCTCAAAGGAATAATTGTGGCCATTGGGGATAATTACATTCGGTCACGAGTAGCGAGTCAGATTGAGACTATCACTCCACTCCTGCCCTTTATTACTGCTATTCATCCTCGAGCTTCAATAGCAAGAAACGTAACAATCGCAGCAGGATCAGTTATCATGGCTGGAGTTTCGATCAACCCTGATTGTTCCATTGGAAAACACTGCATTCTGAATACAAACAGCTCTCTTGATCACGATTCGGTCATGTGCGATTTTTCAAGCCTTGGACCAGGAGTGACAACCGGAGGGAACTGTATCATCGGCAATCACTCAGCAATCGGTATCGGTGCAGTTCTGTCCCATAATATAAGTATCGGCCAGCATACGCTTGTCGGGGCCGGCTCAACTGTGATCGGTAATGTTGGTGATTATTGTGTAGCCTTTGGTTCGCCCGCGAAACCAATTCGCTCACGAAGAGCGGGTGAAAAATACCTTTAATCCATCGAGATAAAGCGTTTTCGTGGTGGGAAGCTCACCTGCCACTTATCGAGGAGTTCGACTGCTTTTCTGGCAGCCTCGCCGTGCCCGAAGGTCGGTTCCATAGAGCGGATTTCCTCTTTGAATGGGGATGATACCGCTTTTTGTAAGGCCTGAAGAATGACTTCCGGATCAGCTTGGACATCGATGATTGAAGCAGAACGAAGCCGACCCTTCTGTCGATCACCGACATTGATGCTGGGCCGTTTGAAACTGGGGGCTTCGATAATACCGCTCGATGAATTGCCCAGCACGAAATCTGCACAAGCCAATAATCCGAAATACCGGTCTTCGCCCAAGGCCGGCGCGATCAGCACATTCGTTCTGGAATGACCATACTCGGTCAATGTCCGTCTGATCGAAGCACTGTCCGGATCTGCATTGGGTAGCGTGATAATCCAGGTAGCTGGGAAACGGTCCATGGCCGCGATGACCGCATCGACCTCCTCGGGTTGGTCCGTCGCATTGAGGGTGGTGGGATGCATCGTCACGAGCCCGACTGGTGGTTTGAGCTCGATCCCGAGATCACGTTCCAGGGTTTTCCGGTCCGGGATTTCGGACGAAAAAGCCCGATCAAGGCTGAGCAGGCCAATAACATGGACCGCATTCGGGTCCTCGCCCATTTGAATAATCCGCTCGGCAAAGACCTGATGCGCGACCAGATGGAGATGACTCATCTTGGTAATGGCATGTCTCAAGACATTGTCAATGGCCCCTTCTGTTTCATCGCCGCCATACAAATGGACCAGAGGCAGCCGGAGTAAAGTCGCTACCAGTGCAATTGCGGCCGTCTCGAATCGATCGCCGAGCACTAGGACGGCTTCAGTTTTATTCCGTAGAAATGCAGCCTGGAAGAGAGGCATGGCCTCGGCACACTGACTACTCGCCGGCGCATGGACATCCCATTCGAGTCGGGCGGTCAAGGGGAAGCCTTGTTGAGCAATCGTGTCGGCGATCTGTCCGAAATCGGGAGCACAAGCCATACCGCCTGCAAGCAGGTCTAAAGTGTGCCTTGAACGGCGCATCATCTCGCTACAGAGCGGTCTCAGATAACTCCAATCCTGTCGCCCGGTCGTAACAACGGAAATACGCATGAACTACTCCTCGAGATCATCGGGATGAAGCATGTGTCGGGCCTGGATATCCCGGCGGAGCTTTTTGCCGAGTACGAGTTCAAGCCTATTGGGTGGGATACCTGTGCCGGGTCTCAAGGCTATCAGGTCAGCCCGGGTCACGGTCTGCCCCTTGTGCAGACGATGAGCTGAAAAGAGGCTGCGCCGAGCAACCCTGGCCACATTTTCCTCGGTCTTGCTTCGTAGCTTGGTACCATCACCCAGGGCCGCTTCGACCTGCCTGACTTCCCGGACCAAGGCTTTGAGTTCCCCGGGATTAAGTGAAGCCTGGTGATCTGGACCGGGCAGTTGTTGATCAAGAGTAAAGTGTTTCTCGAGTAAATGTGCCCCGCGGGCAACCGCGGCCAGGGCAATCGTCAATCCCGGTGTATGGTCGGACCAGCCGATGGGTACATTGAAAGTATGACTCAGAGTATCCATGGCCCTGAGATTGCATTCTTCAGGCGCGGCAGGATAACTCGACACGCAATGAAACAAGGCCAGGGAAACAGAAGCGGTCTCTTTAAGAAATAAAACGGTTTCACCGACCTCGGCCAGAGTGGCCATACCGGTTGATAACAGAATGGGCTTACCCTTTTGGGCGATATGTTCGAGTAAAAGATGATTGGTCAATTCTCCCGATCCAACTTTGAATACAGGAACGCCGAGTCTATCCAGAAAATCGACACTGTCCGGATCAAAGGCGGTCGACAAAAAAAGAATCTGACGCTCCCGGCAATAGGCAGCCAATTGGCCCGTCTGTTCCTGGTTCAACTCGAGTTTACGGACCATCTCGAGCATGCTCTCCTGCGGACCGTTCTTGAGTTGATAATCAGCCTTGGGTGCAACACTGCTGACGACTTTGTCCGACTTGAAAGTCTGAAACTTGATGGCATCCACACCGGCTTCGACGGCAAGATCTACCAAGCTGAAGGCCAGGTCCATCCGGCCGTTATGATTGACGCCGGCTTCGGCAATGATAAAACAGGGCTGACCGGGACCGATCATCCTCTGACCGCATCGGATCGTTTCAGTTTTCCCCGTGGTTACCATGCGCACCAGCCCCCATCAACAACCAGATTTTGTCCGGTTACATAACTTGACAGATCACTCGCTAAATAGAGCACAGCCCCCTTCAAGTCTTCCTCGACGCCCATCCGACCGAGCGGGGTCCGGACTTTATAACGGGTATGAAAGGCTTCAGGTTGCCGACGCCAGATGCCACCAGGACTGATGGCATTGACCCGGACCTCGGGAGCCAAAGTCGTGGCAAAAAAACGGGCCAACTGCAACAGACCTGCTTTACTGACTCCATAAGCGGCCGGATGCTTCATGGCCGTCCCCTCATACAGCGACATATCCGGACCGCATAAACCATAAATCGATGAGATATAGACAACAGAACTCCCCTGTTGCTGCTTTAAAACGGGTGCTGCTTCCTGGGTCATGACAAAAGCTGCGGTCACATTAACCCGTAAAGCCGCATCCCAAGCCGCAACTGACTGTCTGTCCAGATATTCCGCCCAACCCGGATATTCAGTCGTTCCCACAAATGCCGCACAATGAACGATGATCTGGAGCTTTTGAAATCGTTGCATTGTCTTCGAAATCAGCCCTCGGGTCTCGTTTTCATCCAAGAAATCGACCCTGAAATAGTCCAGCTCGCCCGAGCTGAACTGTGAGCTCAATGTTGAACAAACCCGCTCGAGCCCCGGTTCATCTCGATCACACAGGGCCACCGTGGCACCGGCTTCGAGCAGGGCGGCCGCTATGACTTGACCGATATGTCCGGCCCCTCCCGTTATTAACGCCACCCGTCCGGATAAATCCATAAGTTGTTGGACAGTCCTCAAGTCACACTCTCCTCTCTCATACCACTCATCGTGTCCCTCATTCTCACTTGAGCTTAATATAGCGGAATTTTCCAAATTACACCAATCATGCGTTTCGAATTGACCGATTGTTCGAATAGGAAAAAGGGACCAATCTTGAAAAGGAGATTGGTCTGGATTAGGTACTATGGTGTCATTTATGAAAGCGTCTAATCTGAATAAAAAACCTACTGAAAGGATAGAGAAATGAAAGAAAAAGTGGAAAAAGCATTGGATTTGATCCGACCATCGCTGATGATGGATGGTGGCAATGTCGAGCTCGTTGATGTTCAGGATGGCGTGGTCAAGGTCAAACTCACCGGTGCATGTCATGGTTGTCCCATGGCCCAGATGACCTTAAAGGCCGGTGTTGAAAGGATCATCCGCCAGAATGTCCCTGAGATCAAAGAAGTGGTTGCCGTCTAAACCGGGGACACTACATCTTCTTCAATTCGTTGATATATTCGGTCCGAGTAATCAAGCCCTTTTTAATCAGGAGTTTAAGCAGGGCTTGGAACTCACGGGAAACGCCTGATTTTGAAGCTAAAGTGGCCTGTTGCTGAAGTAGTGTCGGCTGTTGTTTTGATTCTTGTTTCGGTTCAGGTGCAGTTTGGGCGAGATCGATCTGAAAAACTGAAGCGGAATCGTCCTTGGTCAGGACCAAATCTCCCTCGTTCATTTTATTGAGTTTTGCCACCAGACTTTCATCGGTTTGAGAAAAATCCACTTTTTCCTTGAAATAGAATTTATTGATGGCTTTGATGATACTGGATCGGGTGGCCACCACAAAACGGACAGGCAGATTGATCATGAATTTGATTTCATCGAGCAAGCTGAGATTGGTCGGATCGGATGTGGCAACCAAGAGGACTTCCTGTCCCTTGCTGGTTTTTTTGCCCAAGGGAATAATCGCGTGTCTTTGAGCGAAATTTGGGGAGATAATTTTCAGTGTTTCATCAGAGACGAAGGTCTTCGCCAGATTGACGGCAGGAATCTGGAGTTGCTGGGCCAGTATTTTCAGGAGTTCAACTTCAGAAATGAAACCGAGTGATATCAGGGCTTCACCGAGTTGTGTTCCCCATTGTCTTTGATATGCCAAACCGGACCGTAATTGGATTTCCGAGATTAATCCCGCTTTTATCAGTATTTCTCCAAGTTTTTCCCGATGTTCCATAGGCAGACATTTTCCTGCTGACAGATGCTTTTTCAATAATATACATCATTTTAGAAGAGAAGTCATGAAAAAGGTCGGTCCCTGAGGTCCCCGTCATTCTCCAGCCGGTTTGCACGGTCAGGCCGCGTTTTGCCCGAGTGGGCCTGACATCGGGACATTACCCCAGGCCGAAAACGAGCAGTCAATCATTGGGCCTGGGCTTGTGATTTCCATTCAGGCGGAAGCAGACCGGTCATAATGGCAAGATTTACGACCTGGAGTGCTCTTTTAACAACAGGTGGGTCGATCATTTTACGACCCAGAGAGACGACACTGAGTCCGGCTTTCTGGGCATCATCGAAAGCCCTGACTATTCTCTGGGCCTTTTCGATCTCGGCTGGTGTCGGGGCAAAAGCCTGGTGAATGGTATTGATCTGGCGGGGGTGTATGCAGCCTTTACCTTCAAAGCCCAAGCCCCTGGCTTCCAAAACAGCTTGACGCAGACCGTCCATGTCGGCAACATCCGAGAAGACAGTATCGATAGGTTGGACGCCCGCAGCCCGGGCCGCATTGACGATTTGGCAACGGGCCCAGAAACTTTCGCGACCTTCATTGGTTCGTGGTACGCCCAGGTCAGCGGTATAATCTTCGAGCCCAATGGTCAGGGCAATGACAGCCGATGAGGCCCGAGCAATTTCAAAGGCCTTCATGATGCCCAAAGCACTTTCGATGATAGGCATGAGATAAACCGGTTGTCCCTGAAGGCCATGGTCCTGTTGGACTCGAGCAATCATGCGTTCGACTTCGGTGACCTGGCTGGCATCTTCACATTTGGGAATCAGCACAACATGCACATTCTGAAAGGCGATTTCCCGGAGATCATCGAGTCCCATGGGGAGCTGGTTGATTCGGACCATACGTTCGGCGCGATAGAAGTCAACCTGGCGCAGCGTGTTTCTGACCAAGATCCGGGCGGCATCTTTTTCCTGATAGCTGACACTGTCCTCAAGGTCCAGAATGACACCGTCCGGATCATGAAGACCGGCATTGATAAAAAACTTCGGTTCATTACCCGGGAGATAGAGACGCGATCGTCGCAAACGTTCGCGTTGGGCAGGCACACGGCAGAATTCTTTCATTTCAGGCAGAAATGAAGTCTTCAATTCAGGATGTGCTCGTTTAACAACGGTCTCGATCCGGGCGGCAAGGACAAAGGGTAATGCCCCAGCGTCCTCGATGATCAATTGAGCATGGCGGATGCCCAGGGTTTCCAGTATCTCTTTAGCCAAAACACGGATATGTGTCCCGTACATCGACTCGACTTTGCTGTTCAGGGTTAGGTCAAGTCCGCCTTCTGATCGGGGTTGATAACGGACCCAACAGTCCGAGCGGACATCTTTGCCGCGTTGACCGGCTTCCATCCATTCTGCCATCGTCATGTTCCTTACTCCTTGATCGAGATAAAAAGAGCACAATGTAATGTGTTCAGGTCATGAACTCTTCAATAAACCGCCCCTCTGAAAAATATCCCATTGGACCTGGGAAAAAGGGGTCCCCTGAATACAATGACCGCTTGAAACAAGTGTAATAAGACCGGTTAACAGGTTAACGGTAATGGTATCTCCGCTGACCAGCTGGGTTGAAATGAGGTCTGCCTTGAGAAGTGGCAGACCGGCATTAATAGCATTCCGCTCGTAAATCGCCCCGAAAGATTGGGCCACAATCAAACTGATCCCCAGACTTTTAAAGCAATCAACGGCCTGTTGACGTGAACTGCCAGCCCCGAAATTGCCTCCGGTTACAACAATATCACCAGGCTGCGCTTTCTGACTGAAGTCTTCCCAACCACTCAAGTTCCCAAAGGTATATTGTCCCATTTCCTCAATATTGGTCACCGTCAAGTGCTGATTATGGAAGATCATGTCCGTGTCGATGTTGTTTTGAGAGATAACCCAGACTTTGCCCGAGATGACCTCACTCTTGATCTGCCCGGAAGTCGGGGACGGCACAGTTTCCCATTTACGGACCGTCGAGTCGACCGATCGTTCGGATGGAATAGTCACTCGCTGTGTTCCTTTTTTATTCTTACGGAGAAATTCGGGTAGCAAGCTGGCTGAACAGATCGCGCCAGCTAAAGCCGAGGCAACCACGGTATCAGGCGAAGCAAGATAAACATCTCCTTTGCCTTGCTTCCCGAGGAAATTGCGGTTACCGGAACTGATCGTGACTTCCTGTGGTCCGTTTTGACCGATTTGACCGGCAGCACAACCCGCACAGCCGGGATTCCCAACCAAAGCGCCCGCTTCCTTGAATATGGTTATGAGTCCCTCGGCCAGACATTTGCGCCAGATTCTGTCTGTGGCCGGGACAATCTTCAAGATTATATGGTCAGGCAGCCTTTTACCCTGCAGCAGGGCCGCAGCTCGGCACATATCCTCGTAGCGCCCATTGGTGCAGGAGCCGATGAAACCTGAGTCAATGGGTATACCCGCCAGCGTATTGACCGGAACGACATCCTCGGGGTGACCGGGTCGGGCCGCCATTGGTTCCAACCCGGTTAAATCGAGTTTAACGATATCACTATAGCTGGCCGCCTCATCAGCCAGGAACACACGGCCTACTTTGCCCTGACGGAGCGGTAATTCGTTCAGGACCCGCTCATTTGGTGGGAAAAGGATGATGATCCCAGCCATTTCTGTGGCCATCGAGGCAAGTGTGATCCGGTCTGAAAGGGACATCCGGTCAACAAGTGGACCGGACATCTCCGCGGCATAACCCAACAAACCGCTTGCACCAAAGTGTTCCAGCAATCTCAGGGTAATATCTTTGGCAGTGATCTGACCGGATACCGTCCCGGTCAATTCAATCCTGATTGAGGGCGGGACCTGGAACCAGACCTTGCCCTGAGCAAAAGCATAGGCAATATCCTGATCGCCCATGCCTTGACCAAAAGCCCCGATCGCCCCAAGTATGTTTGCGTGGGAATCAGTCGAAACAAATGTTTCTCCCGGAAGGACCAAACCCTCATCAATGGCGATATGGGTCCCGATTCCCTGTTGAATATCAAAAACCCGGATATCGTGCTCACGGGCATACCGTCGACAGAAATGCTGATTTGAAGCGTATTTCTGGTCCGATCCACCCGGATTACAGTCAAAGGTGAAATAAGTCCGACTATGATCGGAGATCTCTAAATTGTTATCGATAAGGTGGCGGACAACATTGGCCCCCCCGAAATCGCGGGCAACACGAGTGTCGATGATTAATTCAACGATTTCACCAGGTTTGACGTGCGTGCCACAATGTTCACTGATTATTTTTTCGATCATCGTTTGAGCCATGAACAATTACTCCTTCCCTTCCGAACACTCCGTCGGTCAGGTGCTTTTTTAGCGTCCCCGAGTCTGTCTCGCTGCCAGCCGGCCTGTCTTTGGATGTCACAGTCTTTCGGCATGGGGCGATGCCTTGCATGTTTCAACTTCAGGATTGAATCAATAAACCTTTTTCCAGCATAGTCAATGGATCGAATGTGGCAAAATCAGCTTGATGAATCAGGACCGTTTCGATTACTTGGGGTCGGTTCTCGCCTTCCTTGGCATGGCAGGCGATGATGTTCAATATTTCATGGCCAAAACCGGCTTGACCAGCTTCAATTGCACCTGAAATGGGATGGCGAGTGCAGCGACCGTAAAAACTCTTTCGATAACCGCCCTGCCCATCAGATTCAATCTCGACCAGTTTCCCGATATCGTGAAGCAGGCCCCCGACAACCAACCGATCAAAATCAATGGTGTAGGGCATCTTTTTATATGCTTTCTGCATCGCTTTTCCCAGGGCATAGGCCCCCTCGGTCACGGCTATGGTGTGTTCCAGAAAAGAAATACCTCGAGCGTTTGTCAAGAGAGTAAAAGGCATGGCCTCGAGTTCAGTGAGTGATCGCCATCCCCCTTTGGCACACATATCGACCCAAAGCATGACGGTTTTGTCACGTAAATCATGGTCGCTTACGAGTTTCAATTGTTCGGCAAATACCTGTTCTATGTCCAGCTTTGTGATCATGTCGGGCAAACCTCCTGTATTGTTCGACCTGCGTCGATTTCAACTCAATGATCCTGATTGATCTGTGCTTTCTCGTCCGACTCGAGTCCCGGAACGCTTTCCTGCCGGGCCTCATCGGGTGGAGCCGATGGCCCTGGGAAAAAAATTCTGATCTCCGCCTGGGCTCGCATCTGGTCCAATTTTTCCCGGATTACGGTTTTGAGTCGTTTTTGAAAAAGATCTCGCTCAGCCTGCTCCCAGACAGGTTGAACACGTATCGACTCCGGCTGCTCGAGCGCAGCCTGGCTTAAACCATACTCACCATAATGCTGATGGAGATATTCGAGGATTTCACTGTCTTTCATCTGAATCCTGCTCCCAAATTTCTGATGGGCATAGCGGTTGATCATCGATTCACGCCATAGATAGAGATAAAATTCTTCCCGGGAAAAACCAATTGTGCTGAGCATGGTGACGAAGTCCTGCTCGGACCCGAATTGCTTGGCATATTCAGTAAAGCGTGTATCGATCACATATTTCGGCACCGTCAGAAACTGTGTTCGATTGATTTCCTGGACCAGCAGGGTTTGATCAATATATGTCTCGAGTATCACTTTGATGCTGCTTTGATCATCCTGATGGTCATACAATTGTGGTTCGAGTATTTTCTTCCAGCGTAACGTGCGAAATAACTGAGAGATCGTGATAACGTTTCCATTGACCACTGCAGCGATACTATCAATCAGGAAATGTTGGGATGGCATATCCTGGACATTGGTCTGTTGTGCCATGGCCGCATTCTCATCTGACCAGACAGAAATGGTTTGAGAAAGAAGAAAAAAGAGTAAAATCAGCAAAACTACACGGGTGATCGCTCGAGAAGAGGTAATCGCTGCACACAAGTACCTGGATAATGACCTGGATCGACACAGATGCGCGGGCTGAAAATTGGCCTGGTTCTTATCGACCTTCATTTTTCTTATCCAGCGGAGGAGGTCATGTGGGAGGCGCTATGATCGGCAAGAGAAGAGAAAAACAGGAGCCGTTACCGAAATGACTGACGACCTGGACCTGCCCATCATGTGCTTCGATCAATTCCTTGACAATAAACAATCCCAGGCCGGTCCCCTTAATCAGACGCTGTTTCTTTTTCCCGACCTGCTGATATTTTTCGAACAGCTTGAGCAGGTTCTCGGCTTTGATGCCCTCACCCGTGTCCGAGATCGAGATGAGAAGGGAAGGGCCATTTCCATTGTGGATTTCGCGTGCGTGAATCTGGACCAGATCACCGGGGCCGGAAAATTTGATGGCATTCGAGATAAGGTTGATCAGCACCTGAATCAGTTTGTCCTTGTCAGCATGAATATGAGATAAATCCTGGTCAAGAGTCAGTTCGAGGGCGATGTTTTCCCTGTCAGCCAAAGGTTCCATGGAACGAACCGAGTATTTTATGATCTCCAAGGGATCGACCTGTTCTTTGACTAAAGTGAATTTACCCGATTCAATCTTGGAAATATCGAGAAGATCATTGATCATGTTCAACAGACGCTGCGATTGATCTATGGAATCCTGAAACAGTTCACGGGTATCCGGATCACAGTTTTCCTCGAATTCAATGAAAAGCAGCTCAAGATTACCCATGACCGCTGTCAATGGGCTGCGTAAATCATGGACGATCATGGAAGTGAAATCGGCACGGACCTGCTCCAACATCTTCTCGCGGGTCATATCGATAAAAAAGAGCAGGTAGCCGATGACGAATGCATCCTTGTCCTTGATCGGTGCCAAAGTGAGTTTATAGAACTTTCCCTCGCGTTCCATTTCAACTTCGACCAGTTGTCCTGCAGTGCTGGACTGGTCCTCACCTTCATCTGGTAAGCACTGCAGTTTGTCCCACAGATCATGTTTGAAGAAATCCTCTGCTCCGCCAGCGATCAGATCGGTTTCCCTGACCTGGAAGAGTGCCTGAAAGGCCATATTTGTTCCCACCAGTTTCATCTGTTTATCAAAAATCATGGCCGGAAGCCGAAGGTTGTGCAACATACCGATATAACTTCTAATTGACATTTCGTGAGCGGTCATGTTTGGACCTGCTTCCTTCTTTCGTGTAGATTCATCTCGATTCAAGACTCTAAGACTATTATATTTCGGGTCAGGAATTTTTTGATAGTACGCAATGTATCAAATTTTTTCATCCCACAAATATATACCAGTGAACGGATGTTGGTATTGCCATCGATCTGGGTCAGCAGGTAGCCCTCATTACCCTCCAGCTCCAACTGGGTCAACTTGTCCGACCATTGAGGATTAATGCGGGGTACACTCTGTAATTTGTTGAAGGTGTCGAGATATTGCTTCAAGAGAAAGGTCTCGATCATATTGGTGTAGCCATGTAGGCGCAGATCGGTGGGATTGGCTGCCAGAAGTGCCTGGATAATGTCAAAAGCACTCTCGTAATCCTTGTTATCCAGCAATTCAAGGACCCTGTTCAGGATATTTTCGCGCGATTTCTTTTCCATGCTTTGCCGAGACCTCACTCACTGTTTCATTTATACTAGTAAGTTCCCGCACTTTCCACAACGTGCCGTCTTTTGAGATACGTGTTTGGGGATCCTGTTCTTGACCTGACAATGAGGACAGGTCACAATGATCGAACCCTTTTCCAACTCCCGTTTATACATGGCCAATTCGGAATCCAGGTCGAGTTCATTCAGTGCCGGTTTTGGGTCAGCGCCACCACTCATGGACAAATTGAACAATAAGAGTTTCAGATTTGCCCCGCATTCCGGGCAGAAATTTTTCCGTTCGATGTTGCGTGAACCACATTTGGGGCATTGTGTGATTAAACGTGCCCCACAATGTTCACAAAATTTCGAAGTCGGCATGTTTTTCTGACCACATTGAACGCAGATCATACACTCCCCGTTTTGCCTTTTGGTAATAAAGCCAATCGATAGACCTCTTTCAGTTTATCGACAAAATAAAAAGTGGTCTTGTTCAAGACCTCCGGTGAAATATCTTCGAGATCACCCCTGTTCTGTTTCGGTAAAATAATCTTTTGAATACCGGCCCGATGGGCCGCCAAGACCTTTTCCTTGATTCCGCCGACGGGCAGGACCTTGCCTCGAAGTGTTATTTCACCCGTCATGGCCAGATCATGGAAGATCGGGACCCGGGCCAACAAAGAGAGCAGACTCATGGCAATGGCGACCCCGGCTGAAGGCCCATCCTTGGGAATTGCCCCTGAAGGTACATGAACATGAATATCGGTCTGGTCGAAAAAATCAGGATCGAGCTTCAATTCATTGGCCTGAGAACGTATATAACTGAGAGCGGCTTCAGCCGATTCCTTCATAACATCGCCCAATTGACCCGTCAGAATCAACTTCTTGCTCCCTTTCATAATCGTGGATTCCACGAAGAGAATTTCTCCGCCTGTCGGTGTCCAGGCCAGACCCGTGGCCACGCCGACCTCGCTCTTGTCATTGGCCTGATCGAGAAAATACTGCTGCGGCCCAAGGTAATCCTTTAATGTTTCGATCTTAATAACAAAGGGTGATTGCTCACCCTCGGTGATCCGCCGCGCTATTTTCCTGAAAATACTGGCAATAGACCTTTCCAGGTTGCGGACCCCCGCTTCACGTGAATATCGTCTGATTATTTCCCGCAAGAGTTTAAGACTGATTTTCACATCCCTGCTTGTCAGGCCATGAGATGATAAAAGTTTTGGTATCAAATGGTTCCGGGCAATCAATACTTTTTCCTCCTCCGAGTATCCGGGCAGTCGTAAAATCTCCATGCGATCGATCAAGGCCGGAGGAATAGTATAGGTCACATTGGCCGTGGTAATAAACATGACCGATGATAAATCAAAAGGGACTTCGAGATAATGGTCGGAAAAAGAAAAGTTCTGTTCGGGATCGAGCACCTCGAGCAAGGCTGAAGCAGGATCTCCCCGAAAATCAGTCCCGATTTTATCGATCTCGTCCAGCATGAAGATAGGATTTTTCGAACCTGACTTGATGATCCCCTGGATGATCCGACCGGGTAATGCACCAATATAAGTCCGCCGGTGCCCTCGGATCTCGGCTTCGTCGCGGATACCCCCCAGAGATATGCGATTGAATTTTCGCCCCAAGGCCCGGGCAATAGACATGCCCAATGAAGTTTTACCTACGCCCGGTGGCCCAATGAAACAGAAAATGGGACCTTTCATCTCCCCGGTTAATCGGGTAACGGCCAAATATTCAATGATCCGCTCCTTGATCTTTTTCAAATTATAATGGTCCTGATCAAGGATGTGAGCGACACGCTTGATGTCGAGCGTGTCACTGGTTTTCTTGTTCCAAGGCAGTGAAACCATGGTTTCGAGATATGTTCTCGAGATCGAATACTCCGCCGCCTGGGGTGGCATCTGCCGCAAACGCTTCAATTCCTTGAGCGCTTCCTCCTCGACATCTTCGGGCATCTTGGCATTCTTGATCTTGGTCGTGAACTCAATATACTCCTTGGCCCGTTCATCATCTTCACCTAACTCGTCATGGATCGCCTTCAACTGTTGCCGTAAAAAATAGTCCTTTTGCTGCTTCTCGATCTCAGTCATCGCCTCGGTCTGTATCTTCGAGCCCAGTTCGGCCATTTCAAGCTCACGCAACAGGAATTTATTGACCCGCTGCAAACGGCTCTCAACCCGGGACATTTTCAGTAATTCCTCTTTCTCACTTTGAGGAATGATCAATTCAGAGGCAATAATATCAGCCAACTTGCCCGGGTCATCAATATTGAGAGCAGTGATGTAGACCTCCTCATGATAATTGGGAGAGATCACTACCAGACGTTGAAAAACATCGCGAACATTCTTCATCAGGGCCTTGACCCTTTTGGTCATACGCCCTGTTTCCCGAACCAGGCTGATAACTGCCTTCAAAATATACTGCTCCTTGAATACTTCACTGATGGCAATTCTGGCCAGACCCTGGACTATTATCCGAATTTCACCCTCGGGCATGAGCAACTTTCTAATAATCACACCCACAGTCCCGTAATTCAACAGATCATGCGTTTCGGGCGATTCGACCTCGCTTTCATTTTGTGGAACAAGCGCGATGAGTTTATCCTGAAGCATGGCTTCTTCGACGGTCCGAATGCTTCTTTCTCTTCCGACGATCAACGGAACGATGATATTGGGAAAAACAACTGTATTGCGTAATGGCAGGACCGGTAATATTTCCGGGACCCGGATTTCTGATATTTCATCAAACATTGAATTATTCGTCTCCATGAGTTGGATGATTCAGTTGTTGGAGCATATCGTTGTAGGCCAGGAGTCGGGAAGGGCCATAGACCACTTTTCCTTTTTTGATGACCGTATGAACATGGTTTTTACCGAAATGATAACTGATAAGCTTGTGATTGGGACAAGAGAATAGGACAAGGTCTGCCTGCTTTCCAGGCGCCAGACTACCGATAGTTTCGGAACGGTCTAATGCACGGGCAGCATTGAGTGTGACTGCTCCAAAGACCTCGGTCGGACTCATTCTCATCTGTGTACAAGCCACAGTCATGATCAAAGGTAAGTTGTAAGTCATGCATGATCCGGGATTGAAATCAGTCGCTAAAGCAACAGCCACACCAGCTTCAATCATTTTTCTGGCCGGCGGATAATGCGGGAGGCCGAGGAAGAAGTCCGAGCCGGGCAAGAGGACGCCGATACATCTGCTGGCCGCCAGGGCAGCCTGCCCTTCCGGATTGGTATAATTGAGATGATCAGCAGAGATTGCCTGCAGGGAAACGGCCAGGGCAGCCCCATCACTATCAGACATTTGATCGGCGTGGATTTTGGCCTTCAGACCATATTCTCGGGCCTTCCCCAGAATCCTGACCGCATCATCTGGCGTATATACACCCTGCTCCACAAAAATATCGCAGAATTCCGCCAAATCCTGACGGACAACCTCGGGCAGCATGACCTGCTCAATTTCATTAACATAGCTCTCTTTCGGTATGCCCGGTGGGATTTCATGGGCCCCCAAGAAAGTAGTGACAATCTCGACCGGCTGGGCCTCGGCCAACTCACGAGCCACACGCAGCATCTTGAATTCCGTCTCCTGATCCAGTCCGTAACCACTTTTAACTTCGAGCGTGGTGATGCCAAGTGACAGAATCTCCTGGAGCCGCTCCCGTCCGAGGGCGAAGAGTTCTGATTCCGAAGCTGCCCGGGTCAATTGGACCGTCCTTTTTATACCGCCACCCGCTTGGGCAATTTCCAGATAACCTTTGCCTCGAATACGGGCATCAAACTCATCTTCCCGGGTACCTCCAAACACAAGATGAGAATGAGCATCGATCAAGCCAGGCGTCACGGTCAAACCGCGGGCATCAATACAGGGAAAAGATTGTCCCGTGGGAACCACGGTCCTTAATGCAGATGTGGGACCAACCCACAGAATTGTGCCATCACCAAGTAAAACCGAACCATCAGGAATGATCTCGAAATGCCCTAGACGCTCACCACGAAGATCAGGGGCTGAGGTCGAGTCAATCACCAGAAGTTCAGACGCCGCAATAATACCTGTCTCAATTCGTCCTGAATGTAATTGTCGCTCCCCCATCCACACTTACCCCTTCCTTCCGTGTCCCATACAGCTCAAAGCTTCATCTGGCGTTTGACTTTCTCGAGAAACTTTTCAACACGCGGTTGATTGGGATCAAGCTCGAGTGATCGTTGAAATGCACGTCTCGACTCTTTGGGGTTGTCCATATCATAATAAAGCGTCCCTAGATTCGCCCAGATTCTCGGATCGTTGGGTGATATGTCCCGAGCTTGTGAATAATGATCATACGCAAATTTGTACTGCTTCAGACGATGATAGATGGTCCCAAGCTCGAAGTGTATATCACCATCTCTGGGTTGGCGGATCAGATACGATTGATAAAGACTGGCCCCCTTCTCCAGATTGCCATTGGATATATGTATTCTGGCTAAACTGATTACAACGTCCCGATTCTGGGGATCGAGACTGAGGCATTTCTCGAAATTTTCCTGGGCCTGTCTTTTTAAGTCCTGAGCATTTTGGGCATTGCTCGCTTTGCTTTGATTATCGTATATTTCTCCCAATAAACAATAGACCTTGGTAGTTGTCGTATTCCAGACCAGAATGCCATTCAACAGCGTGATCGCTTCCTCGATCCGATTATGGGCCTTATAAATACCGACCAAGGCAAGATAGGCATCCATGTACCTCGGGTCGATCTGAATGGCATTCTTATATGATAATTCTGCTTCAGCAATCTGTTCAAGTGCAAGCTGGGCGTCAGCGATCATTTTTTGAACATCCGCTTGTTGGGGTTTGAGCTCCAAGCATATGGTCAAAAAACTGATCGTCCGATCATAGATTTTCTGGTTGAAATAAACCGTACCAATCAGTTTGTAAGCCTCGGCATTCTGGGGCTCCAATTCAATAATCCGCTGATATTGTTCAATTGATTTGGTATACTCGTCCTTTTTTTCGAAGATCAAACCGAGATAATGCAGATAATCCGTATTATCAGGCTGCTCCTTGAGTAAACGCTGGAATATTTCCTGGGCTTTGAGATACGCTGCTCCTAAATAATATGACTTACCAAGATATTCCAGGGTAGATAGGTCCGGTTCAATATTATACAACTCCTGAAATTGCGAAGCTGCTTCCCCATACTGTTCCTGAACATAATGCCTCTTGGCCGATGTCTTCAAATCTTGAATCTTACGCTGCTGCATACTCGGATAAATGACAAAGTAACCCACTAAAAAAAAGATACCTAAGACAATAATACTGGCAATTCCGATGTAAGGTGCGTATTGTACCATCACCGAAGGCTTCGCTTCCGGTAAGGGTTTTCCCGGCTCGGTCCCAACCGCTTTGTCCCTGGATGTGGCTTTTATGCTCCGCGTATCCTCGAGTTTCTTACGCTCTTCGAGTAGTTCTTTTCGGGTCTTCTCGAGCCAATGCCGAGCATCTGCATTGGTCGGGTCTTTCTCGACCAATTGAGTGAAACTGCGCAACGCTTGTCTGAACTTTTGCTGCTGGAAGGCCGCTTTGCCGGTGTCAAGCAAGTCCTTGAGTTCCTGCCGAGAAAATGTTTGCTCAAGTTTCTCGATATACTGTTCAGTCTCCGGATAATCCGGGAATTGCTCCATGGCCTTCTTTAATGTGGAAATAGCTTCCTGAAAATGATTATCGCGGGCCTGAATTTTGGCATAATCCAGCAAAGCGATATAATCCGGATCACGATCGGGGACTTTTTCGCTGGGGGCTTGTTCCATGGGCTCGACCGGGACCTGGTCCTGTTCAAGCTCGAGCTCACCTTCAGCCTCATGACCTGGGGGAGCCGGTGTCATAGTTTCGAGCCGTTCCAGCAATTGTCGTGCTCCTTCATGATCAGGATTGTAATCAAGAGTAATCTGCAATTCATTGATGGCTGCAGCATTGTCCCCTTCTTCGACCAATCGCTGTGCCGTGAGAAAATGATGCTCGATCTCTTCCTGAGCTGACTTGGCAGCCTTGGCCATTTCCAGATATTCATAACTCTGTGTATGATTCGGGTCACGTGTTAGAATGGCACTGAAATATTCGATCGCTTCGTCATACTTTTTCTGTTGATAATACGCCATCCCTTTCTGAAAATCCGAACCGACCTCGCCCCCACTGACTATCGGTTCGGATGGCATGGCTGCAGCCTGGGGCTGCATAGGAGAAGGCACAGCCCCAAGACTTGCTTTCACTTTGCGTAAGGCAATCTGGATTTCCGGATTGTTGGGGACCAGTTCATCCGCTTCGATGAAAAGGGCATGGGCTGTTTGGAAATCATTACGTTGGAAAGCCTGTTCACCCTCCCTTAAGAGCCTCTGAATACTTGCTTCCTTCGCGATCTGTGAACCCGAAATCTCCAGGTAATCGTATGCTTTGGGATGAACAGGGTCCTTTTTCAGGACCAACTCAAAACATTGAAGGGCCTCACGATATTTACGCTGATTGAACAGGTCCATGCCTCGCTGAAAAAGATCATCGACTGACATGCCATCTAAATCGGGGCCGCTCGCAGGACCGCCTGGTTGCGATTTTCCAACAGGCTCCTGATAATTTCCGGCTTTGAACCGATCGAGCTCCGCAATCATCTCCTCCATGGATTGAAACCGTTTGGCCGGGTCCTTTTCCATCGCTTTCAGCACAATATCCTCGAGAAAACGTGGAATGTCAGCATCCTTATCCCGCAGTTTACCGGGTCGATCATTGACATGTTTCAAGGCAATGCCCAGGGGAGTGTCAGCCTGAAAAGGAAGCTCTCCGGTAAATATCTCGTACATGATCACGCCAACCGAATAAATGTCGGTCCGGTAATCTATCTTCTTGGCCAAAGCCTGTTCAGGCGACATATACTCCGGTGTTCCGATGACCACACCCTCCCTGGTCATACCATCACTCGTTTCTACCTTGGCAATACCGAAATCAACGATTTTTATGTTGTTGTCCAAATTGATCAGGATGTTCTGCGGTTTGACATCACGATGGGTTATGCCCTTCTTGTGCGCGGCACTCAAACCCTCACACATCTGCCGGACAATCTCAATACCATAATCCAACGGCAATTTACCCTGGGTCCTGATCAGCTTTTTCAAATCGATACCTTCGATAAATTCCATGGAAATAAAATTAATCCGACCAACTTCACCAATATCGTAAATACGGATTACATTTTCATGGGTAATCTTTAATGAAAGCTTTATCTCTTGAATAAACCGTTGGATGACCTGTTGATTTGTCTGCAGACCGGGCAGTAACAATTTCAGAGCGACTGTCTCCTTTAATTTCAAATCCTCGGCCCGGAAAATCGCCCCCATGCCACCACGTCCGATTTCACTCACAATCTTATAACGTTGGGCAAAAATCGTACCGGGTTTGATATCCTCAATACTCAGCCCTGGTTCCTGGGATAAAGAGGGACCCGGTTTCGCATCAGCCGAAGAAAGCTTATGCATGGCAACCTGTGTCTTGGGTGCGTTGCGAGATGAGGCCTGACGCTGCTCCGGAGTCAGTTCCTCAGTCATGGCCGACTCCTTCCGATTATTCGGGGCTGCTTTCTCTGAAGTTGAAGGCTGCCGCCCTTGTGATTCTGCCGAGGACGATACTTTGGGCATCTGGACCTGCGTTTTAGGGGCCTGCCGGGAAGTGAGCGGAGGTTTCGAGGGTGTTCCGGAAACCCCGTGACCCTGTTCGGAAGCCTTAGGATCAACCGGTTTCTTTCTGACAACATATTTTGTGCCACACTTTTGGCACACATTTTCCTCAGGATTAACCGGGGCCTTACACTTTGGACATTTCATACTGCATTCCCCTCAGATGAATATCTGCCTGCATCAGGTTACTAAACAGATGAGAAGCGATTATTCTATACATAACAATTTTAATTCATCTTGTCAAAAGAATGATATTCCAATTCGCCTCCTGAGGCCCTCCAGATCGAACACCATAAATCCACGAGTGTATTCACGGCGTGCGAATAGGAAATCATGGCAATGCCAAAAGGGACTGATTGATACCCAAAGTCAAACGGTTGACCGGAAACAACCCGCTCGTCGAAGGCGGCGGTAAGAGGTTGATAAAGCCCATGTATCTTCTTCAAACGTTCCTTAAGCTCAATTTCCAAGGCGTTCGGTTCAATCGAAAGCAAACTGTAGCCCTGGAAAAGGATACGAAAATGGACCGCATAATCATCAACGAGTTGTTCATAAACCCGATAATAATAACGTTCCTGAGGAGCACTATCATCAGTGTTGAGTGGATTAAAACTCTCGGACACCTGAAATGCTATGATGCCAAATTGCTGAAAGACCCGGGCGAACGATTCTCTTTTCTGGATCAACTTCACAGCCTGACAGCTTCTCTGGGAAATAAGTCGTGGAGCATGCCCTGTGTCGTCTTTGGCATGCCAGTATATGTGATCATCACTGGAAATTCCGGACCCTGACAGTTGTTCGAGTGCTGTATTCATGTCCTCCCAGTAAATAATGGTCAAACCCTGCAATGTATCCGGTAGAAGCCGGATAGCATCGGCGCACATCCTTTGCGTCGTCTGAAGAGATGCCGCCTGGCAAACCGGATCCATCACGGCAAGAAAAGAAATAACCATAGCGAGTAACGATACACTTTTTAGAAAACAGCTCTTGCTCAGCAACGGCCCCGAAAAAAAACCATCTGAATGAATCACGTCCAGCTCCAATCAATGTGCTATTGTCCCAGTGCGTTTTTGGATATAAGCCTGTTCACCACCGTCTGGAATAAAACATAGTCAATACCCGTCAGCTTTACAACTTTTGAGCGATTATGTTCACCCCGGAGAATAACAATATGGGCGGTTGAAATGTCAAACAGGGCACTGAGATATTTGATCAAAGCCTTGTTAGCCGCACCTTCAACCGCGGGTTCGTTTATCTTGAGCTTCAAGACCGGGCCGGCCGGGATGGCTTCTTTTTTACGGGCCCTCGGGATGACCTTGATCTCCAATACAACCGAATCAGGAGGTTCCATCGTATACCAGGATTGTTGGCTCATGTTCTCGCTCGCAGCCGGATTGCTCTGTTTCATGCCTCCCCAAACCCTTCGCGGATTAACACTCATTTACCGCAACACTTCTTATATTTTTTACCACTGCCGCAGGGGCAGGGTTCATTCCTACCTACTTTCGATTCCTTTTTAACGGGCGTCGTCTTTTTCTGCTCGTCCCCCTGACCACGCGATTCGACCATGACCGATGATCGGCGCCTGGGCACTATCTCATCCTGCACCGTCGGTTGCAGCAGATACATAAACTTGACCGAATCCTCCTTGATGCGTTCGACCAGGTCTGTAAACAGATCGAAAGCTTCCCGTTTGAATTCGATCAAAGGGTCTTTTTGACCATACGCCCGGAAACCAATGCCTTCCTTTAAATGATCGATCGCCAATAAATGGTCTTTCCATAAGGAATCTATCACATAAAGCAGAACGTTTTTCTCGTGGAAACGGATGACTTCCTCACCTATCTGCTTCTCCTTCTGGTGATATCGCTCGAGTGCCCGCGTCTGAATTACCTCCTGAAGGTCCGCTTGTGTACTCGAATTCCGCGTCTCTTCATCAAAGACGAAAACCTCGTTGAAAATAGCCTGCAGGTTCTTTTGCAACGATTCCCAGTCCCATTCTTCAGAATAGGTATTCTCAGCAGTATACATGGTCACAACCGACTCGACCACCTCAGCGATCATGTCATAAAAAGCTTCACTGAGGTCATCACCGTCCAGTATCGCCCTGCGCTGTTCATAAATGACCTCACGCTGTTTGTTCATGACATCGTCATATTGCAGAACGTGTTTTCTGATGTCGAAATGATGGGCCTCAACCCGCTTCTGAGCACTTTCGATCTGACGCGTGATCAAACGGGACTCGATCGGCTGGTTTTCCTCGACGCCCAAGCGGTCCATAATCGAAGCAATTCGCTCCGAACCAAAAATCCGCATGAGATCGTCTTCGAGGGATAAATAGAAGCGCGATGAGCCCGGATCGCCCTGACGCCCGGCTCGACCACGCAACTGATTGTCAATCCGCCGAGACTCGTGACGCTCTGTCCCGATTATATGCAATCCACCCAAAGCAACAACAGCTTCATGTTCCTGAGCGGTCGTTTCACGAGACTCCTTTTTCAGTCTTTCGAGCAAATCAACCGAGACATTATCCGGAGCAATATTCCGTTTCTCCAACATGCTTTGGAAGAGTGTATCCGGATTACCACCCAGCAAGATATCAGTACCCCGACCGGCCATATTGGTCGAAATAGTCACGGCACCCAGACGACCGGCCTGGGAAATGATCGCCGCTTCCTGTTCATGATACTTGGCGTTGAGCACATTATGGTTGATCTTATGTCTTTTCAACATGCGGGCCAGGACCTCGGAATCCTCGATGGAAATGGTCCCAACCAGAACGGGCTGACCACGATCGTTATACTTCTTGATCTCTTCGATCACGGCATTAAATTTCTCCCGCTTACTCTTGTAAATGATATCCGGGGAATTATACCTGATCAGCTCACGATTGGTCGGAATGACCACCACATCCAACTTGTAGATGTGATTGAATTCCGCAGCTTCAGTATCAGCAGTTCCGGTCATACCTGCCAACTTCGTGTACATCCTGAAATAATTCTGAAAAGTAATGGTGGCTAAAGTCTGATTCTCATTGGCGATCGAAAGCCCTTCCTTGGCTTCGAGAGCTTGATGCAAACCTTCGGAGTATCGCCTGCCCGGCATGAGTCGACCCGTAAACTCATCCACAATCAAGACCTCGCCATCCTTGACCACATAATCAACATCTCGCTTGAAGAGAATATGCGCCTTCAAAGCTTGATTGATGTGATGAACGAGCTCCATATGACGCGATTCATACAAATTCTCGACATGCAGAAATTCCTCGGCTTTTTCGATCCCGGATTCAGTCAAGGATACTGATCGGCTCTTTTCATCAACATCAAAATCCTGACCACGCCGTAAGCGTGGCACCAAACGGTTGATCTGATAATATTTATCCGTGGATTCTTCGGTCGGGCCGGAAATGATCAAAGGTGTCCGGGCCTCATCAATTAAGATACTGTCAACCTCGTCAACGATGGCAAAGACATGCTCCCGCTGAACGAAGTCGGCTTGGCGATATTTCATGTTGTCCCGCAGATAATCAAAACCTAACTCGTTGTTCGTACAATAGGTAATATCAGCTTCGTAGGCCCGCTTCCGGTCCTGGTCCGACACATCATGCTGAATGACACCCGTGGTCAAACCCAAAGAATGATAAATACCCCCCATCCAGTCCCGATCACGCCGGGCCAGATAGTCATTGACCGTTACAATGTGAACCCCTTTGCCCGTTAAAGCGTTCAGGTAAGCAGCCAGAGTAGCTACCAGCGTCTTGCCCTCACCTGTCTTCATTTCCGCAATCTTACCCTGATGTAATATACAACCACCAATCAACTGAACATCATAATGACGCAATGCCAAAAAACGCCGACCCGCCTCACGGACCAAGGCAAACGCCTCGGGTAAAATCTCGTCCAAACTCTCGCCATTGGCAACCCGACCCTTAAATTCCGCCGTTCTGGCTACCATGGCCATATCGGTTAGCAGTTGATATTCCGATTCATAACCGTTAACCCGATCAATAACCGGACGAAGCTTGCGTAACTCCCGTTCATTTTTATTCCCAACAATTCCTTTGACAAGGTCTAAAACATTGGCCACGGCCGTGCCCCCTGGTTATAGTCTCAACAATACAATAGCTCTCTCTTCCTGACTCCCTGGCCTGATCATCACTCCAGCCCATCGGACAGCAGAATATCATTGAATTATGATCGTACCTATAGATCATGCCTCCCCGGAAACCAAGTCTCTTTTTAGTTGTATCTCTCGGATGGGAAAAAAATAACCGACTATTGCCAGATGAGATTTTCTTCTTGGAGAGTAATAGTTAAAGAGGAAATCGGGCTAGTTATCGTCTCGGTCGAGAATAAAGAAGCGTGGATCAACTGCGACCCCGTCAAGACGGACCTCATAGTGCAGGTGGACCCCTTTGGAACGTCCCGTCGATCCAACTTTGCCGATAACATCCCCCCTCTTGACTACCTGATTAAACTTGACCGAAATAGCGGCAAGGTGAGCATAATTGGTCGAACAGCCAAACCCATGATCAATGGAAACCAAATTACCCAGACTTCCAAAACGCTTGCAATACGTTACAGTCCCATCCGCCGTGGCATAGACAGGCGCATTCCGATTCTGGGCAATGTCAATGCCCTCATGCATCTTGCGTCGTCCGGTAAAAGGATCAGCCCGCATCCCAAAACCCGATGAAATCCAACCACCATCGACCGGTGAAATCGAGGGAATCGAGGCCAATATGGTTGTATCTTTCTGAAAAAGCTCACCCAAAGACGAATGAATGCTCCGTTGATAGGGGATGTCGTTCCGTAACTGCTCGATGTCAGCCTGAATTTGACCCAGCAAGACCTTCTGGTTCTTTTTGTACAACTGCGAAAACTGGTCAATCTCACTGACTTCCATGCCACCGGTCCGGTTCTGTAATTCACTTGTATTCTCTATACCGATCAAAGTCTGCAATCGCCGCGAAAAAACCATCAGGCTTTCCATCTGGGTGTTGAGCTGGTTGATTTCATCGGCAATACCCAGTAATTCTCGCTTCTGTTGACCATTTTCAGCCAACATCTCATTGAAATGAGACGTCCTGAACCACATGCCAACATACTGGTATCCAAAGAATGACAAAGAAACGACAAGAAGACCAATGCAGATCGCACAACAGCTCACAGTTCGAATGGGCACCTTGATCTGTCTCATCCCGGTATGAGAATGAGGAACGATCATGACTGTTATGCATTTCTTGGAAAAAAACTCCCGGATATGGCGAACAACCATCACATTGTACCTCTCCTGAATATCCGTATCTATTCTCTCATCAGTCACTATCACGTAGTACTTTTATTGGATTTCTGGACTCTTTTCCACCCTCTGAAAACCTCTTCTACCCTCATTGCTCTTCAATATGACTATCTTAATCTTGTTTATCAGTTTTGATACTATAGCAGATAGATCGATCTTTTGCAAGGGTCTAAGAAAAAAAACTCAAAAAAGTGAGCTACCTTTGCCGGCACGTATTCTTGGTTTGTGCGATTGCCCAGGATAGCAGGATAATCAGGAATAAAATAGTCAGAATTGACACTGGTGTTTCAGGAGTTTCTTCACATTTATTGAGATATAAAGCCAAAATCCTATCGGTATAACCTGCACAGACCAGATCAGGATGATTATCAGTGTTGTAATCAGCCATTGTCATTAATTTGGGGGCATGGACCTCTTCCACAAAGGCAAATGTCCTGCCCTCACTCCGGTAAATTTCAAATGACCAGGTATCCTGGTTATAGACGATCAAATCATCCAGACCATCCGGAAAAAGATCGAACACGAGCACATTATCGTAAGTGTCAGTAGGATGAATAAATATCTAGTACATCCTGTTATCCCGTCAAAAAAAATATCAGGCAATTATGCAATCAAGCACGAGCTGTTCTGGAGCACTTCGGATAATTGAGCAAAGAACCTGTTTCGAGTCTTTTCGATTTTCAAGGCTTCCTGCCCGTCAAAACGGGCCGTGTCCTGATATTTGAACCGGTCCGGCTCGACCTGTACAACATATGAATTGAGCTGTTGTCGCCAAAACCATTCCGCACAACCGAATTGAATATTGGCGGGATCGATCGCCGACATGTGCTGCACGATGTTAAAAAGCTTCAGACCGCTCTCGCTGTTATCAATGCACAAGGCCAGATACGCTATCCGGTACTCGACACTGATGTGAGGGTTAGTCAATGACAGCGGCGCTAGACTATGTGGATCGGGCTGATCGTCGTAAACAAAATGACCGTAACAGCATTGCAGGGTAAAACAAAAGGGCAGGTTATTCAACGTGTTGATCAGCCCGAGTATGGGTTTGTCAATCATATCCGCACTGAGTCCTACCAGGCATTTCCGTTTCTGATCGTCAAAATGCAGGTTTTCGACGAAATCTTTCGTGTCTGTAAATGTTTCCATTTGAAATCCTCAAGGCAATCGCCTCTCAAGTTTTTCGATCCGTTTCAGTTGGGCCGGTTGCAGGTCCTCCTTTCTCGCCGCTAACACCTCGCGATACTGATGAACGTTCTGCTCCGTCACGGCAACAAAAATGCTTTCAGCATATTGAGCTACGCTTTTCGGTCGGCACAACCGTAACTGATTTAACAGATACGGAAAGAGTACGGTATTGAACGAGACCTCAGCGGCTGCGACACCGGCTAACGTTTTGATACCTGCGTCAACGGTAATGACCGAACCAGACTCGAGCGACTGCATGACACGTTCGCGAGCGTCAAAAATCTCACGTGCCCGAATCGTAGCGATCGTTGAAAGGGCAATCATCGCCCCCCAGACAAGTCGATTGTTTGTATGAGTGAGTAATCCGATAAAATCAGCCACATACTCGGCAATCAGGGCGTGTTTGAGGTATCCGATCTCATACAGCACTTTAATGCAATCGGATTGGATGGCTTTGTCCTTATGGCGTAAATACGCGACCACTTCGCGAATGCCTTGCATTCAGAGTCGCCTGGTAATTCCAGGGGAGCCATTTATCCGGTCCATGCCTGACCCTGGCAGCATTCTTCTGCAGGATAATCAGATAGTGCATCGGATTGACCTTGGCCTGAATACAGGTAGCGATGAGACTCATCAGCACATCAGCGACCCAGGCTCCTCGATCCGACTTGAAGAAGTACGCGTTTTTTCGATGTAACACAACCATTTTCAAGATACGTTCAGCGGCGTTATTATCCAGAGGTGCTCCGGGGAGATGAAGAAATTTCGTTAAGGTTTCCCAATGTTTGATCATATAGGTAATAGCATCCCCCAGGGCGCTATTGGGCTCGACCAGATGGTCATCAAGTTGTGTGTGTAACCATCCTTCGAGCTTTGCCATGATCGGGGTGCTGTGTTGCTGATGATAGGCCAGTCGTTGTTCTGCAGACATATGGTGGTCTTGCGTGACGGACTCATTCCGATAGACCAGCCGCAAGTCCGAGATAACCCGCTGACAGGCTTCGGGAAAACTGGGCAGGAGTTCGACAAACTGGCGGCGGCCATGGGCATTACAGTGACACAGCTCAACCTCATGATCGACCGGCACATTCGCCGCCAGGGCATCACACATCAATAAGGGCTTGTCAGAGTGTTGTTCCCGCTCATCGAGCAATGCACCGAGCGTATCGCCGGCATGGGAGCGTCCCGTTTGATAGAGAACAACCGTGTGGTCTTGGTGGCAGGCAACGATTCCCGTAGTATACGTCCCTTTCCGTTTGTTTTCGACGAGAGCGGTCGGTGTCTCCGTGTCGGGAACAGTGACAAACGAGCGAATGTGGGAGCGGGTATCATCAAGATGGAACAGAAAAGCCTGGGCGGCATCATACCACAGTCTGTGGACGACAGGTGTCACGACCTGGGCCAGGTCCCCGACCATCTGCCATTGGTTCGAAGGGGGCAGGGGAACTCCATTATGGGCTTGCAGTTGACCAAGTCGATAAAAGGGCATCCCCACGCCATATTTCAACAACGCCACTGTGGCAGAAGCCGAATGATCATACTTCATGGCTGCTTGTGGGGGTGCATCTGCGGTAATAAGTTCACCGCAGCTCGAACAGCGAAACCGCTCGAGGTGATAGACGGTTCCTGTAATCGGTGCCTGGCCACGGAGTGTAATAATGACACCGGGATTGCTGAAGGGATACACTCGTCCCTTCTCACAGAAAGGACACTGATCACCCGGTCTGTATCCCGTCAGAGGCACGGTGATCTGATCTGCACCCCAATAAGCTGAAGCCGGAAGCCGACCATGCCCCTTGATCGGCTTCTTTCTGGTCCGTCCCGAGGCCGGCGATGTCGCTGTTTCACCCTGTTCGGAATCAGGCTGCTCTGTGTGATCGGAGTCTGTCTGATCGGTGTTCTGATGGTCCGGCATGATCGAGGCACTGCGTTCTGAGGATGTCCAGATGATTTTTTCTAATCGTTTTATGGTCAACTTCTTCCGTTCCAGTTCATCAGCCAGCCACAAGGCCAGACGACAGGTGGCGGCAGCGGTGGTATAGTCCTCATCGTTGAGCTGACGATGATCGAGATGGTCCAGAGTCTGCCCGATTGCTGAAGGAGTCAGCATATCCGGCTCAGGTGGCGGTGTTTTCCGACTCATGCGCAGACCACCTCCTGAAAACGCCGACTCAGGGGAAAAAGATACACCCCCTTGATCGGTTTCGTGGCTTTACTGCTCCGGCTCAATTTCCCCCGACCTGTTGTATCGCCCACATACTGCCAGTTACTGGCCTTGTAGCAGGCGCCACTGAACCGGTCTTTCTGGACAAAGGTCTCGACCAGGACCGGTCGATAACCATACTGCTGTTCCCAGTCATCGGGCAAACGTCGGCACACTGACGACAGTATCCGGGAACAGAGATTACGGACCTGTATCCAGGGTAACACCAGAAAACGGGAGTTGTTCACCACATAGCGCAGGTTCCGTTCCCGTTCCTCTGGGGTCCAGCCGATCATGTCATCCCGAGGTGCCGTTTTCCAGGCGGCAGCGGAAAAACCCAACAAGGCCACGATCTCACCATCAACCAGCACAAAATACCGCAGTTGGGCACCAGGAAGCGTCGTATACCCCAGATAATGATACCGCTCGATGTACTCGTTCCACAAGCGTGACGAACGCTTCGTCACCACCTCGAACTCGATATCGAGCTGACCGGCAGGTCGGGTGAGGGCATGACCCGGTTCGGTCAACAGACTCACCTGTGTTTTCACCCGAGGCGGACCGGCGGGCTTCCCTTTCGGCGTCGGCAAGCATATGACACCATCGCGTTCCATCCGCAGAAACGCCACCCGGCAACTCATGGCTTTCAGACCACCATCGGGTTTGTACCAGGAAAACCGGGCGCAAAATGTCTCGGACAACTTCCGCCGTGACCAGTCGGGATGACCGACCACCTGCTCGTTGATCCAGGTCACTTCTTCCTCACTGAACTCGCGACCGCAATACCGCATCTGCACTCCCTTCTCCTCCTGATAAGAACTGTGGCACATGCATGATGCGGTGTCCAGTTTCCGGCCGAAAAAAATGAAAAAATTATCCTCCCTTCTCCGGCGTTATCTGACGCCAGGCTGGCGCTGCCTGCAGACCGACAGGATTGCCGTTGACCAGGACGGCTTGCAGTTCATGCGCTGCGAGCGATCGTAACGGACGACCATCGGCACGAAACCAACGCCGATAACGTCCCTGAGACAAACGTTTCAGGCACAGCCAGAAGCCTTGTCCATCATACAGAAGAATCTTGAGCGAGGTCCGACGACGATTCATGAAAACGAAGACAATACCGGCGAATGGGTCGGTATGATAGACATCCCGACACAGAGACACCAACGAGTCTATACCTTTCCGAAAATCGATCGGTTCGACAGATAAAAGTATCCGCATATGCGGTGTTACTTGAAGCATCAGCGACTTTCAAGGAGCGACCGGCACCAGGTTAACACTTTCTCTGACACAGGACCGGTCATCGTACACCGGAAACGTCGCTTGGCTTCTCGATTTCAATGACCAACGAAGAACCACCTGAAGGCTGACCCGACAGCGATGAACTTGCGGACAACCCAACTTCCACAAATGGCCAGGGTGATCGCTCACGCCGTGACGCGGACCGCACTGGGGCTGATGCGCCCGGTAAACGCTCTTTCAGTTTTGTGTAATTAAGATGAAGTATCTGAGCTACTTTGGTGGCCGGATAACTCGGGATCAACGACAAGGCAGCTTCCCACAGTTCTTCAGGTATTATCTCCCGGTGCAGACGGTTGTGATGCCAACGCTCAAACTTTTGAATGACATCTCGCAACTCGACACTCGTGGGTTCGGTATCCATAACTTCCATCAACGACCTCCTTTGAAGAAAATGAGTTTCGTCGATGATACGATGCCCAACTCTTAACTGTCACGCAATTTTGCCGAAAAGACACGATATACACATAATCCGAAATAAAATCACCGGTTGCGTTTCAATCCCAGACCTATTTCCCGTCGTATTCCACACAATATTTAATGAGAGTCTCTGGCGCTCTTTCAGAGCTT
>JAFGSJ010000088.1 GCA_016934675.1 bacterium | reverse complement strand
TTGAGTGATCCTGAAAAGGACAAACCCGATCACGATCAAGAGGAGAATGACGCACCACCAGTAAGTCTGAACAAGTGAGGACACGAAAATCAGGAAACGGGTTGGGAGTGGCAAGGTCGTTTCCATTTGATCAAAGATCGCCGTCACGCGTGGGATAAGGAAAATAAACAGAAAAATCAGGACAGCCAAGCCAACGACTGACATGAAAATCGGATAGGCCATCGTCGATCTGATCTGGTTTCTGAGTTTGATCTTGCCTTCATAATAATCGGCCAGCCGGGCTAGGGTAATCTCGAGCGCGCCACTGTTTTCACCGGCATCGATCATATTGATCATCAAGTCCGGGAAATAGTCGGGGAATTTGTTCATGGCCCGGGCCAGCGTGTCCCCCTCTTTGACGGCATTTCTGACGGCTGAGGTCATGTCTTTGACCTCGGGGACATCCTGTTGTTCGATCATGGCGTCAAAGGCCCTGATCAAGGGGAGACCGGCGGTGAGCAATGTGGCTAACTGGCGGTTGAACGAGGCCAGGAAAGCTGTTTTTTCTCGCTGGAACAGGAATATTGTAAGCGGGGAAGTCCTGCTTCTGGTGCTGATGACGGTCTCGGCAATCTGGGTAATAAAGAGGCCCATATCGCGGAGTTTCTTTTTGGCAGATGCCGAGGAATCCGCATCAATACTACCCTTGATGTTCTTCCCTGCTGCATCCAGGGCCTTATAAACATAGACAGGCACTGTGAGTCCTCATTTTCCGGAAGTCAGTCCCGTGATCGAAACATTCGTTCGGTTCAATCACTGACGACCCTCAGGACCTCCTCCATCGATGTCATTCCCTGGGCCACTTTTCTGGCCCCACTCATTTTCAATGAGTGCATATGCTCTGTGAGAGCGACCCGTTTAATGGTATTGGCATCACTTTGATTCATTATTTCGTGCTGAATAGCGTTCGAGACAATCAGAATTTCATAGATACCTGTTCGCCCGACATAACCGGTTTGAAAACATGCGTCACAGGTCGAAGCTTGATAAAACCGGGTCACTTTCTGGATAATCTTCTGATCGAGTCCGGCATCGCGCAGGAAGCCCTCGTTGACTGAAACAGGTTGTTTACAATGAGGGCAGATGAGCCTGACCAATCGTTGAGCAATGATGGCGATCAGTGAAGACGAGACCAGAAAGGGTTCGATGCCCATATCGATCAGCCGGGTGAAGGCCGAAGCCGAGTCATTGGTGTGCAGAGTCGAGAAAACCAGGTGTCCGGTCAGTGAAGCTTGAATGGCGATTTCGGCTGTTTCGAGGTCACGGATTTCACCGATCATGATCACGTCAGGGTCCTGACGAAGGATCGAACGCAGGCCCCGGGCAAAGGTCAGGCCGATCTTTGGATTGACCTGAATCTGACCGATACCACCCAACTGATATTCGATCGGGTCCTCGACCGTGATGATATTCTTCTCGACCGAATTGATCTCGTTGAGGGCCGCATAGAGGGTCGTGGTTTTGCCACTGCCGGTCGGTCCGGTCACGAGCAGGATGCCATGTGACTGTCTGATGAGGCGTGCAATACTTTTTAATTCATGATCATCGAGCCCGATCTCGTCAAGTCCAAGCATGATCGAAGTCCGATCGAGCAGACGCATGGCCACCCGCTCACCGTGTGAAGTGGGGATGATCGAAACCCGGACGTCAATGTCCTTCTCACCGATTTTGATCCTGATCCGACCGTCCTGCGGTAACCGTTTTTCAGCAATGTCAAGGCTCGACAACACTTTTATCCTCGAGATGATGGCAGAATGCAAATGCCGAGGCGGACTGATCCGATCATACAAAAAGCCATCGATCCGGTATCGGACTTTGAGTTCCCGCTCATACGGCTCGATATGAATATCGCTGGCCCTGTCTCTGACTGCTTGCGAAAAAATCAGGTTGACCAATTTGATGATCGGAGCATCATCAACCGAATCGAGTAAATTCTCCGGTTCATCACTGCTGATAGTAAACTGGTGGAGATCATCATCAGCCAGATCATGCATCATACTCTCGGGGGTCGAGGCCGTCTCTTCCTGAAATCGATTGATCGTTTTGAGAATAGCTGTTTCACTGCAGATGACCGGGATAGTCTTCGCATCGAGCAAACCCGCCATTTCATCGAGCGAGGTCAGGTCGGTCGGGTCAGCCAGGCCGATCAATACGGCACCATTCTCGACACTCAAGGGTATGATTTTATGTTTTTTCATAAAAGCGATCGGGATTTCACGAAACAGGTTCAGTTCAAGTTTCTGGTCGAGTGCATCGGTAAAAACCGGGATATTGAATTGAACAGAGAGTGCTTCCCTGAGCTGGGCTTCGGTGATACTCCCCTCCTGGACCAGTATCTCCCCCAGTCGCATTGATTTTCGGCATTGAATCTCAAGTGCCGTCTGAAGTTGTTCTTCAGTCAGTCCCGTCTTCTCTTGTAAAATCTCGCCAATTTTTTTCAGCACTGCCTTGTCGATCCCTCTCACAACTCATTCAGGAAAACCGTCAGAAGCGGACGATTGTTCACTGGAGTCAGTGGCATTATCGTGTGGCTCGAGTTCATCTGACCGGATAATCTCGTCATCGGGTCCGGGATTGGACTGCTCGACCGGCTTACTCTCAGCCCCCGATTCGGCTGAGTCCAAGCCTTGAGCTTGCGTATCAATAAATGAGCGACCGCTGGGGGTGTCGAGTTGGGTGTTTCTATGTTCCTCGGCCTTATCTTGGGTTATCCGCTGTATATCGTCGGTTGACTTGATCACATTGGGTTTGAGAAAAATGAGCAGGTTCGTTTTCTGATTCTGGTCTTTTTGCGATTTGAACAGCCAGCCCAGCCCCCAGATATTGCCCAGACACGGGACCATGGACCGTGATTTCCGTTTGTCTTCCTTGATCAAACCTCCCAGGACTATGGTCTGACCATCCTCGACCTGGACCGCTGTCTTTACCTGACGCTTGGTGGTCGTAATCGCTCCAATATCAACCTGCTCCACAAAATTCTTGATCTCAGTGAAAATTTCGAGTCTGATGCTGTTTCCCTGGCTGATATGGGGGGTCAGTCTGAGTGTGGTCCCGACATCCTTGAACTCGAATGTTCGAATGACCGAGCCTTCTGTTGAAGTCTGCGAGCTTTTTAGATAGGGGCGTTCTTCACCGACGATGATTTCCGACTCCTGATTGTCGTAGGTCACGATATGGGGAGTGAGGAGGATGTTGGTGTCGGTATCGGCTTGCAGGGCCCGTGCCAGGGCAGCGATACTGAAATATGCCTTTTTGCCCCAATAGACTGGTCCCTTGATAGCGCCCAGGATAAGGCCGGCTGGATTATTCGCCGAATAAGGACTTGCATCGGAACCGAGTTGGTTGAGTGCACCGCTCGATTCAGTCCCAATCGGCAGATTGGTCCCGCCGAACGCCTTGTAATAATCGCTTTCAGGATCCAACACATTCCATTCGATGCCCATTTCATTGGTTTTATCCAATGATGTTTCGATGATGAGCGCTTCGACCAGGACCTGTGAACGACGAACATCAAGCTTCTCGATGACCTCCGCCAAAGTCAGGAAATCCTCGGGTGAAGCTGTGATGACCAACGAATTGGTGGCTTTATCAGCCGTAATCTTAATGTACTGCAGTAAAGGCTGACCCTCCTGTTCCCTTTTAGTATTCGAGGCCGTTGTTGTTGCAGTCGCCTGCTTCATCAGGACCTCCGCCAACTCCTCCGCATTGGCATTATTCAGATAGATCACATGGATACTGTCCCTGACCCGCGGAGTCGGTACATCAAGAAGAGTGACCAGGTTAGTCAGCTGGAGATATGTTTCTGGACTGCACAGCACCAGGAGCGTATTGGTCCTGATATCGGCCACCATCATGGTTTCATCAGAGTCAGTCAGTGACGGAACATAGGGTGTCGGCTTCCGCTCGGGGCTGCGAATTTGACTTCGAATACTCGATGTACTGAACAGTGGTGACAACTCATAGACCAGGTCTTCGACCGATGCATGTTGCAAGCGGAAATGATAAATCTGAGCCTTAGACCCCTCTTCATCTATGGTCGCCAGAATTTTTTTCAAGCGATTGACATTATTGACCCGGTCCGTCAGAATAATCGTATTACTCGATTCGTGAGCGACCAGATAACCTTCTTTGGACACGAGTGGTTGAAACATGGTCTGAACATCCCTAGCGGTAATGAAATGCAAGGGAATGACCTGAGTGATCATCTTGTCGCCCGAAAGATACTCGACATCGACCCCGAACCGGGTGTCCAAGCCCTCGGTCTTACTCAGGGCTGACTCGACAATCTTATAAATCGGACCAGACCTCACTATGGAATAACCATGAACATCCAGAACGGATTCCAAGATCGAATACGCGACCTCACGCGAGATGGGATACGGTGAGATGATGGTCACTTCACCTTTGAGCTTGCTCGGGATTACAAAATTTTTCTGCAAAATTTCACTCATAGACCTGACAAACTCTTTGAGCTCAACCTCTTCCATATTGATATTCAATTTGTTATTATGTGCTTCGGTGATAAGCGCGGGTTGCTCCGTGGCTTGCGTTCCGGCATCCTGGCCCCAAAGACCTGCGGAACTGAATATGATAAGAATACTAGCGACTACCACAGTTTTTTTCATAGGACTCCCCACTTGTGTATGATGTCGGTGGTCTGTCTGGATCATCTGATTTCATAATTGATTGATGTTGGCTGACCGTCGCGGATAAGGTCGATATTGAAACTCGTCTCCCCGATCAGACTTTTATATACCCGAAAGGCATCCTCGGGATTACTCAGGTCCATGCCATTCACTTTTTGTAATACATCAGCTTTGAGCAGGCCAATATCCTCGAATATACTTCCCTCCTTGATTCGTCGTATTTCATAGCCAACGCAAACGCCATCTTCGAGCTTGGGCCGCATCGCAATCTGGGAGATGATCTGATTGACATTCTCCAGATTCTTGTTGAGCACATCCTGATCGATCTCATAACGATTGGTATCGCTTTGGCGAATACCATCTTTCTTATTCCCGGCCGTTAAAGGCATTGTTTCGCTTCTCTTGCTGATATAGAGAGGCAGTCGCTCGGTCCTGCCGTTCCGCTTTATCGTGACCGAGGCTGGATGAACACTGACCAAAACAATACCGGGGCCCATTTCTTCCCCGACCTGGATGACATTCTGCTTCTTACTGGACTTCAACTCAACGATGGCCATGCCATCGTCATCCCCGGTATATAAAGTCCCTCGAAGGATGATATCCGCGATTGTAGTCGCTTCGGACGCTCCTGCGCTCGTATCAACCTCACTCGCACCGGTTCTTCGTTCGTCATGTTCATCGAAGAACAAGGCAATACTACCGTCCGAATTGAACAGGTTCCTCTCGAGAATCTGATTGAAAAGACTCAAAGGTTGTCGATTCTTCTGAGAAGTATACGTGGATACGGCACGAACCTGCTTAGTCGAAGGTGTCTGCAGGCTGTGTTCAAACTTGATCATGATCATGTTTACCACGAAATAAGCCAGCAGAATGATCAGGACAAGATTGGCGAGCCTGATGATGAACCGAGACTCAAACATGAAAGATATATAATGCCTGTATTTGGAACTGATCATCTAAGCACGCTCTCTCCTGAGATTCGCCAAGGTCATGAGTCCGATGTGGCAACTCCGAACAAATATATCGTCATTTTCTATAGCGACATATTGCTTTTCTATATTTCAATCAAGTAAATAATAGTGTTTCATTCTTTCTATCATAACAACCGATGACATCACAAGTTCCCAATGCAGGGACATTCTCACCGTTGTATACAAAACGAAATATGCTGATAGTGACTTCTGTGAAACGGACCCTGATCATGAATCCTTCAATGAAATCATGTCAGGCATGCAGTACAACAGTGACCGACTGAGAATGTATGTGTTCTGACGCAATGCTTGATAGTTAGGAATATTTATGCTATCCTTAATCAAAATGTGCCGCTTCCGATTGTTTTTGACTCATGTATTAAGAAATAGTGCTGGATTATATCGGGACTGAGAATGAAGAGAAGAGGTTCTGTTACGATTGGCGAGATAGAGCTACAAATGGAAGTGGAGAGAAGGAGAGCAGGGAGATGAAAGCAATTAAATTTTTGATAGCCATGTTGTTTTTATTTGTCGTTATTATCTTTGGCACTTCAAATAATGAGAAGGTCTCGATCAATTATTGGATGGGGAAACCATTACTGGGTTATGAGACGATTCAGCCTGCAAACACCGCGATTGCCGTCGAAGGTGAAACTCAGAGTATCACCGCTCCCGTTCAAGTCCCGCGTAAACTCCCCTTATGGGTCGTCTTATTTTTATGTTTTACCATAGGTTTTCTGATGGCATATTTGATTATGCTTCAGGATTCGATCAGAACACGGACTCAACTTCGACGTCTTAAAAAGAGACTTGTGAAAACCGAGAATGAACTCCAGAACATTCGGTCTGCTGCCAAACCGGAATCTACAGTCAAGGGGCCAGTTCAAGACAATGCAGCGGGTCAAACGAATCCCGTGATTTGAGAGAAACAAATCATTTGCATTCGAGTGTGTAACAGAGGGTGGCTCTTGCTATTCCAATGAAATTGTTGTAGTCATACAAGAATCATGAAAATTATCGATCGATACCTCACACGTGAACTGGTTACTCCTTTCTTTTTGGCCTTGTTTGTCTTTATCCTCATTCTACTGACCGAGGTTATAATCCGATCTGTAGAAATATTCATAACCAATCAAGTGAGTATCTTTTTAATTCTGCAGCTTTTGGCGACTTCCCTGCCGCCGATTTTGCAGATTACCATCCCGATGTCCGTTTTGACAGGCATACTCATAGCTTTTGGTCGTCTCTCAGGTGACAGCGAGATCACTGCATTGCGGGCAAATGGCATCAGTCTGTTACGTATGAGTGTTCCTGTTTTTCTGGTTGCGGGTATGACATGGGCAGCGTGTCAGTATATTACCTTGATTGGAATTCCCAAGACGGCTGAATATCGCCAAAACATCACCTATAAAATCCTGGAAAGCAACCTGAATATCGGATTAAAACCTCATGTGTTTTATGATAAATTCAGCAATCTGGTCCTGTATTCCGAGGATTTGGACTCAAGGACCAACGATATGGAGAAGATTTTCATCTATCGTCAGCAATCACCGGCAAATACTGATTATATTTTCGCTGAAAGAGGATTGGTCCGGAGTTTTGCCGAGGAGAAAAAGATACTTTTATCGCTACAGGATGGCATTATTCATGAACTCACCGATGATACGGCCAGTTTTTCATTCACGCATTTCAAGCGAAAGGACATTATCATACCTTTGGTGCAGAATGAAAATAACGAAAAGGAGCAGAATAAGGTCCAGAAAAGCGATCAAGAGATGTATGTTTCGGAACTTTTACAAGAGATGGAGGCATATAAACGAGAGATTTACCGTCGAGAAATGGTTAGATTCAAGGAAGAGTCAAAAATCACCAGGATGAAACCGTCATTCAAGCAGAGTGTCGTAGAACAAACTCCCGAGAGGCCAGCCAAAAAAGCCAAACATGATCGTCCCCTCATTAAGAAAATGAAGCTAAAAATTGATGAAGAGAATAATGCGATTGCATCGTTACAACGTCAGATTCGCAAATTCGAGATTGTGCTGCATACCAAGTTTGCCTATCCGATAGCCTGCTTTGTATTCAGTATTATCGGCATTCCGTTGGGGATTCGCTATAAGAGTCGTGGTAAATCAACGGGTTTTTCTTTGAGCCTGGTCCTCATCCTTGTGTATTACATTATAATTATGACCGGAGAGGGTATGGCCCGGGAGGGTGAAACACCTGCCTGGATCGGAATCTGGGCCGCAAACATTTTTCTGACCCTGATCGGTTTCTATGTTTTTTATAAAGTCGCCCGTGAGAAACCTTTTCTATTCCTGCAGTACTTGCAATGGAAGACAGCGGAGTTCAGCCAACAGGCCATCCATTGGTATAAATCGAGACATCGTCCCAAGGAACAAGCAGTCGAGCGGTCCCGGAAGACCTTCTTTTTCAATCATTCTTTTCCTCGTTTACTGGATTTTTATATCGGTCGTGAGTTTCTGAAGAAATTCCTGCTGCTCTGCGGAATCATTATCGTGATTACCATAATCCTCGAATTTATCACGGAAATACGTGATTATATCAGATATGACGCAGCCTTTGTCGATTTTATCACCTATATACTGTTACGCATTCCTTTTTTTCTCGTATTGAGTGTACATATGGCCGTGCTGATCACGACTATTCTGACCATAAACATTTTTTCGCGGAATAACGAGTTGACGGCCATGAAAGCCTGTGGTGTGTCTCTCTATCGAGCAGCCATGCCCATATTTATTCTATCCTTTCTGATTTCGCTCGGGGTCCTGTTTTTTAATGAGCGCGTTGTTCCCAAAACCAATGCCATGGCTGAAGAGATCTCCGATTACAAGATAAAAAAGCGTTCGAAACCAAGCCTGTTTACCCATAACAAGAATTGGTATCGTGGTTCTAATAACAGCATTTATTCATTTGCCTCATTTGATCAGCGGGAAGGTCGTAATGTCCTGAACGGTTTTCTGCTGTACACACTGGATGAGCATTTTCAGCCCATTCAGAAAGTTGAAGCCCAGCAGGTACACTGGAATGATGCCGAACGGTCCTGGTATTATCATAATGGGGAAGTGACCCATTACAAGAGAGACGGTACTCCTTCAGATAGAACGATTTTCAGTAGTCTCAAGGCCGATTTGACCGAAAAGATTTCCGATTTCAGGCGTGAGATCAAGGATTCCGACAAGATGAACTATCGTGAGTTGCAGTCATATGTTGCCTCTCTCCGAGACAAAGGAATCGATACGACCCTGTATCAGACTGATCTCTTAGCGAAACTCTCCATGCCCTTCATCAGTTTTGTGATTGCTTTGTTCGGCATACCGTTCGCCATCACTTTTCAACGGAGTGGGACCTTGGTTGGTATTGGTTTCAGTATATTTATCGGTATGGTCTATTTTGTGGCGTATCGGATGGGAATCTCACTGGGTCATGGGAACCAGTTGCCACCGTTTTTAGCTGCCTGGGGACCGAACCTCTTATTTATCGTCATTGGCCTCTATTTGATCCTTCGGGCAAGGACCTGAGTAACGAATGAACAATCATAAAAACCGGTCTGTCGAATCAGAACAACTTCTTTTCGAAGTCCTGATGAAGTTTCGTGAGCACCGTGAGCTTGAACAGAAATTGCGTCGAGGTACCTCGACCAATTTGCTTCGGCTGCGTCGCGGCAGTGAGATGTACGGTCCGTGCTGGTTGCAGGACCTGACTGTTCTCATGTTATATCATGGCACTGAATTGAGCCCGAAGGAATTGGTCAGTTTACGGCGAGCCGATATTGACCGGGATGAAAACGGTTTGTGGAGGATCAGGTCTCCCCTCAAAGACGAGTGGTATGTTGTTTCGGTCGAGAATGAACTTTCATCTGTTCTGGAAGCATGTCTGATTGCGCTAACCACAGATCGTGAAAGCGACGGTTTTCTCTTCCGGAGTCGGTCGGGAGGATCGTTTCATGAACACGATGTGCTGCAGTTAGTCGAGCGATTTTCAGAGCGCCCGGCTCATGGCACACTTGCTCCTTATTTTTCCCTGTCAGCAGATGATTTTGCGGTGATTCCGACGCCCTTACGTCTGAATGCCAATCCGCGTTATACGGGTCAAGGCATTACCATCGCTTTTATCGATTCGGGCTTTTATCCTCATCCCGATCTGGTCAAGCCTGTGAACAGGATCCTGGCCTATGTGGATATGTCGGACCTGAATTCAGGTTGGAGTGAACTAGCGGAGCCTGTCCAGACAAGCTGGCATGGCATGCAAACCTCGGTATCAGCCTGCGGCAATGGCTTTCTCTCACAAGGTCTTTATCGCGGCATTGCCTCCGAAGCGAATGTGGTTTTGATCAAGGCTTCAAGCGGACAAAACTCCAAACGGGATTTGATCAGTGCCGGACTTGAATGGGCCATCGAGCACAAAACTCAATACAATATCCGCATAATCAATATTTCGCTTGGGACCGGTTTACCCAGTGACAGTATGGATAACCCTGTCAATAAAGCGGTTGCGGAGGCAGTTGCTGCGGGGATTGTGGTCGTGGTGGCCGCCGGAAATGATCCGCATAAGCCCCCCGTCCCACCGGCCAATGCTCTTTCAGCTATTACGGTTGGAGGAACAGATGATCAGAACACGCTTTTTCAGGATACCTTGCGTATGTATCATTCTTCCTATGGTTCAACAATTGAGGGCGTTGTCAAACCGGAGATCATCGCTCCGGCTATCTGGATCGCCGCACCGATATTGCCTGGTTCTGCCCTGTATTATGAATCATTGGCAATTCAAAAACTGATGAAAGCACTCGATCATGAACTCATCCCTCTCTTTAAAGAAAACCGGGCCAGTCTCAGAGAGTTGCCGGTCGCGAAAAAGCAGCTTAAGGTCGAACAAATCAGACAATGGGCTGAACAGAGGACCAAATCGGAAAAATTGATTGCGACGCATTACCAGCATGTTGATGGGACCTCATTTGCAGCCCCGATCACGGCATCAGTCATTGCCCAGATGCTTCAAGTCAATCCCGAATTGTCGCCTGAAAATATCAAAAAGATCCTTATAGCGACCGCTCGTCATCTGGACGGTATATCGCCGTTCGTTCAGGGATATGGCGTTATCTCACCTTTCGAGGCGGTCGAGGCCGCCTTGATGAACAATATTCCTCAAGAGGATGTCCCTTCAAGCCACCCACGAATATATAAAAATAAGGTGACGTTTCACTATACAAACCCACAAGCAACCAGCGTCGATCTCGTCGGTGATTTCAATCAGTGGCAGGAAGGAGTGACGCCAATGGTCCCCGACCAATCCGGGACCTGGCATATCACTCACGAGTTCTTACTACCCGGACGTTATCGTTATAAATTCATAGTCGATGGCAGACATTGGCTCCATGATCCCCTGAACTCGCGTCAAGAAAACGATGGTTATAACGGCCATAATTCGATTTTTTATATTCATTCTCCGGGAAATGCCGAGGAAATCTTTGAAAGATTCCTGAAAACAATACGCTTGACGACACCCGAACAGATTGAAATTCGACGAAATGCTTTTCAGGAAATTGACCAGATTCTGCAGTTACCTCTCAGTAATCGCAGTTATCGCGTCAGGCAGTTCTTTGCCCGGTGCATGACCATCGCATTCGAGGAAATCGAACAGGAACAAATGATCGAAACCGATCATCTCAAGGTATGGCAATTCTACAATCAGGGTTATATTGTCAAAACTTCAGGACTCACGCTGGCTTTCGATCTGGTCACGACCCGTCATGTCTACAATGTCTTCTGGAACCTTGAACCGACCATTGTCTCAACACTCGCCGATCTCATCGATATTCTCTTTGTCACACATCGTCACCCCGATCATTTTGATCTCGAGTTGATCAATACATTGATCAGCCGAGGCAAACGGGTCATCATCCCCCATGAGTTCATCACGCTGCTACCGCGCGGCGCAATCGGATTGAAACCAGATGAGCACCGTTCCTTTACTTTCCCGACCAAACAGGATGAAACACTGAAAGTAATGGCCCACCAGGGTCAGCATGTCTATGATCAGGGACGAAAAATTCCTCACCGCGTGTACGAGATCGAAACTGCTCAAAAATATCGCCTGCTTCATCTCGGTGATCACGATTATGCCAGTACTCAACTCGATCTAGCTCCCTGTCACCTTGGTTTTGTAAAATTGGGCAGCATTTCGCCCGATTTCAATGATGTGCAGGCTTTCAAAAAACTGACCAGACATATCAGATTTCAACACATCATCGCGGGGCATATCAATGAATTGGGACACCCGGTCAAAGGCGGTCGCATCGGCTACGAAAACGCTTTCCAGATTCTCTCTGAGAGTGATGTCCCTGCCTCTGTCTTGGCCTGGGGTGAAGCATTCTCTTTCCTGCCCGAGTTGAGTCCCACGGCACAATCCACCACGAGGACCTCGTTACCGAAGAAACAAAAGAAAAAACACTCCACCCCAAAAGCTACTGTCAGGAAAATTGTGCCGTTCAACCCGTCAGAGTCTAATCAGGACCTCATAGAGCCATATTAGAGACCGGATACAAGTCCACTCTGTCTTTATATGACCTGAGCCGATTACGATCGGGTAAGCTTTGAATTGTAACTGATACTGGGTCCTGATCGATCGTATAGCAGTCTGGCTGAGTAAGAATGGCCTGAAGTAATTTTGTATGTAAATGGTGGCCACCCTTGTTCACCTCGACATGACCCGAAACAGGTTTGCCAAGCAGATAGAGATCGCCGATCACATCCAGGACTTTGTGACGAACAAACTCATCATCGAACCGTAAACCACCGTTGAGAACCCTGTTTTCAGCCACGACGACTGCATTCTCCAAACTGCCGCCCTGGGCTAAACCATTCTGTTTTAAATATTCAACTTCCTTTAACAGACAAAAGGTCCGGGCCGGTGCAATCTTTTTGATAAAATTAGACTTGTTCAAAACAACCGAATAGGTCTGTTGACCAATCAAATTATTAGGAAAATCAATATGATAGGTCACCTTCAACCTGTTAAAGGGGGAAATACGAATATATTTATCACCTTCACTATATTCGATCGCCTTGCGAATGATCATCCGCTCCTGATGATAAGGCAACTCACGAATCCCGGCCCGCTCGATCAAATCGACCAGTGGCTTGGAACTACCATCAGTTATCGGCACCTCGGGGCCATCCAACTGAACCAATACATTGTCAATCTCATAGACGTGTAAAACCGCCAACAAATGCTCTACCGTCCGAATGACACACTCCCGAGAGTGGTCCCCAAGATTCGTCGAATGATCGACTTCGACAACATTGCCAAATGTGCTTAGAATTGATGATGAAACTCCAGCGGGCATATCAGTCCTCTGAAAAATGATCCCCGCATTCGTCGTGATTGGTTTTAAGGTCATGGTCACGTGCTGACCAGAGTGCAAACCGATTCCTGTATAACTGACCGACTGGGCAATTGTTTTCTTATTGTGAGTTCTCTGTTTCATACAGCACCATCCTTATGAGTCTTCATACTGCAACCGCATTCGGTTTGCCTTTAGATATGCAAATTCGGTGCCAAAAAATAATCGACGCGTTGATCGGGGCTTGAATGCCCAAATCAAAAGGATAATGGCCCAAAGAAAACCTGAACATGCCCTTGATCTCCCGTTGAAAGTGTTATGCTTTTAGGGCAGAAGTTGTGGCTTTTTTACTACAATGTTCCCTTTTCCAGGCCGATTGGCTTCAAGAAATGCTATAATGCAGGAATTGAGCCATATTCATCAGGGCAATGCGAGGTTAATCGACACCAATGATAGTGAAAGTTTATGGATCTGGTGTTTGAGGTTTGTGTTGGAAATTGATTTTCGATGCTAGTATACTATTGTAGTAAAAATTAGGACATGGGGCCAGGGAGTCGAGACATGAACATGGCACGAGACGGGTCAGGCTATCGGATATGGATTATATGCTCAGTGGGCTTTTATATTCTTTTTTCCTTGGTTAATGTCCTTTATGGGCGGATCCATGTTGATGAGGGTTTTTATTTTGTCACGCCGTATCTGGTGTATCAGGGGCAGATACCGTATCGGGATTTCATATATACCCAGGCGCCTCTCCACAGTTATATCTATTCTCTGATGTATCAGGTGATATTGAGGCCTGATTTTGTAGTGATGAGGATTATCTCGTTTCTTTTTGGATTGGGCGCGGTTCTCCTTGGTATGGATATCAGTCGTCGGAAATCTGGTTGGGTTGCGGCTGCGCTAGCCACAGGTTTGCTTTGTTACAACGGTTTTTTGAGTTATTTTTTTTCCATGAACAAGCTCTATCCTTTGACAGCCTTTTTATTCACACTGGGAGTATGGACGATCGTTGTCGGGGGTCAGCGTTGGACGAATTATTTACTGGGATCGATTTTTCTGAGTCTCGCGACATGTGTTCGGATATCAGTATTTCCGGCTTTGGCGATCCTACTCATCTGGGTGGTAATCCGTCATGGGGTTGTGTCGCGTCTTTTTTGGGCAGTTTTCTTCGGTGTGACAGTGGTGACGAGTAGTATTCTGGGTCCCTTTTTAGTGCATTATTTCGAGCAGTTCGTGTATTCGGTATTTCTCTACAATTTCCATAAAGATGTTCATCCGCTCTGGATGACGATCATGCTCAGATTTGATGTCATTTGCAAGATGGCCCATGAATTTTTTCTTTTTCTGGCCATGTTAATCACCTTAATCGTTGGTACTGTTTATCTGATCGTTCAGCACCATGTCCGAGATGTTACGACAGGCGTTGCTTTGATCCGCAGGATTGATGGGGAACGTTGGTTACTCTTGTTGATACTGGCTGGAGTGAGTAGTTTTCAGGCAGTGTCCAAAAGTGGTGTTGTGGATGAATATTTGACGCCCTTTTTCCCTCTGGCAGCGAGTCTGATAGCAATAGAAATCAACAATCTTTATCGGGCTCTGTTCGGACAAGTCATTCGGACCTGGGCATTTGTGATCTTCATGATGCTGTGTCTTTTAAATCTGGCGGCATATGGTCGGACTTCCCTGAGCCTGACTGCCGGAAAGAGTCCGACTTCTTATTTACAGGAAGCTGCGTCATATATTCAATCACAAACCCGTCCTGGTGATGAGATATTATCGTACAATAACGCTTTGGTTGTGCTTGCGGACCGTCGAATCGTGCCCGGATATGAGATGCATGTGGCCACCAATGATCCGAACTGGGATGAGGAACGATGTCGCAGGTTCCGGATAGTAACGCAGAAGCAGCTCGAGTCACGATTACAGAATCAGGAAATTGCCCTGGTTGCCATAGCTGAGAATTCCTTTATCGGTCGTTTTCCCGAGTTTTACAATCCAAACGAACCACAAATGCGTGATACTTTCCTGACAATACTCGAAAGCAATTATGTCAGGATCAAACAGTATCCGGAATTGGGTTATTTTAACAGTAACGTTGATATTTATCTAGCCCGATCGAGGTACAATAGCGGGAGCAGACAGCATGAGTAAGACCGTAAAAGTAGTGCTCATTTCTTTTTTTCTCCTTGGTAACATGGCTTGGGGAAATCCCCCAGGGCCTGCTCAATCGGAGAATGCAGTCGATGATGGATCAACGCTCAGGTTTGTCGTCGTCAATCCTGAGATTGGCAGCCCTGAGACGGTGTTATCATCGTTCAAACCATTAATGAAATGGATGAGTGACCGGGTCAAGCACAAGATCGATTTAGTCATACTGCCTGATATCGAGCAAACAGTAACGGCCTTGAAAAAGGGTGAAGTGGACCTGGGTTATACGGGTATCATTGACTATTTTAGCATCGAGCAGCAGTATCCGATCAAACCGATGGTGACCATAGTCAAGAATGGTGCGAGTTCTTATACGGCTTGTCTGGTAGTACACAGTAACAACAAGGAAATGACGATCGAATCTTTGAGAGGGACTCCCTTCGGTTATACTTCTTTTCATAAGGTAACCGGCGGGCTCTTTCCTCAGACTCTGTTATTTGAAAAAGGGTTGGGCAGTGATCTGGAGAAATTTTTTTCGGAAGTAAAGCCCTATTACTCTGATATTACTGCGATTCGTGATCTTTTGACCGGTAGTATCAAATCATGTTCCATCTCTCATGCCACCTTGGATATACTGGCGATTAATTCGCCTGGTCTGGTCCGCAATCTTCATGTTCTGGCATCGCTGGACGGTTTGATGTTCGCGCCTTTCTTCTATCGAGCCAATCTTGATCGGGAACTCAAGGACACCTTAATCGAGGAAATACTCAAGTATGTTCGGACCAGCGAAGGTCAGCAATTGCTGATGATGTTTAAAGTTGACGGGCTCACCCGGGTCAGTGAAGAGGACTATCAACGGGACAAAAACAGGGCCCGGCTGTTGGGATATCTAAAGGCGAAATAAGTGTTAATTGGTGCAAAGTGGTCCTGTCCTGATTGGATACTGACCTTGAAAAGCAGTCATAAAGCCATCCCGCCTAGACGGTTGCTTTTGGATCGCGAGGTTGGCAGTACAATTCGAGTCGGTCGCCCTCGACAATCGAGAGTGAGACCATGAAAAAATAGAGCCAACGGACAAAAAAGCGGACCAGATTTGTAATGAGGAAGCCCTGATGGGAATAGAGTGGCGGTCTGGTGTAATTCTCCACTGATAGGATTGAATAACCAGCCTTGACCACGATCATACTCAAGGTCTTCTCGGTAAATTCGAACAGATGAAAGGGTTTATCGAGTAAAAATTTCCCTCGATTAGACCAGATCAGGGCACGCAGACGGGGCGACCTGTTCCAGATTGTAATATAGAGTCTCATGATCGGACTATTGATGTAACTGGGAACCAGGATGACGATCAGACCATCCGGTTTGAGAATCCTGCGGCATTCTTCGAGGAAAGTCAGCGGATTGCGAACATGTTCGAGTACATCTTTGAGATAGATGATATCACAGCTCTTTTCGGGCATGGCTGTTGTTTCGAGCGTTCCGGTGAGAACATCCAATCCATAACGTGAGCGGGCTTGTTCCGAGGCATATTCCGATATTTCAATACCGTGGACCGAGTAGCCGAGTTGTCGAGCTTGCAGCAGGAAGTGTCCGCCGGCGCATCCTATTTCGAGCAGAGTTGCCGGTGTGGGCTTTATTCGTGCGATGCGGCTGAGGACCCTCTGATAAAAACGCAGCAGATCTTTTTGTTCTCGTGGATTGAAATAACTGCGAGTTTTATCCTTTCCTCCGAATTCTCCATGTTCGAAGTAATCTTGATCGTAGAGTCGGTCTAACATTCGTTCGGGTAAACGCGGGTTTTGATAGATCAGGCCACAGGTCCGACATTGATGCAGTTCAAGGTTGCCGATCGGAGACTCATGGTGAAAGTAAGGTAATGTCCGGCTGTTCATCTGCTGGCAGAGAATACAATCTACCTGTTCGAGTTGAGCGGTATTTTCAGACATAATGCTGCTCCAATACATGTTTTTCTGCATTGACACAATTGGATTTACAGTAATCTGTCTCAGCAGTGATTTCAAGTCGTCGATGGACTACAACAGAACAGAAAGTGGAGGGAAACTCCTGATGGTCGGGAGTGAAAAGAATCAGTTCGGATAGGATGTGTAATGATCTCAAACAAAACCAGGTCGCTGTTTACATTAGTCGCCTATAATCACAAAAAGAATAAAAACAGTCTCCGGATACTTCTGGGTGCATTCGAGAGATCGGAGCTATACCAAAAGTCCCGCATAGTCTTATATGACACGAAAACGGACCTGGTCAACGGTTTGGGGGGGCTGATTCATGGTCAAGCCCCCGTATTCCTGCTGATCTCTTTACATACAATCCAAATAAGGGAAACAGCACGGTTACTTGCACAATTACGGGCTCGTCACGGCCGGACTTTTATGGCTATAGGTGGTGGTCCGCAGGCATCAGGCGACCCGCACCGAACACTCGAACTCGGTTTTGATTACTTAGTCAGGGGTGAAGCTGAACAGACCTTATCGCTCCTCATTGAATCATTACTAAACGGCAGAGCTCCCGAGCACATTCAGGGGATTGTCTATCGTGTCGGCTCAGAAATCAGGGACACGGGTTTTAGTGTTCCTGTCTGTCTGGATGACTATCCGCCTTTTGCGGCCGATTTAAGACTGTATGGTTACATCGAAATAAGTCGGGGTTGCCCGCATGGGTGTTCCTACTGTCAAACGCCACGAGTGTTTGGGACCAGACAACGTCATCGCACCCTTGATCTGGTCCTGGACCATGTTCTCTTTTTGCATAAGCGGGGTCTGGGCACCTATCGTTTTTTGACGCCCAATGCCCTGACTTATGGTTCGACGGATGGTCGAACTCCGAATATTGAAACGGTCGAAATGCTGTTAGCCAAAACGCGTGAAATCATTGGGCCTGTCAAAAAACTCTACTATGGCTCTTTCCCGTCAGAAATAAGACCTGAATTGATCTCACCCGGAGTGATCAGGATGCTTAAGAAATATATCGACAACGATAATCTGATCATTGGAGCACAATCGGGCAGCCAGCGAATACTCGATCTGGCCCATAGGCATCATACGGTCGAACAGGTCGTGCAAGCGGTCAGGTGGATCCGGGAGGCAGGTTTGAAGGCCAATGTCGATTTTATTGTAGGCTTTCCGGATGAGACCGAAACCGACTGGAATGAAACCAGGACCTGTATGGAAAATCTGCTGAAGGCGGGGGCCCGAATACACGCCCATTTTCTGATCCCGCTCCCGCAGACGATCTATGTCCAGAACCCACCACGACTGCTCCCTGACCGGGTCAGACAATACCTGAACCTGAAAGCATCACATGGTCAGTTGTTCGGGCAGTGGCAAACCCAAGAACGCTTGTCTCTTGGTCTCATAGAATATTTTCAAACGGGAAAAATTGCTTCATGAAGAATTCAGTCCTATTGTCTCACAGATATAGCGCTCAGGAGGCAACATGCACCAATATAAACAGGACGATCAATCTGCTTTCAATGCAATCAATCATACCTTGCTACCCGCCGCGAAACCTCGCTGGAAAAGCAGACTCACTACAGTTCTGCTCTGGTCCCTCGCCCTGATGATCGCACTCGGTTCGGCCATCTACCAGCGTCGCACCGGACCGACCTATCCCTTCAAGGGAAATATGACGATCAATGGCGCAACGGTATCGTTCTCTCTGCTGCGAAGTGAATCAGTCTCCCATGACATGGCGGTCAATATCTCTGTTCCCGATCAAAGCATTACCGGTTGGATCAAATTCCGCCGGTTCAAATCCTATGACTCATGGTCAATCGTTCCACTCGAACGAAAGGGGAGCACCCTGTCCGCAAATCTGCCCCGACAACCGCCGGCTGGCAAACTCAGCTACTATGTCCTCCTGAACAATGGCCAGCAGACCTATTCCCTGTCCGGTGATGATCCAGTAATACTCCGGTACAAGGGCGATGTCCCGCTCGCCGTGCTCTTGCCTCACATCCTGTTCATGTTTCTGGCTATGATTGTATCCAATCGAACTGCCCTGGAAGTCCTCTGTAAACGCCCACACGCCTTCAATCTGATGATATGGACTATCGTCTTTTTTTGCATTGGGGGCATGTTTCTCGGTCCGATCATTCAAAAATATGCCTTCGGCGATTTCTGGACCGGCCTGCCTTTCGGCCATGATCTGACTGACAACAAAACCATAATCGCCTTCTTTGGTTGGATCGCGGCCCTGGCTCTCAACCTCAAGAACAAAAAAAGACCAGGCTGGATACTGGTAGCTGCCGGACTCATGCTTATCATCTACCTCATCCCCCACAGCCTGCTCGGCTCCGAACTCGATTACACTCAAACCCAACCTTGATCTATTGACACATGTTGCTGCCTTGATTCGTCCTCAGCACAGTGGCCACCTTTCAACTGACAATTTTTGTCAGTCGGAACAAAATGGGGAACAAAAATAGCCTAATCGGACAAAATGCTCCGGTTGGACCAGGCTTCGCTGAAAAGGCTCTTGTCGCCTAACTCATTCATTTATAAGATAAACTAAAAACAGCCTCAACCTGATGGTCCCAGGACCGCGATCATGCATAATGTGGCATATGTTTTGCAGATTTGAGGATGAGGACCAAGAACACAAATGAAAAGAGGGAGCAGGTCATGCAATGTAAAAAGCCATTTCGAGGAAGCCTTACAGGGCCGAAAGGTTTTACCTTGATCGAGTTATTGGTCGTCGTGGCAATAATAGGCATCATTGCTGCACTCGCGATCCCCAATTTGATCCGTTCGAGAATATCGGCATACGAGACTTCGGCGGCAGCCAGCATCAAATCCATTGCGACGGCCCAGACTGATTATTTTATCAATTCTTCACCGCACACGTATTCTACAAACCTTGACAATCTAGGGGATGGAAACGGAGCTGGTCAAGTTGGTTTTTTGAATCCCGATATAGCGCTGGGTGTAAAAGGTGGTTATACTTTTCAATTAGAAGCAGGCTGTATTGGTGGGAATAGTCAGTATTATGGTTGGAGTGCGACAGCCTGGCCGCTTGTCTATAAGTCAACTGGAATACGCAGTTATTATATCGATGAAACGGGTGTGATCCGCATGAGTGATAACGGTGGTATTCCGCTTGATGAGACAGCACCGGTGATTGAGTAAGGCAAGTAACCCCAAAATTTCCATGGTCTGCCGTTCAGTTTTTTGAGCGAGACTTAGGTTGCAATTCGATCGAATACATCGATTTCCTCTTCCTGTTCCCGAATAACATGGGTATTCCTAATATCCAGTTTCCCTCAGCGTGTGCCAGCACTGCCCTGGTAAACGAGTAAAACATATAATAAAAAGGCCATAGCACGCTTTGGTTCCAGTCACATGAAGCGTTCTTTTGAAGACAGGAATGCTCGAAGAGATAATGATCATGCACCAAGAATATTCTCTTTGAGGTTGAAGTTCTTCTATCACCTGTGTTACTTTATGAGCGTCGGCTATTCGGGGATGTAACATCGGGGTTAACAGAGCATTATGTATCAGAGCTGAAAGAGGTCGGGATGTTTTCAGGGACCCAGTTGAATTTCATTGTGGCTAAGTTATTGCGTTCTGGCGATCGTAAAAAGCTGATGAAGATGGTGAACAGGCTGCATAGTGCCGACATTGAAATGATAATGATGAATTTACTGCCGGCGGAGCAATGCGATTTTCTGGAAGTATTGTTCGAGCTGAAGAAGGCCGGTAAGACCTTGATTGGATTACCGAAATATTTGGCCCAGGATTTACTGAAGCGTTTTGAGGATACAAAACTGATCACGCTCATTCGGCGGATGAGCGAGCAGGAATCCAAGTCATTATTGAGGTTTATCCCTGAAGAACGGAGCCAGCGGTTATTATCATTAATCGAGCGGGAAAAATCAACGCATTTATCTGATCTTTTGCTTCACCCTGAAGACAGTGCTGCTGATTTGATGTCAACGGATTTTTTCGCGTTACCGAGTGAAACAAAAGTCAAGGTGGCCCTCGAGTATCCGCGTCAGATGGGTGGTGAAGTATCCGCATTTTATGTTTATGTCATCGATGAGCTGGCTAAGTTGGTTGGTGTCGTTCCGATTCACCAATTATTGCTCGTGGACCCGGGGCGAACATTAGCCGAAATAATGGACCGAGATGTCATAAGCGTCCTGCTCGAAGCCTCGAAACAGGAAATAGCTGAGGTGATAACCCGTTATAATCTTTTATCCATTCCCGTTGTTGACGATTTGAACGTTTTACGGGGAGTTGTGTCGATCGATAGTATCATCGAGGTCCTGCAGGATGAGACGACTGAAGAGATGTACAAAATAGCCGGCCTGGATGTTGCGGACCGGGTTTTTGTCAAACCACTCCAATCTGTCCGGAAACGTTTACCCTGGATGTCGATCAATATCTGTACCGCTATGGCAGGTGCACTGGTCATCAGTTTTTTCAGTGAGGTCATAGATCAGATGGTCGCTTTGGCTTTTTTTATGCCGGTCATTGCGGGTCTCAGCGGCAATACCGGTGCACAGACCTTGACGGTTATCGTTCGCGGTATTGCTTTGGGTGAGGTCCAAATAAGTTCCGCCAGGCGCGTCATTCTCAAGGAGAGTCTCGTTGGTTTGACCAATGGCTTGGCCGTGGGTTTAGTGGTAGCTTTGGTGGCAGTCTTCTGGCAGGGGCCGTTGGCCCTGGGATTGATCGTTGGTTTAGCTATGGTTTTCAATTTCATTATTGCGGCACTGATCGGTTCTATCGTGCCCATGACCTTGAAATATCTCGGTTTTGACCCGGCAATTGCCTCAAACATTTTTGTGACAGCCACAACTGATCTGGTAGGCTTTTTTACATATCTGGGCTTGGCCTCAATATTTCTGTCCCACTTAGTCTGACTAACCACTGATATATAGAAAAGGAGATATCCAGTTCGGAAATGGTCCATCCGGATAATGCACTTCGAGGGGAAAAAGATGCATTTAACACTTATTTCGCCATATTCAGATATTACTTCGTTAGGTGTCCGTTCATTAGCGGCGACAATGAAGAGCAATGGTTTCGCCGTTCGATTGGTCTTTATTCCGGAAAACCGACCGGAATTGTCCACGCTCGGTGACTCCTGGGGTGCTGATGAAGCTGCGATTATCGATCAGTGTTCAGAACTGCTCAGGGACACTGATCTGGTTGGGATATCACTCATGTCAAATTATCGGGTCCGGGCCGTGACGTTGACTGAGGGGCTCAGGAGAAAGATACGGTCAGACACACTCATTATCTGGGGTGGGATTCACCCGACTATTCGACCTGAACAATGTCTGGACTATGCTGATGCTGTTTGTCTGGGTGAAGGTGAGCATGCCTTGCTCGATTTTGTCCAGGTCATGCATCAGGGTCGTGATTATCATCAGGTTGCCAATTTCTGCTTTCGTCAAGGCAATTCAACCATAAGAAACCCTGTCAGACCGCTTATTCGTGAACTGGATACGCTGCCCTTCCCCGATTATACCCTGAATGATGATCATATTTTCTCTTTTGAGCAGGGTCGATTTCAGAAGATGGACCAGGATTTGCTTGCGGTGCATATGCTCCGGGGTTATATTTCGGGAATACGGAACAGGATCGCCTATCAGACGATTGCGACCCGTGGCTGTCCTCATAATTGCACCTACTGCTGCAACAATAGTTTACGTGAGCTCTACGGTGGCAAGAATTATTTGCGTCGTCGGAGCAATACGCATATTGTTGCTGAGCTTGAAACGATTTGTAGTCGCTATCCTTTCATTCAAGAGATTGGTTTTTCCGATGATTCTTTTTTTGCGGCCAATATACATGAGATCAACGATTTTGCTACTTTATACCGTGAGAAGGTCCATCTTCCTTTTTTCTGTTTAGGCAGTCCGACGACGATCACCCCGGAGAAGATGGAGGCTTTGACTGGTAGCGGTTTATATGGTATTCAGATGGGTATTCAGACAGGATCAGAGCGGACTCAGCGGCTCTATCAACGAAAGATCAGGAACGAGAAGATCATCAGCGCAGCCCGTATCCTTCATTCGTTTCAGGAGGACATGATCCCGCCAACCTATGATATAATTATTGACAATCCTTACGAACGCCCTGAAGATTTCCACGATACTTTCAGACTTCTGCTCGAGTTACCGCGTCCACATCATATCCAGGTATTTTCATTGGTGCTTTTTCCGGAGACGGAATTGTACAAACAGGCGATCCGGGACAGATTCTTGGCTGAAGCTGGTGAATTGGAGCCGATCAAGGAGTATCATCATCGTCGCGGGACATATATCAACCTAGTCTTTGCTCTTTTTGCTCGAAACGCACCGCTTTTTCTCTTACGGATTTTAACCCTGCGTTGTGTGGTCATGTTCATGAGCCGTCCCGGACCGACCCGTATCTTTGAATCTCTGTATGGATGCTATAAGAAAAGGAAAAGAACGAACAGATCGGGCTGAAATCCAGGCATACAATCCAGAGTAGTTGTTCTGCACCCGAGTGTGGACAATTGCTCATTTCTCGAGGAGAATGAGATGACCCGGGAAGCTATGCTCCTTGATTGGAAGAGGATCGCAATTTTAGGTCTGTTCCTGGTCTTTGTGTTTTTCTTTTGGAACAGCGTACTGGTTTATCCGGTCAAGTTATTCGTCGTTTTGCTGCATGAGTTGTCTCACGGGCTGATGGCGGCATTGACCGGCGGAAGTATTGAGTCCATTGAACTTGATTACAGGATCGGCGGATTATGTACCACTCGCGGAGGTAATCGGTTTCTGGTGGCCAGTGCCGGTTATCTGGGCAGCCTGGTTCTGGGCGGTCTGATTTTAGTCCTGACGGCCCGGACCCGATTCAGTCACATTGTTTCTTTTTGTCTCGGGCTCATGGTCATCCTGGTAATGCTCTTTTATATCCCGATCGGGTCCGGCTGGCTCTTTTCCGTTCCTTTTGCCGCGGTTTTGATCGTGCTGGCCCTCTATGCTTCTCAGCAACTCAATCAACTGGTCATGATGTTCATTGGTCTGACTAGTGTTCTTTACGCGGTCCTGGATATCAAACAGGATTTATTGACTTTAGAATCTCGAGGGAGTGATGCTGATATACTGGCTTCACAGACGGGAATTCCGGCTATTGTTTGGGGCTTGCTCTGGTCAATCCTGTCAGTTATGGGGCTGCTATTCTTCTTTTCAAAGGCCATACGAGTGTCCGGCAAGGTGCCAATCGAATCGGACAATCCCGATAAGCCATTTTGATTGTTGAATATATGAGTATTTCAAGAGAGGATGCTTAGATGCTGGCAGTGGTCCAACGTGTTTGTGAAGGGTCGGTCACGATCGAGCGTGAATGTGTCGGTCGGATCGGACCGGGATTGGTGGTGTTGTTGGGTATCGCCCGTGATGATACAACCGAACAAGCCGCCTGGTTGGCTGATAAACTGGTCAATTTACGCATCTTCAACGATACGGACAACAAAATGAACAGATCACTCCTGGATGTTTCCGGAGAGATGCTGATTGTATCGCAATTCACGCTTCATGGGGACTGTCGCAAGGGTCGCCGTCCCAGTTTCGTCAAGGCTGCGGAACCGGGGCGGGCCATTCCATTATATCATTATTTTATCGAATCCGTTCAGGCCCATGGGGTCACGACCGCTGAAGGTGTTTTTGGAGCGATGATGGCTGTAGCCCTGGTAAATGATGGTCCTGTTACCCTGATAGTCGAGTCACCATGATGGTTTCATTGATTCATTTCATCGAGTTGTATCTGGATTATCTTCGTGTCGAGAAGGGCCTGTCGGCTCAATCCAGTTCTGCATATCATTCCGATCTGAAGAAACTGATTGTCTTTCTTGAATCGCGGGGAGTCCGGGAATGTGAACAGGTCAAGAAGACAGACTTGCTCGAGTTTCTGTTATCCGAGCGTAAACAGGGTATTTCAGCACGAAGCATAGCCCGACGGATTTCTGTCATCAAAAGTTTTTTCCGTTTCGGTCAGTTCGAGCGGCTTATTGCAGATGATCCTGCTGAAACCATAGAAGCACCTCGACTTGCCCGGAAACTGCCGGATGTACTCGATATTGCTGAAGTCGATCGTCTGCTCTCGGCGCCTGATGTGGGGACACGACTTGGTCTCCGGGACAAGAGTATGCTCGAGACATTGTACGCGACAGGCTTGCGGGTAAGCGAACTTGTTTCGCTCAAGCTGTCCGAGGTCAATCTCGAAGTTGGCTTTGTCCGTTGCTTCGGTAAAGGGGCCAAAGAGCGAATTGTGCCTCTGGGTGCTCACGCTCTTGATTGGTTGGATCGTTACCTTCAGGAGGCACGCGGTTTTTTGACCAATCGTCGTCTCTCCGACGATCTCTATTTGAGTCATCAGGGCCGGGCCATGACCCGACAAGCTTTCTGGAAAATCATCAAGAAATATGCCCGGGACCTTGGTCTCAACAAAAAGATATCACCACATATTTTACGTCATTCGTTTGCGACCCATCTGCTTGAAAGAGGTGCAGACCTGAGGTCGGTCCAAATGCTGCTTGGCCATGCCGATATTACGACGACTGAGCTCTATACCCATATTGCTCAAGAAAGACTACAAGAGATTTATGCCAAATATCATCCATTTCAGTAGACAATAACGGGACTCAACCATTACGTCAATGGTATCTGAACGATGCAAATTATTACGACTCATATCAATGCTGATTTTGACAGCCTCGGTTCCATGATTGCGGCTTTGAAATTGTATCCGAAAGCCCGGCTCCTTTTCAGTGGTTCTCAGGAGAAGAATGTCCGTGACTTTCTGGCTCATAGTCCACTTGAACTGCCCTTTTTGAAGATCAAAGCGGTGGACTGGTCACAAGTCAAACAATTGATCATTGTCGATACGCGAAGTCTGACCCGTCTTGGTGAAGTCTCCAGTTTCATTAAAGCGGGACGAATGGAATTGCATATTTATGATCATCACCCACCTTCCAGTGATGATGTGTCGGGTAAGCTTGAGCATATCGAGGAAATCGGTGCTACGACCACACTCTTTACTGAGCTATTGCGTGAACGCGCAATAGCCATAACACCGGACGAGGCAACGGCAATGGCCCTGGCCATCTATGAAGACACGGGCAATTTCATCTTCAGCTCGACCCGGCCTCGTGACCTGCAAGCAGCTTCATTCCTGATCGAACAGGGTGCCGATCTGGCTTGTATCGCCCAGTTTACTCAAAAAGATATGACGCCCGAACATATCAGGATATTGAATAAGTTGATCGATGGTCTGGAAAACATTGTCATCAACGGTCAGGCAATCACCATTGCCACAGCTTCGATCGAGGACTATTTCAGCGATCTGGCCGTTCTGGCCCATAAACTTGATGCCATGTTTACTATATCGGTCTTGTTTCTGATCGTGCGTTTAGGCGACAGGATGAGTTTTATTGCCCGCTCCCGGGTCAGTCATGTCGATGTCAGTTACTACGCCAAGGCCTTTGGCGGAGGCGGACATCCTTCAGCGGCTTCAGCCTCGATCAGGGACCTGACACTCATTGAAGCCCGACAGCAACTCCTACGATTGTTGAGTGAAAACATTCCTCACCAGTTGACTGCCCGGGATATTATGAGTTCGCCAGTTTGGACGGTGTTCGCCGATGATAGCCTGGCCCATGCGGCGGTGCTGATGAATCAGTATTCTATCAATACCTTACCTGTCGAAGACAACGATTATCTGGTTGGACTCATTTCACGTCAGATTGTGGATAAAGCAATTTATCATAAGCTTTCGGACCACCTGGTTCGTGATTACATGTCGACCGAAATCTACCCGGTTGAGCATACTGCTCTGGCCATTATTGCGCAACAGCTGATGATTGCCAATAACACCCGGTTTTTACCTGTTGTTGAAGAAAAGAAGGTGGTCGGGGTCATTACCCGGACCGATATTTTACGCAGAATATATGATGAGAATGTGCCTGAGAACACGACCAATTCGGTCGCTGAAGTGAAGACCCGCAAGAATATCCGTTCACTTCTGCGAGAGCGGATTTCCGAGGAAATCCTGCAACTTCTGATCAAAATCGGTGAAATAGGCGATAAATGTTCGATCAATGTTTACGTGGTCGGTGGCTTTGTCCGTGATCTGTTTCTCCGCGTAGAGAATTCTGATATCGATATTGTCATTGAGGGGGAAGTCGTTGAATTCACCAGACAGCTCGCTGCAGCTCTGGGAGCACGCGTTAAAGTTCACAAGAAGTTTGAAACGGCGGTTATTATCTGTCCTGACGGTTACAAATTCGATGTTGCCACAGCCCGGACAGAGTTTTATCCCAAACCAGCCGCTTTGCCGAAAATCCAGATCAGTTCACTCAAGCAGGACCTTTATCGTCGGGATTTTACGATCAATACTCTGGCCATGTGTCTCAATCGTCATTCTTTCGGCGATCTGCTCGATTTCTTTGGGAGTCAGCGAGACATCAAAGAAAAAACCATCCGGGTCTTACATGGTTTGAGTTTCATCGAAGACCCCTCCAGGATTTTCCGGGCTATTCGTTTTGAAAGTCGTTTCGATTGCACGATCGGAAAACAGACCCTGCATTTCATTGAAACGGCGGTCTCGCATCATTTGATCAAAGACCTGTCAGGCAAAAGGATGATGCACGAACTCAAACTGATGTTGCTGGAAGTAGAACCTTTGAAGCCATTGCTGCGGATGAAAGAATTCGATGTGCTGCGTTTTGTTTTGCCCGGGATCATTCTCGATCGGATCAAGCCGCTCTTCAAAAGGATCCAGGAGGTCCTGCTCTGGTACAATCTACTCTACAGCGATTCTCCGCTCGAAGGCTGGATGGTCTATTTTATCGGTCTTGTCCACGATTGTTCGGTTTTAGAAATTCAGGAACTCAGCCATAGTCTGGAAATTCCCAAACGGCTTCGTGTTCTGATCGATCAAGCGAAGAATGCGGAAAGAATCGTGTTGGGAACGCTCGAGGACCAACCTGAAAGCTTACCGAGCGCACTTTACCGGCTGCTCAAACCCTATGCCCTTGAAGCAGTCCTGTTTTTCATGGCCAAATCTGAAACCGAAAAAATCAAGCGTCACATTTCGCACTACATCACTTATTTGCGCTGGCAAACCTGCTTCATTTCTGGAAAAGACCTGATAAAACTGGGCATTCCGCGTGGTCCGATCTACCAGGAAATCATCGCTCATATCCTCGATCTTCAACTTGACGGTCTGCTCCATTCCAGGCACGATGCCCTGCTTCTGGTCCAGGAAAAGTATCTCAACTCTCCCAAATACAGGACCTGATCAATACGCCCCTTTCCCGAAAATGACGACCAGAATCGTGCGTAAAATGATCTGGATATCATAAAACAGAGATTGATTTCTCAGATAATAAAGGTCGAATTCGAGATGGTCCTGAAGCGGTAAATCGCTCCGACCCATGGTTTGCCAGACGCCGGTCATGCCTGGCCTGACCTGCATTCTCTTCCGCTGCCATGATGTCTGCTGCGCGACGAGAAAAGGCATCTCCGGTCTCGGGCCGACGATACTCATCTCTCCCTTCAGAACATTAATAAATTGGGGTAATTCATCGAGCGAAGTCCGGCGTAAAAACCGACCGAGTGGTGTAATCCGCGAATCTTTCAGGGAAGTAGGTGAGGGGAGATACGGATCCGTATCAGGATACATCGAGGGAAACTTATATATGGTAAAAGATACTCCTGCTTGACCGATCCGGGTCTGTTTGAAAATGATAGGTCCATTCCCGGTTATGCGAATAAGGAGCATAATTGCTAAAAAAAGTGGTGATAGGATAATCAGGGCAAAGATTGAAAGAGTAATATCAAAGATGCGTTTGAACTTGCATTTCCATGGTGAAAATTCGCCCTCACCGAATTCCAGGACGGGAAAACCACTGATGGTTTCTATATTCTTTGAAGTCATCATATCAAAAAGATTCGAGACAATTTTAAACCGAGCATGTAAACCTTCACATTCGGAAATCGCTTCCATTATTCTGGCCCGTGGAATGTTTGGATCGACTACAAAAACATCAAGGGGACTGTGGTGCTTGACCAGTTGAGGTAATTCGCGGAAGGACCCGAGAATTTCACGTTCCCTGGGTGGGTCATCATCGACCCAACCTATAAAACGATAGCCCAGGTTCGGGATTGAGGTAATATCATTGTAAAGAACATCCCCGATCGGACTGTGACCATAGAGGATGACTTTCCGAATATCGTAACCTTTCTTGCGCAGTTGGGCTTCATAATTCCTAATGATGACCCGAGCAGTTGTCGTTAAAACGATATTGAGTATCCAGAATATGAGGACCACAATTCGCGAATAGATGAATGCTCGAATGAAAAATGATGCTACCAAAAGGACCAAGGTCCCGATGGTAATGGTCTTGCTGATAAGAAGCCAATTTTCGATACGATCTGCGCTCCTCTTTTCGCGATAGAGGCCATAATATTTAAACAAAAAAAGCCATAATGGCACAATAATAAAAGCAGTCAGAACATAAATTTTCTCATGCGATATAGGTCCACCGAGTTCACCTGGAAAAAATTGAGCTGGTTCAAGGGTCATCAGATGATAGGGTAAATCGGTAAAGAGGGTCGTTTTGAAGCGAATCGCGTAAGCCAGGGCCATACTGAGAAAGAGACAACCGATATCCGCGGTCAGAAGAAGTGCGGATATGAGAGCATGAAAATTGTTTATCTGGCTGGAGTCCTTTATTTTCTTCATGGTCTACCTCTCCAAACCATGTACAGTCCCCTGACGATTCCCAAGCCAAAAGCAAGTGAGCGCAGAAAAAGGAAAAGGGGTGACACAACCGCCACGAGGTAATTCAGATGCCAGATATTTCTGATAAAGGGCAGACAAGTACTCAGAAACAAGAGGAGGGTTAAAGCGAAAAACAGTCTCCAGAAGGGCCAGATAACTGCCATCACGGCCAGGACCAGCAGAGGCCAAGCCAAAATTATCTGGATTTTAAGTGACAAGGGGGTATAGGTATCCTTGATCGCCTTGGTGGGATGAAATGAATATACAACCATCCGCCAGGCTGCTCGTCCGAATTTTTGCCTCAGATATTTGGTCAAACGGGCAGGATGAGGATGAAACACACAGGCTTCCGGTGTAAAAACAAGTTTATGGCCTTTACGAGCCAGACGATAGGAAAACTCGACATCTTCATTATCGGCTCGTGCAAAGGAAGTATTAAAACCGCCCTCCGACAAAAAAACCGATCGTCGAAAGGCAGCGGAGTATGTCGCGATCAGGTCGATCCGGGGAAGTCTGACCATACGGTGATAGCGGTCCTCGAATTCAGCCTGGGCAAAGCGGGCCGTCAAACCGGTCTGATTGGTTTTGTATCTTCCCATAACCCCGACCACATCAGGATCGTCAAAAGGCCGGGTCATGTGATCGACCCATCCGACATCTGGTCTACAGTCAGCATCGGTAAAAATGAGAATGTCGCCTTGGGCCTGTTCCGCCCCGAAATTTCTGGCTGCAGCAGGTCCCTGATGCGCTATTTCGAAAACACGGGCCCCGAGTTCGCGGGCAATCGAGACTGTCTGATCGGTTGAACCGTCACTGACAACGATGACCTCACGGGGAATCAAGGTCTGCCATTGAGCTGCAATTGCGCTCAGGCATTGGCTGATATGGCCCTCGGCGTTATATGCTGGAATAATGACGCTGATCATGAGGTCTTTCTCAGATGTGACAATGTACGCTCCACCACAGTTTGCACTGAGATATCTTCCATGCAACGAACATGAATACAGCCTGGAAAGGGGCTGTTATGATAGCATGGACTGCAATTCAATGTGCTTTGAATGGCTTGGTGTCGCGTATGGGCTGGTAACAACACGCGATGATTCGTCGGGCCGAAAATCGATACAGTCGGTACCCCGAGAGCTACGGCCACATGCAACGGGGCTGAATCGTTGGTAATGATCAGGTCACATTTCATAAAGAGAGCACCCAACTGATGGAGGGTCGTTTTCATACATGCATCGATGATCCTGTCAGCAAAAGGTTGGCAATTGCGGATGAGTCTTTTAAGATAAATCTGGTCCTCAGCCAGGCCGAAAACGATAAAACAGGCCTCAGTCTGTTTGGAGAGATGTTCCAGAAGAGAAACGTACCGATCAATCGGCCACAATTTGGCCATGACTCGGTCCCGTGGATTGACACCACCGCCCGGACACAAACCGATGATTGCCCCACTCTGTTCGAGGACACGTTTGTGTTCCCGATAAAAATTCTTCGAAAACTCGATATCCTGAGGCGAAAGAAAAAACTCGAGTTTTACTCGTGTTTCTCTGCTACCCACGACCTGGATCAATTCCAAGAATTTTTCGGCTATGTAGGTATGGTCGCGTATGTCCCAAGCTACTGCCTTATTCAACGTTTTACCGCTACCCTGGTTATCGAAGCCGATCCGATACGGTATACCCGAAAACATGATTAACAAGTGGACCATGGTTGATGGCTGAAAAATAAAGGCCCAATCGAATTTCTCCTTTTTGATGCGTCTGATTAATTTAAAAATAGCTAGTATCTTATAATGAAACAGGATGCTGTCATCGAAACTGATCAATCCCGTCAGATGGGGATTGTATTCCAGGACCGGTCGCGACCAATTACCGACAAGTGCATAAATCTGGGCTTCGGGAAACAAATGACGTAAAGCGACTATGGATGGAGTTGTCAATAGGACATCACCGATTGCATGTGTTTTGACCAGTAGGATTTTACCGGGATTCGACACGATTTTGCGACGATTGATAAAACGCGAAAGCTGAACGATAATCAGAATCAGCTTTTGTATGAGCCATCTGATCCAAGACACGAAATTGAGTTGTATTTTCATCGATTCCATACACTTTTCACTATATCTTAAGGCCCGCGGATTCATCTTTTTTTTTGCACTTTATGCATGTATTCAATGTCATTCTTCTTGTCAAGCATACCGGTCCTGATGGCAGAAAACGGCTTGATCAATCAGCCCTGATCAGGATTGTTCAAATCATGCTGAAAGGCCATGGGCCGCTTGAAATCATAGTATGTCTGTGCTTGTTCGAGGGCTAAAAGATATCGGTGCTCATGCGGAATGGGACGCCGAGCAATTTCGGCATATTCGTTCAGTGGTGGTAAGAAGGGAGAGGGTTCATCTTGGAAAGCCTTATCGAGGCTGAGCGAAACCAAGCCATCAACATAATCGGAAAAATAAGCATCACCGAGTTTATCACGGCGTCCGTCAGGTACTGGATTGTTAAAATCGATAGCCCAAGGAATACCTTCATGATCGATGATGAATTCAACCGTATTGATTTCGTAGCCGAAAGCACGGTTTATTATCTGGGCCTGTTCGATCACCAGTTTTTCCGTTGAGGGTTCAAGGAAATCTCGATCATAAATATATTCTGCAAGATCGTATTTCCGAAAAACGAATTTCATAGGTGTTATTTTCCGACCGATGCATAGGCAGCGAAGATGCCAAGGAAATGGGGACGAAATCGCCTGCTGAACCATCATAACCCGACTGCCGCTATTATTATAAAACTGGAGGAGTTTGTCCATGTTCTCAGCTCGATTGCATCCGAAAGCACCTCTCCCGTTTGCGGGTTTAATGAAACAAGGGAAACCGATATCGCTCATCATCTTGTTCCAATCGAAAAATTCGTGATACACGAATTCCTTTTCCTGAAGATAGGGTGTTGTATGCTGGGGTAAAAGATATGTTACCGGGACACGAAGTCCAAGATCTCTCATCATGCCGTAGGCTGCATCCTTGTTATCGACAAACCACCAGAAACTCAGCGGGTTATTGACGATGGAAACACCGCGAAACGCAAACATCTTTAGAATGCCCACGGCTGATGACAGACGATGTGAAGAACGATCGATTATCAAATTATATCTGGTCTGATAATCGACAGGAATCTCATGGATCCTGATATGTTCAGCCCTGATCTTAATCAGTTCCTGCCGACTATTGTAAAAAGGTCCCAATCCATTCAGGACATGCTCGACTTCCGCTCCCGGTTCACTGGAAAAATGGAGCAAGCCAATATAGTAAATCCTGGGCTCTCCCATTCGAATTGAATCTTCACGTTTCGAAGTTTTTTTGATCATCATGCTTCTCGAGTTAGCAATGGATATTCTGTATGGAAAATACACTATTTTCTCATGAATTTCAATCAGTCCGGCTAAATCGGAGTAAATCGTACGGCCCACACGATTCCAGGTGTATTCTGCCTGAATTCGCACAAACATGTTTACTTTCCTTGGCCGTTTTACTATATAGGTGATAATGTACTTTTGTTAGACTGATCCGGTCCACAAGCACGTGGAGAGAGTGAGGGGCTGACATTGAAAAGTGTTATTTTACTCGTTGACGATTCCAAGGTTTTTCTTGAGCTTGAAAAGAACATACTCAGCGATCAGGAATACACGATTTTCGAGGCCAGAAATGGGAAAGTTGCCCTTGAATTGGCAAAGACACACCATCCGGATTTGATTTTGCTCGATATCAATATGCCGGTCATGAATGGATTCGAACTTCTGGTCTTGCTAAAAAATGATGATCGTCTCCGGAATATCCCGGTCATAGTCGTGACGACGAGAGGACGTGAAACAGATGTGGAATATGCTCTGAAACTCGGGGCCGATGATTATATCACCAAACCGATTGACAATCGGACTCTGATTTGGAAAGTTGCCTCGCTTTCAGACCACGTCAAAAAGCGTTCAACGCCTCGGATTCCGCTCGATATCGAGATCGATTTTGGCAAGGCAGATGATCACTTCACCGGTATCATCAAGGACCTGAGCATCGGCGGTGCCCATATTGTCACCAGCGAGAATGTCAAAAAATTGGAACAGTACGAATTTGTCTTCAGTGTTCCTTTTGAAGGTGGTTATCGACCTATTAGAACCATGGGCAAGATTATTTATAAAGCAAAAAGCAGTACTGGTGAGCAGGAGACTTATGATCTACGTGTTCAATTCATCAATTTGAACCGTGAAGCCCTCTTTTTTATCGAGAATCTGATCAATAAAGACACGCATTCTCTGGCCTCTTTTCTGTTCACAAGCCCAAGTCAACGTCAGGATTATCACAACACGGTCGCCCAAAACCGTCAACCTTCTAAACAGATTTTGATCAATGAACTCGACAGTTTACTCGATGAATTTTATTATATCGAAAGCATTAAAAGCCAATTTCTCAGCAAATATGATTTATTGAAGAACCATTTGAAGGAAGTACAGCTCGATTTCAATGAACTCGGCCAACGTTACAGTCAACGCGAAGAGGACTATTTGTCCCTTTCAAACTTGTTTGTGGCTGTGTATCAGCTTTTTACCAGGAATACCGTATCGGGTTTTTCAAATGTTTTGTGTGATATCATTGAAAATCTGGTCGGTGCTGAGAAATTCGAACTCTTTTTATATATACCTGAGACGGGGACTTTCAAATCATTACTCTCGCCTGACCAGACTAAAAAACACACATTTGCTCAAGCCATAACTGAACAGCTCCATAAAGGGGAATTGTATCTTACGGACATGGACCAGATCAAGTCTCGTCTCGATCAGGAACCTGTTATTGCTGTCCCCTTGATGCTGAACAATGATTTGCTTGGCGTCATTGTGATATTTTCGTTTCTGCCTCAGATCACCAAGATGAGCGATGTAACGCTTCAATTACTTGAGATACTCAGCAAATTGGGAGGGATGGCACTCATCACTGCCCATTTACTTGATAAAATGAATTCGAGTGATAAATCGGCCCTTTCTTTAATCGAATCATTATACAAATCGTAATAAGCCAATCAGATCATCAGTCAGAATGTAATGGTAAAGTTAGTATTGACATGTGGGTGTAACTTGAGATAAAATCAGACCAAACGAGGTGGAACGCATGACAGGACAACAGTCGCATGAAGCAGTCTCACTGGAAAAACCTACGCCACGTGATCAATTCAAAAAGCAGGCTGATTCGGGTCGGAAACGGTCTCCATCGGACCATCATCCTAAAACGGCCTTGCGTGAGAATGTAGAAGCTATTGTGGTCGCTCTGATACTGGCCTTACTCGTTCGTACTTTCATTTTTCAAGCTTTTAAAATCCCATCCGGCTCGATGAAAGATACGCTTTTAGTGGGAGACCACATTCTGGTCAATAAATTCATTTATGAAACAGGTCTGCCCTATGTCGGTTTTTCACTCTTTCCGCATCATGCCCCTGAACGAAATGATATTATTGTCTTCAAGTATCCCAAAGAACCCAATCGCGATTTTATCAAGCGTTGCATTGCCAAGGGAGATGATACTCTGTATATCAGGGGTGATGAAGTCAAAATCAATAATGTTATCCGGGATGAGCCGTTTGTGAAAAAAGACGAGAGGCAGCTCCAATCGTCCATGGGGCGAAACCTTTCCCAAATTTATAATCGATACGGTCCCCGAAAAATACCTGAGCACAAGTATTTCATGATGGGCGATAACCGATATAACAGCCAGGACAGCAGATATTGGGGATTACTCGATCAGGATTTGATCAAGGGTAAAGCTTTTTTGATTTATCTATCCATAAATGATAATCGAGGCCCGCTCTGGACAAAAATCAGGTGGAACAGGTTTTTTAAAATCATTCGGTAAGCCGTGTTTTTCGCCGGAAAAGAGCAGTTCCGCCTTGGCTAATCGAAACCAGTGAATGCGGCAGGTAAATCGAGTCACGCTTTGAAACAAGACGGCTATCATAACATTGCTTTCATAGGGCAAGGTCCGGTAGGACGTGTTTTCAGGGCGGTTCGAACGGATAACCAGGAGGTCGTTCGACTCAAACTGATCTCCGGACTCCCTGATCTTCTGCCTGAGCACCGGGATTTGGTCAAGCGACTTTTCTTTGAACGTTGTCTTTCCTCCCGCGCACTTGATGAAATTCATTATGCCGTTACTGTCCAGGCCGGCCTGACTGACCTGGGCTTCTTCATCGAAACGAAAGAGTTGCACGCTCGACCGATGCTCGAATTCCTCTCGGACCAACCCCGTTTGATCCAAGACCACCTGATCGAAGTGTTCCTGAAAATAGTCCGGGTTTTGGAGCATCTTTCTTCTGCCCGTTTTGTCCACGGTAATATCAGGGTAACGAATGTTTTGTTGACGCCTGAATTAGAACCGATTCTGACAGATGCTGAAATGACAGCTCTTTATGATTTCATGCTCCAGAAGGGCTATGGCGATATCCGCGATACTCGCTATCTTTCACCTGAACAGTTGGCGGGTCAACCCACTACGCCACCGGATGATATTTTCACTGTCTGTGTCCTGATGTACCGGGCCTTGGTCGACCGTTATCCTTTTGGTGAACAGGTCCATTTTCTGCCGGGTCAGTTGAACTTCAATCCACCAACAAAGCTCAAAATCAATCTTTCAGAGTGTTATGACGACTTCTTCACAAAAGCGTTTGCACTCGAGCCAGCAGACCGGTTCACCACTTATCCCGATCTTGCTGAGGCACTTCAAAATCTCGATCGGAAGTCATCAATCAATCATACAATTCCGAAACCCGTGATCGATACGGACCACTGCGATGATGAGCTTGATGAGTCGATCGAAGAGCTTCTGGCTCAGGAGTATGGGAGCCGGAAACATTGGCCAATGAAACTGATTTATACCGTTCTTGGTATATTGGCTTTAGCCTTTGTCTCTTTCTGGATCATGCCCTCAACGCTGAAAGATTATATTTTCAAGCCTGGACCTGACAAAATCATTACCATTCCGAGCAAGTATGGACCTGAGCAACATCGCGGTCCAGTCGAACCGAAACAACAGCAGTCGAGAAGCCACTCGAAAACGCAACTCGATCTGTCATTTACGGCGCAAGAGGCTGCTTTTAATGTTTTTGAAAATGCGAGCTATCGAGGGACGACACCTTTGGCTTTCGATACTTTGCCACCTGGAACATATACATATAGAGTACATGCACCGGGCTTCATAACGAGAGAGATCACTATTCAACCAAATCAGACCGGAACTCAGAGAATAGAGCTTGAGGCTGATCGGAACACTATTCGCTATCCACAGGGACAGGGCCCATCAAGGCCATGTTATGGCTTCGATGCTCAACATTCGAATTATTGTGCCCAATCAATCGCTTTCCCTTTATCAGTGCTCTGGAAAGCGTCAATCACCGCAGGAACGGTTTCGCCCGTGTCCATTCATCAGGGCCAAATCTTCCTGACCTCGCCCCAAAGCTATCTCACAGTACTTGATCTGAAGACTGGCCAAGAACGGGGTTCTGTAATTCTGGATCAGGGAGCATTAACAACACCTTTACTGACGGATGAGTATGTCATCATAACAGGAAAAGATGGCAAAATTCGGGCCTTTGATCTGAACAAACTGAAGGAACGGGGCTGCGAGTCAACCCAATCATCGTTCAGCGCTTCTCCCGTTTTGGGCGGTAATACGATCGTGACTGCCTCAATGATCGGATCGGTCATGGCTCTCGGATTTGAACAGAAAATTCTGAAAAAGGTCCACTTTATAAGGCGTTGGCTCTTTGATTCGGGTCAACGGATCACATCATCACCCGCTTTGTTCGAAGATACACTCGCCATAGTCCAGGGCGAAAACAGCGTTTTTGCCTTGGATCTGAACAATGGTCAACTTATCTGGCAATTCATATTCAGGGACGATACAACCCAATTCGGCCTGGATAGTACTATCAGATTGGTTGGAGATGATACTAACGGACCTTCACCATGTGTTTGCGGATCAACAGTCTTGGCAGTGACTTCGAACGGGTCGGTTTTTGGTCTGGAAGCCCAAACCGGTACGCAAATCTGGGTCCATGATCTACAAACGGAAATCTATGCTTCACCAGCCTGTTATCATGGCCTTGTTTTCGTGGTTTCCGCTCACGGTATGGTGGCCGCACTTGATGCGACCAACGGACTACTGCTTTATACACTTCAATTGGATGAACCGGTTTATGCAACTCCCCTGGTGGCCGGTTCAGACCTTATCATCATCACCGAATCAGGAAAACTCAGTTCATTTTATGCTCTTACAGGGCAAAAAAACGGCGAAATATCACTTCCTGGGCACTATCGCATATCGCCGGTCCTGGCAGAACGGACCCTGGTTATCCCCTCGAACGATGGCTTCATTATGGCATTGCATGAAGAAGAGTGTCCATGAAGGAATTTCAGGTAGACAATTTTTTTGTTGTCAACACTCGATAAATAGAGTAAGGTAAAACCATTAACATTGATCCTGATACTTATCCTAAAAAAACGGGGTGGCACAATGCAGACTGTTCGAGGTTATTATGTCGGTTGAAAAGCGAGCAATGATACCGGTCTATCTCGTTGCTTTCGTCGTATTGTTTCTTGCCTTTAAATTCGGGGTACCGTATCTTCAGAACGCCCGTTTCGAGAACAAAATCCAAGGTTTGATCAACTATAACAAGGACGTGTACCCGGAACCACCCGATATGTATGTAGTCAGGGAACATATTGAATTCGCCGCTCAACAACTTGGTATCAGGCTCGATCCGCAGAAATTCAATATCGCAGAACGCGATCGCGACCTGGTCGTTGAAATCGCTTATACCCGAGAGGTTGATTTGTATTTTACAAAGATAGCCTTACATTTTCAATACACGAAACGGAGCGCACTCTAGCATGACAACAGCGAGTAGTGAAAATACACGTGTAAGAGCACGATTCCCTCTTTATCAAATAATCCTTTTAGCCTGGTTAGTTCCGGGAGCCGGTCATCTCCTGCTCGGCAAGGTTTGGAAAAGCCTTCTTTTTTTCCTGAGTTTGACTTCAATTTTTATTGGAGGATTGTTGATGAAAGGGATCATCTTCGTTCCGGGCGGTGAGGATACTCAGACTTTTTTCATCTCGCTTTTTGGGACAGTGGCTGATCTTGGACTTGTTTTATATTATATTCTCTGTCTTCTTTTCTATCCGATCCAGGGTGAAATCACGTATCGTTTTTATGAAACCGGTATGTTGTACACTCTGGTAGCCGGTGTCTTCAATTATTTGATCATGGTTGATGCCCTTGATATCTATCGAGGCAGAAAAAAATAAACAAATGGATTGTGGCTATGAATCAGGTTTTTTTTCTGATATTGGCGTATCTGGTAACGCTTGTTTACAGTGCGGTCAGCAACGAGGATGATTCGATCAAAACGACCTTCGTTCAAGGTTTTGTATTGTTTGTCGGCTTGGTCCTGGCAATGATTGTGCTTGCCTGGATCATTTATTTCATAACACCAAAACCAATTTCGTGACAATTGGACGGGAATACGATCGAGCTTGAGGAAGGGGGGGATGCCGACCCTTATGGTGATTGCTTTATCTGGAATCACTCATAGCAGGGCACTCACAAAAGACTTGACTCGTTTGAAGAATTCCTTTATAAGTCAAGAGGGGATATGAGGATTTATTATCCAGAGAAGGTTTTGGGGAAAACCTTTTCTAAAACCAAAGGAGAGTGTGTATGGTTAAGAAAGTGCTTGTATTATTTCTGTGTGCAAGTCTTAGCCTGATCGGCACCGCGTTGGTCCAGGCAGCTGAAACCGGTAATATTGGTGGCAAGGTCGTGGACAGTTCCGGGACGGGAATACCGGGAGTATCTATTACCGTTACCAGCACCAGTCTGATCGGTACCCGATCCGCTGCTACTGATGAGAATGGTAAGTATCGCGTGCCGATTCTGCCGGTTGGTGTCTATACGGTCAATTTCGATATGGCCGGCTATCGTCCACTCAAAATGGAAAAAATTACGGTCGTTCTGGGTGTGGAAACCGATGTTCCGGCCACATTAGAACTGGCCACAGAACTGAAAGAGGAAATTGTCGTCGTCGCTGATATTGTTCCCTTGATCGATACCAAAACTGCAAATGTCGCTACTTTTATCGATAATAGCCAATTGGAATCGCTGCCCTCAGGACGCTCGTTCCGTGATATCATGAAATTCGACCCGGGCATCACCGGTGTTCGGAGTAATACGGTCGATGGGACTTCGGGTGATGGTCTTCCCAGCGTTCGTGGTGAGGGTCAGTATGGGAACAACTATCTGATTGATGGCCTTTCGGTCCGTGATCCGGATGTCAGGACCACCGGTGTTCCCCTGAACTTCGATGCGATCGATGAAGTCCAGATTATTACCGATGGTTTTAATCCGGAATATGGGATGGCTTTGGGCGGAATCGTCAATGTTGTTACCAAGAGTGGAGGAAATACATACTCCGGTGAAGCGGCCTGGATTTACGAATCAGATGCTCTGACAGAGGACGAGGGCGATGGCGAGTGGGATACGCAGCGGGAATACACCGACCAAAACCCGTATTTCAATCTTGGTGGTCCGATTATCCCTGACCAACTCTGGTTCTTTACATCGTATACCAAGAGAATCATGACCGAAAAAATGGATAACAAGACGGTAACCGATGATGATGGGAACCAGATAGCTTTTCTGGAAGGCGGAGAATCCGATACTGGGGAGAACAATTTATTTTTGAAGTTCTCTTATCAGGTCAATCCCAACAACCTGTTTGCCTTGTCAGGAACGTATTATGATTCCGATCTGGGTAACCAGGGTATTGATGAACTTCGAGAACCCTCTGCCCGCTACTCACGCGCTTCGGATCAATATCGGGCCCGCTTTGATTATAAGTCAATTGTGACCGAGAGCACTGTGCTTGAATTTAAATTCGGATGGCTGGACCGTTCGCGCGGTCAGGAATCCGAGAGCGGCGACACAGGCGCTGCCCAGTATCAAAATATCTCGACCGGGATATTCAGCAACAATATCGATAATTCCGACCAGAACGTCAGCGAGAGAATGGATCTACTGCTGCAGGGGACCCAGTATTTCGAAGCGGCTGGCAGCCATGAATTGAAAGTAGGTTTTGGAGTGTACCAGACCAAATCATCACGTGAAATCGATTGGTATGGCGAGGATGAGGATGTTTTTCTCGGTGACGGTTTCGATGGTGGGACCTGGTATCAATTTCAAGAGAATGAAGCCGGTGCGACCTATTTGTCTCAACCCAGATACTACTTCGAGGGTATCGACATGTCAGTCGAAAACGAGACGGAGGGCTTGAACTTTTACGTCCAAGACACCTATTCCCCCCTGGAAAACGTCAATATCATGCTCGGTTTCAGGATGGATACACAGGATGTCAAGAACAATGAGGGTCGGACCCTGTTTTATATCCCGATGACTGACTTTTTCTCACCGAGAATGACCGTGACCTGGGATATAACCTCTGACGGCGTCAATATCGCCAAAATGGGCATCGGTCGTTTTTATGATGAAGTCAGTACGTCATTGGCGGAGTGGGGCAATACCCAGAGTGCTTTTTCCTATCGTAAGTTTGGTTGGTGGGGTCCCACGGGTGAAGAATGGGCCAACATGACTGAAGAAGAGCGATATGCTGCTCTTCATAATCCCAACAACTGGGGTGATCAGGATGGCAATACCGGTGATCCGAATGAATATTGGTCGGAACAATCTGGTGAAGCCACCCCGATCGATTATGATCCCGACCTGAAACCTTATTACAAGGACGAATGGTTACTCGAATACAATCGCAAGCTGACCGATCGTTATGCGGCCAAGGTGCGCTATGTGGAAAGTCATACCCGTGATCTGATCGAGGATGTGGCTTACGTTGATGAAGAGGGCCAATCCTATTTTGTCGTGGAGAACTGGGACGAAAAACGACGGGATTACAAGTCCTATGAATTCGAGTTTAACGGTCGTCCCACGGACACAACCATGTTCTATTTTTCCTATGTTAATTCGGAAGCCAAAGGCACGAATCCCGGTCAGTTCGAGCGGGGCGGTTTTATGTCCGATTGGGGATCAGGTAACGAAGTCGGGGTCTTCGGGGACCATTTCGAAGGTAATGATGACTATACCGGTCTGGGTGGCCCGGCTTACGGTGATGAAGGCTGGTACGGATATCTGCCCTACAGTGTTGACCATATGGTCAAAGTCAGGGGTTTCTGGCAAACCCCGGTCGGGGTCACACTCGGGACTTCTCTCGAGTGGAATTCGGGTTATCACTGGTCAAAACGCGGCCTGATCCCGGCTTATGAATATAGCTCCTTCCCTGAAGGCCGAGGTTCACGCGAAATGCCTGATATTTATTATTGGGATGCCTCCGCGGAATATACATTTAAAATAAAGGACAATTATGCCTTGGCCCTGAAATTGGATATCTTCAATATTACCAACGAAGATACGCCCATATCCTATAATGAACAGGATAGCGAAATTTTCGGTGAAGTCCTGAAGACCCAGGACCCACGAAGTATTCGAATGACCTTGCGCTTCGCTTTCTAGAGAGGACAATTATATCAAGGGGGACAGGGAAAGCGCTGTCCCCCTTTTCTTTGTACCGTTTCACGGGAGATAAAAATGAAAATAACCTACCAATGTGCACTTGTTCTTATTCTTTTCTGGATAATAGTGCCTCAATCACCAGCGGCAATAACTGCTAAAATGCATGCACTCGTTGTCGACGATCAGGGTAATCCGGTCGATGGAGCCAAGCTAACCCTGGTCTTTTCGCGCGGCGGACAAGGCCGTACTTTCGAAACAAATACAAAGGGGAAAATCTTTTCGCCCTTCATCGATGTCGGAGAATACAATCTGACTGTTGAAAAAGAAGGTTATTACCTGTCACAGTTCTCGATCAAAATAAAAAATGCAAATGCTGAAATCGAGATGGATGAGACCAGGAATCTCGGTCCGAAGGATTCAATCCCGGAAGTTCGTTTTCAAGCTGATCGTGTTCTTTATTTTCATTTTTTACTCTCGCATCAGGTCATTCAGTCCGAACAGGAAGAGTTGGATGAATTCACGGCCCCGCGAAAATTAAGAGCCTTTCTGGAAGAGGTCAAGAATCTCTATCAACTTGAGAAATATGATGATATGCTTCACGAGCTGGATGACAAGATGAAAAAATTCCCGGATGAACCTGCTCTGCATTACCTAAAAGGCTTGGTCCTTTACAAGAAGGACGATTTGGACGGCGCCACCGGTTCATTTTCACGATCACTCGAATTGGATCCCAATCAGATCGATGCGAATTTTTATCTCGGTGAGATTGCCCAGAAAAGGGGCAATACGAGTCTGGCCATCGAGTATTTCTCGAAAGAATTGCAGCTCAATGCCGAAAATACCGCTATTCTCGCAGCGTTGACCCTGCTCTATAAAGAAACCAAAAACTACGAACAGGCTATCGCCAACTGTCAGAAATTTCTGTCAATCAAGCCGAATGAGACGATCATGAAGCTCGAGCTGGCTGACCTGTATCAAGCCACGGGGCAAGCCGACAAAGCCAAAGAAATCCTGGCAACACTCGAACAACAGGGTGTGCTTGATGCTTCTGCTTTTTACAATCAAGGTGTGGCGGAATGGAACGCCCAGAATTACAACCTGGCTTTGAATGCTTTTCAGAGAGCGATCATGATCGATCCAAACCTGGTCCTGGCTTATAAACAGATCGGTTTCTGTTATATCAAATTGAACGAGCCCACAGAGGCCATCACTTTTTTGAATAAATATCTCGAAATGGCCCCAGATGCCGGGGACAAGAATGAGACCGAGACGATTATAACCAAACTAAAAAAAGCGTTGAAATGATCTGTTCCAGTCAACGTGCCAGATTGTGAAACCAGATACTAAATCAACGACCTGTTCTGAACAAACTTGAAAATCCTGTTCAGACATTCTATGATTGCTGTTTCACGAGTATAAACATAAAACAGAAGGAAACAGCTCATGGTTTCACATAAAAAAGCGACAAAGAGTTTGGTAATTGTTGAGTCCCCAGCCAAGGCAACCACGATTGCCCGAATAATCGGCGATGATTTTACGGTGCGGGCCTCCTATGGTCACGTTCGGGATTTACCCAAAACCAAGATCGGGGTTGATGTCAAGAAGGGATTCGAACCGGATTATCTGGTTTCCCTGAATAAGCAAACCATTCGTGCTTTGAAGGAAATAGAAACGCTCTATGATCGGGACAATACCCAATTATATCTTGCAACTGACGAGGACCGTGAAGGCGAATCCATCGGTTGGCATATCATGGAGATTTTACAACCAACCAAGGCTAAGAAGGTCCAGCGGGTGGTATTCCATGAGATTACCAAAGAGGCTATTCTCCGGGCATTTGAAAAACCCCGCGTGTTAAACATGGACCTGGTCGATGCTCAACAAGCCCGTCGAGTACTCGATCGACTGGTTGGCTATGAATTGTCCCCGGTGCTCTGGAAAACAGTTCGACGCGGCCTCTCTGCCGGTCGGGTCCAATCGGTCGCTCTACGTTTGATCGCTGACCGGGAAAATGAGATCAACGCATTCAATCCTGAAGTATCATATGTGCTGAATGCAGAATTCAAGTCCCCCCAGGGCCGATCATTTCAAGCCGAGCTGTCTAAGAAATTCTCAGACCTTGATGCGGTCAGGGTTTTTTTGGAATCGTGCCGATCGGCTTCGTTTTCGATCAAAGACTTGCAGAAAAAAACAAGCAAGCGAAGTCCGGCCCCTCCCTTTACCACATCGACCCTGCAGCAGGAAGCTGCTCGAAAGCTGGGTTTTACCGTCAAAAAAACCATGGTTATTGCCCAACGTCTTTATGAAACGGGAAAAATAACCTATATGCGGACCGATTCGGTCCAGATGGCCCAATCAGCTCTCGACGGTGCCCGTCAGGAGATCGAGCAGAAATTCGGTCAGAAATATGCCCAGACCCGGCAATATAAAACCAAATCAGCCTCAGCCCAGGAGGCCCATGAAGCCATTCGTCCGACTGATTTTACCGTCTTAAAAGCCGGCGAAAATCGAAACGAAGAACGTTTATATGAACTGATCTGGAAACGGGCAATCGCTTCCCAAATGAGCGACGCTATTCTGGACCGGACCACAGCCACTATCGCTGTATCGAACCAGTCACTTCACTTTATCGCCAGGGGAGAAATCATCGTGTTTGACGGCTTTCTAAAAACCTATCGAGAGAGTACGGATAACGGTGATGAGGACCAAAAGGATGCAGAATTGCCGATATTGCATGTGGGTGATGCCCTTTCACGTTCAGTGATGACAGCTTTTGAACGGTATAGCCGGCCACCTTTCCGCTATTCGGAGGCAGCCCTGGTCAGAAAGCTGGAAGAGCTCGGGATCGGACGGCCCTCGACCTATGCTCCGACCATTTCTACCATCATTGAACGCGAGTATGTTGTGATCGAAAATAAACCCGGTCGGCCGATCTCGTTACGGCAACTGACCTTGGTTGACCAAACCATAACCGAAGAAATCAAGGATGAAATCGTCGGTTCCGAAAAATCAAAACTGGTCCCCACCCTGATTGGGACCGTGGTCAATGATTTTCTGGTCAAACACTTTCCCGATATCGTCGATTATCAATTCACGGCCAGGATCGAGAAGCAATTCGATGAAATTGCCGCCGGTAAACAAAACTGGAAAAAAATGATCGCTGATTTTTATGTACCTTTCCATACGAGTATCATCGAGAAAAAGGCGACTGTCTCCCGTGCGGAAATGCTGCCTTCACGTTTGTTAGGCACTGATCCAAAAACGGGTAAACCTGTCTCCGTCAAAATGGGACCCTATGGGCTCTATGTGCAATTGGGTGACAAAAATGACAGTGAAAAGCCCAAATTTGCCAGTCTTCCCGCTGAATATGATCTGAACAGCATAACATTTGAAGCCGCTCTGGCCCTATTTAGCCTCCCGCGCAAGCTGGGCCAGGATGAGGATGGGCATGAGATCATCGCTCATCAAGGGCCCTATGGTCCTTATGTCAAGGCCCATAAAACCATTGTGTCCATTGCCCCTCTCTCACCCTTCGAGATAACACTCGAACAAGCCCGGACCAAACTTCTCGAAAAAAGGGACGCTGATCGTCAAAAAATCATCAAGCAATTTCCCGAGACGAACCTCTCGATCCTGAACGGTCGGTGGGGGGCCTATATTACCGATGGACACAAAAACGCTAAAATCCCGAAATCAGTTGCAAATCCGGAACAATTAACTGCAGAGCAATGCCTGGAAATTCTGGAGAAACCTAAAAGGGGGCGGCGGCCTCCCCGAAAAAAATAAAGGAATACGGTGTGGCTGTTATCGCACTCATAAGTCCGACACCACCTGAAATCAGTGCTCTTGGGGTCCGAAGCCTGGCCGCCTATCTCAAGAAGCAGGGCCATGAAGTCCAGACGTACTTGCTGCCCGGCGGCGTCGAGCAGACCCGCTATAAAGCAGGACATGTTTACCGATATTCGCCCCAGACTTTATCTTCATTAATCAATCATATTCACAACGCAGACATTATCGGTCTGTCATTCATGACCAATTACTTCGACCGGGCGGTCCAGATTACCCGGGCTATCCAGCAGCAACTGGACATTCCTCTGGTCTGGGGTGGCGTTCATCCGACCGTTTGTCCGGAGGAATGTATCGAATATGTGGATTATCTTTGTATCGGCGAGGGCGAATTGGCCTTCAGCGAGTTCATCGAGCGATTAGGCTCTGATCAAGCAGTTCAAGACACACCGAATTTCTGGGTCCGCACGAACGGTCAGGTGAAACGCAACAGCCAGACGCCATTGATCCATGATCTTGATTCCTTGCCCTTTTTAGATTTCGCAACCGAGGACAATTACAGCCTGGACCTGCGCAGCCAGGAAATTGTGCCTCAGGACAGTCGTTTTCTCGAACAGGTTTTCCCGATCAGGCCAAATCTCGAAGGTGGTTTCGATCGTGGTTACTATATCATGACCGAGCGTGGTTGCCCCTTCAGTTGCACCTATTGTATCAACAATCAACTTCGCCAGATGGCCGGTTCTCAGAAATACTTGCGCCGCCGCTCAATCAGCCATGTCCTGGGAGAATTGAAGAGTATCTGTGACCGCTTCCCCTTTGTCAAAACCATTATTTTTTTTGACGATACGCTGGCTGCTCGACCTCTTGAAGAACTGAAGGAGTTCGCAGAGCGGTTTCCGCTCGAGATCGGGTTGCCCTTTCATGGACAGGTCAGTCCAACCACGATCTCGCCGGAAAAATGGCACTTACTGCTCGAAGCGGGTATGATCTTTGTCGAGATGGGCATACAAACAGGCAACGAACGGATCAGGCAGCTTTACAATCGGACATCATCGAATGAAGACGTCCGCACGGCAACGGCCTTGATCAATACGACTCGGGACCGTATTCTGGAGCCTTGTTACCACGTTATCCTGGACAATCCCTGGGAAACCGCATCGGAACTTGTGGAGACACTCGAATTGGTCCTGACTTTACCCCGGCCCTTCTGGCTGAAAAGAGCTTCGCTCGTTCTTTATCCGGGGACGGCCCTCTTTCATAAAGCCAATGAAGAAGGTTTGATTCAAGACGCACACAATCAGATCTATCGTAAACACTTGCACACTCCGTATGGAAATTATCTAAATTTTCTTTTCTATTTAAGCGATTGGGCGCTGATACCTCGTCGTTTCATCAGATGGTTGGCTTCAATGAAACTGGTTTCACGACTGCATCGACCTACCGACAATTCCATTTACAAATTCCTGATGCGACTCGGAGACACGATTGTTCTCATGGGTAAGGGATTAAAGGCCATGATTCGAGGCGATTTCAAACGGATTAATCGTTACCTTTTCAGGACCCGGTAAACCTATGGAAATAGCTCTGATTGCACCGTATTCGGACATTACCTCTTTTGGAATACGCACCCTGGTTTCGATTGTTCGGAAACATGGCCATTCAGTCACTCTGATCATCCTGAATGACAGCGATTCTGAAACCAGTCCAAAACCGGATTATCAATACCCGCAGTTGTTACTCGAACAAATATATGCTGCCGTCACCAGGGCTGATTTGATCGGTATGTCGTTGATGACCCTCTACTATGACCGCATGGTCCAACTTACCCAGTTTCTGAGGAACAATCTTGCCACTCCGATTGTCTGGGGGGGAATTCATCCGACTATTCGACCCGAAGAGTGCCTGCAGTGGGCTGATGGTGTCGCTTTGGGCGAAGCTGATTTATCTCTGCCGGCATTACTCGATAATCTTGAACAGGGCTTCGATTTCACTACTACTCCGGGCTTCTGGTTCAAAAAAGAAGACGTTCTGATCAAAAATCCATTACCAGCGCCTGTGGTGGACCTCGATGATATACCGTTTCCGGATTATTTCCCTGAGAAGCAGTTTTTCCTGGGGCCAGAAAAAGACACACTGGTTGAGGTGGACAGCGGTCTGTTGAAAAAGGCGTTTACACACAATCCAATCTGGAAGATGGGCACACACATATATTATCAGACCATGGCCAGCCGTGGCTGTCCCTATAACTGCTCATATTGCTGCAACAATGCCCTTCGCAAGCTGTACGGCGGAGATTGGCAGGTCAGACACCGGAGTCCGGAACATCTGGTCACCGAGTTGCACTACGCCCGTGAAACATTCTCGTTTATCACTGCCGTGGTCCTTTCAGATGATTCATTCTTTGCTTATCCACTCGACCAGTTAAAGCACTTTGCTCAACTCTACCATGAGCGGGTCGGGTTGCCTTTCAGGTGCTTGACCAGTCCCTTGACCCTGACCCGTGAAAAACTGGAAACACTGCTCGATTGTGGTTTGTTCAGTGTGCAAATGGGTATTCAGACGGGCAGCGAGAGGACCAAAAAACTCTATCGCCGCTCGATTGCCACGACCAAAATACTTGACGCGGCGCAATTGCTGGCAGAATATAAACATAGAATGGAACCACCGTTGTATGACTTCATTCTGGATAATCCCTTTGAAACGATCGCTGATTGCCTGGCCACGGTCAAACTGGTCCGAAAGCTGCCACGTCCATATTTCCTCCAACTTTTCTCACTGGTTCTCTTTCCCGGAACTGAATTGGCCGAAAAGGCCAAGGAGCAGATCGGTCCTCATCTGCTCGAAGGATATCATCGTCCCTTCAATGCGTACAGTTCTTCCTATTGTAATATTCTGCTACTCATGTATCATCATGGCGTGCCCTTGGGTCTTGTAGGAGCATTGTCCTGGCGTCCGCTCGTCTATCTGCTCAGCATTCCTCCTTTTCATCAGTTGATCGCCGGAACATATTGGATATTTAAAAGAGTAAAAGCTCTGGTGAGTCACCTTTTGGGCAAAAAGCAATGATCATCAATGAAAGCTTTATTCGTGACTTTTTGCGTTTACTGGTCTGGTTTCCCCTGCGCTGGAGCGCGGCTTATCAACCTGTGAGTCTGTCTCTGCTTGTGTTCAAGGTCATGGGCGACCTGCAGTATCTTTTTGCACGGACAAAAAGACAGTCACTCATTCAAATTATGGGCAAACACCTGAAGGGGGAATATTCCGAGCGAGAACTCAAGAGTCTGGTCCGTGGTTTTTTTCGGCAACACATGCTGAATACGCTTTTCCCTTTTATTGTTCCCAAGTTGGACCAGGCTTTTTTAGATGACAGAGTTGAGATTCAAGGCCGTGAGAATATCGACCGGGCCCTGGCCGAAGGGCATGGTTGTATTCTGATCCAGGGACACGTCGGTATCGTCCAGTTTCCCCTGTATTATTTAAATGCACTTGGCTACAACCTGGGACAGATTTTTTATCGTCATACACAGGGGCTCAGTTGGGTCGGTCAGAAGGTCCAACTACGCTACCGGGAACGCATGGAACAACGTTTAAATGTGCGATTGTTCGCGGTAGATGGCTTTCAAAGGCCAGTCATGAAATGGTTACAGGACAATAATGTCCTCATGCTCAACGGCGATGGTATCGGGGGTCGTGAATTCGTCGGTCGCTATGAACCATTGACCTTTCTGGATGAACAAACCCTCTTCCCTTTGGGTCCGTATAATCTGGCTTTGAAAATCGGTTCCCCACTGCTACCGACCCAGGTTGCTTTTGATGGGACCCGGTTCAGGATCACCATTTTACCCGCTCTGCGAACAAGCGAAACGGGTCAAGCAGCCCTGTTCGACCTTGCCCGAAAATTCTCGTTTTTTCTCGAAACCCGGATACTCGAACAGCCTGATACCTGGCACTTCTGGGACAGTTTTCAACCCGGTCTGCTCATACAAGAGTGTTTCATGAAACACCAAACAGGACCTTAAAGGTATAATAAATCAAACCGCCGATCAGGGCTGAAGCAGGAATAGTGAAAATCCAGGCCCAGACAATGTGGATAATGACCCCCCAACGAACTGTACCGATATTTTGGACAATGCCGACACCGGCAATACTGCCGGTAATGGTATGGGTAGTACTGACCGGTATACCAAGAAATGAAGCAATAAAAATAGCGATACCGCCCGATGTTTCAGCGACAAAGCCACCGAATGGACGCAGTTTTGTGAGTTTCGTGCCCATGGTCCGGATGACTTTCCAGCCCCCGGTCAATGTCCCCAGTGCGATGACAGAATAACATGTGATAATGACAACCCAGGGGATGTAGAACGTATCGCCCAGTAATCCGGCAGAATAAAGGAGAACTGCGATGATACCCATGGTTTTCTGGGCATCGTTGGTCCCATGACTGAGCGAATATATTGCTGAAGAAACAAGTTGGAGTCTTCTGAATATTTTATCCGCTTTTACTTTGGTCCAGGAACTTGCCAACCAGGTCATGATGATCATGAGCAGTACGGAAATGATCATACCGATTACAGGCGAGATAACAATAAACAGTGAAACTTTGATGATACCGCTGGTAATGAGGTTTTGAAAGCCGCCTTGAGCAATGCCTGCCCCGGCCAATCCGCCGATCAAAGCGTGCGAAACACTGATAGGCAAGCCCCAATGCGTGCAGATATAGACCCAGATATTGGCTCCGATCAGGGCCCCGACCACTAAGATCGGGGTGACGATCTCAGCCCGGACAATGCCTTTGCCGATCGTCGTCGCCACACCCACCCCAAATGTAAATACGGCCACAAAATTGAAAAAAGCGGCCCAGGCCACGGCAAAACGCGGCGGTAAAACACGGGTCGAGACAATGGTTGCGATGGAATTGGCGGCATCGTTCATCCCGTTCAAGAAATCGAAGACAAGAGCTAGAACGACACCGATCACGACGATCGTGAGCATAATCCTTAACCCTGGTGCTCGATAACAATACCCTCGACCAGATTCGCGACATCCTCGCACCGGTCTATGGCTTGCTCGATCTTTTCGTTGATTTCCTTAAGCTTGATCACTCTGATCGGATTGGTTTCGTTCTTGAACAGGACCGCCAAACCAATCCTATGAAGCCGGTCCCCTTCATTTTCGAGGCGATGAATCTCCTTGAGTAAATCAACAAGAGAGTTATCCTTTTTGAGATGACGTAATTGACTCACCAGGATTTTGACCTTCTCGACAGTTTGGACCAAGACATCACTGGCCTGTTTCAACTCCTCGGGCAGTATTTCGAGCTCAAACAGAGACAGACGATTGGCCGTTCCCTCGATAAAATCCATAATATCATCCATGGTACAGATAAGTTTGCGTATCTCTTCTCGCTCGAAGGGAGTGATGAAACTCCTTCTCAACAAATCGATCGTCTGATGCAGAATCACATCACACTGATGTTCGAGCTCCAGCACGTAAGCACTCTTCTCCAGATCGAACATGTTACTATGCGTGATCTGGCTTAAGCATGCCGCCGCTTCACAGACCAAAGCCGCATGCTTTTCGAATAGGTCGAAAAAACTATCATTCTGGGGCAGAATCTTACGAAACATGATCTCGTGATTTCTCCCTTACTCGGTTTTCCGGAGCGGACCGTCTCGATCTGCCCCTGTGTTATCTGAGTTTTAGTCCCTGTTCAATTATTGAAGCTTATTATATCAATTCAGATAGAAATGACAATCTTTTTCGGAGCTACCAACTTTTTCAACGAAACAAGGCATCTGCGTGCTGGGCGAAAATAACCTCACCACAATTTCCTGTTTGTGGCGGTATCGAGCATTAATTCTCTGAAATTGACCTGTTCACGACGATCGTTGGCATGGACTGAAAATACCTTATGGATAATGTAATTGTTTTTTTCGGTAAAAGTGATCAACCGTCGAATGGATTGACGGCGTTGGGCAAAGGGTACATTCTGACCAGGCCAACGTCCGTCATGCACGGACCTGATTGTATTCAATTCCCAGTCACCACTGATTATCACTCCACGAAAAATGATCATGGTGTCCGACCAGGAATGTTTGGGGGCATGGATTAAAAAAAGAGGTTCACCTCCCAGCGCTAGCCTTTGGATCCGATCGAAATAGATAAAGGTCCGGTCCATGTTTTGTACTTTCGGAAAGTGCCGTTGCAGGATAAAGCTGGCTTGCGGAAAAGCTTTAGTGAATTGGCCCAGCGTAAACCAGGAAAAATGATCGGCATGGCAATGTGAACACAGGCAATACTTGATCTGCACATTCAACATGTCAGCCGCTTCCTGGGCCAAAAAAGCCGGTGACATTTCAGTCCTGCCGTAAGGAGGGACCTCGACCAGGGCGGCCTGACCACCATGTTCGAGTAGCCAGCAACCGGCTTGAAATGCATTGAATCGGCCCAACAAATGAATGCCTTGACTCCAGGTTTCCATGATCTATGGTCCTTGGCTTGTGCTGATACTAATGAATCGTGTTGCATCCTATTTCTAGGACATCCTCTCAATGCCTGCAACGAACTTGACAAGAATCCTTCCGTTCAGATAACATATGCTAACAATAGTGCCCATAAACCTTGAGATCATAGACCCGAAATACTGAAAGGGAAATACATCTATTCTCAGAACGAGATGCTGATGTCCAAAATTGCACTGACGTGTTTCTATATGTTTTTGATAGCCCAATGTTGTGGAGTCACTGTTATGGCTCAACAGGATTTCAGGAGCCAACAGAAAAAATTTCGCCGGGTCCGGACCGCTTATGCCGACAAGGAGAAAATACTAGCCCAACTCTTGGCAGATAAAGGGATCGGATCATTCGAGATCGAACTCTTTCTCCGTATCATCAAAGCTGAACAACTCATTGAAGTCTGGGCCAAGCCCCCATCATCTTCCAGGTTCATGCTCCTCATTACCTACCCATTTGCCGGTTATTCCGGTCGACTCGGACCCAAAATGAAACAAGGCGATGGCCAGGTCCCCGAAGGATTTTACCATATCAATCGTTTTAATCCTGAGAGCAATTTTTATCTGTCACTCGGACTCGATTATCCCAATAAGGCTGACCGGAAACGGGCTGGAGCTCATGACCCCGGTGGGGCCATCTTCATACACGGTAATCGGGTCACTATCGGTTGCATTCCGATTACGGATGACAAAATCAAAGAGCTGTATCTTCTGGCTGTTGAGGCTCGGACTCATGGTCAGATTTCAGTCCCGGTCCATATTTTCCCTTTTCGCTTCACTGAGAATTGGCAGGAAAAAGTTACAGGACAATATAAGGACAATCCAGAATTGCTCGATTTTTGGTCAAGCCTCGCCCCGGTCTTTTTCTCCTTTGATCAGCACGAAGTCATACCCTCGGTCACCATTACGTCAAAAGGCTCATATCAATTGAAACCGAAAAGCGACTGAGTGTGCGTCCGATAGCAAACAAGCTGTTGGTTATTTGACACAAAATCGCCCACACAAAAGAGTACAAAACGTCTGAAAGCATAATGGTCAATCATTCTGTGTAATGGCATGCTCCTTGCTATTACTCAAGTCAATCAGACCAGAACAGGAGGCGGTTATGCTGAAACAGACGCAGAATAATGCAAGACTAAAACAGACGTATGGGTTCGATATTGTTGGTCGCATGTTCAAAATGGGCGGTATTTTTCATGTTTGGGCAGGGTTGCTTATTGTCTTGGCTATGAGTCTGGTGATTTCGGCCCAGATCAATAATCGTTCGACTTTTGCCAACTGTGAATTGCACGACGAGGTCGCCCGCCGCTGGGGGGCACCGATCTCCCAGGCTGCCCCCACTGTCCTCGCTGTTCCCAGTGGGACTGTATTCACTGAATTGAGTCCACTCGTCCCAGCAGATCAAGAAGTCATTATCACTGCGGCCATGAATTATCGAAAACGTGGTTTAGTCTTTTTTTCAGGTTTCGAGTTTTCCTTTTCAGGCTCATATCTCATCCGGAATGAGAATGGTTTTGATCAGGATTTAGCCTTTATTTTCCCGATCGCTCTCGAAAAGAATAAAGTCCTTCTATCTGATCTGAACTTTTCGATAAATGGTGAACCCACGCGGATCGATCTGGTTGATGAGGGAGATAAGCTCCTCTGGACGGGCCGTCTCGAACAGGGGCAGGAAACCCGCTTTACTATTACCTATACCGGTCGGGGGCTCGACTCATTCATCTATCGTCTGAATCCCGATCTGCCCGTCTATAATTTTCGCTTGCTCGTTACGATAACCGGAGGTGATAATTTCGATTACCCAGCCGGTGTTCTCTCGGCACCAGCCCCCATAATCGAGAACGAACGGATCAAACTGGCCTGGGCTTACGATTCGCTTGAATCCGGTGTCCCCCTGGGCGTTATTCTCCCTTCTGAAAAGTCATTTGATACGATCATCACCATTATGGTCCGGAGAACCTATATCCCCTTTCTACTATTCCTATCCGGACTGATCATACTCTGGTTACGGGCAGATAAAAAACCCAGGATTTATGAAAGTTGTCTCATCGCCTGCGGATACGGTTTCTTTTACGTATTACCGGCCTATCTGGCAGCTTTCATGCACTTCTACCTGGCTTATCTGCTTTCGTTATCCATCATCAGTATCCTGCTTGTCTTTTATCTGTATCGCATCATCTCGACTGACAGTATGCCCTATGTCATCGGTCTGTTATTGGCTTTCCTGTTCATACCCACCCTAGCTGTCATTCTCCAGGGCTATACTGGTTTGATCTATTGTCTGGAAATCCTGGCCGGACTCATGGGATTGATGTTCCTGACAACTAAAGCATCATTTCGAGAAGGACTCGATCAAACCCTGTTACCTACACCCAGAACTGAAGGAGGTCAAGCATGAAAAACCTGGTGATGATCATGCTCCTGACAGCCCTGGCCCTGCCTCGTTCAAGTGTAACCCAGGAGCTATCGAAGACAAAAGAAGCCACAGCTCAGCTCCCCCTTGAAAAAGTGCTCGAACTCTATCGACAGGTCGATCAACTCAACCAGACTCAGGAACTAGCCCCACCGGTCCCAGCCCTGGTCGACCGGATCGACCTGAACAGCCGCATCCTCGAAGATCGACTCGATGTCCAAGCCTCCTTTAAAATCGTCGTTCTGGATGGCAATAACTGGGCCCAAATCGCCCTGATCAGGGTTGACGATTCGATCTGCTTTTATGATCTGCCCATCCTGACTGATGCTGCTTTGCACATCAATGAGGGGCACCTCTCCTTTCTGACTCGTACATCGGGAACATATGAATTCACGCTCAAATTTCTGGTCAGAGCCCACCAGCAAGGTCGACAGAGACAAGCCCGGATCACCTGCGAACAAGCTACGCTGAAGAATCTTCATCTTGAGATCGATGAGCATCTCTTTACCTTGCTCAACACTCCCGCCCATAAAGAGCGGGACCAGTATATTCTGTTCCCGGAAGGGAATACTTTTCTGGTTACCTGGCGTTCATTGGATAGTATTCCCGAGACCAAACTGGAAAACGAGCCTCGCCCGACCATAGAGCCCTATATCAGTCAGACAATGGCCTCACTGGTTACAACCCGCGAGGGTATTTGTTTGACCAGGATACTGCATGCACTCCACTTTGAAGGTCTGCAAACAATCACGGTCACTCTCCCCCAAGATCAGAGTTTACTCAAGATTTTCTTGAATCGGAATGCTATCCCTTTTACTGTGCAGGAAGGGATGGTTACTATTCCCGTCAAGCCGTCCCGTGCAGGTGATAAAGGTGCCACCCTCGAATTTGTCCTTCAACAGGATATCGGCAATCTCTATCTGGCGGGTCATCTTGAATTCAGATTACCCATGATTGACTGGCCCATCAACGAGTACTATCTCGAGGCCTTTCTCCCCTCAACGTATAATTATGAGCTCGATGGAGGCAGCCTGGCCCTGGCTCATAAACTACCTCAATTAAAGGACAACTTTTCCATGACCATACCCACACCGGGCAAACAATACATCTTCACACAATCGCTAGTCCTCTCTTCAGGCCCCATTGCCAAATTGGCCTATACGGTGGATTTGAAAGATAAATACTTCGAATGATGGGGCCAACCCTGATTGCAAGCGGGTCTGCGATTGGATCATCCCGAATTGATACTCTTGGTTGAAATCTTCACGTTTCATTCCTGCTGATTTCAAGATCATGATCGACTATCCGGGCAAATCTTTTCTTGACAGATCATAGCCGATGTGCTTACATTATAACCATAATCTGTATTCAATCAGGCAGAAAGGCTAAAAATCAGATGAGTGAAGATAAAACCGTTTTGAATGAGCAGGAACGCGAAAACCAACTTTTCAACCGTTTTGCCCGTAAATTCGAGCGGGGCCAGGTCATTTTTTCCGAAGGCGACCGCGGTGAAGAAATGTTTATCATTCATTCCGGGAAAGTGAAAATATCCAAACGGATCGGTGATGTGCAAAAAACACTGGCCATACTCGATAAAGGTGAATTCTTCGGTGAAATGTCGATCCTGAATAATAAGCCACGTTCAGCCACCGTTGAAGTCATCGAAGAGGGGCATCTCCTGGTCATCGACCGCAAAACCTTCGAGACCATGATCAGAAATAACGTCGAGATAGCTCTGCGCATGATCAAAAAGATGGCCAATCGTTTACAGCAGTCCGATGATCAGATCGAGATTCTCTTGATTCGGGACGAGATGCAACGGGTGGTTTATTACATCAAGCAATTGATCCAGGACCATGGTATCGAAACGCGAGATTGGCTGCGGATTGATTACAACTATTCTCCGATCGAATTTGCCGGGATGGTGGGTATCAGCCTGTCCTCCGTAAACAAGATAATGGACAGGCTGGTCAAAGGCGGTTTTATTAATTTTAAGGATGGTAAGATCGTCATTACCCAGAAAAAACGGTTCCAGGACCTGCTGAAGTACATCGATTTACGCGACCGTTTCTCTGATTTCATCGAATAAAGCAATCAGATAGACGATAGTCCTGACTGAATCGAACGGAGCCTCGCCCCTAACCTGACTCAGCCTGTTCTTGAAAATGATATGTGTATTAATCGAGTCGGGTCTTTTTCTTTAAACTGCTGATTCTTTTTTTCAGGTATGCGGCTCGTTGTTTGTTCTTTTCCGTGCGGGCAGTGGCAAGCTGTTCGCGCATGGTGGTGATCTTTGTTTTCAAACCCTTCACTGAAGCTTTTGGTTTTTTACGAACTTCGATAGGAATATTGTTGAATTCTTTCAAAGCATTAATCAGTTGTTCCTTGTTCATGCCGTGAACACCGACGATATTGGGAATTTTTAAGCATTCTTCCCTGAGCTTGACCACAGTCATTTTTTCAATTTCACGTGCATTCATCAGATCCTCCTATGTATGATCTCATGGAATATAATTTGCCGAGTCTTTTTGCGTGGTTATGTGCAGATTAATTGACTGGTTTAGGTCTCTTTGTAAGAATAGTCAAGACTGAAAAGAGATGTGGTCTTAGAACAGGCTGTGGTAATAATGCCTCGATATAATGTATGCAATGTCTGAAACCACTTATCATCATGATTTACAAATACTGCTTGTATTCAGCCTGAAGCCAGGGATTACGGGAAGCAGCGTCCCATAATCTGAACAATGCATCAGCTTCGGAGACCGTTTCAGGCGAAGTTGTTTGGGTCAATGGGCCTTTGAGCAGATTGAGAATGGCCCACTCGGCTTGTGCTTCGGGTATGGTCTGGTTAAATTCGAACAGGGTTTTTAGGACAGAAAGTCCGTTCTCGAGGTGGTTCTCTGGGCTGTGATGCTTGGACAGGAGCCATTCCGCCGAGAGACGATAAGTCTGGGCGAGCGCGATATAGGATTCGATATGGGTCGGGTCAAGAGATAATGCATGCTGAAATCTCTCGAGTGCATTTTGAAAATGGGAGGTGGCGGACTGGCCTTGACTGATCAGCCAAGACCCTTCCGCATATTCAAGACAGCCCAGATGGTAAAAAGGAGCTTTATCTTGAGGTGCAGGTGTGACTGATTGTTCCAGCAGTGTTCTGGCTTCTTGAAAGGATAAACATGGGTCCTGATTCTGACGGGCCAACCAGATTCCTTCAAGCAGATAAGCATAACCACATGAATAACACGCGACATAATAATAGTCGGTTTGTTCTAAAGTCGAAGCACAGCGTTCTTTTATACTTTCGAGTATCGGGCTTGCATCGTCTCCAACGCTGATCACATATTTCGCTTTCATCGAAGCTGCTAAAATATAACTCATGGAAACGGGCATCAGATGGGGATTGATCGAATGAGCTTTTTGGCTCATCTCGAGGGCTGTCTCGAGCGATGCGCTGGGATCAAGACCGAGTTGGAACTCGATTGTTCCTTTTTTATTATAAATAAAAGACAGATCGATATAGCAATGTGGCCGCTCCGGATCATGTTCAATCGCCTCGGTCAGCCAATTGATGGCCCGATCAAACGAAGGAAAGGGATCGAGGGCGATTTTATACTCATATTGGGCCTTAAAAAAGTAGGATGTTCCGAGCAGTTGGCGAATAGTCATATCATTCTGGTCCAGCGTCACTGTTTTTTCTAGAACGAGTATGGCCTGATCGATGCTCGGACGCGGGTCCAAACCCCGGTCAAGTTCATAGATCGATTTCCCCCAATAACTTGCTCCCAGAACATAATTGGCGAAGGGATCGTCGGATTGCAAACGGACTGCTTCTTGAGCGGTTTCGATGGCCTGAGAATAGATCGGTAAAGGGTCTTGCCCCTGGACTTCATAAACGATACGGCCCCATTTAAGAAAGAGATAGGCCTTTTTCACAAGAGCCAACTGGTTCTCCGGGTCGGTAATCAGGGCATGAGAGCAGGCTTCAAGGCCCTTCTGAAATGCCTCCTCGCTGTAATCCAAAACCCCGAGCATGGAAATATCAATCTGCTCCCGGTAGAGATCGGCCAACCCAAGATAGGTCTCCGTATCACTGGGACCAGCGGCAAGAGCTGCCAGGTATGCCTCCTGTGATTTCTGAAAGAGGGTGCGCAACTGGTCCCGGTCATTATTGAAAATAGCTTGAAGATATTGCTCGAGATACATATCAGCGATCAGTTTTTGGGCCTCGATCAACCAGGGTTTTTGAGCAAGGGCCTGTTTGGCTTTCAATAAGGCATCCTCCACCCGACCTTCGTAACGGGCGATTAAAGCTTCAGCATAATCCGGCGATTCGACCTGATAGGTCCGGCTGTTCATCAGATACTGTAAAGCGGGTGTGCGATACTGTTCCCGGGCACGCAATTCTTCTGACTGTCGTTTATCCTCCTGATCGATACGATGTATTCTGGTCAATGCGGCTTGATAGAGTTTCCCAAGCGAGAATCCCAGTGCATATGCGACTTCATCGCCTTGAAAGCCGCTGTTCCAGGCCTTCTGTAAATAATCGTTTGCCTGTTCATATTCATGTAAGGCCATGTAACCTCTGCCCAAAGCATAGTAGCCAGGAGCAAGGGCTGCATCAGGGTAACTCGTCAGGCTTCGTTTCAGCGATTCCAACCTCTCCCGTATCATGTTCTTCTCTCGAGTCAGATCGTGTAATGGGGCAGCACTGGCAAAACGCATCACTTCATCGATGAAACGGACCTCCTGATTGAACTGGATCAGATAATGGGCCTGTTCGCGCGCACGCAGGCTGGTCCGCAAAGCAAAGCCACCAAATACAATTAAAGCACAGAATACGATCAGAGCCGCAGTGACCAGAGGTTTGTGTTTGATCACTTTTTTCCGGATCCGATAGACCAGGCTGGGACGATGCGCTGAAATCGGCTCGCCTTCGAGATAATGGTGTAAATCCAATGCCAATTGCTGAGCAGATTCGTAACGAGCGAGCGGGTCCTTCTCCATGCATTTCATGATGATCGTCTCGATGTCTATCGGTAAATGTGGGATGATTTGCCGGGGCGGGACCGGATCATCTGACAGGACCTTGGCGATCACCTCGAGGCCGGTCTTATCCGGAAAGGGAGGATTGCCCACGATCAGATGATAAAAAGTCGCCCCAAGACTATATATATCGGTCCGACGATCCAATGATCGTATGTCGCCTCGGGCCTGTTCCGGTGACATATACCAGGGCGTGCCCACAATCGTTCCGGACATGGTCATGCCGTCCTGGGCTAACTCCTTGGCTAAACCAAAATCCATGAGATACGGGAAATAACCGGTATCCGTCTGTTCGACCATGATGTTACCCGGCTTGATGTCACGATGAATCAATCCCAAACGGTGGGCCGCCTGTAATCCTTCAGCTACTTCCTTGATGATTTTAACCTTCTGCTCAAGATTCAACTCGGCTTGTAATGTCGACAGATTACTGCCCTCGATAAAGGGCATGGCTATATATGATTGGGTCCCTTCTAAACCCCGTTCATAGATTTTACAGACATGCGGATGATCGATCCGGGCCTGGGAATATGCTTCCTGGAGAAAACGTTTGCTCAGCTCAGGACTGTCACCCCGGATGACTTTTATGGCTACCATCCGTTTCAGCTCAGTGTCCCAGGCCTTGTAAACCCGGCCCATACCGCCCTGTCCCAGGCAAGACAGTATTTCATAATGCTTGATCCGGTGCAATTCCTCGCCTGTGGCAATGCCAGACAAAGCTTCGGCAAGAGAGAGCGTGCCATGATCATGAATGGGTTGTGAGTGTCCACCAGCCTTCGTTTCAGCAGTATTCCACTCGTCAGTTGCTCCGCGCAGATATTCTCGACCATGATCAATATCCAGGCCGAGTTCCCCAGCCAGAGCAATCATAGTCGCCTGATCGAGAAAACCGGACTCGAGCACCAGGTCCCAGACTGAAGTGGAAGAGCGTTCACTCTTACTGGTCCTGTTCATGGTAACAGACCTGATCATCCGGATTCGGTCCTGACTACTGATCAAACCTTTTTGCTCGGCCAATTCCAGTATTTTTTCCAGATGTTGAGGACCAATCATGATGATAACAGTACCAAACGTACTGGGAACACTATGGCAAAATGTTGAGACATATTAACAGTTCTCCCGAAACCAATATGCACAAAATATGGTCGGGTAGTAATAAAGTCAAGGCCATAATCGGGGGATACTCGATATTCCTCGAATGGACATTGGAATAGAGACTGATCTGGAATACAAGACAGGATCAAAAAGTGAATGTGCATCCTAAAGGCCTGCATCGAAACGTGGAGCGTCAATAAAACTCATTGTGTTTTTAGGTTGAATTTTGTGCTACACTCGGGCAGAATGATCTGGTGGAAACATCATCTGTCCGTTGGGCAAAATTGTGAAGAAGAAAAAGGAAAAATCTAAGCTGAAATCAGGGCTTGTACTTCTCTTCGATCTTGACGATACCCTAATTCAAGAATGTGAATCCGAGATGGCTGCGTTTCTCGAAACATCAAAGGCAGTTGCCCATTATGGCATTTCTCCGAAAGACTTTGCGGATACTATTAAAGTCAAGGCACGTGAAGCATGGCGATCACTCCCAACCTATCCTTACTGCCACAGAATACAGATAGCATCCTGGGAAGGACTGTGGGGTGAATTCGATGGTGACGATCCACAAATCGAGCGGTTACGACAACTCAAGGAATCTTATCGGTTTATGGTATGGAACAATGCCTTGCAGGCATATGGTCTTCATGATGTGAAATTGGCGGACCATCTTTCCAGAAAATATATCGAGGAAAGACGGAAAAGGCATATGCTGTTCCCTGAAACAATCGAGGTCTTGCAGGACCTCGCTGAAAGATATCGATTAGCTTTGATTACCAATGGCGCACCTGATCTACAATGGTCCAAAATCCGTGGCGGAAAACTGGCAGAGTATTTTCATCCAATTATCATTTCAGGTAATATCGGGTTCGGAAAGCCGGACCTGATGATCTTTCAGTCAGCGTTCAGCTTTTTTCCGGAAAATGACAGCGTTTTTATCATGATCGGAAATAGCCTGGAAAGCGATATAGCCGGGGCCCAACACGCCGGAATCAAGTCGATTTGGCTTAATCGGACCGGCACAATAAATATAAGCGAGTACAAACCGGACTATGAAATCCAAGACCTGCGAGAGATAAGCAACATTGTTGCATCAATACCAGTCCGGGTCCATGGTAACAAGCCAAAACTGGGATAACCATGTCATCACAATCGACCGTGATTTTCGTTGGTCCGTGTTCTATTCTAATGAGTAATTTCCGGAGAAAGGTTAAAAATGGGCGCTGACTTCAGTTTGCAGTCTCTGGTCGAGATAATCGTCATAATCCTGGTGGTCATGTTTGCGGCCACGGTGCATGAAGTTTCCCATGGTTGGGTTGCTTGGCGTGAAGGAGACCCGACCGCTCGGATGCAAAACCGCTTGACTCTGAATCCGCTGGCCCATATCGATCCTTTTCTGTCGATCATCATGCCGATAATATTTTATCTGAGCGCGGGTTTCGTTTTCGGTGGGGCAAAACCCGTTCCGGTGAATCCCTATTACTTGCGTGATCCGCGTCGTTCTATGATCAAGGTTTCGGCGGCAGGACCACTGTCCAATCTGGGGTTGGCACTTGTCGGTTCACTTGTGTTACGATTGATTCTATTTCTTTTTGATATGATCACCCTGCCCACTGTTCTCGCTAAGGCTCTCTTTTTCTTCTTCATAATTTTCATCCAGATCAATATCGTTCTGTTTGTTTTCAATCTGATCCCGGTCCCACCACTGGATGGCTCGAAAATCCTGCAGGGGTTTCTGCCTGCCCGCTATGAATCATACTTTATTCGGATCGAATCGTATGGTATGATTATACTGATTGTTCTGCTCGTATCAGGTGTTCTTGGGGAAACGGTTTTTCCGCTGATTCAGGTATTGTTTCGTCTTTTTACCGGTTTATCCTGAACGGGGAAATCATGATCACTTTTACTGCCATCCTGATCAGCTATTTACTTGGTTCAGTTCCATCCGGTGTATTTATCGCTCGAATCTGGGGACTGTCGGATATCCGTCAGTCCGGAAGCGGTAACATTGGGGCCACCAATGTGTACCGTCATCTCGGTCTCGGACCGGGTCTTCTGACGCTGATCTTGGACATAGCCAAAGGCGCGATTTCAGTTTCATTAGGATTGGCAGCAAATCCGACGAACCTGACACCTTGGATTACCGGTCTTGCCTGCATAATCGGGCACATCTATCCGGTCTATTTACAATTTAAAGGCGGTAAAGGTATCGCTACCAGTCTTGGTGTTTTTATGATATTGGCACCACTGGCCACCTTCATTTCCTTTATTGTCTGGGTAATCATGCTCGTAATGACCCGCCGTGTCTCACTTGCGTCATTGTCGGCTGTTTCATGCCTGGCCCTACTCCTCGTTGTGTTCGCTTCGACACAATCCGCCTGGTCCATTAGTATGGCATTGTTGGTACTGATATTCTGGAGTCACCGTGAGAACATCGGTAGACTGTACCGGGGCGAAGAGCCAGTCATCGGCAAAATTTCATAAAATAGAGCCAGCATGAGTCGAACTTATCAGCTTATAACTTTGCCTCGATTACCTGACGGACTCGCTCGATCAGATCAGGCATTGTCTTTTCAGTGTATGAGTCAGTTTCGATAGGTGGATGAATGATAAGGTCGACTTTCCCCGGGAACAATTCTTGTGAACGTGCCGGTAGTATTTTCCCGGTGCCTCTAATAGTAATGGGCAGAATGGGAAGCCGCAAATCCAGGGCCATGTGGAAAGCACCTTTTTTAAAAGGTCCAAGCTTTGGACCTTCCTGTCGGGTACCCTCGGGGAAAAAAATGATGGAAGTTCCCCCCACAATTTTGTCCTTGGCTGCGTTCAGTGAAGCCCAGGCTGCCTTTTTATTCGAACGATCAATAAAGATATGACCGATCTTTTCACAACCGATCCCGAGTCCGGGAATTTTGCGAAGTTCCTTTTTCATGACCCATTTGAAGTCGACCCCCAACCAGCCGTAGAGGACCAGGACATCATAATGACTCTGATGGTTTGACACAATAATATAGGATTGTTTCGGGTCAATATTCTGCCTGCCGGTAACGGTAATTTTGGCTGGAGTGAGAAAACAGAGCATTCGGGACCAGATCCCACCGCACAACCTGCTGCTGAAACGCGGGCTGATTATAATTGCGAGTACAGTTGCCATCAGACCGATTATCAGGGTCGAGATAAAGAGAAACGGCATAAAGATAAACCATTTATATGGCAGATACAGAAGTCTGAGAATATCGTGATCTTGTTCTGATCGCGTAAGCATACTGTCCATCCATCCTAAAGTGTCGCAGTATTGATTCTGACGATAATGTCATCCAGGGTCAGGGATTTGATGATCTCGGGACCGAATTCCTGGCCTAACGAGGGTTCCTTCTTGAGTAGTTCTGCACAGAGACAATGGGCCCGTTCTCTGACGGTAATATGACCTGCCTCGTGTCGGGCTACAAAATTCAGAACAGGATATGCCAGGAGCAGTTTTTCCATACATATGGCCAGAACACCGCGTTCAAGCAGGATATCCATCACCAGCGTCCAGGCTTTGAGGGTATAGGCCCGATCAAGGGCCTGAGCATAATGTTTGATAGCCAGGAGTAAATCGCCTTGCTGTCCAGCCAGGTCACCCAAGTTTTTCAGTGCCGCACAGACACCCCAGTCATGGCCGATATTCTCACATTGGGTCAGACTGGCGGTAATATGGTTTTTGGCGGCCTCAATCATATTCTGTTTGAGTTCTACAGCACCTAAACTGAGTAAAATACTGGCCAAACCGAACTGGTCTTCCAGCTTTTTCCACAGATTATAACTCTGAAGCAATAGTTGATAGGACAGCTCATACCTTCCAGTCCTGAAAGCAATTTCGCCGAGATTATGCAGGGCAGTAGCGGTCCCGGGCTGGTCCCCTATCTCCTTTTTGATGGCCAGGCTTTCAAGAAAAAGACGTTCCGCACTTTCGAAATCGCCCAAACGATCATTGACGATCCCCAGGTTGTTCAATGAACTGGCAATACCTGCTGTATCGGCATATTCCCGTTTAATGGTCAGACTCTTCTGATAATACTCGCGAGCTGCGATCAAATCCCCGGTGGCCTGCTCAACATTAGCCAGATTATGATAGGTGCTGGCAATGCCCCGCCTGTTTCCGAGTTTCATTCTGATCATGAGACTTTCATGGAAAGCTTCTCGAGCCTTCTGATACTCCCCCAGGCCGAAATAGGTATCACCCATATTATTAAATGATCGAGCAATATCCAATTCGTTTTCGAGCTCACGGGCAAGTATCAAGCTTCGACGATGGGCTTCGAGCGATTCAGCAAACTTCCCTGATTTTCTCAAGATGAGTCCTTTGTGATTATAAGCCATAACCAAGCCATTCAGATCATCATATCGCTTAAAAATCGTTAAAGCCTCATCGATAAGGCCTTCTGATTGGGCATTATGCCCGACACGATAACAGAACCACGCTTGAATTGTCATCAGCCTTGCTTTGAGGTATTCATCCTGCTTAGAGAGTTGGGCCTGGTCGCGACTTGAAACGAAAAGGGTTTGCAGGGACTGGCCAAACATCAGCTCTCCTTCGCCAAAAAGACCGTAGACCTCATACATAGCCCACAGATTACTCATGATCAATTCGATATCCTTGTTTCTCTTACGTTCGAGCGCATATTCCCAACAGAAGCGGATGCAATCGAATTCGATCTGGCTGCGTCGCAGTGATTCCTTATGAATGACTCCTGAATGCCGTTTCATTTCCTGGCCAAGGTAAGAGATATAGTAAGTACAAAACCGTTCCAGGACCTCTTCATAGACTGATGGCTTCTCGATCAACCGTTCGTATACCAAAGCACGAAGTCCCCCGGGGATTTGAAAACTGTTACCATTGACCTTCTGGACCAGGGCTTTATCCATGAGTGAGTACAGTAAAGTCGCATCTGAGCCAGTGATTTCTCTGAGTGCCGACAGGGTGAATGATCTCGGGAAGAATGACAGTTTGAGCAGTAACTGCCTGGCGTCTTCGGAAAGCAATCCATAGGATAATTCGTAAACTTCTTTCAAACCCTGAGATTGAACAGAAAGATCACGAGATGATGGACCAGGCAGGTTTTTCTGACTACGGATACTCTCTTCAATCTTCTGACAGGGGAAATACCGGACCAGCGAGGCAGCAAGTTCGATGGCCAGAGGCAGTCCTGACACGAGCCTGCAGATGCTGATAATAGCTGATTTTGTCTCCTGATCTGGTTTGAATGAACGGTCAAGTTTCCGAACATGTGCCTGAAAGAGTGTGATGGCACTAAATTCAGCTTCTTGATCAGACTCATCAGACGCAGGATACGGTAAACCTGACAGACTGATCTGGCCCCATCCCTGACTAGCGAACCATTCCCGGGTCGTAACAATAATGTGGATCTGCGAGGTTTGTCTGACCAATTCATAGACAAAGCTAGCAGCCTCTTGAAGATGCTCGAACGTATCCAGGATGAAGAGCATGTTTTTCCCTTTGAGATACGCATAAAGCTGAAACTGGGGATCAGGTTGACGTTGATAGGTGTAATCAAGGGCCTGGGCAAAATCGGCAAATATTTGTTGCCCGGTCCGGACTGAAGACAGATTGAAATAATAAACACCGTCTTGATAATAATCAAGATTTTCCAAGGCATAGTGGACCGCAAGGCGAGTCTTGCCAATGCCCGCCTGACCCGTGACTACGACTAAGCCGTTCTGGTCAAGGTGCTGACGCAACTCCAGGAGTTCAATCTCACGGCCGATAAATGCCGTCCAATAACATGGCAAATTGTAATGCGGAATGCTGCTCTGAGTCCGTAGCTTATCTTTGATCGATATATCCGCCAGCCCCTTCTGTGTGGACCAGCCTGTCTTTGTTATTTCCAAAACGTGACGACTCAACAGATAGTGAATACCTTGGTCGATCAAGGCCGGAAAACCTTTGGTCTCGTTATTCATCCAGCTCAGGATTTCTTCCGAAGGCTCACTGTGCAGTATCTGCCTCAACCTGGTCCGGACCCCATCCCGTGAAAACGGAATCGTCGTAATGTGCTCATAATACTGGAAGTTAGGAAAACGATCGAACGAAATGAGTTGAGGCACTGTGGTGCATGCCAAAGCGATCCTGATATTCTCCGTGAAGCTCATCAACTGCCCGAAAAAATCCAAGGTAACCGGATCACAATCTTCGATGTTATCCACAGTTATCATCAGGCCACTCGTTTGATCTGTCTGTAACAGGGTGCGTATCGAAGCGATGACATTTTCCCGGACCGCGTCAAGCTTCAATGCAGTCCCTTCCTGTGCACATGTTAGACCAAACAGACTAAACGGTTTTGATTTCAAGGCCACTGTTGCTTTCAAAGCCAGTACACTGTAACCTCTTGATTGACCAAGTTGGCCCACTGCATCCAAAAAACATGATCTGCCTGACCCCGGTGCCCCCTCGATCCGAAGAACACCACCTTGCCATCTGAACAAACCATCCAGAAAATCACGGACGATCACTATTTCCTTGTCCCGTTCTATTAAATCCTCGAACCGTGGTGGATCATCGCGTTGAACAATCTGATGGAATACATCTTGTGCTCTCCTGCTGCTTACTCGATTTCCTCCCTGGTATTTCGCGGACAAGACACATGTATCCGCTTTTTTAACAAAATCCCGGGAATTATCGCCATCATCTGGGAAGACAGCAACACCGATACTAGCTGTCAGATACAGCGATGGTCCACTTCCAAAAGAAGTTCCAGAAATGTTGTCGAGAAGGCGCTCAGCCAGTTTGACTGCCGTTTGATGTGCCGTATAAGGTAAGATGATGACGAACTCGTCCCCACCATAACGGAAAAACATATCCGAATTCCGGATATTCTGCTGTATTCTACGGCTGAACTCGATCAGAACGGTATCGCCCCGGACAAGTCCATAGGTAGCATTTACTTTTCTCATCTGATCAAGATCAATCACGAGTAACGAAAAACAATCGTTGTATCTGACTGAGCGTTCAATCTCTTCTCGCAAGCGGACCTCGAATGCAGCTCGAGTATATACTCCTGTCAGACGATCATGTAATTCGCTCTCGCTGTAGACATAATCCACTCGTTCCATGGCAACCTCTCACTCATTCCCCGTTCTGCACCTTTTCCTTGCCTGACTATTGTACCTTAATATCACGACATCATTCAAATTGAAAAATGTCTTCGTGAAGGAAGCAGGACTCTCCAGAATGGTACCAACAATGTCCATAGTTGTCCATAGTTGTGTCCCTGATTAGATTTCTGATCAGGCACAGTATGGCATTCGACATTGAAAGCATACGGGACTACTATTATGAATATTCCTGCTTGCATGGTCAGCTCAAAAAGGTTACAATAAGAGCATAAGTGTATTTGCATCTGACTGGAATGGAAAGAGGCAGGAAACAGTTCGAATGGTATCTAACAGATGAAAAGGGAAGGTTGCCTGATGGTTGAGGAATTGAAGATTACGGTTGTGGGAGCGGGCAGTTGGGGAACTGCGTTGGCCATCCTACTTGCAGGCAAGGGTTTTCCGGTGCGTTTGTGGGTCTATGAGACAGATTTATGTCAAGTCATGCAAAGCACACGGGAAAACCTGTTATTTCTCCCCGGTTTCAAACTCCCGGCTAATATTGAGCCGATTAATGAATTGGCCGAAGCCGTCAGCGACAGTGATTTCATTATTTTGGTTGTGCCCTCGCATGTTTTCCGGGGTGTCTTGAGTCAAATGGTCCCGTACATACATCCTGATAGCATTTTGGTCTCGGCGACCAAGGGCATTGAGAACGATTCTCTGGCACGCATGTCCGAGATCATGATCGAGTTACTCCCGGAAACGTATCACGAGCGCATCGCGATTTTGTCGGGTCCCAGTTTTGCCCGGGAAGTCTGTCAACAGACGCCGACGACTGTGGTTGTAGCCTCAAAAGCAGTCGAGGTTGCCGAGCGAGTCCAATTATTGATGACCACACCTTATTTTAGGACGTATACCAACAATGATATTGTTGGAGTCGAGATAGGCGGAGCGTTAAAAAATGTGATTGCCATAGCAGCCGGAACGACTGATGGGCTTGGTTTCGGCGCCAACACCAAAGCGGCATTATTGACACGCGGCCTGGCGGAAATGACTCGATTGGGTTTGGCTCTGGGAGCCAATCCTCTTACTTTCGCCGGTCTTTCCGGCATGGGTGATCTGATCTTGACCTGTAACAGTGCTTTGAGTCGTAATTATACCACGGGTTATAAGCTTGGTCAGGGTAACAGTCTCGAAAAGATCGTCACGTCCATGCACATGGTCGCTGAAGGGATCAAAACCACCCAGTCAGCCTATCAGCTTGCCTTAAGACTCGGGGTCGAAATGCCCATAATCGAGCAAGTACATGCAATTCTTTTTGAGAACAAAAAGCCTGAACTTGCTGTTTATCAATTGATGACCCGAAAGCTGAAGCGTGAAAATCACCAAATCCAAGATGTTCAACCTTAAAGAGCAGTAAAGCTTAGATAGAGATGAAGGAGATACTCATCATGAATCGTTTTTCTTTCACCACAATCATGACGGTCCTGACCATGATCACACTTTTGGGCTTACAACCAGTCAAGTGCGAAGCCCGTCACGTCGATGTCATCCAGATCAGTGATTCGATCAATCCTGCGGTCAATGAGTTCATTGCCGAATCGATCTCGAGGGCGGAAGCTGAACAGGCTGAATGTCTGATTATCCAGTTGGATACGCCGGGCGGGCTCTTAACTTCGACCAAGGATATCGTCATTGCTATTCTTAACTCGAAAATCCCGGTGGTCGTCTATATTTCGCCGCGAGGTTCCTGGGCTGCCTCTGCCGGAACATTTATTACTCTGGCCAGCGACATAGCCGCCATGGCCCCAAGCACCAACATTGGAGCGGCCCATCCGGTCAATATCGTTCCTCAAGGACAGGGACAACAGGAATCCGAGCCGGACTCTGACGAAACCATGGACCGGCTTGAGAAGAAACTCGATAAGTTCATAAAAGAACTCGGTTCGGGCAGGGAAACTGGAAAGCGGTCCGGTGAAAAAACTGGTCCACACGAAAACAATACCACAAACACCGGTGCAGATTCTGAAGATGAAACGCAGAAGCCCAAAAAACCCCAAAAAAGTGATGTCATGAATGAAAAAATCATGCAGCATACGACTTCCTGGATCAGAAGTATTGCGGAGTTGAGAGGTCGCAACGCAGATTGGGCTGAGAAAGCTGTCACTGAGAGTAAATCGATCACTGAAACTGAAGCGTTGGCCCAGAACGTCATTGACCTGATTGCCGATGATCTTGAAGATTTGCTGACCAAAATCAACGGCCGTGAAGTCACCAAAGACAGCGACACGATCGCATTGAACACCGAGAAGGTCCAGATCAATCGCTACGAGATGTCTTTTCGCCAGCGGCTTCTGAGCACGATCAGTAATCCTGATCTGTTTTTCATACTGGCTTTATTAGGTCCTCTCGGCCTGGTAATCGAGCTCTACAATCCCGGTTTGATTCTGCCAGGTGTGGTCGGGGGGATCAGCATCATCCTCCTACTCTATGGATCTCAGGTGTTACCGGTCAATTTTGCCGCCATGCTGTTAATTATTTTGGCCATAGTCCTGTTCATTGCCGAGATTAAAATTCAGAGTTATGGTCTCTTGACCGTGGGCGGCGTTTTGTGCATATTTCTGGGGGGATTGATGTTGTTCAGGACGGGCCCGGACCTGGCCGGAGAAACTTTTCGCGTGTCTTATTGGACCATATTCTCTGTGACCGGGGTGATCATGGCTTTTGTGTTTGTCGTGTTGCAGCGGATTGTATCTGTGCATAACACCAGTTCGGTTACCGGTTCACAAGGACTTGTCGGAGCTATTGGCGAAGCTCGGACCGAGGTCGGGCTCCAAGGTAAGATATTTGTACATGGAGAACTCTGGAATGCCCGTAGTGATGTGCCCATCGAAAAAGGAAAACCGGTTAAGGTCATTGATGTCCAAGGCTTGAATTTAAAGGTAAGGGAGCATAAAATCGATTGATTCTGCGTTACAGCATCCATTGATTGAGCTGTATCTGCTTTAAACCATTTGCTGATTGGAGGAATGAATGACTACTTTCACTTTTGTTATTATCATTATCGTTGCCATTCTTTTCAGTGCCATTCGTATTTTAAACGAGTATGAACGTGGCGTCATTTTTCGGTTGGGTCGTTTGTTACCAACACCGAAAGGGCCTGGTTTAAGATTAATCATTCCGGGTGTCGATCGTCTGCTCAGGGTCAGTCTGAGATTGGTTACCATGGACGTACCACCCCAAGACGTCATCACTCGGGACAATGTCTCGGTCAAAGTCAACGCGGTCATTTATTTCCGGGTCATCGATCCTAATCGAGCCATCGTTGAGGTCGAAAATTATCTTTATGCGACATCACAGCTTGCCCAGACGACATTACGGAGTGTTTTGGGTGAGACCGAACTCGATGAGTTATTGGCAGACCGAGACAAGATCAACCACAAACTTCAACAAATCCTTGATTTGCATACCGATCCATGGGGTATCAAGGTCACTGCGGTGGAAGTCAAACATGTCGATCTTCCCCAGGAAATGCAACGGGCAATGGCCAAACAGGCCGAAGCCGAGCGGGAACGTCGTGCGAAAGTCATTGCGGCAGAAGGTGAATTCCAAGCTGCTCATAAACTGGCTGATGCTGCCCAGATTATCGAAGCACATCCGATGGCCCTTCAAATGAGGTTCCTGCAGACCTTAACTGAAGTCGCTTCAGAAAACAATTCCACGACCATATTTCCAATCCCGATCGATCTCTTCAAACCTTTTTTTGAAAACAGGAAGTAAGAAGAGCCTGTGTTTGTAAGTGAAATGGAAATGTGAGCGTTCCCTCGGGGACATGTACTCAACCCGAGGGAACAGCTCATTGCACTGTGCTGTGACTCTAACCCGCTTGTGCTATTGCTGGTCAGACTTCACACCCATTTAACCTGCTTCGTCATAAGGAAGTGAGAACACATGACCATATCCTCAACCGGTCCAATCATTATGCCCGCTCCTGTCTCAGGCGATAAATCGACAAACAGGCAGTCATCGGACAAACGACCAAAATCCGTGCCCTTTGAAGCACATGTCCTGATCAAAAAGAGATTACGCAAAACTGAACGGGAGCTTATCCAACTCCGGAAAAAAGAAAAAGCACACCTTGGTAAAAACGAGCAATCAGTTATTGTTGAAAAAAAACTTCGTACCAAAATCGAAAATATCAGAAAAGAAAATACTCATTTGACTGAAAAAATCATCATGTTGAAAAATGAAAACCTGAAACTGACACACGAAATAGGTGAATTCAAACAAAAAACTCAAGTTATTCAAAATCTTCAAGACAAACTCGATTATTTTCAACATATGTATGAGGAAGAAAAAAGGCGACATGAGCAGACCCAGTCCCAAGTATCGAAATTGAATCATAACCACATCGATGAAGAACATGTCCTTAGTATTATTCATCGGATGGATGAGTTTATTGATGGTGATATTGCAGAACGAGGCGAACTCATTCGTCAACTCGATCGAATCAGAGACCGGGCTGTGCAAAGCATCAGGATTCTTGAACAGGAAAAAGCAGTGAACCTGGGATTGCTGAAGAGTAAACAGATCAACCGCAAGATCGCAGAACGGGCAGCCCTCTTTGTTGATGTCCAGAACATGTTTTATGCAGCCCGACAGCAATTCAACGGTCGTCTTGATTTTCAGCGCCTTCTTGCCCGAGTGGCCGTTGATCGCAAATTGTTCAAGGCTATTGCCTATATCGTTGAAACACCTGATATCGACCAGACCCATTTCATTACTCTTTTAACGAAAAGCGGTTATGAGGTCAAATCCAAGGAACTCAGGACCCGTGGTGACGGCTCCGCTAAAGGTAACTGGGATATGGAAATGGCCATGGATATCATTTCTCTTTTGCCTAAACTGGATGTCATGATTCTGGTCAGCGGTGATGGTGATTTTGTGCCACTCGTCCAAAAAATCAAGAGTGAATCAAGAGTGAAATGTGAAATATATGGTTTTGAGCATAATACTGCCATTGATCTTAAGGAAATTGCTGACAAATTTCAGGCCATTGGCCGTGATCTGCTTCTTGACACGGCCTCAGAAGAAAATTGAACACTTGTTCTCACTTAATACCTACTCAGACAACTGGATTTTGGATCATGTCCGCTTGATCGACATTGTATTGATCGGACTGTCATAATGGATAAGGAGATGATGATATGTCTCTGAACAAAAACTACTCTTTCACGCAGACCACATTCATGCTTTTTCTCTGCGTCTGCGCCCTGATCGCACTACTCATGTTTATCTTGGGATATCAGGTCGGTCGAGTGCATGGAGTCAAACCATTCGCGGCTGCAGATAAATCATATCCACAACAACAACCGAGCCACGATATGTCCGCGTTCAATCAGGACCAGACTCCTATTCCATTCGAATCGGATGAACTGTCTTTTTATAAGTCTGTCCATCGTGCCACTCCAATCATTCCGCAAACCGCGAGCACCCAAATAACCAAAACATCGAAACCCACTGCTACCCCGACCATCAAACCTCCACTCACTCCGACTCCTGTTCCGGAAGTCCAACTGCCCACTCCGCAACCCGGACGATATTCCATTCAGGTCGCCTCTTTTTCAGAACGTGACGCAGCTAAAACTCTCGCTCAAACATTGCTAAACCATGATTTCCCTGCTTATACTGAACCAGTTACTACACAAGGAAAAACATTGTATCGCGTGAGGGTCGGCCATTTCAACGACAGGGAAACGGCACAAAAAGTGTCAAATCAGTTGAAAAGCAAGGAAAAACTGGATACATGGGTCGCTTCCGATTGAACCGCTCTCTTCCTGTTCCACTGTCCGGTGATCCTGACCTGTACTTGACAGAACAAGCTAATATCCTTAAAATCCATATACAGATGGATTATGTTTCGGGAAAATCTTTTTCATTTCCCTTAAAAAAGCGGAGTATGGACATTTATGGAGCATATTCTTTTTATTGGTCAAGAGAGTACTTTACGAATGATCAAGCAGGTTTCAACCCAGGCTGCACAGAGCAGATCGATCGTCCATACCAGGATGTTAACGGAAAAACAAAGCAAACGTATTGAAATCGGATATTTTGCCACAGTCCTGTTTGAGGTGATCTCACCAACTCGGCTGAACGAATGCAATCAAATACAACAAGCCAATCCCAATGTGCCCATAATACTGATTACCACGCCAGCCATTCGATCTCTGCGGGTCTGGCATTCGTCCATGGTTGATTTTTTCGATGTTTTACATTTTCCTGAGCATCAAGAACGTGTACCCCTTGTCTTGGATCGGGCCTGTCAAATTCATCATCATTACAGAAAAATGGACCAGTATCGTGTCAAAATGCTCGATAGATTGGACCAGCTCTCCATCATTATTGAAACCGGCCGAACCGTAACCTCGACCTTGCATTTGGATGAGGTTGTCAATTCGATCATGGATATGATCACAGATTTAATCAAAGCTGAAGCTTGGTCACTGCTGATGTTGGACGAAAAATCGCATGAACTCTATTTCAAAGATGCCCGTGGTCTCAAGAGAAAGAAAATCAAGCAATTCCGTTTGAAAATGGGACAGGGTGTTGCCGGTTGGGTAGCCCAGCAAAAGAAACCGCTTATTGTCAATGATGCTCAGCATGATGAACGCTTCTATCGTGGCATCGATATCCAGACCAGATTTGTCACCCGTTCAATCTTATGCGCCCCCATTATTTTTAAAGGGAAGCTTCTGGCCGTCATCGAGATTTTAAATCGTCTCGATAATGAACCTTTCAGAAAAAAGGATTTAAGCACGATTTCGAGTTTACTTGATTCTGCAGCAATCGCCCTGGAGAACGCAAATCTGTTCAATCAAGCGGAAGAACTTGCCGTGACCGATGACCTGACCTCCCTCTACAATGCCCGGTTTTTAAATCAGGTCCTTGAGGCTGAAATCACGCGGGCCCAACGATATAAAAGCCAGGTTTCATTCATTTTCATGGATATCGATTATTTCAAATTAGTCAACGATAACTTCGGTCACATGATCGGTCGTGAAGCATTAAAAGAGGTTGCTGAGCTTATGAAGAGCCACTTCAGGGAAACGGACCTGATTGCCCGGTATGGTGGGGATGAATTCGTTCTGGTCCTGCCTGAAACGGGAACACAGGAGACTTTTCAGTTGGCTGAATCCATGCGCCGCAAGCTTGCTGAGCATGTTTTCCTCGAAAATACGGGTAACAAGGTGCATCTGACCGCTTCATTTGGAGTGGCTACCTTTCCCATTCATGCCAAAAACAAGGATGAGCTCATTCTCATGGCGGACAAGGCCATGTTCCAAGCCAAAGGTGAATGTCGAAACATGGTCTATATCGCATCAAGGGAGGATGTCAGTGAAACTGTGGACTAAAATCTGGCAAACTCGCTACTCGATTCTGTTCCAGATTCTCCTTTTTATGTTGATTGCCGCGCTCATCCCCTTACTCGTGTCCAACAGTATTTTCTTCGGTGATTCTGAAAATATGATCGGGACCCATGTACATGAGATCAATTCTGTCCTTGCTGAAAATAGTGCCCAATGGATCAATAATTTTAATAATTCCATTAAAAATTATCTGGAAACGCTTTCTGAAATCCAGACCAATCCGAATTTTTCTCCTGAGCTCAAGGATTCACTGTCAGGTATTATCGTCGCGCAAAATAATAATATTGATGTGGTCTGGATCAGGTTCGAGAACCTTCAAACCCGACTTTATGATAATTCCAAACAGGTTCTGACGCAGAACGATCAGCTATCGGTCCTTGTTCGGGACCAAGGACTCTATCAGCGTGTTTTAGCGGGCCAGGTCTATATTTCTGATCCTTTCCTTCGACGATATGAATCGAATCGGGGCCAGAACAACTCTTTGCCGGACAATGTCATAATCACAAATCAGAACGCACCGGTTATTGAGACACTGATACATTATGTTTTACCGCTGTGGGACCGGGGACAACCGGTCGGTGTTCTTTATGCCGAAATCAACATTACGCCCATTCGCAATCATATTGCCACCGTTTCACCTTCAAAAACAGGCCCGGAAACCTTTATCATTGATCGCTCAGGTCGGGTTATTGCTCACACAGATGAACGAATCGCCCTCGAATTAAAGGATTTCAGCCAGTCACCCATCGTGAAAAAAATCAAGGAAATGCAGACCATTTTTCAGGCTGATCAACAGGAAATTACCGCTTCTTTCTCGCTCAAGTCTGACAATGATCGTGATATGTTGGCAAATATTAAATTGATCGATGAAATCAATTGGGAGCGGTTTACCGGTGAAACAGGACTTCTAGCTTGGAGTATTGTAGCTCAGGAACCACGAGAGATCGCCTTTTTCCCCCTGTTCGAAACCACGAAAAAACTGAGACGTTATGGCGCGATTGCCATTATTTTAGCCATTACCCTGGCCGGTTTTCTGGCTTTTCACTTGACGCGACCTGTACTCACCTTGACCAGAGCGGCTGAGCAGTTTGCTGCCGGAAACCATGCCATCAATGTTCAGGTTAGTACCAAAAATGAAATTGGACTCCTAGCCAGTGCTTTTAATAATATGACCACTCAAATCAGGAATTACTTGGCCGAATTGGAACAACGTGCTCATGATATTCGCGATCTCTTTTTCAGTTCGATGGAAACAATCGTCGCAGCAATTGATGCTCGTGATCCATACACCCGCGGCCATTCTTTACGCGTTACTCGACTCAGTCTCGATTTGGGAACTCGAGTGGGACTTGCCCCGAAACAATTGGAAGAATTGCGTATCGCTGCCATGTTGCACGATGTGGGCAAAATAGGCATTCGCGATAGCGTTTTACTCAAAACCAGTAAATTGACTGATGAGGAATATGAGATCATGAAGACCCATCCGGTCTTGGGTGCAACTATCATGGGCCCCATTAAAATGATGAAGGAAATCATCCCGGGCATGAAATACCATCATGAATGGTGGAATGGTTCAGGCTATCCGAACGGGATCAAGGCTATGGAAATCCCCTTGTACGCCCGGATTATTGCTATCGCAGATACGTTTGACGCTATGACCTCCGATCGTCCTTATCAGCAAAGGATGGACCCGACACTCGTCCTCGTAAAAATCCAAGAATGGGCTGGAACACGCTATGATCCCGACCTGGTCAATGCTTTCGTTCAGGTTTTCAATGAACAGCACTATGCTGAAAAATACTCTGAAAATCAGATATCACCTATCGCACAGGAAGAGTATGAACAGCAACCAACAACACGTTAGAGGAATAGGATGAAAAAAGAGAGAGGCGAATCACCCTGGGATTTTTGGTACAGAATAAAAATCTCCCGGATGCAATTGGCCCTGCTGATCATCGGGATATGTGTCCTTACGGTCCTGGCATTGCTCGTTTATTATGATAAAATCGCATTCTTTGTGGAATGGCGTGTTAATCAACTCGAACAAAAAATCGAGATGCTGATCGAACACGTTCGTATAGCTGGTGCCGAACCTCAAGAAATCGAAAATTTTCATACACAATTTCAAGAACTGAAAAATTCACGCACCACAGGCCTGGCATTGATCCAGTATAGAACTGAACTCGATAATTTCGTGACTGAGATTGAAAAATTCATCTCCGCTCTTAAACTCTATCAAAAGGGATATCTGGCTCGAATCGCCCGGATTATCCGCCAAGTAACCGTTAACCTCCATGACCAACTATCCTGGTCTGATGCACGCATTGGCTTGCAACTCAGCAGCGGCGATAAAGTTAAAACTGGCCTGGATTCCCGGGCCGAGATCACAACCGATAGCGGGAATGTCTTAAGTATGAATCCGAGCTCCATGATTATTATCAAGGACCTGAGTCGGGACCGGACCAGTTTCAAACCGCGCGAGGTCTATTCCATTAAGGAAACTGATGAAGCAGATTTCAATATCAGAACGCGTAACTCGGATATCATGCTCAATGATGAAAACGCTGAGATCAAAATCATGCAGAAGAGTGAAATCTCATTCAAGAAGAAACAAAAGGTATCGACTATATCAGTTTTTCAAGGCCTGGTTGAGATCAAAAATAATCAGGGCCAGACCAGGGAGGTCAAAACCCGAGAAGCCCTCCAGATTTCTCATCTGGGGACCTTTGAAACACAATTGGAAATACCGTACCCACCTGAATTACTCGACCCTCCTAATCTGAAATTCTTTCGTTTTGCCTCGGAGAATGAAGCCCGTATTGAATTTAGTTGGGCCAAAAGGGAAAATATCAATGTCTATCATCTTCAGATAGCCAATGATATTGATTTTAACGACTTACTTGTTAATCTCGATATTAACGGTTTATCATATACCCTTTCCGGTCCGAAAAAGGGGAATTATTTCTGGCGTTTGTCGAGTATAAGTCCCGTCGGTTCTGAAATCAGGAGCGAATTCAGTTCGAAGCAAAGTTTTCTGGTAAGTTACGAGACTGAAGCATTGTCCCAGGATATTACTCCTCCGACGTTCAGCAAACTGATCACACGACGAATATCACCTTCGACTTTATTGATCGAAGGTCAAACAGAACCAGGCGCTCGTCTAGTGGTTGAGGATATTACGGTAAAAGTGAAAGAAGACGGTTCATTTAGTGATATTATTCCCTTGCCGACATCCGGTGCGTCAAAAGTCGATCTCCAGCTTTATGATCGAGCCGGAAATGTATATCGCAAGCGAATTTCTCTTCTGTGAGAAGGAGAAAATCAAATGACACACCAGTCCGCTCTTCGGTTGAAATTCCATTTAGTGGAACTTTGGGTAGTCCCCGGTTTCATGCTCATGTATTACCTTTTCATGCTCCTAGGCCAACCGACCCCTTTCAGTTCGCTTCAGGGTTATCTGATCCTTCTAGGCGCATGTTTATTGGGCTATTGTCACAGTTTGCCCATGAACTGGATTCTCATCCGACCGCTCAATCATTATTTCAGACTCGAATCTATGCCTGTCTCAGATCAGCTATCCCCTCTCAGGCAACTCAGGCAAAAGATCTTTGAACTGCCCTTTCGGAGGGCGCTCTGGTCCTTGGAACGCTTTCTGGTCATGGGACTATTCGGGTTATTAGCCCTTGTGTATATCCTTCAACAAGATTTATCTTCCACTCGATGGTATTGGCTATTGACCTCCATCGGTTTATGCGGGCTCCTTTCTGCGGTCTGGACCTTTTTGGCTATGGAGCGTCTCTCATTCATCTTTCATGATCAGATGCATTTTAGTATCGAACATCGAGACCTGGGCCCTGAATTCGGACGAATTTTTTCAATCAGGACCCGCATTTTGGTTATTCTGCTGATAGTATTATTCCTGACCGTCGCAGTCCGCAGCATCATCCCCTTCCATTTTCACTCGATAGGAGCATTTCCGGTCATATCGCAGTCCGTTATCTTCGCCCATATATTCGGTGCCTTTCTTTACTTGTCAATCATCATCGTTGTGCTGGGTTGTTTCTTCAGTAACAACCTGAAGATGAGCCTGAGGAGGCTCCAGGCTTCTATGATCAAAGCCGAGAGTGGAAATCTTGGTTCTCGGACGCCGGTTTGTACTTTGGATGAAGTTGGTCAACTCGCGATATGTTTCAATACTGCCCTGAAATCATTATCGGAGATTTTCGGTAAAGTAAAAGATGTATCCAACAGCGTGGCTCTGGTGGCTGAACGCCTTTCCAACTCGTCACTGGCCATGAGTGAGGGCATCGAACTGCAGGCCTCCTCGACAGACACAACTACGTCATCCATGTCTGAAATGCAGTCATCCATAACCGAAGTGGCAGATTCGATCAATTTCCTTTTCAATGAAACCGAATCCACGTCGAGTTCAATCATGGAAATGGCCGCCTCCATTGAACAAGTTGCGGTCAATATCGAAAGCCTTTCGAATTCCGTGGACACGACTTCAAGCTCGATCGAGGAAATGAATGCTTCGATCAAACAGGTCGCTGAGAATGCGATCACACTCAATCGAACCGCATTGGACCTGTATCGGGACATTGAAAAAATAATCCAGATCATCACTGAAGTCGAGCAATGGGCGTTAGAATCATCAAAACTATCCAACAATGTTACTCAGGACGCTGAAAAGGGAAGTCAGGCAGTCCAACAAACCATTCAAGGCATGGAAGAAATCCATAAATTTTTCCAGATATCCGGACAAGTCATTCAAAATTTCAGCGAACGATCAGAGCAAATCGGCAGTATCGTCAATGTGATCGATGACGTTTCTTCACAGACTAACCTACTCGCCCTGAATGCTGCCATTATCTCGGCCCAGGCTGGTGAACATGGAAAGGAATTCGCTGTTGTGGCAGATGAAATAAGGGACCTGGCTGAAAAAGCTACCGTATCCACAAAAGAAATCAATCACCTCATTAAAAACGCCCAACAGGAAGCGTTCAATGCGGTGAAGACCATGGAAGATGGGGCCCGGCTCGTCGCTGATGGCGTTAAAATGTCACATCGAGCTGGTGATGTACTGCAGCTTATCACCCAGAGTTCAATCAATTCCGCTAAAATGACCTCACAAATTGAGGAAGCGACCATCGAGCAAGTTGACCTCTCCCGCGAAATATCCAAGACCATCGATCAGCTCAAAATGATGTCAGATCAGTTGGCCCGGGCTACCAAAGAACAAAAGATCGGCAGCAGCCAGATCATGAGGGAAGCAGAAAACATGCTTGACATGGCCCAACTTGTCCGGAATGCTACGGAAAAACAGGCCGATGAAAGCCACTCGATTTCTAAAGCTGTGGCTGATGTCAAAAAAATGGTCGAACGGATTCAGATCGCGACGAACCAACAGAAATCAGGTAGCCAGTCTGTCATTGAAGCCGTTGAAGTGTTCAAGGATATTACTCTAAAAAATGTCGATAGTATGGTCGAAATCGATAAGGCCGTTGATACTCTGTCCGGACAGGTCATCTCCCTGGAAGACCAAATTTCCCGCTTCAGACTTTAATAATACGAGCGTAACCGATCGATACTGTTCGGATTACGCAAACGATTCAAGGCCTCTTGCTCGATCTGTCGTATCCGCTCCCGCGAAAGATTGAAGCTTTTACCGACTTCTTCGAGTGTCTCCCGATACCCGTTGACAATCCCAAAACGACGGGCTAGTATCTTCTCTTCACGATGTGGTAATGTCTTTAGAATCCTCTCGACCTCTTGCCGTAATCCGATACTGTAGATCAATTCCGAAGGTGACAGACTCTCGGTATTGCCGATCAAATCATGCAATGAATGCTTCCCGTCTTCTGTAAAAGTCATTTCCAGGGATATTGGTTCCTGGGCGATCTTGAGAATGAGCTTGATCCGCGATGGAGCTACCTTGACCCGTTCTGCTATTTCATCACAGGTCGGTTCACGACCGTATTCCTGCAGATAATTATGGCAAACCTTGTTGATCCGATTATATAAATCGATAATGTGAATCGGAATCCTGATGGTCCGACCCTGGTCCGCTATCGCCCGAGTTATCGACTGACGTATCCACCAGGTTGCATAAGTACTGAATTTGAACCCCTTGCCATAATCAAATTTCTCAACCGCCTTCATAAGACCGATATTGCCTTCCTGAATCAAATCAGCCAACTGAAGACCCCGATTCACATAACGTTTCGCTATATTGACCACTAAACGTAAATTGGCAGTGATCATGACCTCTTTGGAATTTCGTATGAGCGTAATCGCATTCTGTAAACTCAAAAACAATGCCTGAAACTGCTCGATTGAAATGCCCAGCTTCAATTCGATCAGCTTGATCAATTTTTGAGCACGGGCCAACCGGCACGAACAATGCTCATTCGATACCTGGTCTAATGCGAGTGACTCCGCCAAACCCAGACTCAAGATCCGAGACGCCCGAATATATTGCCGCTGAAACCTGTCTAACTCCTCCACTAATGCTTCGATGATCTCGATCGGCATCTTGATATCCTGAAAAATCCGGACCAGACTTTCGACCCTCTCCTGATCGAGGTCGGCTGGAATCCCTGAACCCTGAGGCACAATCACCCGCTCCTCGATGATTTCCAGCAGAACCTTCAACTGTGATCGAATATATGATCGCTGCTTGGCTATGTCCTCAAAACTATCTGATTGATTGTAAAAAAACAGATACTCGCATCGATCATCTTCATTCTGTATCGATGCAATCATGCGATAAAATTGCAGCAGCAGCAAGGGAATGGAACATAATACCGTCAATATCTCCCTCCTGCCCTCGGCTATGTCACGCATTATCTCCTTCTCACGTTCACGATCAAGCAACGATACGGTACTCATCTCCTTAAAATATATTTTGATCGGATCAATAAAACCCTCCTTCTGACACTTGCCCCCCATCACTCCACTCTCGTCATGATCCATCTTCAGCCTCGTTTTCTCAAACTCACCGACCGATTCCCCACCCCTCTCCCCTGTAGACTCAACCTGCTCATCACGAATCTCAACATCCCTCTCCAATAAACCCATGACCGCACATTCGATCTGACCGTCTTCAGCACCTTCCGGTAAATAATCATTCAAGTCATTGATCGTCACATAACCTTTCGTGTCCGCCATCTCTTCCAACTCTGCCATATAACTCATCGTAACACGCCCCCTGAGTCTGTGCTGTTTCTTCCACTTCTTCCCTGAGTTGATCCTTTACAATTTTCGTGCCATTATTGATAATTCTTATTCTACAATAAAATACGAATACTACCCCCCTGTGTTTCGGTCCCTGATCGGCATAATTACGCCACCTTACCGCACGATAATGCAGGCAAAGGGCCCGGTCCCGCCTTAAAAGCCCAGCATCCATATTAGACTTGGCTCCATATAAGCCCGGTAAATAATCGCCTGGATCGGGCAGTATTTAGCCATAGGATTCGAGCCGGGTCCTGTCCCGGAGGTTGGCCGTATGACGCTGCTCAGAAAAGACGTGTACCGGCTTGGTCAAATCCAGCTCATGCTTTATCGGATTTCGTGATGGCTAATTTTTTTGGGTGTTATACTGTAAGATGAAATGAAAGGACAGTCAGTGAAAAGTTGTTGAGAGACCTGCAACCGTTCAATACTTTATCTCACGATATGAGCGTGCGCAGTACAATCGGGAGAGTAGAGTGGATTACGTTGAAATAAAAAATTATGGACCGGCGGCCTTGGAGCAGTTGTTGGTTGCGCGGGGCGAGAAAGCTTTCCGGGCTCGTCAATTAGCTCAATGGATTTACCGGCATGGGGTGACGGATTTCGGCAGTATGACTGACTTGTCCTTGTCTTTTCGCAGCACGCTGAGCAAGCATTTTAAGGTGTTTCGTTTTGCAGGCTACAATCGACAAGCCAGTCAAGATGGGAGTTGCAAATATTACTTTCAGACAGATGACGGACTGGTTCTTGAGTCAGTATCGATTCCGGACGAGAAGAAAATCACGTTTTGTCTTTCGACCCAGGTGGGATGTCCCTTGTCGTGTCGTTTTTGTTTGACTGGGGCGCGTGGTTATATCAGGGATTTAAGCACGGCAGAGATTGTGGAGCAGTATCTGGTTATGCGTGAGCACGAAGGTCTTGATTATCGGCGGATCAATGTGGTTCTGATGGGCATGGGCGAGCCCTTATTGAATTATGAGGCTGTATCGGGCTTTTTAGGTATTGCTCTGAGTGATTATGGTCTGGGGTTATCATCGCGTAAGATCACCTTATCCACGGCGGGTTATCTGCCAGGCTTGATCAGGTTCAGTCGGGAATGGCCCACAGTTCAGTTAGCCGTATCGTTGAATGGGAGTAACAACCGGATCAGGTCACACATAATGCCCATAAATGATAAGTTTCCTCTCGAAGAATTACTCGATACATTACGTCGTTATCAATTACCGCGTCGACGGACTATCACGATTGAATATGTTCTGATTGCCGGTCTCAACGATCAGGACCTCCATGCACGGGAATTGGCTGATTTGCTTCGGGGATTACGTTGTAAGATCAATCTCATCCCCTATAATCCGGTTCCTGAATTACCATACCATCGTCCCTCAGAAGACAGGATCGAACGCTTTAGTCTGATACTCCATCATCAACATTACACGGTCATGGTTCGTCGCTCACGAGGTGTCGATATAGGCGCTGCCTGCGGACAATTGGGGCAGCGTCCTGGGTTGAATGCTCGCCAAGAGCAGAAGAGGTGTGTTCCTTGATCCGAGAGCTGGACATTAAAAAAGCGGTGTATCGAGGTTTTGGCCTTGCATATCTTTATGGTCGGCCAGTTTTTGTCTTGCATGCATTCCCGGGAGAGAAAATCAGGGCGAGAATCCGCCGCAAAGGGAAAAAAGTATTCCGGGGCGAACTGATCGAGGTGCTCGAAGGTGCTCATCCTCACCGCATTCAACCTGATTGTCCCTTTTCTGGCATTTGTGGTGGTTGTCATTATCAGGAATTGTTTTATGAGACTCAACTTGCCTTGAAACGGGATATAATCCTGGAGAATCTGCGCTATATCGGTAAACTCGAAAACATACCTGAGATCACACTCAATCCATCACCACAGCAATTCCGTTATCGTCCCCAGTGTGGTTTTGCCGTCAAGCCCGACCCTGAACGATGGCGACTCGGCTATTACCGATACGAATCGCAGGTTTTTTTGGAAATCCAGGATTGTCTTCTTCTGATCGAGCCGATACTTTTTCTGAAGAAGCAACTCGAAGATTTCATCACTCTTCATCGAGATGATTTGTATGGACTCGATTACATCGATATCAGGATGAACAGTCAGGGTCAAGACACGGTTATGACCTTTGGGTTCCGGGACCTGATGCCGATCAAACAAGAGGCTATCTTCGAGCAGGCCTGTGCCACATTTCAGGATTTGAAAGGTTTGCTTTTTCGAGCGTGGAAGACCGAACAATTATGGGGTTCCGGTGAAATATTCGAAACTGTCCTGGGTCGGACATACTGTATCGGGGCCGGTTCATTTTTCCAAAACAATCGTTTCCAATGGGAGCCTTTGCAGCGTCTTGTCAGCCAGGCACTCGAGCTGGCCCCGAACGAAAAATTGCTGGATCTCTTTTGCGGGATTGGCTTCTGGTCTATCGGTCTGAGTAGACCTGATTGTTCAATTCAGGGTTATGAATGCAATCAACGCTCGGTCGACTATGCCCGGATGAATGCACGTCGAAATGGCTGTTTTCAGGCCGAATTTGAAACTCGGGACTTGTCCCAGGGGCTAGGGAGTTTACCCTTCATTCCTGATAAGATCATCATCAATCCGCCCCGGTCAGGTTGCTCAAAGAAATTATTGAATGAGATCGCTGCACTTGGAGCACGCACCATTCTCTATATTTCATGCGATCCGCCCAGTCTGGCCCGAGATATTGCTCGACTTATCCGTAAGGGAAACCTGGCCGTCCGTTCCGTCGACATGATCGACATGTTTCCCCAAACATATTCAATCGAAACTGCTGTGGTATTGACCCCTGTCTGAACAAGTTGTCCGTGTAGTTCTGTCCTCAAGCTTCATTCCATGACCATGAATCCATATGTTTTGGGATTATAATTAATGGGGATCAACCAGTCTGCCGAAGTCTGCAAGCGGGTCTGCTTTCGTCGAAAGTTGAGTTTCCAGATGTCCCCTGATGAAACATTGGTTTGAAATTGATCGAGTGGTATAGCGATTTCGACAGCCCAGGCAGCCTCCCCTGTCCGTGTTTTAATGACATACGTTCCGTCCCATTGAGTATCTGCGTTGACACGGCCATCTTCGGCCACAACGATTTTCTGATCGAACACTGTGCCCTGAGCGTTGATATAAATCTGGTAGACCACATCCTGATCGGGGTCGGGTTGAAAAAAATAACCCACACAATCATCGAGATACACGGCCGCATCTCTCTGCTGGGCGTGCGTGCTGATTTTTGATAGGTCCTTGTCATGGCAATATGCACCCAAAAAAAGATTCCTTGGATCGTGCGCAAAATAGAAAGTGACCGGGTCTGTCATCATTTTCTGGCCATCAGGCGACAATAATTGGCTGATACCAGCACGCCAAACCTTGTCCTCGAGATGCCCATCGATTATTGGTGGGACCGTGGTCTGATAGCACAGAAGTTTACGGGCTATCGGAACATACTGTTCGTATTGGTAATCCTTATCGCCTCCAACCGGAAAGGAGAGCGTCATCCTCGGTCCCGGAAATACCGGTGGTTGAGCGGCTACTTCAAGTGTTATGGTCTGGTACTGCCCCGGATCGAGAACTACCGGGAATCGATCAGGGACAACCTTCCAATGTTCGAGCATTGAAATACTGAGCACACCTTCGAGTTTGCGGACCGGGTTGAAATTGGTGACATCAAAGGTGAGTTTGGTTTGAGCAACACTGAAATCATCCAGCATAAAAACCGGTTCGTGGAAATGAAAGCCATCCTGTTCGATTTTATCCATTGCTTTCTGAAGGGTCACGGGGACGTCATCCCAGGCCAAGACACTATTGCTTTTTATTGGTGCAATCTGGACCTGATCGTTCTGGACAGTGACCCAGCAATAGCTGTACTTATAACCTGCCGGACGCTCGTCACATGCACCGCCCGAACTGCCCACGGATGTGTAACTGATCCCATCGTAGCTGCTACTGAAAAAGAGGTGAAAATGTCCGGTAAAGACAGCCGTAACACCATACTCTTTGAAAATGGTATGCAACGCATCTGGTTTGTTTTCTGCCAGGGTCAAATACCAGAACGGTTTATGCATAAAAATAAATTTCCGCTCGGCTTTGTTGTGCTTTTTCAGGTCTGCTCTTAACCAGGTCAGTTGTTCCTGAGGTAGCTCTTCTGAACTCTCCCAACGACTCGTATCCAAAATAACGAAATGATTCTTCCTAATGGTAAATGAATAATACGGTTGACCGGCGTATTTGATATACATCTCCAGAGCATCATCAAACGTGATATCATGATTACCCGGTGTGAAGTACAATGGACAGGTCAGTGTCGATGTGAGACCCTTATACTCCAACCACTCCTTTTCGAGCTCGGTTTGGTCCTTGGTATATCCTTCAATCATGTCCCCAACCGTGATTATGAATTCGGGTTGAAGCCGGCTTATCTCTGCCAGAATGCTTTCATAGACCCCGTGTTGTGCATCACCGGTCCTATCTCCGATCACAGCGAAATGCATGGGTAAGTCTTCTGCCGATAGAAGTAACACACCCGAGGAAACAAATATTATCCAAGAAAAGATGATCATAACCTGCAACCTAAACCGTATTTGTCTCATTGCTTATCCCCATTCATTGATTGTTCTATCTCGAGTATGTCAGGATTAACTGATGGATGGTGGTAGTCCCAACTCTGTATGTGTCTTAACGTTATCGAGTGCCTTCAAACTCTGGTTCGCTTTTAGTCCTCCGAAAAGACAAAAGAGGGCAAATACATGAAAAGCTATGCTTAAAAAATCCTTGACCACAAGAAAAAGCAGTCCGTCAATGGCATAGAGGATCATCCCGATGACAAATGCCCATAAATGCTTTTTACGACTGAAAACACCAAAAAAGATGAATATGCCTGCAACGACGAGATCAAGGCCAAACGCAATAATCGAAGCGATGAAACCCAACTCCTTCGCAACCTCCAGAGCAATAAAATCGACGATCTGGGTCATACCCAGACCAATGATAAAGCTCCATTGTCCGCCACTCAACAAGATGATTGAATTGATAATTGATAATCCTGATATCCAGAAAAACCAATTTGCCCCTGATGCTTGTTGAGCCTCAAGATGTAACCGATGCTCCACTTCTGCTTGATGCGGGTCATGCTCCACATCTTTATTTTCCGCCTTTGTTTGATCGTTTAAATTTTGCTCTGACATACAACTCTCCCTTTTTTTCCCTCCAATCATCTATCTCGGCTTGTCTTTCATCATGAGCCAAATACACCACACTCATGTTACTTTTCATTTGCTCGATCATACCTGTATACTTTTGAAAAAGCAATATCTAAAACGAAATGTGATCATATTAGTATTCGAGTGTCCCGCATTTTTGTAATTTTCCAACTCACACTATCAAATGCCTGAACTCTTATCAGATAAAGAGCCATTCGATAGCCGCTCCACAGGTGAATATGGTCAAACCGGACGGGTGATGTTTCTTAGAGCCATGTGCGATGTCTATAGACCAAAGAGCGGAGCGATTTTGGTCGATCAGAAAAAAACATTTTCCCCAAAATGC
>JAFGSJ010000010.1 GCA_016934675.1 bacterium | reverse complement strand
TCGTGCTCGAATAGGTCACCAGGTTGGTCCAGCTCGGGTTCTGGGTTGAACGGAAATCGACGTAGCCATACTCACCCGTGCTATACACCCGGAAATAATGATCATACTCGAGGTTGACCGAGGTCGCTCCAGCCGGAATCGTAAAAGCAGGTGTGATCAGCCATTCGTCCTGATTTTCGAGCGGTGAATAGTAGACCCGGGCTATGTATGAATAGGCGCCGCCCTTGGAATAACGATACCAGTCATTGGCATTCCAGGTCGGAGTGCCCTCATCGCCATAGTCTTCGATGGTCCAACCGACTGGTGGATTATCACCATATGTTCCCCAGGAACTCTCGAAATCTTCGTCTACCAGGGTAAAATCACCGGGAACAACAACTCCGACCGTCTCGGAGAACGAACCGCCAGTAAAATCACCTTCATTGGTATGGATAGTCAGACTGAAATCGAGGGTCGTGCCACAGGCAATGGTCTCGGCCAGATACACCGTGAAATGCGGTGAAAGCGAGGTCCCGCTCGTGCCCTCGAGAATATCGTTATAGTCGGCCTGGGCGTCGGTCACGGTCACACCGGTCGTGCTTGTACTCAATTCGGCCCAAACCCCGGTCAAATCGCCTGTTCCGATATTGGCGATATCGATCTGGAACACAATTGTTTCGCCAGCATCGAGAATACCGTCAGCATCGCCTGCTCCACCAGCCGGACAATCATCGGTAAAGATATGGCTGTCATATTCGGCCAAGGGCACACAGGGCGCAGCATAACCGATACTGACATCATCGATATGCCAACCATCCATGGTTTGATAACCGTCACTATCGAGCCGGAACCGGATTTGCACATTCGAATGACCAACATATGTCGTTAAATCATAGGAAGATTCCGTCCATTCAGTTTGTGTCCCATTAAAGACGGCCAGTTGTGACCAGGTCGAACCATTGGTTGAAATTTCGAGGTAACCATAGTCCCAGCCACTTTCCAAGGCATAAGTGTGCCAGAAGGTCAGATTTGCTTCTGTTGTGCTCGAGAGATCAAAGGGGATTGAAGTCAGGGAAACGTTTAAGTTATTGCCATAATTGCCACCCGGGGAGTCACTCCAGGCATGGTTCGAGCTATGATATGCTTCTGTCGACAGGGCCCATGGCGAAGCTGCGGTCCAATTTGAAGGACCGGATTCCATGTCATCATAAAACATATTCACGGCCATTTGGGTCGTGAACGCATAATATGAACCACTATTGTCATCTGAAGCCGTATTACCAGCGCCATCAGCAGATTCGACCCAGAAGTAATAGAGTGTACAATCACTCAACCCTGCAATGGTAATTGAATGGCCGGTAACCATGACACCCGATGATTCATCGGACCAGGTCGGCGGCGTTGTGCCGTAATAAACAAAACTATCGGCATTTTCATTGGTCGACCAGGTGATCTCGGCACTATCAGTCGTAATATTACTGACCTGGACATTCGAAATGATCGGAGCTTGACAATCAGCGGTTGCGGTCACATCGACATTGACATTCGGAGTGCCGCCGTAATCTGCGTCGATATAACGGACCGTAATGTTATCTCCATGGACAACGCCAATCGCACCATCTCCAGAGGTCGTATTGAGCGAGGTATTAACGTTACCGATGAACTGCCCCGAATCCGCGGGTGATTCAGTCAAGGTAATCGTTTCGGCCGGGCTCGAGGCCGATCCCTCCGAATCTGACCAGGCTATGACATTCTGGCTGCCATTCCCGACAATATCACCGTCGAGGAGCGTGATGGTGATCGTGTCGTCACAATTATAGGTAAAGCGGTCAAGGTAAATAAGTCCCTCACTTGAAGCGCTGATATCGCCGGTGATCACCAGGGCGAAGGGCTGGGGACCGTTGGGAATGTTATACGCCTGCACAGTAATGACATAGACACCGGTAGTCGGCACCAGGAGCAGTACTTGTTCGAGTGTGTTTAAATGGTCCGCGCTGCCACCGGTGGTCGATTCACCATTCGTAAACACATTGCCGAGATAGGTTGTTCCGCCCGGTCCCTCGACGATCAAGTCGAGATCGTTATTCAGATGCGGGCTTGCCGCCGGGGTCGAGGGATAATCGGTCCAGTTCAGCGTCACCTTGAAGGGGACCGAATTCGAGACAACCTGTTGCGAAAACACACGACTGGCAGAGGAACCAGTTGAAAAACCGGGGTCTTCGGTGAGCCAGAGTTTGCTGGTTTCTCCATCCCAGTACAGGACGTTGTCCAGGAGGATACGACCCCAACCCTGTGAATTAGCAGGAATGGAAGCAGACACTCCTGTCATCTCCTGGGCCGAATTGACCAAGGTCGCTTTGAGCAGGGCCGCTGTCGGGGTGAACGCATCAGCAGGTGTTTCCAAACCGCTGGGATACCACCCCTCCGTATAATACTGCCGGATCAGAGCGGTCAAACCGGCTGCAGCCGGGCAGGCCATGCTGGTCCCACTCATGGATTGGGTCGTGCAATTCATGGTGGATGCATTCATATCATTGTTTGCTGAATAAATGCCTGAACCGGGTATGGTCACCTCGGGTTTGATTCGATTATCATCGGTCGGACCATAACTCGTAAAGGAAGCCAGACTCTCGGCACTGGAACCGCGGGCCGTTGCTCCGACTGAAACACAGTTTTTCGCTGTGGACGGACTGCCCACGGAACCGACACTCGGCCCTGAATTTCCCGCCGCAAAAAATAACAGAAAATCAGGATTGTTCCACATGAACTGATCGACATCTTCACTGGCGGTAGTATAGTTGTTCTGGACCGAAGCATTTTCGTTGTCACCCCAGGAATTCGAATGGATACGAGCGCCCTGGTCGTAGGGCTGCTGAAAAATCGGATTCAAGTCGACCACAGGGCAGCCAATTCCCGGACAATCGGCACAATCATTGGTTTCGTAGCCGCCATCCTGAAAGACGATTTTTGCACCGGGAGCCATGCCGTCGCCACTATCGTGAATCAGCAGATTGGCATAATTATCACCGGTCATAATCCCGCCGACATGGGTGCCATGATCCTGAGTGTCCCATTCATCATCATCGATAACAAGGTCAGCACATTCGTCATCCCATAGAAAATCTACGGCAATGACCTTACGCTGGTTCATGTCCACGACTGTTGCCCCATTACAATTCTGAGGCGGCAACTCAGCCAGTGTCGTGTCATAGAAATAGCACATATCAGCATCGAGACCCGTATCGAGTGCTGCGATAATCTGGTTTTGACCATAGAGACCATGATCGAAAGCGGGCGTAGCCTGACCACCATCAACACCGGATTGTCCGACCCAGATAGTCGTATCATTCAACAATGCTTTGCGGGGCTCGATATCGATCCAGAACACATCCCGGAGCAGAGCGATCTGCTCTCTCAACATGACGACTTCATCCGGAGCAAGAAGCAACCTAATCCTTGAAAAATAAGGATTTGCAGCCGAGCCTTCGAGACGCGGGACACCCAGTGCCAGAATTTGCTTTTCCAGAGCAGCCAAATCTGCGTCAGGGAAAATCTGGACCATGACAATGTAAAGGTCTTTGTCTGATTTTTCAGTTACAGCGGCAATATCCCGTGATATTTTATATGCTGGATGATATTCGCCCAACCAAATGGCGCCTGTTTCGGCTAAAAGTGATCTCTTGTGATCATTTTTGAGTTTAACCAGATAGGCATAATAGGGAATATAGGCATAGATTTTCAGAGCACGATCGGACAATGCCTGAAAGTTTGCACTCTGAATCGGACCAGGAAGCTTGACCAGATAATACCCTTCTGATGATTTGTCCGATGAAATGGTCCTGAGATGATCTGGAATAACAGGGCTGGGGCCATAGACATCAAAGGAATAAGAATGGAGGGAAATCCAGCTATCCCGGTCCTCAGCACCAGCGATACCGGCACCGCAGATCATAAGGAAAATAACGATGATACTCTGACTGACTTTACTCATAAAGCTCCTTTCTGTAAAGTGATTTTGCCTTTCCCTCTTCTTTCTTTCGAAATAATCTTAAGGTACATGATATAATAGAATTGTCAAGTTCGATTTATCAACCTGTGAGAACCGGGACCGAACAACCATATTGAAATGTGATGAAATGAAACGCTTTGATCCGATATTATGGGTGGTTTTTTGTCTGCCCTTGGCTATCTATATATTTCAACTCTGTCCCACCGTTTATGTTCACGACAGCGGGGAATTAATCACTGCCGCGTATGTTCTGGGTATCGCCCATCCGGCGGGAAGTCCGACCTATTGCCTTGTGGGTAAATTGCTTCAATTGCTGCTACCCGTGGGACCTATTGCCTTTCAATTGAATGCCATGTCGGCTTTCTGGGCTGCCCTGTCAGTACTCCTTTTCTATGTCCTTATCAGGGCTATCCTGGGCAATATGCTGATCAGTCTTAGCTGTGCCTGGATTTTTGCCTTCAGTTTAACATTCTGGTCACAGGCACTTGTCGCTGAAGTATACACGCTTATGATCTGCCTCCTCTTGTGCGCGTGTTTCCTGATACATTCATTCAGTCAAAACGATGATCCCCGCATTTTATATTGTTTCGGCTACATCTGGGGCCTGCTTATGACGGTCCACATGGAATTTACCCTGATGACCCCACTCATCTGGCTGGTGATCGGCCATCACCTGGTTGAGCGAAAGCACGGACTCGGGACGATCAAGGCCCTTTTCTGGCTATCCTTTTTTTTTCTTGTCGGGCTGTTACCCTATCTGTATCTCCCTCTCCGATCCGTGCACAATCCGGTCATCGACTGGGGTAATCCAGAAACAATGGCCCTTTTTATCGATCATCTGACCGCTCGCACTGTTCAGCAGCGCATGTTCGCTTTGGACTGGGTGGACTATGTCCCCCGTCTGACCGATTATGTCCGTATAATCCTCGAGGATACGTGCTATCTGGGGCTCGCGGGTATGGTCGGATTGGTCCTGCCCTGGCCAAACAAAAACGTGCTCCGATACCTTCTCCTGATAGTCCTGATCATCGATGCCGGTTTTGTCGTGCTCCTGGACCAGGTCCCCATCCAATCCGAAGCGTACGCCATACCCTCAGTATTGGCTGTCTGTCTTGGCCTCGCCGGTCTCGGGCAAAAAATTGCCCAAAAACAAGAAAAACTGCATGTGCTCGGACTCATTCTCCCTGCTCTCCTTCTTATTCTGAACGGCCCTCAGCTCAACCGCAATTCGAATTTTATCGTCTCTGATCACGCCCTGAACATTGTGTATCAGGTACCACCTGGATCAACCATCTTCTCCCGCGAAGACAACACCACCTTTGTTTTACTGTATCACCATGTAGTTGAAAAGAGGAGGAGCGATCTGACGCTCTTCGATACTGCTCATAACGTCTTTCATAACCCTTATGGCCGACTGTTTCACCTCGAGTCTCCAAGCCAGATTCTTGCCATTCGTCAAAACGTCGAGGAAAAAATTGTCCATCAGAAGAGCAAGGCCGGCCTGCATGTATTGTACACCGATCTGGAATTGCCTTTCAGCACGACTGAATTTGAACTCGAACCATGCGGTATTCTCGGACTTGCCTACCGAAACAGCAGTCCTTCCATAGGACCGACCTGGTGCAACCCGATCACAAGCCTGCGTGGAGAACATGATCCCGCTGTGACCAAGGACTGGATGACCCGAGCGGTCCTGGCTATGTTTTACTATAAACTGGCCCAATCCCGATGGTTGACAGAACCGGATTTGGCCCGGAAAAGCCTTAAACTGGCCGCAACCCGGAATGATGCTTATCCGGAACTGCAGTATATGATCGGACGATCATTCCAGAAACATGGCTTGATAGAAGATGCCATCGCCCAGTATGAGCGGGCCCAATTCATGTCAAAGCGACTCTGGCAAGCATCAGTCCAACTGGCTTATCTTCGAGCCCAGCAGGGAGACTATGGCCGGGCAATGAAAAACGCCAAACAGGCACTTGCTTATAATGCAACCCAGCCCGAAATCCATCAGATCATTGCCCTGATCCTGGCCAAACAGGGAAAGCATGTCGAAGCTGAGCAATATTTTCAGCAGGCCTTGAGCCATGACCCCCAATCCTATCAAATCAGTTATAATTTCGTCCGTTTTTATCTTGATCGAAACGATTATCGGAAAGGAGAGCTGTTATTGCTCGAAAAACGAGACCTGTTCCCCGAAAACACACAATTTCTCGAGTTACTCTTTCAGGCCCAGGCCGGGCAATCATCGTGGCAATCAGCCCGGGATACCGCTGCGGCCCTGTGTGCCCTCGATCCCGATTCCCACTCAGCCAAGATCATGTTAGCTCAGGCATTTCTCGGACTGCATCAGGACTCCCAGGCTTGTGAGCTCCTCAAACAGGTCCTCGAACAAGAACCGGACCATGAACAAGCACTGGCCTTTCATCAACGATGCGGTGAACGACCATGAATTCAATCAAACCCTATCTATGGAAAAGTGTGTTTTTTATCATGGTTTTTGTTTGCCTGGTAATTGTCCGCTGCCAATGGGACAGTTATCGCTTCTATCGACTCGGTCTCCAATACGAGACAATCGATCCGATCGCCAGTATTCGTTACTATGGATGCGCGATCAGAGCACAGCCCCTCTTCAATGCCCCAGCACAAAAAGCACGCCAACGACTCGAAACTTTCAAAAATAATTCGGATGATGCTCGTGTTCAGCTTATGATCGTTGATGAGTTATCTGTTCGGTGAAAAATCCCCCGGACCCTTCACAAATCTGGTTTTCAGCCGGGGTTGACAAACAATCCCGATGCTCTATTTATACGTTTCTTATTATACTTTTCACTCTTTGTTGTTCAGAGTAGTATGCTGTTTCAACGAAAAAAAATGAGCAAAAGTTGCCCATTGGTAGTAAAAGGATTATACAAAGCATAAAGAGAAAGAAGTAAAAACCCAGATATGAGCTGATGAATTCTAACGGTCCTACATTTCCGCATAGAATGGTCATCCGGCGCATAGCGTTGGTGATGGTTCTCATCAATTTCACTGTTGCCATTTCTTTCCTGGTGATAGCCAGGAGACAGGTCCGTCAAATGACAGCCTGTCTGATCATCCTCGAGTCCGAGCAGCAGAAAATCCAGCAGGTCCGCGACGAACTCAACACATGCCGTCAACAGGTCGAGATACTGGCCATGCTTGACAAAAGGGCCGTAGGTATTGACGAACAGGATTATCAATCCTTAGCCCGGGTCATGATAGAACAAAGTCGGCTCTATGGCTATTCACCGGAATTACTGTTGGCCCTGATCCAAGTCGAGAGTTCTTTTAACAATTACGCCGTTTCAGACAAGGGAGCGATCGGCTTGATGCAATTGCAGCCCGAAACAGCGGAATACCTCTGTTCTCATTTAGACCTTTCCTGGCAAGGTCCACATACTCTTTTTGATCCTCACTTGAATATTCGTCTAGGCACATATTACCTGTCATTGCTTCATGAACGCTTTCAGGACCTTAATTGTGCCCTGGAAGCGTACAACAAAGGCCCGAGCCGGGTCTCCACTCAACTTGCCAGCGGTCTGCAGGTTCAGGGGGTCTTTTCACGTGATATCGACCGCTATCATCTCGAATTCAAAAAGAAAATCGGCCGGATTTGATTTTCCTGCCACACACCCTCTTCTTTCTGATTAAGAAGAACACTTTAGTGACTGTCTTTGCTTGAAGCACATTCGGACTTGTGTCCTGGATGAAAAGATGCTAGTATTCTCCAGCGATTGAATCCGGTGTTCTCATTCCGGTGTGCATTATTAAAGCGGTCCCAGGCCTGATTTCATTCTGCTTCTATGAGACAGATTTTTGAGGTATTTCGATGAATAAGCGGGAAATTTATCGTTATCTGATACAAAATACGGTCATTTTCGCTCCGATTCTTTTTAGCGGGGAATTCGACCAGAGCGATAAGATCGTGAATACGGTCCTTGGTTATGTGCTCATGACGCTGTTTTCGTTGCAGCATCTGGATATTTTCCGGACCGATCGAGGCCCGATGCATTCTCAGAAAAACATTCTTGGTGTGCACCTTGTCCTCGGACTGGTCTTAATAGTGATCTCATTCACTTTGGACCGGTATTTTGGTACGTTTTGTGTGTTCTACCTGATCGTCAGGTATCTCCACATGATCTGGTTAAAAACAATCGCTATTGTGAATGTGGCCATACTGCCGGCCGAATTGGCATTAAAGGGGGCGGCCGGTGCAGCCCTGATCGGGGTACCACTGGCTGGATGGGGCCTGATCTGTCTGTTTCTGCTGGGCTTGTTTCTGTCACTGGGTAAGACGAAGAATGCGGCTCGCTTTAACACTCAGCGAGCCCATTTTGGGCCAGTGTATACCCCCAAACTGCTCAATGAAATGATGGCGGTCGTTTCCTCATCGGCGATTGTGGCCTACTGTCTGTATACCATCTCAGAAGATACCGTTCTTGCAGTCAGGACCGGCCATCTTATCTTTACCGTTCCTTTTGTGCTCTATGGGATTTTCAGGTATATCTGGTTGATCAATCAGGTCGACCTTCGTGCTGAAGTCGAACTTTATTGCATTAAGGACAGGCCTATGTGTCTTAATCTGATCGGTTGGATCGGATCCATACTGATCATCCTGCGTTATTACAGTTCATAAACATTTTTTTTCATGCTTTTGTCACGAGCACCAAGGTGATAGAGGAGTCGCCATGATAGGTTCAATCATTGTAACGATGAGACCCCGTCAATGGACCAAGAATGTACTCTTGTTCGCGGGTATTGTCTTTTCCTTGCACGTTTTCGATCCGGTTATGTTGGGCAAAGTCTTCCTCGGTTTCATCATCTTCTGCGCTCTTTCAGGGAGTATCTATATTCTGAACGATCTGGTCGACATCGAAAAAGACAGGCTTCACCCAAAAAAATCGCAGCGTCCGATCGCCTCAGGTCAATTGTCACCGAACATTGCTCGTATTGCTTGTATCCTGGTACTGCTCTGCTCCCTGATCGTCTCGAGTACGCTGGGCATTTTGTTTCTGCTCATTTGCCTGATCTATCTCCTTATGAATATCGCTTATTCTTTCTATCTAAAAAGGGTGGTGATTATCGATGTTATGGTCGTGGCAACGGGATTTGTTCTACGGGCCGTAGCCGGGGCAGTTATTATCAAGGTCGCGATATCGCCCTGGCTATTGATCTGCACGTTCTTCCTGGCACTTTTTCTGGCTTTCTGCAAAAGACGCAGCGAACTTCTGTCCCTGGAAGAAAATGGTCAAAATTTCCGTGATGTTCTGGTCCAATATACTCCAGAAGTATTGGACCAGATGATCGCTGTGGTTACCGCTTCCTCGTTAATGGCATATTCCTTTTATACCGTGTCCGAATCCGTCGCTCAGAAATTTCATACGGACTACCTGTTTCTGACTATCCCTTTTGTGCTTTTTGGCATCTTCCGCTACCTTTTTCTGGTACACACCAAGAATATGGGTGGCAGTCCCGAGCTGATCCTGCTGACAGATATCCCCCTCATCATCAATATTCTGTGTTATTCCATTACCGTTTTCCTGATTCTGTATCTTCGCATCTGATCATCATCTCTGGTGCGGAAAGCATGATCGGAACTTGACTTCACTTTGATGAAAGACTACCAAGTAAGTAGATCAGAAAGCTTTTCTGCGTGTTTCCTGGCCAGAGATCATCATGAGTAATGAGAAACAAGCATGCAAATCCCCTTATTGATTACAAAGATACATCGGGCCACGGTAACTGAGGCCAATCTTGATTATGAGGGCAGCATTACCATAGACCAGGACCTGCTCCGGCAAGCTTCCATACCGGAGTTTGCCCAGGTCCATATCTACAATTGCAGCAACGGTCACCGTTTCGAAACATACACCATCAAGGGTGAACCGGGTAGCGGAACAGTGTGTATCAATGGTGCGGCCGCACATTTAACCAAAGAAGACGATATTATCATCATCTGCTTCTATGGTTTGTTCAATCAAGAGGAAGCAGCCGTGCATTCTCCGACCATAATTCTGGTTGATCACCAGAATCGGGTCCGCTTGATCAAACATCAATAGCCCTCCCCCTGCTTCCCCATGACCCAATAAAGAAGGCCATCCTCGAGCCTTCTAATGATGTGGATTGAGGATGGCCCTGATCGTCGGATACTCTGAAGGTTAGTCCTTCTTACCCTCGACGATAAGCATGGGGCATAAACCGCCGCCTGCGGAGATATTGATGATCGGCGATTCGGAAGTGCGGCACATACCACCGGCGTGATTGCCACCGAAGGCGTAGAAGTTCTGGTTGAGTTTCTTGGGTTTCCAGACGACATCCTGATCAATCTCAGGCAGGTCTTCTTCAGGAATTGGCACATATTCCTGGACCACGTATTTTTGTTCCGTGGTCATGCCGATCTGGATCGTGTTTTCCCATTCGGCCTGTTCGGCATGTGGTCCGACACACACACCCTTTCCGCCGTAAAGGTCCATGGGCTTCAGGACCAGTTTTTTCCTGTTCTTGCGGATGTATTCGAGCAAATTGACTTTGCGGCCGGACATACCATTTGTGGTGCGGTCGGTAACGAGTCTGGTCCAGGGCACATGTTTCCTGACGACTTCCTTTTCTTCGGCCGTATACAATCGCATGATTTTCGGGTCCTGTAAATGTTCGAGCAGACTTTTAATGGTCGCCAGGATCGATCGGATCGAATTGACCACGCAGACATTGTTATCGGCATATGCCTGACGCAATGGTTTTATCTGATCGTAGACATCGGTCCAGTTCCGGATCCAACCGCGACGATAGATGATATCGACCGGCATTCCCTGGGCCCAGGCCCTTTTACCATCATAACTGATCTCCTCCGGCGTTGAAAATTCGGTTTTATAGCCCTGACGACGAAAATCCTCGACGATCAGGAGGAATTCCGGATACGTGGCCCCCTTATCGGACACAATGGCAATATTGGGTCGCTCCTTTTTGCCGCCCCATTCACGGTAAGCCCTCAAAAGATTATAGTGAATCTGGGGCACAAAACGGTCCGAGGAAAAATAGTATTTTTTCATCAGTTCATCCATAACCGGCGTCTGTTCGATTAACTCGGTTTGAATATCAGAATACATCGGCCCACCAGGTGAATCAGTATTGAATTCCACAAATTTGAAGTACTTCAGGTCATCGGACATGAAAGCGTCATTGCGGGTTATCCATATGAAACGTTTCGTTCCTGTTTCTGATGAAACGAGTTCGGTCTCCTTGTCCGTCAGATTAAACATGGGGCGCATTTCAGGATGGCTGAAATACAGATTGCTGACTTTCTCGAGTACATTCATGATGTGGTGGGTAATCCGGTTGACCTCATTCATATGTGGTCGCGTGATAAAATACGGCTTGATGAAAACGGGAAAGGGCGTGTTTCCTTTTGCAGTCAGTATGACACAACCCCGCTGGTGAAACCTGTTATTAACCGAGGAGACAATCTCACGTCCGGGCGTACCCGAAGCCTCGACTTTTTCTAGGGCTTTGAAAAAGTCTCGATTCACTTCCTGGATCAGTTTGTTCATACCTTCCTCCTTATTTAATCCATATGCACCTTGGCCGATTCACTCAGAATCGGGTTTTACGATACAAAAACAAGCAGATGTAAGCATTTTGCCTCCATTATAAAGGAGCACCCAGATTTTGTAAACTGGAAAATCTGAGACGATGTGCTAAGAGTATATTAGAAGAATTACGCCCGCGTGTGTTTTTCTCTTGTTGCAGTCATCACTCTGACGAATATGTACCCTCTTTGGTGCTTCTTTGTTTGGAATTATCCGGACACTGGAAATCAGGTAATCGAGACGGACCTAAAACAATAGACAATGATCAGCACGCAACGGAAACAGTCCTGTCAGTCTATCTGTACTGGATAGACCTTGACTGACATATGTCATGAGGAGGTGGTACGTTTGCTTTTAAATGAACAGATCATCAGATTGTGGGAATGTAATCCAGATATTTACGATCTGCTTCGTCGTTGTTCCAACGTCATTGATGCTCGTATAAAACTCAATAAATATCTGGCCAAACAGCATGATGAGATCGAGCGACGCCATGAATGGCTCCATCCTCTTGATTACGATCTCATGTGTAAGTGTTTGGTTGTTTTACAGACGATCACCGGGGATAGAAGCGATCACTTAAGCAATTTCAGTGTCATGAAGACGCTCTGGGGATTAGCCCAAAACCTGGACAGTGAAATCGCAACCGACTTGAGTGAGGGTTTTTTTGAGGAAATCAGACATCTTTTTCTGGGTATCAGAGGCTCAAGCGGTCTTTATGAACGGAGCCAACTACCGCTCTATCAGAGTATGAGCGGACGTGACGCTGCTTTTTTACGGTCAAAGGACCTTGAACACAAAGCACAATTGGTCCGTGAGGGTGTCAACCGTTATCCCAGCGGGCTCCAAAAGGATGTTGCCCTCCGCAGGGCCGAGAATAAGCAGAATATCCTCGACTATTTTCACGGGAATGAACAGGATTGGCACAATCATGTCTGGCAATTGAAACATATTATTCGGGACGCAAAGACCCTGAGTTGCCTGATCGAATTAACCGATGAGGAACGAAAGGCGATTGAGCTCGCTCGTGAATATCATTTACCATTTGGTATTACGCCGTATTATGTGTCCTTGATGGATCGGGAGCCATCCCGTAATAATGACCATGCGGTCCGAGCTCAGGTCATTCCGCCCATGAGTTACGTCGAGCACATGATTCATAATCGTAACAATATCGAGTACAGCTCGGACTTCATGCTTGAACAGGATACATCACCTGTCGATTTGGTAACGCGACGCTACCCCAACATCGCCATACTCAAACCGTACAATACCTGCAGTCAGATCTGTGTTTATTGTCAGCGTAATTGGGAAATTGACGATGCGTATGCCAAAAAGGCTCTGCCACCCAAGGAAAAAATTACCCGCGCCCTGAAATTTTTCGAACAGAACCCGGGTCTGGATGAGGTTTTGGTAACAGGTGGCGATCCACTGGTTATGAAAGATGATCGGATTATCGAGATACTCGATCGCCTGGCTCAGATCGAACATATTCAGCGGATCAGGATCGGATCACGAACACCCGTGGTCCTGCCCATGCGGATAACCCAAGAGCTGGTCGGTCGGATTGCCGCCTATCACGTGCCCGGTCAGAGGGAAATTGCCATTGTGACCCACTTCGAGCACGTCTACGAAATAACTGAAGACGCTTTGATCGCAGTCCAGAAATTCCGTCTCGCCGGTATGTCCCTTTACAACCAGATGGTGTTCACCTTTGAAAACAGTCGCCGTTTTGAGGCAGTGGCTCTTCGGAAACTGCTACGTTTGATAGGCATTGATCCTTACTATACCTTCAATACCAAGGGTAAGGAAGAAACAAATGAATATCGCGTTCCCATTGCCCGGCTCGAACAAGAAATGGTCGAAGAAGCCCGATTGACCTCGGGATTAGTCAGAGCTGACGCTGCGGTCTACAATGTGCCTCGGCTGGGTAAAAACTATTTACGGGCCCAACAACAACATCGCTTGATCAGCATACTCCCTGACGGACGCCGGGTCTATGAATTTTTACCCTGGGAAAGCAGGATATCTCTGGTCGATACATATATTGATACTGATGTCTCGATCCATGAATACCTGGAAAAACTGAAAACACGAGGCGAGAACCCCCATAACTATGAGAGTATTTACTATTATTTTTAATCCAATACTATCAAAAACTCCTCGTGAGATTGTAATGAACATGCCTCCGGCCCTGCCATAGCTCGCTAATATGTCAGGTCAAGTCCTATTGTGCGGACTATTAATGCTGAATAGAAAAACTCCTCACAGAAAAAAAACCGGTATATGCAGCGTCTCATTATTATCTACTCATCCCTACGCCTGTGAAATTGAAACTGCTCGCTGCTCGCTACTGCTCTTTCATGTACTTCCGAATAGCCTGGACTTGTGACTCGTGTTGTGGCGGTCTATAGTGGTTCTCAATGAAGTAAATACATTTTTTGGTACCCATACAGCCGAAGGATACTCAGTCTTGACACGCGGTAATCTGCCTGATTCTATCAAAATCATCGGGAAACACTTTCTCAAGAAAGCAATTGATAAGATTTTTCCACCAGATATTCCGGTCAGTCATCGAGACAAGGGGAAACTCTATGGTCTGATGCGATCAGATCAACAATTCAACTTGTATTGGGGCGATCTCCATGGACACAGCTCCTTATCGACCGAAGCAGTTGGCTCACCTGACGAATATTATGATTATGCCCGGACCAGTCGCAAGCTTGATTTTGTTGCTCTAACCGATCACGATTACTCGATGACCCCTGCCAAATGGCGTATTATCCGGGACAAAGCCGCTGAATATTATCAACCCGGGGTATTTGTCACTTTTATCGCCTATGAATGGACATCTCACTTTGGTCACAAAGTGGTGTTGTTCGGTTCAACCGAAGTCCCGGAAACGATCATGGTCCGGGCGCGCACGGATGAGGCTAACCCGCACGCACTCTGGCAGTTCCTGGACCAGTATCAAGCCCTGACCATTCCGCATCATACACTCTCCTTTCAGGTCACAACGGATTGGTCCTACCAAAACAATGTGCTCCAACCCTTGGTCGAGATTTATTCAAAACACGGTTCATGCGAGTTTCCCGGATCGCCACCAGTCCCTTACAAAATAAGTTCGACGCCCGGTAAATCAGTCATTGATGCCTTGAATGCCGGACACCGACTCGGTTTTATCGGTTGTTCCGATACCCATTGCTCGAAACCGGGTTCGGAGAAATCCATGGAACTCTTGACCCATCGTCTGGTCCTGAAATATCAGAGTGGTCTGACCGGCATATATGCCGAGAACCTGACCCGTCCTAAAATTTGGGCAGCCCTTCTCGCCCGGCGTACCTTCGCCACGACCGGTGTTCGTCTTTTCCTCGATTTCAGAATCGGCGACCATTTCATGGGTGAGCAGTTTTCAACTCATTCTGCACAAACTATTGCAGTTTGGGTTGAAGCTCCTGCACCGATCGAGCTCTTGGAAATTGTCAAGAACGGGCTGGTATTCTATAGCGAGAACCCGAATGATCTGTCGACCAGTCTTGCCTTGAAAGATGCCGCATCCGAGCCAGGTACCTGTTACTATTATCTGCGTCTGACCCTGCAAGATGGCCACAGGGCCTGGTCCAGCCCCATCTGGGTGGATTATGTCTGACCAATATGATACCTTGGCATTATGCGATACGGGGGATGATCTGTGAAAATACTTTTAATTCAACCCTCAATACCACGAGTCTCAAAGGGTGTCAGCGGGACAATCTGCATGGAACCTCTGGCACTCGAATTGATTGCCGCACCACTACTCCAAAATCATGATGTTCGTATCGTTGACCTGAAAATAGAAGGTGATCTGACCTCGGAAATCATACGTTTCAAACCAGACCTGGTCGGTCTAACCGCTTATACGATGGAAGTGCCCGAAGTCTTAGCCATTGCCAATACCATCAAGACCCTCTCGCCCGAGATTGTTACTGTTATCGGGGGGTTCCACGCGACCATGTTTCCCGATACATTTCGTGACTCCCGTTTTGACTTTCTGATCAGAGGGCGAGGAGAATTCCAGTTTAAAAAACTTATTGAAACACTCGAACATAACAAGTGTCCTGTGTCCACTAATCGTTGTATCGATCTGAACAATTATTCCTATATACCAGAACCAAACGAGTTGATTTGGGAACAAACAGACACAATTCTACCAGCCCGTAACCTGGTCGAACGTTACCGGGCCCGTTATAATCTCGGCTTGATGGACCGCTGCTATTCATTGAAAACATCGGATGGCTGTCCTTTTAAATGTGTCTTCTGTAACGTCTGGACATATTACGGTGGAAAATATTACGCGAGTCCGGCCCCGGCCGTGGTCCGTGAAATCGAATCGATTTCGGGTGACAATATCATTATCGTGGATGATAATTTCCTGTTTCAACCGAAACGGGGCTTCGAGATCGCCCGACGACTCGAACAGAAAGGCATCCGCAAACGCTATTTTATTCAATCGAGACCGGATACGATCGTCAGGCATCACGAACTGGTTGAAGCCTGGAAAAATGTCGGTTTGACCATGGTCGCTCTCGGCCTGGATGGTTTCAGGGATAATGAACTCGAACGCTGGCAAAAACATTCTCACCCTGAACTGGGCTTGAAGGCAGCCAGTATTTTGAACGATCTCGGGATTCAATCACTGGGCGAGTTCATTATCGATACCGATTACGACCGTAACGATTTCAGGCAACTCGGCCGTTTTATCAATAAATCAAAGCTAACCCTGGTCCAACTCTCGATCTTGACACCACTGCCCGGGACCATTCTCTATACCCAGCGCCGTCATGAATTGACCACAAACGACCTGGCCAAATTCAATATCGACTATCCCGTCTTGCCCACCCGATTGCCGCTGTCCTCTTTCTTCAATGCGATCGCCAATCTCTATTGGCTGAGTTATATCTATCCCCCGGCTTTGCTCCGTCGGTTAAGATTAGGTCGTTTCTCTTTCCTGAAAAGCCTGAAGGGGTTTTTTCTGGTCAGCTTGATCGTCACTCATTACAAACTCCAATCCTGGAGAGCACTCTTCAACCGCCTGAAATAAAGCCCTGTCAGGTACTAGGCCCATTCGATTCAAATCCTGTCTGAGTAAGGATGTTCGTTTTTCTGATTTGTGCAGATTATATGACCATTTTGGGGAATCGCGTCATAAAAAAGCAGTCATCGAATTTAAAAGACACCTTGGCAGGAAAATCTAATCGGATCAATTAGATGAATAATTAGCATAAGGCGAGGATTTTTTCGGGTATTTCGGTAAGAGGGACGATATAATCAGCCAGGTTGTTTCTAATGACAGCTTTGGGCATACCATAGACCAAGGCGGACGTTTCAGATTCCGCTATGGTAATCCCACCTGCCTTTTTGATAGCCTCGAAGCCGAGAGAACCATCATTGCCCATGCCGGTCAGGAGTACACCCATGATTCTGGATTTATATATTTCAGCAGCGGCAACCATAAAGCGGTCGATCGAGGGCACATATCGGTCTTGATCATGCTTGGGTTCGATCGAACAAAACGTTGCCGTTCCGGACTGTTGAGGAATAAGATGATAGCCACCGGGTGCAATGGTAATACCGCTTTCATGGATTTCCGAACCGTGTTCGGCTTCCTGAACGGGTATTTTCGTCATGCGGGCGAGTCTCTCGGCAAAGGGTCGGGTAAAACCCTTCGGCATATGTTGGACAATGACGATGCTTGTCGCAAAAGTTGACGGGAGCGAAGCAATAATATAGTGGATGGCCGGTGGTCCGCCGGTCGATGCTCCGATGACGATGCAATCAATTCTGCCCTTCTTTTCGACTATATGCGCCTTTAAATTCGTGGTTTCATGAAAAAAATTGACCCTCGAGGCAATGGTGTCAGAAGAAAGTCTCGCGATTTTTTTTATTCTCGAGATGAGGAGTTTCCGGAAGACATGGACCTGGTCCTGATCTGTCGGGACTGGTTTAACCAGAAAATCAACCGCGCCCAGATCGAGGGCCTTAAAGACAATCTGGTTACTGTCATTCGAACTGATGATCAAGACCGGTCGGGGATTGTTTTTCATTAACCAGCGTAAGAATGTAAAGCCGTCCATGACAGGCATTTCCAGATCAAGAGTGATCACATCAGGTGACAGGGCCATTACCTTTCTTATGGCATCATTGCCATTGACTGCTGTCCCGACCACCTCGATAAACGGGGAAACAGAGAGAATCTTGACCAAATTGCGGCGGGTCAATTCAAGATCATCGACCACTAAAACGCTTGTCTGTTTCATATAAAATCAAGCTCCTGTACTGACTTCTGGTATACCATATCATTGACAAAGTGACGCAGATTGAACTGGGTTGAAATATTTATGAGCGATTCCGAATGTCCCAGTAACAAAAAACCACCAGGCTTCAATCGATTGAAAAGGTTATCGATCACCCTTCTTTTTGCCTGAGCATCAAAATAGATGATGACATTACGACAGAAAATGACATCCATCTTTTTGACAAAAACCAGCTTGCCTTCATCTAACAGGTTCAATTGGCCAAAATTGACCAGCTTTTTCACATCATGAACGACTTGAAAGTGCTTTTCCAGTCTGTTGAAATAGCGTTGAATATATTTGGGTGCAGTCGCTCGAAAGGAAGACTTTGTATACAATCCATTACGGGCAACTTTGAGGACCCTCTGACTGATGTCTGAAGCAAAAATTTCGATCTCAAAATGGGAGGGAATCCTGGCTTCGAGCAGTAAAATTGCAATCGAATAGGGTTCTTCACCAGTCGAACAACCCGCTGACCATATCCGCAACGAGGGTGAAATTTCATTCGTTTTACGCTCGACAAGTTCAGGAAGGATTTCATCAGTAAATGCTTTGAGTTGGTTCGATTCACGAAAGAAGTAGGTCTCATTCGTTGTCAAAACATCGATCACTTCGTTCAGTTCTTCTTCACGACCAGGGTCGTATTTAAGAAGATAATAGTAATCCTGAAAAGAATTCAACTGTTTACTTCGAACGCGACGGCTCAATCTGCGCTGCAACAAGTATTGTGAAGTATCGTCGAAATAAATACCGCAATATTCATAAATCAAGTCCCTGAGAAGACGAAAGGACGACTCGTTAATGGGAATGCTATCCTCGCTCGGGAACATATTATCCATCGGAACCGACAAAATCCAGGAGCCAGTTATACTGTTGTTCCGGCTCCGATTTTGTAGCGTCAATGAGTGGCTCGTACTGACCTTTTATAGTTTGGAGAACAGAAAAAGCAGTTTCAACGACTTTTACGTCCTGGTCCTGCAAAAGATTGATCAATTCGAGTACAATTTTGTCCGAGTGGTTTTTCAGAAAAACCTCGATTGCTCCCAAGCGTAATAAGGTCGTCTCGCGGGTGTTTGTGGCGAGAGTCAGGACCGGCTCCGTAATATCTGGATGCTCAAAACACGCTAAGGCTTTGATGATCGAATATCTGAAATTCCAATCCTTTTCCGAAAGAGCAGATAACAACACAGGCACCAGTTCAGGATCACCAAACTCACCTAAAATAGTGGCAGTGGTCCTTCTCACTTCGAGATCAACATCATTATCGTGAAACAATGTCTTGACTATTTCGATGACCCGCTCGTTTTTTTGACGGGCCAGTGCCTGGATGGCCGTAATTTGAACGATTGAACGTTTATCTTCGAGTTTATCGATCAGTAGAGCGACGACATGATCATGATGTAAAAAGCCAAGAGCATGAATCGCCGCCGAGGAAACCCAGATGTTTTTATCGAGGCTGGCCCGGCTCAATGCTTGAAAAACGTTTTCTGCGTCGTATTTGCATAAAGCCTGCGCAGCCGCAACTCTGACATCAGGATGCTCATCGGTCAAAGCCAAGAGAAGGGGCTCCAATACATCGTCACCCGATATGGTCCCAAGCTTTTGGATCACGGTCTTACGAATGGTGGAATTGGCATCCTTCATCAAAAAAAGGAGTGTGTCAAGCTTGTCCAGACCAGTAATTGCGCAGAAAACCTTGACAGCCGATTCCTTGCACAGAGACTCCAGATCATCGATCATGGGAGTGATCGCTGCCAGGACCTTGGGACTATTGATCCGAATCAAAGCGGAGATAGCCGCCTCACGAACATCGGGGAAATCATCGCTGAGGAGTTTGATCAGGGCGGGAATGGCTTTCTCGCTGCCCAACTCCTTGAGAGCCAAAGCTGCCGCTGCTCGAACGTGACCGATCTCATCGGATAGTCGCCGTATCAGCGATTTTTCAGCAGCTAACGCACGAAAAGAACCAATAATAGTTACTATCGCAACCCGAATTCGCTCATCCTCATCCTCGATATTGTCAATCAGAAAAGGAATGACGTGATCACCCATGGCTTTAAACGCCTCGGATGTCTCGGAGACCAAACGGTTATCACGCAGACAAACAAGCAGCTTGTCTCTGGCTTCGTAAGCGTGCATCCAACCCAGTGCGACAATAGCTACTCGCTTCAGCACAAAATCGTTAACATCAAGATAACCGGTCAAGATTTCAACCAGTTCGTCCGTTTTATTGTTTTTAAAAAGCTCGGGAACAAGACACCGCTGTTCTGCATCCAGAAAAAATGCCTTGTGCGCATTCTCACCGATACTGACAAGTGATTTGAGCGCGACCCGACCGATATTTTCCTTGGTATGTGATATAAAAGGGAAAAGTGCAATAACAGCACCTGTTGTCGGGATCGAACCGAGGGCCATAAGCACTGAAATAGTCAGGGCTTCATCATCCAACATATTGATCAATGCAGGTATGGTTCTCGGGTTACGAATCTCACCTAAGGCAATGATTATCGCATAAGTCAACCAGAAATTATCACCCTTTAAAAGGTTGAGAAGCGGTCCAATCGCCCGATAATCATGGCTTTTACCCAGATATTCCACAGCCGCAGTCCGAACATTTTCATCTTCGTCTTCCAGAAACGAAATGAGCACAGGCACGGTCTGCCGTCCCCCAATTTCGCCCAATATGTCCACCACAAACTTGCGAACATCCTGGTCCTGGTCTTCAATCAAGAGTCGAAGATGCTCCACCGCCGCCGGCCCAATCTGTATCAAAGCGTCCAGAGCCGCATTCCTCCTACCGGCGTTGTCATCATCCCGTAAACCGGGAATGATTTTCTTGATGATCTCAGGAGTATGATGATGGACCAGTATCTCAATAGTCGCCTTCCGAATTCGCCAATCAGGGTCACCTAACATGACCATAATATGCTCGTAAACCCACTCTTCACCAACACTGCTTAACAATTGCAAGGCACTGTGACGGCGATCGGTATCAGGATGGTGCAATAATTGGATTAATTCTTCCTTCGTAATCACGCCTGTTCCCTTTCACGATAAAATTTCTCCAAATGTGGACTCTCGAGAATTTTGTCTAAATCAAGATAGGCACAAAAGGTATCATTGAAATCAAAAACACCACCGTAAAATTCGCGATCAATATTAGTCGCCTCGTTAATCGACCTGATCTTCTCACGGAACATCCGCCTGACGCCAATAACCTGATCGACCAGAAAACCAATCATTTCATCATGCCGATCAAACACGATAATCCGCGAATCAACCGTTCTTTCGACCGCTTTCATTGCGAAAAAAAGACCCAGATCAATCACCGGGAAAAGTATGCCACGCAAGGTGATAATACCTAATACAAACGGTTTGGCCCTTGGAATGGGAGTCACGGTCGCCGGTATCCGTATTTCCTCAATATGACTGATATCAAGAGCAAAATACTCACTGCCAAGCTGAAAAATCAACACTTCAAGATCAGGTTCAACCAAATCATTCCCCTGATCGCTCGATTCATCGATATCGTCTATGATGATTTCAGTCGGCTCACCGGTCTTTTTCATGATAACCTGCTCTTTTCACCCTGCTGATTAAATCCCGCCGCAATCCCATTCCCATCTTACGTGCCTGAAACTTCAGTCTGCATATTCCTATTATAAAAACAAAGTCATGAATTAGCAAGTGTTTTCATTTTGGACTGCCCCATCCTGACTGCTCCAGCTTTTGCATTTTCAGGCAAATAGTGTATACTATGCGCTAGAATCTATCAAAAACCAGAAAGAGGAGCAGCGAGATGGATCGTCTATGTCCAAATTGTAACAATGCAAGTGAGAGCACCTTGATCGTATGTCCACATTGTGGTTACAATTTCAAGGCCGCTGAGATCATCGCCGATAAAAATATACAGGAACCACGGACAGCCATTACCGGTTCATTAGGTTTCCCCTGCCCGTTTTGCAAAAAGGAAATATCGGAATACCACGAAACATGCCCTTTTTGTCAAGCTGACCTGACCATGGGCAGCATCGTGACCACTCGTTTTAACTGGCGTGAAAGTGATACTACCCGAAAAGAATTAGTTGTGTGTCCCTATTGTAAATATCCCGCACCAACCGGGGTGCCCTATTGTCTGCATTGCCAGAAGCCATTACCGGTCGATGAACTCTCACAGAAGCCGGACCTGAAGACCGAAGTTCGGGAAACAGGTGCCGAACATAAAAAAAGTGGCGATCCGATCACCTTGAAGATGAGCCAGATTGTCCAAATGGCACAGGACCAAGCCAGCCGTGAACAGTTATTTTTCCCACCAGCGTGTATCAATGAGACGAGTTTCGAATTCGGACCGGAGCTTGAGGCCGGTCTCGATGCCATCGCGATCGAACAGGCACCCAAAGCGATCTTTTCGAGTGCAGACGGTCAGCGGATTTTCCATTTGATTGCCGGGACTTCCTTTTATCTGGGGCGACAGGCAGACATCTGTCATGTTCCCTCGATTCTCTTTCCCGAACAGGCATTCCGCGAGAAAAACAGCAATGTCAGCCGGATCCATTGTCATATCTTCATACGAGGTAACAGGGTTTTTCTCAAGGACCTGAGCAAAAACGGGACCTTTCTGTTCAAGGAGCAAATTGCCTATAACCAGACCGTCATTGTGGCGCATGGTGACGAAATTTCCATTTCAGACGTGCTTTCTCTGCAGGCTTATATTTTCACGAATGGTCGGAAAATACTTGCCGTAAGACTTGATCGTCTGGAGAATCAAATCGGCGAACACTATATCCTGGCCTCAGGCCCAGTCCCGATCGGTAACAATGCCACCCTGCCCATAGTCCTTCAGGGGACCAATGAATTACATGGGGCCCTTTATTACAATACCAAGGGCCGGAGCTGGTGTTTACGTTATCCGGTTATTTCCGGGCAGCGACGACCGGACCGTGTCCTCGATGTAGTCGATGAGCTCATCTTTGGTTCGGATAAATACTCATTTTATGTTCTTTAACCCCATCGATCGCACATTCAACGCACAATCAGCATCCCTTAAACTCAATAATCGTGTTTTACTAAGACGGAAAAACGAAAAGAGCATACTAAGAATATAAGGTATGCTGAATGTGCTATTCAGCATACCTTTTCACACCATAAAAAAACGGACAGAATGAACTGATCATTCTGTCCGTTTAATTTCAGAAATCGAGTCATTAAGACACGAAGAGAACATGGCTCTTCGTGGCTCAACTGAACAGCATGAGTAAATTACTGAGTAACCACAGCAGCCTGTTTCACTGCTTGTTTCCCAACTATCGTGGTCCCAACGGAACCATATCGGGTTTTCGTATTGTTGAGTTCAACTTCTTCGAGGAAATAATAATAAGTCCCGCCCACTTTGACCGAGTTATCGACAAATGAATAGTAGTCACCACTTGCTGAACTTCCGGTGGCTGGAATGAGACTATCATTGACTTGGACCACCAAATCACTGTTCGAAGCCGAAGTCCTCATGATGTTGAAACCGGCCGTATTCAATTCCGAACCTGTTTCCCACTCGATGATGGCTTTGCCTCTTTCCGAACGGGCATCCAGGCTGATCAGCTCGATAGCGCCCGGGCCACCATTGAGGAACAGGGGATTAGACTCCTGGCCGAGGAAATAGCTGGTAAAGGGCGTGCGAATCTCGGTCGCTGTCCCATCCAGACCGCGTCCAATAGGTGCAAATGCAAAATAGACGGTACAATCTTGACAGGGCCGTGGATCGTCAAAGACTATGGTATGTGATATTTCTGTGTTCAGCGGCAAACTCGCGATGTCAATAAAGATCCCCGTGGCTAAACCTGTCTGGGTCCAAAATGCCCTGCGACTATTCGGCGCATGATCAGGCGGAATATTCATCGTGGCAATGGGGTAAACATAGACGGAATATCCCCACAGATATTCGGAATGACCGGTTTCGCCATATGAATAATGGTGAGGAGTGGTAAAAGTGATGTTGACCGTACCCGAATAAGAATCATAACTTTGGACGGTAATAGGCGGTATCAATTGCAGGGGGACCTGGTTGTTTTGGGTACCTGAACATTCGACAATATCAAGGGTACCATCGGTAATCAGGTCAGCATCATAGCCCCCAAAGCTACCCATGCCGGCATTAAAGGGCATGCCAAACATGGTGTATTTCACCGGACTTAACGATTCAGCCGGTAAATTGTCCCAGGCGACCATGATCACGGTAAAATTATTCGTAGGATCATAGGGACATCCCATGATTTCGTCCCCGGGATCATCCCAAATGCCGTTGACTTCCCAATAACCCAATCCGGAATTCTCAAACCAGGTGATCCATTCAAATAGATAACTCCAGGCCCACCGATTAAAATTGGTTGTCTCATCACCAACGGCAGAATCCGTCTCCCAGCCATAAAAAAGAGAAGCCATCGTATTCTGGGCCAAAGGAGTAGGCATGCCGTAATAGGTAGCTCCGTCAGTTGGCTCGATGACTGAACAAGTATTCCGGCCAATCACGTAGTTAACCGGACAATCCGCATAGGCATAACTAACTCCAAATAATACAAATAAAGAAAACAAAACTGCGCTACTCTTCTTCATACAGACCTCCTAGGTTGTGTGGGTTGAATAAATGTAGCGTTCATGAATTATAGGTTTGTTTGATATGCTGGCGAGCTACCTCCTGACCATTGTCAGAACAAAGCCATACTATGAAATTTGTACTCTTGTAGAAAGAGCATATATGCATGTTATGGAGAAAAGCTGATAAAGTCAAGTTCTTTTTACAAAAAAAAGCATTTTGTTTAACATTTTCTGGTATGTGTCAAGGAACAGACAAAATTGATGGGAATCTGGCCCGGATCATTCGTCGCCGTGGGGAGCTGATGCGGCTTCAGCGTTAAACTCCTCGATTTGAGTAATAAGCTCGCGGGCCTGATCATAGCGACCCAGCCGGACAGAGAGCACAGCCATTTCCACCAGAGTGTCCCGATACTGCAGGCTGGTCGGACCCGGTTTCACAGCCCGAACCGCCAGTGCGTCCTTGAAATACTGTTCTGCCTCCTGATACACGCCCAAAGTAGTGGCCAGAACACCGAGCTCATGTTTTTCCTGGGCGATATAGGGATGCTGCTCACCGATTTTCTGGGTGAGGAGCGCCAAGGTTTTCTTTTTCAGATCGAAGGCTTGCTGTAACTTGCCCATGGCCTGATAGGTCACAGCCAGTTTCGAGGCGAAGACACTGTAGAAGCGGTCGCCCGGGCCGGGGTTCTTCTGGGCGATACTCATGGCTTCTTCGAAAGCTGCTGCGGATTGCTCATATTTCGCCACGGCATACAAATACTCGCCATAGACAAACAGGGCCTGGGCATACGAAAGATGTTCCTTACCAAGTGATTCCGCATCGATCTCAAGTGCCTGTATGATCAGTGAGCCCATTTGTTCATATTTCTTTTGTCTATGAAAGAGTTTGGCCAAGTCATGGAGTGTTTTAGCATACTGATGGCTTCGAGGACCATGTACGGCCTGAGCGACTTCAGCCGCTTCCAGAAAAACCTGTTCAGCCTTGACCAAATCATTACTGGCATACGTGACAATCCCCAGATTTTCGAGTGCATCCAGGTATTCGGCACTTTCTTTGCCATATTTTTTCAAGCTCGACTGACATTGACGAGCGGACCGATCGATCCCCTCCGGAAACTTGTGCAAATAGAAATACGCTTTGGCAAGCAGGTCAAGTGTTTCGATATAAGGAGAGCTATCTGACCCGAAAGAGGTCTCGGCCATTGTCAGGGCTTGTTCACCCAGTTCGGCTGTCTGGATATAGTTTTCCCGGGCCAAGGCCTGTGAGGTCTGATCATACAGCTCCTGCCAGGTCTCTGCGGCACACCAGGAACAAAGAAGGAAAAGAGATATCACGCTGATTACAATTTTTTTTGTCATTCGACCACCTTTCCTCAGACTTTTCTCAGACTGAAAGGAGGATAGACTTCGCCATCAACCACGACATCGATCAGGGTCGGTCGCCCTGAACCGAGGGCCTTGAGTAAAGCGGCTTCAAAATCAGCCACTTTTTCGACCCGATAGCCGTCAGCACCACAGGCATGAGCGTACATGACATAATCGGGATTTGTAAAGGTCATATACGCATGTTCACCAAACATATTGATCAAGAACTTCTTTATGACATTGAATTCACCATTATTAAAAATGATCCAGATGACCGGGATATTGTATTGCACAGCGGTCAGCAACTCGAAACCAGCCATGAGATAGGCCCCGTCGCCGCAACCGCAGATAATCGTTTTATCCGGATGAGCACATTTTACGCCCAGAGCCCCGTTGACATGGCTGGCCATCGGTCCGAAACTGCCCGGATTTTGATAGCGCTGGTTGCCGGTCAGGTGCAAATAACTGTTCAACCAAAGCATATGAGAACCGGCATCGCCCAAGACGATGGCGTTCTCGGGCAAATGTTTGGACAGTAATTTGACCATTTCAGCGGGATGAATCCTGGCACTACTCGTGTCAATGATCGCATTGCATTGAAAATCCTTGGCCACGCTTCGGGCTTCGTGGGCCTCGAGATGGGACGGCAGCAAGGGGGCGAGAGCTGCGAGGGCCAGTTTTGCATCGCTGACCAAGGCGTAGTCGGTTTTGAATACTTTGTCGATCTCATGGGCATCGATGTTGATGTGAAACAGGACTTTCCCTTTATAAATATCTTGATTGAAGCCAAAGGTAGCGTTCTCCGCAAAAGAATTACCTATGGCCACAATGACTTCAGCACTTTCAAAATAAGCTCTGGCTCCGGGATCGCCGCTGGTGCCATACACACCCAGGGCCAGTGGATGGTCCTCGGGGAAGACACCTTTGGCGTCCATAGTGGTCATGACCGGGACCTGAAAGCGTTCGGCGAATTCACGAACATCTTTTTCAGCATGACTCCTGATTGTCCCGTATCCAACCAGCAAACCGACCCGCTTCTTTGTTTCGAGGGCCTGGGTCAAGGCTGTGGCAAATGACGCAAGATCAGGACGATCAGGTTGAATTGGTTTGATATTCAGGGTAATATCCTGGAAATTTTTGACCTCGGCAATCGTGACATTTTTGGGAACATGAATATGGACGGGCCCGGGTCTGCCCTCGAATGCAAGATTGATGGCCTCCTCGAGTATAGCACAGGCCTGATCAGCCTCTTCGATGATGAATGATTTCTTGGTCGTCGCGGCAAACATAACCTGGGAATCCGGTGTACGGCTCAGCCCGGAGGACTCATTCAGAGCACCTTTGCCGCGGCCGGGGCGAGAGGTGTAGCCGGTAATGGCCAGAACGGGTAGTGAATCTGACAGGGCTACGGCCAGGCCTGAAAACAAATTGAATGCTCCCGGCCCGCCAGTCGCGAAACAAACACCAAGTTTATCGGAAAACATGGCATAACCACAGGCCATGAACGAGGCCGCCTGCTCGTTGCGAATAATGACGGTCTTAATTTTTTCCGAGCGTTTCAAAGCCAGTAACATACTGCCGTTGACCTGGCCCGATCCACCAAAAACATGGTCCACGCCTATGGACTCAAGTATTCTGACTATTGCTTGGTTTACATCCATGCTGTGTTCTCCTTGATTCACTTATGAGACCGACTTTTTGTCAGTTGAATTCATATTGGCATATTTGACATATCCACTATAGATGAAGCCGACCAAAGCTGCCAGCAACAACGAAGAAGCCAGAAAACCGAAACGAAATCTGAAGGTATCGTTACCGGCAATGTGAGCGGCTGACTTGAGGACCAGGGGAGATAAAAACTGGCCAAGGAAGACGGCACTACTGACAATGGCCATGGCTAATGTCCGCGAGACCCCGGGTGCTAATTTTGAGACCTTCAGGATCAATGAGGGCATAAGAAAGCCAGCACTGAGCCCGATAAACGGAACGGCAATGAAAACCTCCGGTAAGGTCGAGGTGCCATACAGTATTCCGAAACCAATCGTCATCAGGAGCAGGGCTGTTGGCACGGTAAATACACCCAGCATGCGGGTAACAGGACTCAGGATTATCCCTGATACAACCCCACTCAGGGTCATCGTGGCCAGAGCATATCCGGCCAGAGCGGGCCGCCCCAAACGTTCAGTCGAAACATGTAAAGCGTTATTCTCCTTACGTACGAGATACTTTTTTCGTTTATCGGTAATCCGCCATATGGCGCCCGGTTCCTGGACCGTCAACGAAGCGGAACCCGATAATTCAAGGCCATTTTCCCGGAAAGCCAGACGGGCCGCATCCGACACTGTGCCTCTCTGAAGATGGTCCAGTAAGTCCTGCTTGCTCCTGAAAAGTGGTGTGTCACTGGTAAACAGTTGCTGTTCACTCTCGATAAAAAGGGCCAGATTGGTCGGGACCGCGTAAAAACAAATCATCATAAGCATACCCAGAATGGCGCAGAGATAAATCCCCCTGGACAGGGCGAGTGCTTTATGCCCGGACGACTTATACTGCGGCGGTTCGGGCAACCAGAAGCCAACCATGATCAGGGTTACCAAGGACAGGGCATACACACCGAAGGAATAGCGCCAACTAAAACAGGCCAGCCAGCCCGAGACGAGTAAGAAGAAAACGCCCCCGAGATTGGTAATCGATCCGGAGAGGCCCATCATTTTGGTTCGGGCCTCACCCTGAAAAAAATCTGCGATCAGGGTGGTTGATAGCGGCATGACCAGGCCGATGCCTACACCCAACAGGCCCCTGATGACCAGGAGTTGCGGGATGGAGCCGGCCAGTCCACCACCGATACCTCCCAGAAAATAGATGATCAGACCGGTCATCAGAATGTGTTTCTTCTTGAACCGGGCGACCAGCCAGCCCGAAAGCAGACTGAACGGGATAATCAGCAAGGATGGAATAGTCAAGACAAGTTTGATGGTCGTGAAATCTGTCCCCGGAAACGCTTGACTGATCTTGGCCAAGGCCGGTGACACTGCCGCCGAAGCCATGATCGTCAAGAGAGAAATGGACAGGATACTGGCTGCCAGAAGTCGATTCAAGAGTGCCTCTCCTCTATTGTGTAATGGTCCGAACCGGGCGGAACGGGTATTTCCCCCGCTTCTTGTCGGCATAATATCCGTCATAGCCAAACTGAAAATTGACACCCCAGCCGAACGATTCCCCGTATGTCGTCGAGGACCAGTAGAAACCGAGTGGTTTGGTGATGACCTTGGGAAAAAATTCAGGGTTATACCACAGTCCATTTTGAAAGGAAAGATCGAGCAGGGTCGGCAGTTCCTTGATGTTTGGCATACGCCAATCGGAGAATCCGGCCAGATCAAGATTGTGACAATAGTGCAGGGCCTCCTTCAAGGTCATTTCCGGGCTCTCATCCTGTTTCCACATCAGACCGGTATTGAGGTCAGAGACCGTGCCGCTCCGATTGTCATGAAACGAAGAGCGGGCACTATTGCCAAAGGCGCTGTTATACCCGCCCCTGACCGCTCGAACATGATATGGTAAGGTCTTCAGGTAACAAATACCGCAACCATAACCGAAATAAATGCCCCAGGCTAATCGTGGGTCCGCACCGTAGATGTCCGCCGACCAGTAAAAAGCGGGCAAACATTCAGGGAAATACTCGGGGTCGATCGCCGGGACCTGGCCATTATAATTGACAATAGTCCTGAGTTCCTCCTTATTCGGGAGTCTCCAATCGCTGTACCCTCCATATTTCTGCTGATTTAACCGGATAATAAAGGTTTCACATGCCTCAGCCCAGGTATAGACATGCCCCTGAAAATTCAGATCGGTCGGATGCGGTGATTTCACTTCCCAAACCAGGCCGGTATTGTTATCCATAACCAGACGATAGCCCTGTTCCCACTGTGCCCGATCGTCAAGCATGCGGCCATCATGTCTCATCTTCGTAAAAGACATGGGATGATGGCTGAATGAACCGTCCTGGCCGTAAAAATCCTGGTCTGGTCCAGGCGTCGATATCTGATTGCCTTCATTGTCGAAGCAGAGTAACTGCCCTGAATCCGGGAACGTGAAAATGGGCGATATTTCCTGGACCGGGACAACATTCCTGACCGCGCGATGCAGAAGGGGTGCATTTCGATTGGCATAATAACCGTCGTAACCAAAGCAGAAATTGGTCACCCAGATATAGTAATTTTCATGTGGTGTCGAGGAAAAATAATGCAGCAGGGGCGGTTGCAGGTCTTTTGCCGGGAAGAAATCCCGATAATACCACCAATTGTCGGTGTAATTGAGATTCAGAATGGTGTTCAGCTCCTTCAGGTTGGGTAATCGCCAATCCGAGTGACCGGCCAGTTTCATGTCCGCGCAATGTTTCATGGCGCTGACCCAATTCATTCTCGGATTCTCATCCTGTTGCCACATGAGCTTGGTAACCGTGTCCGTAATGGTGCCGTCACCATTATCGTGGAACCTCTTGGGATCAGGTCTGCCAAAACGATGGTCATACCCTGCCCGGACCGCTCGGACATGCCTTTTGCTTTTCTTGCTATATGCGATCCCGCTCCCGAACCCGAAAAAGATACCCCAGCCAAAATAGGGTTGCATTTCATACGTTTGCCCCGTCCAGTAGAAAGCAACCTGACAGTGCGGGAAAAGGAATGTATCGATAGCCGGGTTAAGCTGGCCATAATCGACGATGGACCGTAACTCATCTTTATTCGGTACACGCCAATCCTGAAACCCTCCATACTTCAGCTCATTCAAGTGCTTGATATAAGTTTCCTGGGCTTCAAACCAGGTATAGGTCCCCTGACAATAATTCGGATCAGCCTCATGGGGAGATTTGATCTCCCAAACCAGACCGGTATTGTTGTCTTTGACCATTCGGTAACCATCCTGCCAGGTGGCACCAAACCCGAGTTCCTCGCCCTGAAGACCCAGCTTGGTGAAAGACAACGGATGGATCGGAAAACAACCGTTCTGTCCAAAATAATCCTGGCCGGGATTGGGTCGGGATATTTCCTGACCTTCTCCATCAAAACAACGTGTCACGCCTGTATCCGGCATTAGAAATATCGAATTGCCATGCATCTTTTTCCCCTTGTTCGAGTGTATCAATACAAAGTATGAACAGATTCTCTTTAGGTGGGCGGCCAGGTCCCGCCCCGGATATCATCTTTCCAGGTCACTCCTTCAACCGGTAATGTCTCACCTTTGTAATAACTCGGATTGGTACCCATAACACTTGACCACTGTTTTTGGGTGATCTCATACATTCCCATGAAAAAATCATGGGTTAAACGAACCTGATGTTGTTGTTCATTGTCGGAACGACCGCGTTCATTGACCGGCGATCCCATCGTAAATGTTCCCTCTTGAATGCGTCGTAAAACGATTTTCGTGGTTTTATAGTCGGGATTGTCAAGCAGGTCTTTGGGTGGTCCATCCAGGAAAAGAACGGGGTATTGAGCGGCCTGCGGGCCCGGTGACAGGTCAATGATAATGAACTGTGCATTCTGGGCCCTATCATCAGGCTGACAGGAAATCCTGAAGCCGGCGGCCCGGAAGGGGTCTTTCCCGGGCACGCGGGTAGCAGAACGGCAGAGTGACGGCCAGGAATGCCAGCTCCCACCGCGGGCGACCCGTTTCATCCCCTGGGCCGGCCCAATCGGATCAACTGCATCGCCCGTATAGTCGGCAAAACGGTCGCGACATAACTCCCACACATTCCCATGCATGTCATATAATCCCCAGAGGTTCGGCTTTTTGAGACCGACCTCACGAGTGCCTTGGCCTGAAGCTTCACCCGGCCAGTTAGCCCAGTACCAGCCCAGGGGTTCGAGCTGCGGGTCCGGCGTTTCGTCCTGGCTGATGACCGTGCAGTCACCATTGTTGTTATATGCCTTGGTCGTAGTCGCTCGACAAGCATATTCCCATTGCGCTTCGAGAGGCAAATCCAGCGCTATGCCCGAACGTGCCCGTAACAAGCCCAGAAAACTGGTCGGGTCAGGCTCACCCGAATGACTCAACGCGGGACCCGGCTCGTGGAAAAAAAGCAAATATATATTCACAGCCAGACTCAGACACAAGACTATGCTGAGAAACGCAATGATACCTTTCATTTTTTTTCTCCTTAACGCTTTTATGTTTGCTTCTTCGACGGGTTGGGACTGGTCCACCTCCCGCGGTGCGGATCGTTTAAATAATTTTCGTTTCAATGAGCCGAAATCGTTGCCAATCGCATACAGGCACGGGACAAGAATGAGTGTCAGCGGCGTGGCGAAGAGCAGACCGAAACCAAGGGCCATGGCCATAGGCCCCATGAAAACATCGGCCCCACCGATGCCGTACGCCAAAGGTACCAGGCCTGCAACAGTTGTCACGGTGGTCAGAATGATCGCCCGCAAGCGATTGCTTGTCCCGAGTGCAATGGTCCGTAACAGATTTTCATCGTTACGCTCCTTTTTCAAGGTATTCAGGTGATCGACCAGAACGATCGAGTCATTGACCACGACCCCGGCCAGACCGATCACGCCCATCAGGGCCATAAAACCGAGAGCCTGTCCATGGAGCATGAAGGTTATGATGACCCCGATCAGTCCAAACGGGATTGCCACCAGAACGAGAACGGGCTGGGTCATGGAATCGAATTGCAGGACAAGTAAAAAATAAATAGCCAGGAATGCAATGACAAAAGCAGCAAGCAGACCCATCATTGACTCACGGGTCTCACGGGCTTCACCGCCCAACTCGAAACGAAATTCCGGCCAATCCCGCTCGAGATTGAAATGGCCCGTCACCTGTTCGATTATCTTGAGTGGTGTGGTCACGGTTTTGTCAATATCGGCTTCCACCGTGGTCGTTCGTTCACCGTTATAATGCTGATACGTCGAAGGGCCCGGGCCCGTCTTCATCGTCGCCACTGTTTTCAGTGGGATCAAGCGACGCTGCTGGTTCGGGATGAGTAATTCTCGCAAATTCCCGATCCGACCACGGGCTTTTATCGGGAATTGTAACCTGAATTTGACGTTTTCGTCTCCATAACGCAGACTGGTTACCAGTTGCCCGTCATAGGCAATCCGCACATTCTGAGCGATGTCCGCTACAGTCAATTCCACCCGGGCCAGTTGCTCATAGTCAATGTGGATCTCGACCTGCTCCTTACCCGGATGATCATCTCGACTGATGTCCTTGACACCGTTGATTGTCTTCAGAAAGGATTCAAGAGCATCCGATAATTGGGCCCGTTTCTGATCATCATGACCGACCACTTTGATCGAAACCGGTTTGCCCACCGGCGGTCCGCCGGTAAAAACCGAAAAAGTGATTTTTTCAAAACGCTTGAGATGATCACACTGGGCCCGTAAGTCCTTGATGATCTCGTCTGCAGTCCGGACACGTTTACCAAAAGGGGTCAAGCGAACATCGATATACCCGTAATACTCACCCTGTTCAGTCAGGGTCAAGCCTTGCCCAATCCTGGTGACAAAAGAAGCCAACTCGCTCGTCGGTATGGTCTTGACTTTGGCCTCGACCTCGGCGATTGCATCTGAGGTAGCTTGAAGCGAAGTCCCGATCGGCAATTGCATATTGATCACAAAACGCTCAGCCCCGGCTGCCGGCATCAGAATGAAATCCATGCCCATAACGGCATAGAGGAGCGTGATCAGCATCATGCCGACAAAAAAGGTAACACAGGCATAGCGCATTCGCAACAGATGATACAGCATCCTTTCGAACCAAACCCGAATGGTCTCGAAAAAGCCCTTCTGCGTAACAGTGTTATTTTTCGGAACATGTTTTTTCAGGCTATGAACGATATGAGCCGGCAGGATTAAGCAGGACTCGCCGAGTGAAATAAACAGGGACAGGCTGATGACCAGGGGGATCAGATAGACGAATTTTCCCATGACACCCGGCATGAAAAACATGGGCACAAAGGCCAGAAAAGTAGTCAATACCGTGGTCAAAACAGGGAGAAAGACCTCCCGAGTCCCCTCGGCTGCGGCCTGGTCAGGACTGTCACCCAACTCAACCCGGCGGGTGATGTTCTCCGAGATGATGATGGCATCATCGACTAATATACCGAGGACCAGGATCATGGCGCTCAAGGTCATGCTGTCCAGATGTGCCCCAAAAAGCGGCATCACGGCAAACACGCCCAAAAGAGTGGTCGGGATACCCATGGCTACCCAGAAAGCGGTCCTGAAATTGAGAAAAAGTGTCAGCATGACGATAACCAGCAGTAAGCCGGTCAGACCGTTGGATATGACGATATTGAATCGGGCCTTGACTGTCTTGGACTCATCGCTCGAATAGATAATCTCGACATCTTTGGGCAGGTCGCCTTTTTCCTTATCGAGAAGTTCACGTAGAGAGTCGACAGTCCTGATAATATCAGCCGACTCGTTCTTGGTGATATTCAGCGAAATGACTTTTTTCCCGTTCAGGCGTGGAATAATGGTTTCATCGGCGAAATCGTCCCGGATTATGGCCAGGTCCTTGACCTTGATCTGCGGCCCTTCAAAAGTTGTCCGGACGATGACATCTCCTACTTCGAGCGGATTGCTGAATTGGGCCAGGGTGACCACGTTCTTTTCATCGGTATATGACTCGAAACTGCCACCCGTAGCCCGAACATTCCGACACTGGATCGCCTGGGTGATCATGCTCAGGGGAATCTGAAAATAGCGAATTTTATCTTGATTAACTTCGATCTTGATTTCCCGGGCCCGATAACCGAATTTACTCACACCGGCCACTCCCGGGACAGTCAAAATTTTCTTTTCGAGTCGCCGGACGATCTCACGCAGGTCCGCATAAGGCAATTCCCCGGCGATCCCAACCTCGAGGATAGGAAAAATCGAGGTTTTCACCTCGGTGACCAGTGGGGCCTCCTCGACTTCGACCGGCAGCTTGGTGACGCGACTGACTGCGTCCCGGATATCGTTCTTGACCCGCACCTGGTCCCTGACATTGGGATCGATACCGATCTTGATGATGGACATGTTCTCCATCGAGAACGAGGTCATGGTTTTAATGCCGACCACATTTTTCAGTTGGTCTTCGATCTGGTTGGTGACGTTCAGTTCGACATCTTCTGGCGCAGCGCCCGGATACATAGTTTGAATGGTCATTTCACCCAGGTCAACCGGTGGATAGTTGTCCCGCTGCATCTTCATCAGGGCGCTCGAGCCCATCAGAATGATCATGATGGTCGCCAGGGTGGCGAGTTTATGACGTTCAGCAAAAAACCGGAAAATTTCCTTCATCGCGTACCTTCTCGTTACAATCCTGGTCAGACGCGGCAATCATATCTCGTCTGGACACAGTTTCGCCATGCATTCTGCCTGGTCTGGTCATGGTTGTTCGACCGGCAATGATGAAACCACGATTTCGTCAAGCAAAGCCCGGTAACGCACAAGCAGTTTTTGATAACGGACTGCATTCTGAATGTAAGCCAATTGTGCATTCTGCTCATTATCACGACTTTGAATTATAAAGGTCATCTGACTGCGACCATAATTGTACATTCTGATTTCTTCGAGTGTTTTCTGACGAGCCGATTCGATCTGGGCCCGATTCAGATCGAGCACGGTCAAGAGCTGACTCAACTGGGTATGTATATTCGTGAATGCAGACAGAAGGTCCAGGGTAATCTCTTCGATCTGCTTGCTCAGTTGCTTGATGGACAGATCAGTCTGATGAAGACGTGCTTTGGCAGTTCGCCGCTCGAAGGGGACGCTGTAGATCAGGCCCAGACTCAGATCAGGCTCATCGAGCAACATGACTTCGACCATGTTGTTATCGGCATTCTTGAGGCCGACCTGAGAATAGGCAGTCAAGCTTGGTTTCAGTTCTTCATGATATTTCAATTGATTGAATTCGAGTTGCTGACGGGCGATAAAGAGGGGCTGGATCAGGCGAGAACCCGTCCGGATATAATCACAACCCTGCTGATAGTGCTCCTCTGTCAGAACGTGGCTCTGAAAAAGATCGAAATGAGGAACAGCCTCCTCGAATGTGGCATCCTGCGTCAGGACAGCCAATTCACTCTGCAACCCGGACAGTTGAATTTTGACCAGTTCGAGGTTCTGCTTGGCAATCCTGACTGCATCTTCAGCACGCAAAACATCGATTGCATCAATGAGATAAGCAGCCTTTTTCTTTTGGTTGGACTCGTATTCCTGTTCGCTCAAACGAAGCCTCTCCTCATAGACTTTCACCTGTTCAGCCAATGAGACCCAGTCGATATATTTCTCGGCACATGACATTAAAAAAGCTTCCTGGTTTTCAAGGGCCATAACATCTGCCCGGGAAATATCGTATTCTTTGGCCAGGTAAGAAAAACGGTCCAGAAATCCATGCTTGTTTTTCAACAGAGGATGGGAATAGCCCAGGGTTAACTGGTTGAGATAGTAATTGCGGGGAAAGACCGTATAGGCTGACTGATCGACATACTCGAGGTCGCCTGAAGCGTAAAACGAGCCACCTGTCTCCCAGAAATGACGCTCCACACCGGCGTAACCCGAAATGCTCTGAGTAATGTCAGGTCCCAACTGAGCATAGGTCCGTTCAAAATAGGAATAATCCATGGAGCCCTTCAACTGCCAGTCCTGATCGCCCAGATAGCTGTCCCGTTCTGCCTCGAGAATCCGGGCAGTATAACTTTCTTTTTCAAAAAGCGGGTGGTTGTTTTTGATCCGATCAAGGAAATCGTCGATTGAAACCATGGCCGATTCCGGGAGCATAGCGTCACCCGGAACAACGGGGTTAACCTCATCTGCCCCGACCGGATGCAATGTGCTGAGCGTCAGTAAGACCACCATGACCGCTTTCAAACCTATTTTAATCATATTTTCTTTACTCCCGGTCTTGAGCTGAAGGTACTCCAGTTCAAGAGAAGACCGGCTCATTGTGTATGACTCATCATGTGAAAGTCCACTATTTTGGACTGAACTGACCGACTCCGAACTGGGGAGGATTCTTCGAAAAGAGAACCCCACCTTTGGCGGCGCTGTCGAGCGGATACCCCAGAAAGAAAAGGTAAATCTTGTCTTCAGGAACATGAGACACTTCAGAGAAAATCCGCGTGAACTTTTCTGCCAGAATGACCTTTTGTTCCTCGGTCAATTCCAGGCTCTGGATAGTGATAGCGGGCATAATACCTCCTGATCATGGCAAGGAGCGAACCTGCTCCGGGTTGACATATGACCCGGATAAGGGTCGCGTATTCCGGATATTATTTCGATTGAAGGACCTCGACAATTTTCTGGCCATAGGCGATGGACGATTCGACTGAAGTCCCGGTCACAAAAGGCCAATCGTAGACGACACTCGGCTTCTCGCGACTGGCCGTTTCGATGGCGATACATTTCCCTTTTGGGCCCACCGCATCACGGACCAGGTGTTCGACCGGCCAGAGAAAGCCGGGCGTATGGACGTCAGTTCCCTTGTTGTCGGGCGTAGCGCCATACAGATCATACGTAAAATCCCAATCCGGACCGTAAAAATCCCACGAAGCCGGATGGGCCGCCACTTTCTTGCCATAGATCACACTTCTATTGCTGTTGTTCGGGTCCCGGCAAAAAACCAGACTGGTGACGGCGTAACACAAGGCCCCGATCAGTTTGTCCGCACGATAGGCATCCATGATCAACTTGTGGACATTGTAACTGTTACACATGTCGATCATGGCTCCCAGCCCACCGGTCAGGACCAGGGCATCATAATCGTCCATTCGGGCTTGCTTGAAAGTGAGGGGCCCGACCCATTCATTGCCGTCAGTTAATTCTTTGACCCGAGCACAGACCTCGGGAGGATTGACTTTAACATTAATGATCGGGTCCACAAAATCCGGGTTAACACTGACCGCCAGGGGGAGCGGTTTCTTGCCTAAAGGTGTCGCCAAAGTGACCTTGTGATCAGCCTTCTTGATAATGTCCCAGGGGGCTTGTAACTCCTCTCCCCACGTCCCGTAATTCGTTGCAAGTACCAATACTTTCTTCGTCATGATCAGTAATCCTTCCACTTCAAATGAGTTTCAATGATGACTGTAAAGGGATGAACTCCATGGGCTGAAAAAAAAATGAATCATGTTATGATGCGAGTCGCTCGACACCTCCTTTATCCTCATCGAATCGATTGACAAGTCCATGGTCCTATAATTTTTCAGGTATGTCTTTCTTGATCGGATTGAACACATCTATCGCTTCTGTCTCGCCGATAGCCTCAAACTCATGAGGCACATCAGGCGGAATGAAATAGGCGTCACCTGCATGCAATACCGTTTCCTCATTTCCGACCTTCATGGCAAAACCACCCTTGATGACATATCCGAATTGTTCATGAGGATGCTGATGCAGAGGCACCTTACTTTTGTCTGCCATATTCCAGTGCAGAACATTCATACGTGCTCCGGTCCCCAATACCTGAAGAACGACCCCCGGTCCGATCTCCTTCTTGCTGATTTTTTTATGGTAACAAAACACTGTTAACCTCCTTGTTTCTGCCTCGAGAGGACAAACCCACTGCCTCGGTCCACGGACCACCTGCCGGTCACTTACCCAGTCGATCTATGATGGTCCGGGCCAAATGGGCGAACAAATCCCCTGAACGGGCCGTGATGAGATCTCCGTCAATCACGATATCCTGGTCCCGATACAGGGCACCCGTATTTCTAACGCTGCCGATGATGTTGTTATGACAGGTCACCGTCCGACCACGGAGTAGCTCGGGTATCGGATCGAAAATCCAGAGACTATGACAGATGCAGGCTTTGATGATCGCCTTTTCAGCCATGGCCCGCTGTATGAAAGAAACAGCGGGAGCAAGGTCTCCAGGTTTCTCCGCATAACGCAACATATCGGCGACATAACCGGCTGGGACTATCAAAGCCGCATAATTCTGCAACTCAGCCCGGTCCATATTCTCAAAGCTCTTATCCACAACCATCTGCATGCCCAGTTCCAGACCCGTAAAGGTCAAACGTGGCTGTCCCCAGAGTCTGGTCAGAAAATCGACCTGAAGCCCCTCTTCCCGAAAACGGTGCTGGTAATAAATGATCTCATAATCAATGAAACGGTTTTCCAGTAAAATGCCTATTTTACGAGGTGTAGACATGGGCTACTCCTTTGCTTGATACTCCCAAAGCTGACGATATGATTTTTCTGGACCGACCTTGTTACTCGAGTCAATTATTCTTCCCCGGTCAAGCATGTGCCTCGCGAGAATAGACCGCAGCTAATACTTAACCAGTGTCAGGATATTCTGGTTGTTCTCTCTCTTGTAAGTCACCTCGTCCATGATCTTTTTCACTAAAAAAATGCCCAAACCGCCAATCGAACGCTCCTCGACCGGGGCATCAATATTCGGATCAGAGGCTTCGAGCGGATTGAAGGCCAGACCATGATCAATGAACTGAAGAACAAAACGGGAGGGGGCCTGGTCTTTCTCGATCATATAGCGGACCTCCAAGGTACCGCTCGATCCCGGATAGGCATAATTTATGACGTTTGCCGCAACTTCTTCCGAAACCAGATGGATTTTTTGCTGCATCATTTCATCAAAACCAAACCGACGCGAGCCCTCGCCTATGAAAGCGATAATCTCATCCAGTTTATCCATGGTTGCCTGACAAATGAAGGTATCACTATTTTTCATCATAGGTGTCCTGAATGATCATGAAATTATTCAGTCCGGTCATTTTAATGACGTCGAGGACCATTTCCCGGGCCCCGATCAAATAGACCTGGGTTTCTGCGCCCATTTTCTGTTTCGCGAATATGATCACGCGCAAGCCAGAACTGGCGATATATGCCAAATCCTGGGCAAAAAACACCACTTTTCGGATGGCTTGATCCTTCAAGGTCATCATTTTATCCTGCAAAGCTGGTGCATTTGTCGCATCCAGACGACCTACGAGATGCACTTTGGCGACATCGCCCTCGATTGTAACCGCAAATTGATTTTCCATTCCAGGTTCTCCTTTCACCACGGATATATGTCTCTTCCTTCCGTGCTATTTCCCGATTAAAATAATGATTGAACGCGGCCCGACAATAATCTCGTTTTGATTGTCAAGCGGTTTTTCGTTATCGACGCCCCAAATGTCATCCGGCGGCATCATCCCGGTATTGGCAAAAACATGCCAGGCCTTGCCCTGCGTCGGTGTCGGTAATTCAAAGCTGCAACTCTCCCAATGCATATTGAGCGCAACATAAATACTGTTATCGACAATCGTGCCACCCTTGGCATGCTGACCGCAAAACTGGACAGCGAAAGCCCGACTCTCGAATGAAAAATCGGGAGACCATTTTTTATATCCATGAAAAGAAATATCAGGACAACCACTGCCGACATAATCCTCGTTGATAAAATGCGTTTTACTCCGTAAAACGGGATGTGCATTCCGGAAAGCGATAATTTTCTGGAAATAGTTGAATATTTCCTGGTTTTGATTGAGCAGACCCCAGTCGAGCCAGGAAATCTCATTATCCTGACAATAGGCATTGTTATTGCCGGACTGAGTATTGCCCATTTCGTCACCGGCCAGAATCATGGGCACTCCCTGGCTGATCAACAGGATACTGATCGCATTCTTGATCTGATTAAGCCGCAAACGCTTCACATCTTCATACTCGACCGGTCCCTCCCAACCACAATTCCAACTGTAATTGTCATTGGCCCCATCACGATTGTCCTCACCATTGACCTCGTTATGTTTCTGGTTGTAGGAAACCAGGTCCATCAGGGTAAAACCGTCATGACAGGTGATGAAATTGATCGAAGCCCCAGTGCCCCTGTTTTCCCAACTGTAGAGGTCAGGAGAGCCCTGTAAGCGCAGGGCCATCGCCTTGGCCATGCCCGGGTCGCCTTTCAAGAATTTTCTGAGATCGTCGCGATATTTACCGTTCCACTCCGCCCAGCGGCCCCAGGACGGAAATGAACCGACCTGATACAACCCGCCCGCATCCCAGGCTTCCGCAATGAGCTTGCATTTACCCAAAATCGGATCAAAAGCCAAGGTTTCCAAGAGGGGCGGATTGGGCATGGGCGCCCCGTTCTGATCTCGCCCCAGAATGGCGGCCAAATCAAACCGGAACCCATCCACATGATACTCGGCAGCCCAATATCGTAAACAATCCAGAATCATGTTCCGGACAATAGGATTATTGCAGTTTAACGTGTTTCCGCATCCGCTGAAATTATAGTAATAACCTTCCGGGGTCAACATGTAATAGGTCTTGTTGTCAATACCACGAAACGAGATATACGGACCCTGCTCATTACCCTCGGCCGTATGATTGAAAACAACATCCAAAATGACTTCAATCCTGTTCTTATGCAGGTGTTTGATCATGGCTTTCAATTCATCAACCTGCATCCCCAGTTTCCCTGTAGCGGCAAGGCCGGCTTTCGGAGCAAAAAAACCGACATTACTGTATCCCCAATAATTGAGCAGTGGTTGGTTGGTTATCGGTGAAATTCTGGCATTCTCATACTCATCAAATTCATAAATGGGCATGAGTTCGATACAGTTGATGCCCAGTTGCTTCAAATAGGGTATTTTTTGCTTCAGTTCGGCAAAAGTGCCGGGATGCTTCGCTTCCGAGGATGGATGGCAGGTAAAACCGCGAACATGGAGTTCGTAAATGATTAAATCTTCGAGCGGTATCTCGGGCGGGAAATCTCCTTCCCAATCAAAATCATCGAAGAAAATCCGGCCCCGATGTTGAAAGATATCGTTCCAATCCGGTGGCTGCCCCCACACATCCCGATTACTGATAGCCTTGGCATACGGATCGAGCAGGATTTTTTCCCGGTTAAAGCGATGGCCTTCCTCAGGATTGTACGGGCCCTCCATCCGATAACCGTACTCGATGTTTTCGTAGTCCAGATCGAAAACCACCATGGTAAAGACATTGCCAATCCTGAATTCATCGAAAAAGGGTATGATCGCATAAGGTTTGGGCTCAGATTTCTTGAACAAAACCAGCTCGCAGGCCGTGGCATGTCGTGAAAAAACGGAAAAATTGACGCCCCCGGGCACTATGGTCGCTCCAAAGGGAAGTGGTTTGCCGGGGCGCAGACGAAAATCACCGAATTTATGCGTGGGAAACGTATCGACTCGTAACATCAGTTCGCCTCACGAAGGGCTTTGATTGCATCGTTGATCGAATCATAGCATTGAAAAATATGATCGAAGCCAGTCATTTCCATCACATCCTTGATTTCAGCACACAGATTGGCCAACACACCGCTTCCCCCCAACCGGGTCAGTTGCTTTCCCACCATCAGCAGCACCCGAAGTCCCGCACTGGACACATATGAACATTGTTTCAGGTCGATCACGATCAGGCTTGTCTCTGATAGTAAAGGCATAAGAGTATCTTGGGCCTCCTGGGCCGTATTGCTGTCAAGATGACCAGAAATTTCTATGATCGACACTTCATCACGGGCAGATACTACTATATCCATCTTTCCTTCTCCTTACACATTTTTGACTGGGACCGAGTCAGACCTCGGTCGGGACTAAGCGCACCTTTATTGTAAGCCTGTGCTCACTGTCCGGCAACATGACCGTCATTTTTTCCGGATCAAATTCAGACCAGGGCTTTTCATCAATCCATACTTCGGCAATACGACAACTACCTGCGGGGAGTATGTCGGGCTGGACTCGCAATATCTTATCGCTGAAACCATTGGGCAGGGGCTTGAAATATAAATCCAACGGTTGACGCGTATGCAACAGATTCGTGTAAACCTGGGCCAGATATGCTAATTCGATGGAATGGTAGCCGCTCATCGAATGACTGCCTTTGTAACGCTCTGTCCCGAGCAAATAGGGCAAACCGTTGGCAAAGACGTTGAAATAAACCGCCCCGTCCAAATGATCGAGGAAATATGTATTGTAGAACGAGGCTGATTCACGAGCATAACGTAAATAGGTCTGATCGTGCAACACGCCGTAAAGGATTTGATAAGCCAAAATCGCTTGCTCCTGCTGCCACCACGCCTTACGATCATGCCAGGCATAACGATAGCATTGCGAACCTTCCTTCAACTCGCGGTCCAACACGTCATACCAGCCGGCACGCTGCTTGTCCATACCAAATTCTGGCATGATCTCGGCTATCTTCCGAGCCAGATCAACATACTCAGGCTTGGGAACCAGACTGTTTATTCTCATCAAATTCCAGGCTATCTTCAGATTATGACCGACAACAGCCCGGTCCTGCTGCCAGCCCCATTGCTTGTCATGACTCCAATCCTCAAAAAAACGCTCCTGAACGAACGGACTGTGCTCATAATCAGGAAAATACGCACAAATACAGTCCGCCGTATACTCGAGGAAATCCTTGTATTTATCCAAACCGGTGGCCAACCACAGATTGATCAAATAGGCCGGAGCATGGTCACCGACCGAATTCCAGTTCTTCCGGGCACGATTGCGCCCCAGACCCTCACTCCGTGCATCCAGTGTGATCGGGTCTATATGTGAAAAATAACCGCGTTGGACCGTATCCTTGAAAAAACGCTCGAATAAATCAAGCGTCATGTCGATGTCCTTCCTGATCAGAGGATCACCCGTGATCCTATAGGTCTGGGTCGGACCAGCTAAGGCATAAATCTGCTCATACATCGGGATAGCGTCATAATCATCACCGAACTCGGATGCAAAAACCTTATGCTCATAATTATCCTGCGATACATCGATACCATGATACCAGTAGACTATGTTCTCATCGAGATCATAGAAACGCATATGGTCCCGCAAATATACCGTCCCCTTCTCCGCTGCTTCCAAAAAAACATCCTCACCCGTCAGCAAATAAGTCGAAGCAAAACCATAGACCAATCGTGAAATGGTATCGGTTTCCTGGCGAATACTGCCCGTCTGCAAACCGGACAAACTGATCATTGTCCGATAGTTGCGGTAATCAATCGTCTGCTCCGAACTAAATTGGGCCTTGATAAAAAATTGAGCAATATTCATGGCCTGCTTGATCCACCAGTCCGGCTGCTCGAACTGATACTGCTCCCGCTTTCGACCCGGAAAATCAAGGACCTGGGCCTCAAAAGCAAAGCCCGATGCTTCGGGATAAAAGGTCCCATACACGAACAGATACCGGCCCGGCTCCAAAAACTCACCGATTTGACCCGTACAATCGAGCCAGGGATCGGAAAGATTTCGTGTTATCCGAGCATAGACATTGGCACTCAAGGTGACCTGAAACTCACGACCATCTGTCGTCCGCAGACCAAATACCCCCCGCTCCCGCTCATAATACGTCACATAACCGGCAATCGTATCCGAAAACTCGAATTTCATTATATCCATGACCTTTGCTCCTTAGCCTTATGTCCGCAAACCTGTCTTTATGCGTGGTTCGTTCCTCGAGTGCTGACTCAAAAACGTATCATTGCATCGCCAAACCTGACTCTATCAAAATACACGTAATACATAGATATATATGATAACCTTGGAAAAACTGTCAAGTTGAATGTGGTCCGAGCAGCCCTGAAAATTTTTCAAATAAATTGAGTGCTCCGGGATTATAAGAACAGGTGCGATTTATCACATTTTCGCTCGGGTATAGAAAGAACATGTTTCTTGGCCGTGACGAGTATTCTCGGTTTCTTGAGGCTCAGGTCCTGTCTCTTGATTGTGCCCACTACGAACTGTGGTGTTATGCCTTGATCGACAATTCTCCCGGATTTTGAACGGACTTTTGTTATAAAAAACTACATCTTCAAACGCAAAATCCGGGATTTTTATCATCTCCTGATAAAAACACCGAATGGCAATCTCGTTCAGGCAGACCCGATTGAGTCTGCGTGAGTTAGGAGCCTCTTTTTGCTGTGTGTCGTATGGTGCGATTGCCCAGATAGGAAAAAAATGCAGAGAACGTGTCGCTTCAGATACTGATCCAGAATTCGCAGAGAAAGTAAACACGCTCAAATCCATGTGGAATAGGTCGCAATCTCTGGTCACAATTCTCATTCACCTTGTCCTCAGCACTAAAAACAGGCAGCTGGTGATCAGTTCTTCTTTTGGATGTGATTGAGAGAGATGATAGTCCAGAATGCTTTCCGACCTGTATCGCCCTTTCAGGGCTCCCTTCTCCATCTCATTGCTCCCCGGGGCGTTACCCCGGTCTGGTATGTTGAAGCCCCCTCGGGGCATAGGTGCTAACGTAAGCCCAAAGAAATGGAGTAATGTGAAACCAATATAATTAGAGCCAGTCCCAGCGGGAAGTCTGAAGGTTGTGGCTTTTCAATCCTCCCCCTGGAACAATCGTTCCTCTGGGAAAAACGGATGAGCTTATTTTTCATCTTGATCCATTTGTTTTTTTTCTCTAAGTTATCACCTATGCCCCAACGGGGCATAATATACCAGCCCGGGGCGAAGCCCCGGGTGAAGCGATAAGAAGAGTCAGAGCCCTGTCAGGGCGAAACATTT
>JAFGSJ010000087.1 GCA_016934675.1 bacterium | reverse complement strand
TTTCTCCGTGCCTCTGTGGCTCCGTGTGACCTCCCCTTTCCTCTCTCTCTTTTCTCCGTGCCTCTGTGGCTCCGTGTGACCTCCCCTATTTTGATGTTGTTTCAGCAGGCACAGACTCGGATTCTTTCTTTTCATCCGGAATCGCCGCGGGCTGGTTCGTATCAGAGGGCTGTTCGGTTGCGGTTTCTGTCTTTGCTTCCTCTTGGGCTTCTGTTTTTTCTTCCGCAGTTTTTGTCATATTTTCGAGCATATCCTTCATCATGGGTGTCAAATCCATGACTTTGACACCTTCCGGCACGGTATACTTAAAGAAATCCGGGCTTAATTCCGGCTTGAGGTTAAAATTCGAAAATTCCATGGACATTATTTCCTGGCCTTGTTTATTCAGGGTAGACATTTTTTTCATGAAACCGGATGCCGGGTCGAAAAACAGTTTATAATGCGAGCCCATATTGATGGTAACTTGACCGGCCTGTCCGAGTCCCTTCAAGTTTTCGAGGCCTTGTTCGGTCAGGGTCGCTTCCACGGCCATCACTTCGAGATCATTGATTTTTTCTTGTCCGAGCCAGGTGATTTTATAGTACTCCTTCATATTTTTCAGAGGATAAAAAACATGATTGAAGTTCATACTATCGGTATTGATGCCCGGAATATTGTGCAATCCCTTAATGTTTTTCACAATATTCATGTCCATTTTCATGACTTGCTTCATGTCGCCCATCGGGGTTTCAGTCCACATGAATTGACCGTCATGGACAGCATTGATCAACATTTCCTGGCCCATCATCTGGGTTTTCATGGTCATTCTCATCAATTCAGGCAATTCAAAATAGAGTGTACCCTGGAGCACCATTTTGCCTTGTGGTCCCATATCCATGGTCTGGACAACGTCGGTGGACACTTGTTTGACGTCTTTGAGATGATTGGCAGTCGTTTTTTCCAATTCTTCGAGGCTAGTGATTCCGGCGGATACAACGGAAGTCATGGAAGGACAGAGTAAAACCAGGACCAGGACCATAGTTAAAGCTGTTCTAAGCATAATTTCCTCCTTAAGAAATATGTGTCAAACGAATTCTTTTTAGTCGCCCAGTTCGAGCCATTTGAACCAGATGGGGTGATGGGCTTTGAACCAGAGCAGTATCTGGCGAATGTTCTCTTTCTTTTGGGCCGGCATGGTCAGATCGTCGATCTTGGACAGACGGACCCTGATCTTGCCGTCATTTTCATGTTCGAGTGCCTGTGAGCACAGTGTTTGCAATTCGTTCCGGATTCTACCGGAATCGGATTTTTTCACGGGTCGTTCCTGATAGTTCTCACCCGCAACAAACCGATCAAGTAAAGGATTGAAAATCTTGCGGCTTTCTTCCCAATCGTCTTTGAGTTCGAGTGTTATTTCGTAGCGATTTAAACCATTAGGCGTGATCATTCGTACAGCGACCCGGTAGAGATTATCGGCCAATTTTTGGACGCCGGGTTCGCCGGTATAGGGGTCATCCAGCATATAGCCGATCAAGGCGGCCCCGTCCCATTGTTTTTTGGGGAACAGCATATTGATGTCGAACGCTTTGGCTCGAATGGGGAAACCACTCTCAGCCGTATCGCGGATTTGAGATTTGAAATTCGAGACCGTATCCGGAGTGAGTTTGATTTCAGTGGGCAGAAGTTTACCGAGCTCAGTCTCGAAATCCGGGCTGTCCGGGTCCAGTTTCATCAGTTCTTTTTCCCTATGGTAGGGCAGTTTAAACGAGGATGAGAGCATGACCATGGAACATGAGACACCAAGCATGGAAGCGAGTGAGGAAGCCTGGACCGCTTCGGCGCTGGCGGCGTAGCCATCAACGATAAAAACGCAGGTTTCTCCGGTCTTATTCTGCCAGGAGCCGACCATACAGGTCGGAGCATACGTGCCTGAACCGGTGAATATTTCTTTACCATTTGGCAGGAGCGATCCATCATCGACCAGGGTGACCCCGAGGTCTTGCCATTCCTGCCATAATTCGCCTATTCTTTTGACACGCGATGAGCCGCGCAAAGTCCAGATGAAGACATTTTCACTCTTAATGCCCGGGTACGATCTCTGGACGGCCTCGAGTATGATCCGGCGTGGTGTATTGGCGTTGATCAGGATCGAGTCATTTTCCGCACCCTCGACGACGGCCCTGGGTAAAAGCAGGGTACTGATATAGCCTTCATAGGGGCTGGACATAACCAGTGGTTGGTCGAAAATATGCAGGACCGTGATTGGGCCTGTTTCGGCTCCGAGAGCGAAGCGGTTCGTGTTTTCGAGCGTATCGACCGCCACCCCCCAGATCGTGATGCCTTCCTCCTGAATGTCCGTATAAAAATGGTCCCATTCGTACTCCGGATCATTGATCAGGCGATGGACCCTCTTCTCGAGGTAGCGGGCCACTTGCGGCCGGGCATAAATGCGCCCGAATCCCAGTAAAGGATTTGCACCCATATCAGGTGTTTCACCCGCTTTGGCCAACAGACCCTCGCCGATACAAACCAAAATTGCATGGTTCTCGGGCAAATTCCTCGAAAGGTGCCATAATGATTCACTGATTGTATATGCTGAAATGGCATCAGCGTCCTTTTTGACCTGATTGATATAGTCCTTTTCCTTGCCCTTGCCTTCACCGTAACGCCCGAACAAACGTGTGCCCAATGCAGTCGCAGCCGCTGACATGACCAGTGAACGGGCCATTTGCGAACCCAGAAAGGATTGATCTTCGATCTGGTAGCCCTTCAATTCCTCGGTTTTGACGTCCTTCAGCCACAAATGAAAGCGGTTTAGTACCGGCAGTGTATCGAAGACCCATTGCGCTATTCGGTTTCTTCGTTCCAGATTGTTGTTTTCCAAGGATATTCCTCTTTCAGTTTCCATAACACATCTCCCTGTTTGTAACGGAATCTTGTGATATTTGATTGATATTGTGAATACGTAGCATTACTCTAACACGACTTTTATTTCTTGTCCAGTGATTTCCCTTGACTGTTCTTTTTCTTTTCCTGTGCTATCGTAGGGAGAGTGTTTCAACTTATAACAAGGACAATAATCATGATATATCGTCAGGAAAGCGACAGTCTTGGTCAGAAAGAAGTTCCGGCAAAAGCATATTATGGGATCCAGACCCAGCGTGCTCTGGAAAATTTTCCGATAACGGGAATGCCCATCTCTCATTTTCCTTTGTTGATCAAAGCTCTGGCTCTGATCAAAGCAGCAGCTACTCAGGCAAACATGGAGCTCGGCCTGATCGAGTCCGAGTTGGCCCATTATATTGTCCAGGCTGCCATGGATGTTGCTTCGGGAGCATACGATGAGCATTTCCCGGTCGATGTCATTCAGGGTGGGGCCGGGACGTCAACCAACATGAACGCCAACGAGGTCATCGCCAATCGTGCCCTCGAACTCATGGGACGAGAACCCGGTCTCTACCAGTACTGTCATCCCTTGAATCATGTTAATCTGTCTCAATCGACCAACGATGTCTATCCGACTGCACTGAAAATCGCGGCTATCTGGAAAATGGATAAAGTCCTGACCGCACTCGAATACCTGCAGGAAGCATTCAGAGCCAAGGGGCAGGAATTCCAGCATATTATAAAGATTGGGCGAACACAGCTTCAGGATGCAGTGCCCATGACGCTTGGCCAGGAATTTGAGGCATATGCGATCACGATTGGGGAGGATATTGCCGTTTTGAAAGCGGCTACGGACCTGATCCATGAGAATAATATGGGCGCCACAGCAATTGGTACTGGTTTGAATACGGTGGTCGGGTATGCCGATCTGGTTCGGGAAAACCTGAATCGATTGACCGGGCTTGAACTCAGGACCGCGCCCAACCTGGTCGAAGCCACCTCCGATGCCGGTGCTTTTGTGCAATTGTCCGGCGTACTGAAACGGATCGCCGTCAAGCTCTCGCACATATGCAATGATTTGAGACTTCTTTCATCGGGACCTCGGGCGGGCATTGGCGAAATCCAGTTACCTGCTGTCCAACCCGGTTCAAGCATTATGCCCGGTAAGGTCAATCCGGTCATCCCCGAAATGGTCAATCAAGTCTGCTTCCAGATTATCGGAAATGATATCACTATCTCGATGGCAGCTTCCTCTTCACAACTCGAACTCAATGCCTTCGAACCGATCATCGGCTATAATCTCTTCTTTTCGCTGGATATTCTGGAAAAGGCCCTGAACATTTTTCGGGAACGATGCGTCATTGGTATCAGGGCCAATGAAGAGCGCTGCCGTGAATTACTCGACAATTCTCTCGCCCTGGTTACGGCTCTGGTCCCAATCATCGGCTATGATCAGGCAGCCCAATTGGCTAAAATCGCATTGAGTACCGGTCGCAAAATTCGGGAGGTCGCTCTTGAGAGCGGGTCACTCGACCAGGAAACACTTGAGCGCATCCTGGACCCTTCGACCATGACCCACCCCGGCGCTATCCCCAAAAAGGAAGGCTAGCTTTCCCTATTGAAGGGGGATATTGAAAGTGCACAGGTATGTGACTATCCTGAAGGGTACACGTTAGACAGTATTTTTTATTCACAAAGAAGGACAAGGCAAGCATGGAAAAATCAAAAATCGAGGAATTACGTCAAAAACGTGCCCAACTCTATGCAGGTGGGGGCGAAAAGGCCATGAATCGACAGCGTGAGGCGGGAAAGATGTTGGCCCGGGAGAGGTTGGCTCTGCTGTTCGACAGTGAGACCTTTCAGGAAACCGATTTATTTGTCCAACACCGCTGTGTGCATTTCGGGATGGCACAGAAGGAAATGCCCGCGGACGGCGTGGTGACCGGATCAGGCCTGATTGATGGGCGCCCGGTTTATGCGGTCAGTCAGGATTTCACGGTAGCAGGCGGGTCCGTCGGTGAAAGCAATGCTCGTAAAATACACAAAATCATGGATGATGCCTTGAAAACAGGCGATCCTTTCATATTCATCAATGATGGTGGTGGCGCCCGTATTCAGGAGGGCATTGATAGTTTATCCGGCTACGGCGGCATTTTTTACCGAAATGTATTGCTGTCCGGGGTCGTGCCTCAGATCAGTATCATTGCCGGGCCATGTGCCGGAGGTGCGGCATATTCGCCCGCCCTGACTGATTTTATCATTCAGGTCCGTCATGCAGGTCAGTTGTTCATCACCGGTCCCCAGGTAATCAAAGAAGTCACTGGTGAAAATATAAGCGCCGAACAGCTCGGTGGAGTGGAGAGCCATGCTTACTATTCCGGCGTGGTCCATTTCGTTGCCGAGAGCGATGAGGATGCCCTCCTGATCACGAAGCGGCTATTGTCCTTTTTACCGAGTAATAATGTCGAGGACCCGCCGTATATCGAGGCTTTAGCCAGTGAGGCCATCGTCGATGATGAATCGCTTAACGAGGTCATTCCGGACAATCCGCGATTACCATATGATATGCATGACATAATTGTCAGGTTGGTAGACAACGCCGATTTCCTCGAGATTCAGGAGCATTTTGCTCCGAACATCCTGATCGGTTTCGGACGGTTACTGGGCCGGACCATCGGTATAATCGCCAACCAGCCGCTCCAGAAGGCTGGTGTTCTGGACATCAATTCATCTGATAAGGCTTCCCGTTTCATTCGATTCTGCAATGCATTCAATATTCCGCTCCTGACATTGGTGGATGTGCCCGGTTTCATGCCCGGTGTCGATCAGGAATATAGTGGTATCATCCGACATGGCGCCAAGATGCTCTTTGCGTATGCAGCCGCGACTGTTCCAAAATTGACGGTCGTGTGTCGCAAGGCATACGGCGGAGCATTTTTAGCAATGTGTTCAAAGGAAATGGGTGCAGATCGTTTATTTGCCTGGCCATCGGCCGAGATTGCGGTCATGGGTGCCGAGGGTGCGGTCAATATTTTGTATCGCAAGGAAATTCAGGCGGCCGAGAATGCAGCCGAGACCCGAAAGAAGGTCATTGACGAGTATCGCACGGAATTCGCCAATCCTTATAGCGCAGCGGCTCGGGGATATATCGATGACATCATCGAACCGTCCCAGACCCGTGCCATTCTTTCGTCTGCTCTTGAAATCCTGAAAGCGAAACGAGTGCTTCGCCCTGAGAAGAAGCACGGGTTAATCCCGCTGTAAGGTGAGGGGAGGTAAAACGTGTCTGAGGTCCTTATCTTTGGCTTAAAAGTAGCAGTTGTTGGTATTTCTGTTGTCTTTTCGGCCCTGGTGATCATTGCTCTGCTCGTCGCTGCGTTCAATTGGCTCGATCGTCAGTGGCATGAGCGAGAATTGAGAGAGCATCAGCGAAAATTGGCTAAAGAACCGACAATCGATGATCTGACGCTGGTGTTGATAACAGCAGCAGCAGCAACCATGGTTGCCGGTCGATTTCATATCAAAAGCGTGCGCCGGGTCATCCATGGGGGGCCACTGAGCAGTACCTGGACGCTTCAGGGTCGATCTATCTTGCATGGCTCGCATCGACCCCGCTCATGATTCAAAATACCAAATACAATATGGACGGTGGTCATTCGTCAAATCCATAAGGAGAAACAATGAAACTCAAAATTACAGTGCATGGTGTAGCCTACGAGGTCGAGGTCGAAGTACTGGATGCCGGTGAAGGTTTTCCAACCCGCCAGCTATCACCTTTACCACCACTCAAGGAAAGGGGACCGTCCGCGTCAGTCGCTCCCAACGCAAGAGTGGCTCCCCCTCAGGCTGTTCAATCACCGACTCCTAAAAGTGGTGCGGGAGGCGGTGAAATAGTCTCACCGATAGCCGGTAATGTTTTAGCGATTAAATGCAAAGCCGGGGACCAGGTCAAGACCGACCAGATTTTGCTGATCATAGAAGCCATGAAAATGGAGACCTCGATTGCTGCCCCGATCGAAGGAACGGTCAAACAGGTCCACGTGGCTGTGGGTGATGCAGTCCGTGAATCCCAATTATTGATCAGTCTGGTCTGAGAACACGTATCAATTTCACAAAGGAGAAGACTCCATGGATATTTTACTGGAGTTCTTGAGGGCCAGTGCTTTTGGCAACATGTCGCTTGGTAATCTGATCATGCTCACGGTGGGCTGTTTCTTCATTTTCCTGGCAATCAAGAAGGATTATGAGCCCTTGTTATTGGTCCCGATCGGTTTTGGCATACTCATCGGCAATATCCCGTTGAAAGAGGGTATGGAGGTCGGCATTTATGAGGCAGGCAGCGTTTTATCCATTTTATACCAAGGCGTAACGCAGGGTTATTATCCGCCCCTGATCTTCCTGGGTATTGGAGCCATGACCGATTTTTCGGCGATGTTGTCCAATCCGCGTTTGATCCTGTTGGGTGCTGCAGCACAAGCCGGTATTTTCATTACTTTGATCGGGGCATTGCTGTTGGGATTTGACATTCATCGAGCCGGAGCGATCGCCATCATTGGAGGCGCAGATGGTCCGACCGCAATTTTTATCGCTTCGAAGCTGGCACCCCAACTGCTCGGAGCCATTGCCATCTCAGCCTATTCGTATATGGCCCTGGTCCCGGTCCTGCAGCCACCCGTAATCAGGCTCTTGACGACCCGCAAGGAACGTTTGATCCGGATGAAACCATCGAAGCCGGTCAGCAAGAGAATGCGGATCATGTTTCCCATCTTCGGTTTACTGATTACGACCTTCATCGCACCCGGGGCCCTTTCATTACTGGGCATGCTCTTCTTTGGCAACCTTCTCAAGGAATGCGGGGTGACCGAACGGTTAGCCAAGACTGCCCGGACCGCCTTCATCGACATAGTGACCATTTTGCTCGGCGTGACTGTCGGCGCTTCGACCGATGCTTCACGTTTCCTGACACCCGACTCGATCAAGATATTTTTCCTGGGTGCGGCATCTTTCATTATCGCGACGGCTTCGGGTGTTCTGTTCGCAAAAATCATGAACCTGTTCTGCAAGGAAAAGATCAATCCGATCATTGGTGCAGCAGGTGTCTCGGCCGTACCCATCGCCGCTCAGGTCTGCCAGATGATCGGGGCTCGCGAAGACCGCCATAATTATCTGATCATGCATGCCATGGCCCCTAATGTGGCAGGAGTCATTGGTTCTGCCGTGGCAGCCGGCGTCTTTTTGGCAACATTCTAAGCGTCCATATAAAATTGAAAATACGCATCGCTTGTAAGGAGAGTATCATGAAAATTAGCAGGATCAATCATATCGGTATCGCCGTTAATTCGCTCGCAGCCGGTACCTCGATCTGGACCGAGCTGTTGGGATTGGCCATGACCGGTTCGGAGACCGTCGCGGAACAGAAAGTGACGACTGGTTTCTTCCCGGTGGGGGCCAGTGAAGTCGAGTTACTCGAACCGACGGGGCCTGAAAGCCCGATTGCTCAATTCATTGCCAAAAAAGGTGAAGGCATTCATCACCTGGCTTTCGAAGTCGAGGACCTCGAGGGGGCCTTGAACGAATTGAAGGACAAAGGTGTCCGCCTGATCGATGAACATCCGCGGACAGGTGCCGGCGGCGCCCGGATTGCCTTTATTCACCCCAAACAGACCGGCGGCGTGCTGATCGAATTATGTGAGCACCCTCACAATCATTGATCTATGCGGAGGAAGCTGATGTTACGTGTGGTCCACAGACATTGTCAGAACCTATCTCGGGTATTTTTGTGTGGCGTATTGGTCTTCGGTACCCTGGCTGTTGTCTCTCTCAAGGGAAACACAGTGAGACCGTGTTGTGCGGATGAATCAGGGGCGAACCCTCCGATAAAAACGTTAACAGACCAGGCTGGGCGTCAGGTTAAGCTCTCCAAAGTCGTCGCCAATGTCGTGACCGCATACCGTCCGGCTACCATGATCATCTATGCCCTGGGGGGACATAAGAAAGTATCGACCAGATCCTCATTTCCAGGTTCTTTTCCCCTATTGTTGAAAATCAATCCCAATTACAAGATTTATGAGGACCTCGGCTCGAAACGGAACGGATTGAATTACGAAGGGGTCCTGGCGACCAATCCTGATCTGGTCGTCCTCTTTCCCGGTAAGGAGGGGACCGAGGCAGCAGAGCGATTGGTCCAACTGGGTACGCCGGCGATTGTAGTCGATCCTGAGAGCGTTCCCAAACTGTTTGTTTCGATCCACGTGTTGGGCGCAGCTCTCGGACTCGAGACAGAAGCTGACAGCATGGTCGCACGGCTACAGGCATATCTTGATCTGGTCCAGGCCAGGACGGGTCCTCTCCGCCCGGACCAGCGGAAAAAAGCCTATTTTGCCGCACCGCACAGCATCTTGACAACCTCGTCCAGGGTCATGATGCAACATTCCATGATCGAATTGGCCGGTGGAATCGATGTCGTCAAGCAAGAGACTGGAGGCTGGGTGAACATTTCACCCGAACAACTGCATGCCTGGAATCCTGAGGTCATTTTTTTGAGCCGGACCTGCCCTGACTCGCCGGAAGAGTTGAGCAAAGACCAGCGATTTCAGGCAATCACCGCCGTGAGACAGGGACAGGTGTTCAGATTGCCCTCGAATCTCAATCCCTGGGACTATCCGAGTTGCGAAAATCCTCTGGCAATTGTCTGGATGTCACGCTGCCTTTATCCTGAACTGTATAAAGACATTGATTTCAAGGCATTAGTTAATGAATACTATACCCAGACATACAAAAGCAGTTACGATGCGCTTGGAGGAATATTTGATTGAAGTCTGAACCAAACAATGCTAACGGTTCGAGAATCCTCTTGCCCTATCTGGTTTCACTCGCTTTGTTACTAGTCACTCTAGCCTCATTTTTTATCGGACGCTATCATCTCGGCCTCGAGTCAATTGTTCAGATACTGATGAAGCTCTTCGGATTCCCGACTACCGAGCTGGTTTCCTCGACCGAGTATGCCATCTTCGTCCATATTCGCTTACCCCGCATTCTCATGGTCTTCTTTACCGGCGGGGCCCTGGCTATGGCCGGCGGTGTGTATCAGGGCATCTTCAAAAACCCGCTGGTCTCGCCTGACATTCTGGGTGTGACGACCGGGGCATCGTTTGGAGCAGCATTGGGAATATTGCTTCCTTCGGGAAGCGAGATCACGATACGCCTGGCCGCATTCATTTTCGGGATTGTGGCTGTAGCCGCGGCATATCTCATTTCGAGATTGGGTAAGACCTCACCCCTGCTCATGCTCGTCTTATCCGGAATTATTGTTTCATCGTTCTTCGGAGCAGGCTTGTCCATATTAAAATATCTGTCGGACCCCTATCAACAATTACCGTCAATCGTTTTCTGGATTATGGGCGGTTTTCAGAGGACCTCATGGGACCAGGTTAACTGGTCTTTGCCCATGATATTATGTGGCGTAGCGGTTATGTTCGCCCTGCGCTTCAAACTCAATCCGCTCTCGCTCGGTGACCTCGAAGCACGATCACTGGGCATGCGGGTCGAATTGATCCGGCTGGTCTTCATTGCCATGGCCACTCTGGTCGTGGCTGCTTCAGTTTCGGTCTGTGGGGCCGTCGGTTGGATCGGCTTGGTCATTCCCCATTTAAGCAGATTGCTGATCGGACCGCATCATGGACGGATGATACCTTTTTCCTTTGTTCTCGGGGCGCTTTTTCTACTGCTCATGGACAATTGTGCCCGCACCCTGACCCCGTCGGAAATCCCGATCGGGATAATAACGGCCTTTCTCGGAGCCCCCATGTTTGCCTACTTTCTGGTGACGGCCAAGAGGACCGGATGGAACCTATAATATCAGTGCATGATCTCTGGTTCAGTTATGAGCGGACGCCGGTCTTGAAAGGGCTCAAACTCGAGATCCACAGGGGTGATATCTGTTTCCTGATGGGGCCTAACGGCAGCGGTAAAAGCACATTCATGCATTGTCTCAACGGCTTTTTGAAGCCTTCTTCAGGCACGATCCGGATCGACGGACGTGACCTGCATACATTCAGTCTTCAGGAAAGGGCCCGCACCTTCGCCTTTGTTTCCCAGGATGAAATCAACAGCTTCCCCTATCAGGTGATCGATATGGTCGTCATGGGCCGGACCCCTTTTCTGAATGTTTTCGATAAACCGGCCCGGACCGACTATGAAAAAGCCTGGGAAATTCTGCGACTGATCGGTTTCGATCATTTAGGCAATCGTCCCTATACCAGCTTGTCCGGCGGGGAAAAACAGATCGTGCGTTTGGCCCGGGCTTTCACCCAATCATCCGATATGCTCCTGCTCGATGAACCCACAGTCCACCTGGACATTAAGAATTCCTGGTTGATGCTCAATATCCTGTGTGATTACGCACTCGAACACGGCAAGACCATCGTGGCCTCCATGCATGATCCGAACCTGGTCCTGGGTTTTGCCCGGAAAGTTGTCCTGATCGGAAACGGAGAAATCCTTGCGGTTGGGCCGGTCGACCAGGTCATGACCTCGGCTAACTTGACCCAACTCTACCAAATCCCCCTCAATACCGAAAAAATAAACGGCTACATAGTGATCACCTGCCCCACACCCAAAGTCAAGTATCCTCGCACAACACTGTCAAAGCCAGCTAGCGCAACGCCCGACAGTTAAAGAGTATGAGTTGCTTATACATTGTATACATGGTAATTTCCATTCTGAGGGAACTTTTGGGACAACCGTGTGTCAAAAGCGTATAAAGATGCCCCGTATGTGTTCTATTGTCAAAAAAAAAGCGATCCCGAAGGAGGTAGGAAATGCACCAGGATAGTTGCTATCAAAACAAAAAGCGTCATCCAATCCGGGCTCCCTTTCTCATCGGACCGGTTATTACCCTGGTCCTTTTAGTCGTGATGCTGTTCATTCCCGGAAGTAAGAACACCGTCCAAGGAGATCCAGCCATGAAATCATCTTTTGAGCAAGAACTCAGTCAGCTCAAACAATTGGAGGAGCAGCAGAAATTCCAGGCGGCACTCGACTTGGTCGACCAAGTCATCCAAAAGGCAAAGACCGATAATCAGGCCAAGTTTTGGACCCATTTTCTTGTTCGCAAAGTCCGTCTTGAGATGGCCCTGCATGGCTACGAAACAGCCGTCCGAGACCTGAAAGAGGCGGAATGGCCGTCTGATCCTGTCCATAACTCCGTGCTGCAACTGTACTACGCCAAAACACTTATGACCTATTATTATGCCTATTCCTGGGAAATCAACCAACGCGAGCAAGTCAGCTCGAGTAGTGAGATCGATCTGAAAAAATGGACGGCCCATCAGATATTCGAAGCCGCTAATCGGGCTTATGCCAAGGCCTGGCAACAGCGGGAAGCCTTGGATCAGGTCAAGGTCAAGGACTACCATGATCTGATCGTGCCGAGTACGTTTCCCAAGGGTATCAGAGACACTCTTCGAGATTTCGGGGCTTATCAATGGGTGGCCATGCTGGCCAATACGGTCACCTGGAAACCCGGACAGGACCACGACAAATACATGCTTTCATTCACTGAGCTGTTAAGCGCTCCTGAGCAAAGGGCCGCTCAACGGGACGCCCTCATCATTAATCCTGACACTCACCCCCTGCAACGTCTAGTCGCCATTCTCGATGATCTGTATTTTTTTCATCAGAGCCGGGACCAGGCCGAAGCTGCGCTCGAAACGCAACTCGAACGTATCAGACGCTTGTCGGCTTCTTTCAACAGGACCGATCAGACCCGACTTTTCATCAATCACTTGGAAAAGATGTTAGATGATTATGTTTCGTTTCCCTGGTGGGCTATGGGGCAGTATGAATACGCCCGGCTGGTCCAATCGACCGACGACCTTATCCGAGCCAGGCAAATTGCCTTGAATGGATATGAACGCTATCCCGATTCATTTGGAGGCATGCAGTGCCATCGGCTCTATAAATCGATCGAGGCACCTGCCTTCTCCCTCGAAACTATGACCATGGACTGCCCGGACCAACGCTCCATCCTCATTCGACACACGAATATGGAACGCTTGTTTCTCAGAGCATATAAAGTCGATTTTTACGATTGGATCCAACGCAAGGGCAACTACCCCGGACATTTCAATTGGAATGAAGTCCGGGCCGTAGTCCACGAAACTCAACCCATACGACAATGGGAACTGACTCTGGACAATCCCGGGGATTATCAGCAACACCAAACCTATTTCACCCCGGACGGTTTAGGGATCGGCTATTATGTCTTTGCAGCCTCAGCGCGTAAGGATTTCTCCACAAATGAGAATAAAATCGACGCAACCATGCTCCTGCTCACCCCCCTGATGACCGTACTCGAGAGCAGTAGTGACACTTGGGAAACCTGGGTCCTCGACGGTAAAACCGGTAAGGGTATTCCTGCCGCTACTGTCCGCCTCTATAGTTATGATTATAACAAGGGCGCTTCACTGCTGAAAAGTTACCGGACTGATCAGAATGGCTATTGTCTGGTCCTCTATAACGTCGATAAACGCAATCGGAACCTGTTCATCGTCGCTGAACACGGCGACTCGATCAGCTTCAATCCCCGCTATCTGTACGCCTATCAACAGTACAAACAGGAAGATCGTTCGGGAACATTCATTTTCACCGATCGAAGCATTTATCGTCCACTCCAAACCATTCATTTTAAAATTGTCCTGTTTCAGGGAAATCAATCCAGTGCAGAATTTGGTAGTGTCCCATCTCAAAGCGTGATCGTCCAATTCCTGGATCCCAACGGCCAGGAAATTGAATCGAAAACACTTACCAGTAACTCATTCGGCACCGCCTCGGGTTCCTTTAGTATCCCCAAAGGACGCATCCTGGGCAACTATAGACTCATGGCCAATTATGGCCGCCAGCCAGGTTCAGCCATGATCAGGGTCGAAGAGTATAAACGTCCGACTTTTGAAGTCACCCTCGAACCTGCCAAAGACGAATTTCAGATGAACAAGGATGCTCGAGTCACCGGCACAGCCAATTACTATTTCGGTCTGCCGGTCACTCAAGGATCGGTAACGTATCGGGTTACACGTGAACCAGTCCTGCCACGCTGGTATTGGTGGTATTATAATGCGTATCGGTCCAGTGCTCGTGTGGTCGAGCTAACAGCCGGGAAAGCCGCGCTCAAAGAGGATGGTTCTTTTGCAATTACATTTACGCCTACGGCTGATCCCGACATTCCGGGTCAGGAAAGTCTTTCCTATTATTTCAAGGTCCATGTGTCCGTGACGGATGACGGTGGTGAGACACGTGAGGCCCAATCGATTTACAGGATTGGCTTTCGGGGAATTGAGACACGTATCAGCCTGTCTCAGAATTTTCTGGAGAATGGCGAACAAGGGCAGGTCACTTTGATGCGTCTGAACATGAACGGGGTCGCTCAGCCAGGTCAGGGCAGTTACAGTGTGGTCCGTTTGGTGCAGCCTGAACAGGTGCAACTCCCGTCCGAAATACCTTTAGCTGTGCCGGAAGGCAGGAAAAGCATTGGGGGTGATCACCTGAGACCACGTTGGGAAGAAACTGTTCCGCTCGAACAGACCTTATACAGTTGGCCGGATGGTCCCGTTATGGTCCGAAGTGACGTGCAGCATGGTACTGATGGAATTGCTTCGGTCGTTGTGCCCGGGCTCGAGGCCGGGGCGTATCGAATCAAGTATGTGACTCGGGACAAGTGGGGGATCGAGTGTCCGGCCCAGTATGAGTTTGTAGTCGGTCATCAGGCTGGTCCTTTAGCTGTACCCTTTTTTCTGCTGGCCAAATCGACCTCTGTTCAGGTAGGTGATACGGCGTCTTTCTATTGTGGCAGTGGCTTAGCGGACCAGAATTTTTATTTCGAGCTCTATCAATCAGGCAAGCTCTTGAAGCGAGATTTACTTTCATCGAGGACGGGTTCGCACCTGATCACCATTCCTGTGGATGAGAGATATCGGGGCGGTTTTTCGGTCCGGCTCTTTGGTTTGCATGATGTGCATTTTTACGAGTACAATCAATCGATCAGTGTACCCTGGGACAACAAAGAGTTGAAGCTAGATTTCAAGACCTTTCGCGATACACTTCGCCCTGGTCAGCAAGAGAAGTGGATTGTGACGGTAAAGGGACCGCACAACGAGAAAGTGGCGGCTGAAATTGTTTCTTACATGTACGATCGCAGTCTCGATTATTTTACCGGTCACAGTTATCCTTCGCTAGGGTCATTGTATCCGTCGCGGTTTTACCTATCCATGATCCAGACGAATCTTGGCCATCAACCGGCCCAATCAATCCTTCATGAGCAATGGTATAGTCTGCCGTCAGTCAAATCCATCGAGGCGTCGCAGTTCATCGAATTGAATGATTACGGAATCGGCGGACCGGGTCGGCGGCGTTTTTCAGGCATGGGTTATGCTATAACTGGTGCCGAAATGGATGAAAAACGTGACATGTCTATGCTAAAATCAGCGGCATTACCTGAGGTTAATGCCCCGAAATCTGAAGAAGCCTCTCTCTCCGAGCAAAGTGGCATAGAGGGGGGAGTTGGGGACGCATCGTCCGGGTCCGCACCCGAACAGCCTATCGAGTTGCGGAGTGATTTCAGTGAAACGGCGTTTTTTCTGCCTCATCTGGTGACCGATGATCAGGGTGAGGTACAGATCGAATTTGATGTGCCCGACTCGGTCACGGCCTGGAAAGTCTATGTTCATGCTCTGACCCGCGATCTGAAATTCATGTCGCTGCAGAAAGAGACGGCCACGATCAAGGAATTGATGGTCCGTCCTTATCTGCCCAGATTCATGCGAGAAGGCGATCAAGCCCTTCTGAAAGTGGTGGTGAATAATGCTTCGGACCGGACATTACAGGGAAAGGTGAGTCTGCAGGTGATCGATCCCTTGACCGAAAAGGACTGCAGTGCTGATTTTGGTCTGACTGGACAAACCCATGAATTCAGTGCGTTAGCCCGACAATCCAACACAATTTCCTGGTCATTGCATGCCCCTGGTCATTTGGGTAATTATGCGGTCAAAGTGATAGCCACGACGGGTGGTTTAAGTGACGGGGAATTGCGACCCTTCCCGGTGCTGCCCAGCAGATTTCACCTGGTCCAGTCACGGTTTGCGACCTTAAAGGAGAACGAGAGCCGGGTGCTCGAGTTGCCTGATCTGGCTGAAGCAGCCAGCGATCGGACCCTGGTCCATGACAAGTTTGTCGTCACCCTGGATTCGCAATTGATCTACACCGTACTCAAGGCTTTGCCGTATCTGACCAATTACCCCTATGAATGTGTCGAACAGACGCTCAATCGTTTCCTGTCCACCTCGATTGTGACTTCACTCTATGACCACTATCCAGTCATTCGCGATATGGCCCGGAAATTTTCACGCCGTGAGACCAAACTCGAGCCGTGGCAGCTCGAGGACCCGAACCGGTCCATGTCGCTCGAAGAGACGCCCTGGCTGGTCGAGGCCCGGGGCGGTGACGATCTGCCCGAAGACCTGATCAATGTTTTGGATGAGCGGATCGCCCGTGGTCAGATGCAATCGGCCCTGGACAAGTTGCGAAAGGCCCAGTTGCGTGACGGTTCCTTTCCCTGGTGGGAAGGCGGCCCGCCCAGCCCGTATATGACCCTGTATCTGATGTATGGTTTTGCCAAGGCCGCGGAATTCGAGGTTGAAATCCCACGGGATATGGTCCGCAAGAGCTGGAAGTATCTGTACGATTATTACCAGGATTACTATGCCAAGAAAATGCTCATCGAAGATTTCGGCTATGAATTCATCACCTTCCTCAATTATGTTCTGACCTGCTATCCGGATGATTCGTATTTCAAGGGCTCTTTTTCCCGTGCGGAGCGTGAGACCATGCTCGATTTTTCATTCAGATATTGGCAGGACCATAATCCGTACATGAAGGGCTATTTGAGCCTGACCCTGTTCAGGATGGACCGGAACAAGGAAGCGTTGCTTGTACTCGACAGTATCATGGACAGTGCCATTACCAAGGAGGACCAGGGCACATTCTGGGCCCGAGAGGACCGGTCCTGGCTCTGGTATAATGATACCATCGAGTCACATGCCTTTATTCTGCGGGTCCTACAGGAAGTCAAACCGGACGATAGTCGGATCGATGGACTGATTCTGTGGTTGCTGCTCAACAAGAAATTCAACCAGTGGAAATCGACCCGGACCACGGCCGAAGTTGTCTATTCCCTCGTAACGACCTTGAAAAATCAAGGGGCTTTAGGCGTGCAGGAAAAGGCCACGGTCAGGCTCGGTCCTCAGACCCACACTTTCGTGTTCGAGCCCGACCAGTATACCGGTGCGAACAATCAGGTCATAGTCCGTGGTGAGAATATCGTTCCCGAGACCATGTCCCGGACCACGGTCGAAAAGGAGGGTAAGGGTTATCTGTTTGCCTCGGTGACCTGGCATTATTCGACCGAGAAACTGCCGGATGAAGCTCGGGGAGATTACCTGTCCGTGAGACGGGAGTATTATCTCAGGAAGAACCAGGGCAAGGAAATGGTGCTGGTCCCGCTTGATGAAGGCATAGAATTGAAGACCGGCGATCAGGTCGAAGTCCATCTGTCCATTTCGGCAAAACATCCCATGGAATATGTTCATCTACGTGATCCGCGTGGGGCTGGTTTCGAGCCTGAAAAGCAGGTCAGCGGTCATCGTTGGGATCTGGGCATCTCCTGGTATGAGGAAATCCGTGACAGCGGCACCAATTTCTTCTTCGAATGGTTACCGCAGGGCGAATATACCTTCAAGTACCGTTTGAGGACTGCGATGGCCGGGACATTCAGGATACATCCTGCGACCCTGCAGAGCATGTATGCTCCCGAATTCGCGGCCTTTTCGAGTGGCCAGGCAATCAGTATCCGAGACAATACTGGCAGTGTTCGCGCTGAATAGTCCCCTCGAGGGCGACGTTTCCTGCCTGTTTGCTGGTAGGGGATGGGGCTCTCGCATCAGGCTGATGCTGTGCTTTGCCTGAGCAGGTCCATGAGTAATCGGAACTGCTCGGGCAGGGCTGCCTCGAAAGTCAACGCTGCCCCGGTTTCCGGATGATTGAAACTCAAACGCTGTGCATGCAGGGCGTTGCCGTTGTGGCTTTTGAGATTTTCGACCAGTGCAGTCAATTCAGGGGTCGCGACCCTCTGGGCGATATTCTTGCCGTAGAGTGTATCGCCCAAGACGGGATGGCCGACCGAAGCCAAGTGGACCCGCAGTTGATGGGTCCGACCATGAAGTGGTGTCAACCTGACCAAGTCGAAATGAGCAAAACGCTCCTCGAGATTATAACCCGTGACAGCTTCCCGTCCGCCGTTCTGGACCACGGCCATTTTCACACGATTATGCCGGTCCCGCCCGATTGGGGCATCGATCGTGCCCACGGTCGGTACTATATGATCGTGGATAATGGCCAGATACTCCTTATGAGCGACTTTCTTCTGGAACTGGCGGGCAAGCCTGACATGGTCCCGGTCATTCCTGGCCACGACCATAACTCCCGACGTTGTTCTATCGAGACGATGGACGATACCGGGTCGCAGGGGACCGTTGATACTTGACAAAAGCCGGGTATGATGGAGCAGGGCATTGACCAGTGTCCCCTCGCAGCAACCGGCTCCGGGATGGACAGTCATGCCCATGGCCTTGTTCAAGACGATGATGGCCTCATCCTCATACAGGATATTCAGGGCAATCGGTTCCGGTTTTAAGACAATCGGGCCCCGATCCGGTTCAGGCAGCTCGATGTCGAGCCGATCATTGTCCTTTAAACGATAGCTTGCCTTTTGGCTGCCTCCATTAACCCTGATCTTCTGGTCCTTGATCAGACGTTGAATAAACGAGCGGGTCAGATCATGATCTTCGAGGACTGACATGAGATACAGATCGAGCCGCTCACCCCGATCCTCGCTGTGGACCTCGAATGTTAGCTGTCTCATGATTCAACCCTTAACCGAATGACTGATGGGTTTAATATGTCAATGTTTCAAGGATTTCGGCTTGTGCAGCAACAGAACACACTGGGCCGCAATCGCAACCAATACCAGGACAATACCGATGAATTGGGAGGTCGACAAAGCCCCGCTGAGGATGAAACCGCGTTGGTCAGCTCGATAAAACTCGATTACAAATCGTCCAATCGGATAAAGCAGAATGTACATCCAGAAGAGTTGACCGCTGCGTTTCAAGCGAGGTCCGAGAAGAAGAAGTATCGCCGCCAGACTGAAGTTCCAGAAAGCACTGTATAATTGGGTCGGATGCAGGGGTATGCCGAGTGGAGCCATCGAATTCGGATTGTGAAAAGTGACGGCCCAGGGGGCCTCACACAGTTTTCCGAAACAACATCCGGCCAGGAAACAGCCGATCCGACCAAATCCATGGGCCAGAGGTATCGAGGGGGCCAACACATCAGCCACAGTCCAAATCCCGAGTTTGCGCTTTCTCACAAAAAAAATAGCGGTCGGAATCGCAGCAATCAGACCACCGAAAAAAATGAGGCCCGAACCAAGATACACGAATAAATCGATGGGATGGTGCCGTAAACGTGGAATATCAACCAGATAATCCGGCCAAAAAATGATCAGGTGCAACAGTTTCGAGCCAATCAGGGCAGACAAAAGAATGGCAAAACAGAGATCGATCACGGTTTCCGGGGTTATTCCCACCTTCCGTCCCCGTCGGATTGCTAACCACACTCCCACAAGAAACCCGCACACAATCATGAAACCATAGGACCGGATCGGGATGGGACCGATATGGATTAGAATTGGATGCATAGGCAGACGCTATTCGGATAAAACATGCTGATCTTCGGAGAGCTTTTCAATACCGGACACTCGAGGATCATGTTCCGGGACATCAACCTGCTTGGGGCTGAAGAGTATCAGCAGAAACAGAAGAAAGACACCTACCGAGATACAGGAATCAGCCACGTTGAAAGAAGGCCAGTAATAACTTTTATAATAGACCTGAATAAAATCGGTCACCCAGCCAAAGAGTACCCGATCAATGATATTTCCCATGGCTCCCCCCGCAATCAGGGCCAATACCATCCTCTCCTTCCAGTCGTCAGCCGAGGTGTGATAAAACAAATAAAATAAAATAATAAAAGCGACAATCGAAACCACGGTGAAAAAAGGTGTCCGGATCGCCGGCTCGAGATCGCGAAATAAACCGAAAGCCGCACCGGGATTCTGAACATAGGTCAGATTGAAAAAACCATCGATGACAACAACACGTTCGTGCAGCTCGAAATAGTGCCTGATTAACCACTTGGTATATTGGTCCGCTGCCAGAATCAGGGGAATGACCATCAACAGAATCCTCATTACTTACCGTCCTTTACTAACGTTTCGCATAACTCTATCCGGACCAGCTCGGTCTGAATAGTATAAACGCAGTAGAATTGATATTGTTCCCACTGTACTAATGTATTTTTTCATCGTGTCAAGTGAAATTAAGGAGTCAAGACATCGTCATGACAAAGAAAGCCGCGGTCCCGGTTGCCCTATGACTTCGTGAAGAGGAATGGCTTTTATGAAGCAACTATCAGCGGGGAGCTGCTCCGACCTGGACCAGTCGGGACACGGAGGTCTCGCGTCGATCTTTCTCTGCTGTGGTGCGTGAAGGGCGATCGATCTTTTTTACTGTTTTAAAGAAAAAGAGAAAGCGGACCGTTCGGGTATTCTCGACCTCTTCGTATGAAAACAGCCGCCAGAAGAGAGCGAAATACTTACCGACACCCTTTTCCCTGGAATAGACGACACTATTTAAAAGGATTTGGAGGCTGAAGGCTTCCCGTTCATGGTCTTTCTTCCAGTAGACGAACGGGAAGAGCAAGGACGCTTCGCGATTCTCCTTAGTGAAGTGATAGTAAAAGGGCGTGATCATCGAGAAGGACCGATCATCCTTTCGGGTGAGATGAAAGAACGGCACGAAACTGGAGATCGAGCGTTCCGGCGCAGTCATTGTGTAGAACCAGGGCAGACAAAACAGTTTCCGGTCTGGACCGCGGCGATATGACCAGAAAAATGGCAGGAATGTATGATGCGTCCTGACCGGATTGACCCGCTTGACATAGGTCGGGAAAACATAACGGAAACTGCCCCGGTTTGATTTTCCGGCAGCATACAGAGGCAACAGCATGCTTTTGTGCTTCTCAGCCGTTTTGGTCCGCCAGAACGTCGGAAAAACATAGGTTTTGGTCATGTCTGGCGAAGACCGGTGCCAGAAAAGAGGGAGAAACGCCGAAGTTGTCCGATCGCCCACCCGACCATAGTAAAAAGACGGAAAAATGTAACGGGTTTTCATAGCCCCGCTTGGCGACCCACTCGCATAATAGAGTGGGAAAAAAGCATGAGCAGTGCGCTCGGGCGTTCTGGAATAATAGATAGTCGGCAGAATCCACAGGTAACTGTGCTCAGGAAAGGAATAATGGTAATACACGGGGAAAAGCAAGGATGAAGAGGTTTGACTGGAACGCTTCTGATAATACAACAGGACCTGGAGACTGTCTGAATCGGGTGTGCGACTCGTCCAGAACAAGGGCACGAGACCTGTCCGACTGTGATATGTGCCGGTCTCACGATAGAATGAAGGAAAAATGTAGCATCGCTTCTGCTCGTTGACATCCACCTGCCGATAAAACAAGGGGAAAAACCACCATTTCCGGGTCTGGGCATCGGCTCGATAATAAAAATTCGGGACGATATACCAGAACGACTCGTCATAGGTCCGGGAACGATAGTAGAGTGGCAGACACAATTCCCGCCGGTGCTGATCGGACCGGAACGACCAGAACAGGGGAAAGAGGACCGTCTTCGAGCCGACCGGTGTCTGCCGGTTATAAAACAACATGAAAAAGCGACTCTTATGACCGGGACTACTCGATAACCAGATCAGGGGCAGGAACCCCTTCCGTTTCATATCACCGTTACGTTCCCACCAGAATGTCGGGAACAGATACAAACGACGATCATACTCCGAACTCTTTTGATAATAATAGAGTGGGAGCACGGTCGTTGTCTTCCGGTTACCTTCACGACCATAAAAAATCGTGGGGAAAATGTAGGTCCATTTTCGTTCTTCATTTTTACTGCTTATATACAAAGGAAAAAACGTCGTGAAGTTGGAAGCGGGACCCGATCGAGACCAGTAGGTCGGAAAAATATACCAGGTCCGGCTGTCATCCTGCTTTTTCCGCCAGAACAGGGGCAGAAGCGTGACCGTCTTGTGCCCGGGCCGGGAATTGTACCACAATGTGGGAAAAAAGTAATGCTGATGAATGTGTTCAGCTCGATAATCATAAAAAAGCGGTATGAAGGTGGTCCAGCGACGGTCATCAGTTGTACGTCGGTGGAACAGGAGGGCCAGGGCCAGATGCTTGTCCTGGGCGGGACCGGTCCGCACATGAAACAGTGGGAACAGGCCCCGACTCCTTCGAGTGGCAGTACGGGACCAGTAACCGGTCGGCATGTACCAGCCCCGGGACGAATCAGTCTTCTTGTTACGCCAGAAAAGGGGCAGCAGAAGCTGGTGTCTCGAAGCCGGACGGTTCGATGACTGTGCTTTGAAGTCTTTATCGGCCATGGTGATGGTCAGATCCGATTTTTCCGGAAATCGATGCTGCCAGTCCCAATACAAGGGAAACAGCCAGAAGAAACGTTTCTGGGGCGTCTTATAATAACCGGAGATCGGGAAAAAGCCGACCGTCCACTTCTGACTACTCTTATACTTCCAGAATAATGGCAAAAACCACATTTTCTGAACATCGGGATCGCGACTGATCCAGAAAAAAGGCAGTAACAACCGGGTCTTCGAGTGGGCTCGATCGATGGCCGTATACAACAGGAACACATTCAGAAATTTCCGGTAATGGTTCCGGCTCGAAAACCATAAGGGAAAGAGACCGGAACTTCGGGTAAGTGCTGTTCTGCTCCGCCAGTAACTCGGCACACACCAGAAAAACGAGTCCGTTTTTGTCCGATTCGCGTAAAAGACAGGCAACAGGAAAACGCGGCTCCGCTCAGGTCCCTTGCTGGACCAGAAGGTCGGGAATATCCAGGTTTTCCTCGTCTGTCCCATTCTTGTATGCCAGAACAGGGGTACGAACAAATCCAGACCACCGTCCGGGTGACGTGATCGTGAATAAAGCATCAGAAAATTCAAGAAGCGACGGTCTTTCTTTGTGCTGCTCAAAAACAGTGGAAAGAATGCTGTTCTCCGCTGATCGATGGCACTGTTACGGCTTGACCAGAAGGTCGGGAAAACCCACAAGCTGCTGCTTTCACTCGAGTTGTGCCGATGAAATAGCGGAATCAGGCTCGTCGTCCGGTCAAGGCCTTTCCTCGAATGCCAGAATGTGGGAAGGACCCAGGTCTGTGAACCTGCTCCGGTCTGATTATGCCAGAACAATGGGATAAAGAGCTGCATTCGGGACAGGGCTGTTCGATGAGAAGTAAATAACAGACAGATATTCACATAAGTCCGGTCCGGATTGCGGGCATAGATGAACAGGGGTGGAAAGCCAGCCCGCTTATGATCCTCTCCCCGCTCGTACCACCAGGGCGGGATATACCAGAACCAGGACATTCTGCCGGTCTGAGCGTGCTTGTACGTGAAGAAAGGAAAGAAATGAAGACGTTTCGCGTCAGCCCCTTTTTTCCACCAGAAGAGCGGGACAATGTTCAAGCTCGAATATTGCTTGGTTTTAGTGCGATAGACCAGGGGGAAAATACCCCATCTCTGCCTGAACTGGTCCCGATGACGCCAAAACAGGAGTAACTGGGTCCGGTCCCGGTCCCCGGCCCAAGCATGATGATAATACAGAGGAAAAAACAGGGTCCGCTTATGGTCCGGTGACCTGCTCAGATAAAAAGTCGGGACGATATAAAGGCGTGTGGACCTGGGTGATTTCTGATAGAAAGTCAGTGGTACGAGCAACCAGGTCTTACGGTCGAGATGACGCCGAGAAAAAAAGGTCAGGAACTGAGCAGTGCTTCGCTCGGGCGAATAATGACGATAGAACAGAGGAAAGATGGCCTGCGTGCTGCTCTCGCCCTCTCTTCTGAAGAAAAAAAGTGGAAAAACATAACTCGTATAACCGTTCTGTTTCTTGTTGTAAGAGAATAAAGGCCAGAAACCGGTATATCGGTTGAATGGGGTCCGCCGGTAAACCATGCTTGGGAATATATACCAGAACGTCGTCTGGGAGGTCTGCCGGTGCCAGAAGAGCGGCACAAAACCGCGTATTTTCGTATCCGCCCTGGTCTGACCGAAATAGGTTGGAAAAATCCAGGTCAGACTACTCTCGGCACGTTTTTGCCGATAAAAAAACGGGACCAGGAGATGGTCATGCTTCCGGTCTGTGTCTCTCTTCCAATAGAGCGGCAGGAGCATTCGGGCCCGGACCTGGGGTGTCCGCTTGAACCAGTAAAGCAGAAACAAGTAACCCCGGCTTGATTGAGTGTTCTTTTTAAATCCGAACAGAGGCGTACCCATCCGTTTTTCGTCGGCTGATTTCAACCCGTAAAAAAATGGATGGACCTCCGTGGTCACCGTCTCTTCACATTCACTCACATGGACTACCGGTAAAAAAAGACGCAGGTCCCAGCACTTTTGGGATTCTTTCTTGTAAATGAATAAGGGGAAGAAATTCCGCGAAAATTGTCGCTCGAAGTAACCTTCCCGAGGGGCCGGTGAACCCGTCTGGGCTGAGCCGGGCGGTTTGGCTTGAGAGGTAGCCAGCAAAAGACCGGAATCCGTCTCACTTTCCCCGGCGAAAACCGCTATCCCGGAAGACAGGATGAATATGAACACAATGCCCAAGAGGTAGCTTTTTAATAAGCGACACTCGACGCTCACCCCTCGTATCATTCGACCAGGACTGCATTCACTCATACGTGCCTGCTTTCGGACATGCATAGAAAAGTAAGAATCGGTTGATCTTCCCGATTGGAGCACGTCGGGCGCTAAGCCTAAAAGCTCATAACATTACCTGTTCAATAGCTAGAAAACTCCATGTTCCGCACCACACGACCAGGATATTCCACAAATGAGATACCACCAGCCTAAGGTGGATACATCTTCCATTCGCCCGCTTCATTCAAAAATTTTAACCAGACCGTTTCGGTCTTTCCGTTCTCTTCGAATTCGAGTTGCAACATTGTGGCATTATCTTTTGTTTCAGTGCCTATAATTTTGAGCGAATCAGACAAAAAAATCTCGAATATTTCCTGACGTTCCTGAGCACTGACTTCCTTCATCTGCATGGCGAATATGTTTTGATAGACCAAGCCGTAACACTGGGTCATCTTGTCCAGATCGTTGGCCTTTATTGCTTTGAGCCAGGTCTTGAAGGTTTCTTCCGGCGTGGCGAACTCCTTGGAAACCTGTCTTTTTTCAAAAGATATGGTGATTACTTTTTCACGCGGTAAGGTCAGCAGCCCTGCCTCGGTTTTGATCTCAAAATTCTGATTGTAGTAATGGACCAGTTCGCCCAGTATCTGCGTGCCATCGACCAGCGTGAAAATCTCCGCCTCGACCGACACAGTAATCAGGGAAAGAACTACCAGTGTCACCAGGCCTATTACTGGCCGGAATCCCGTGCCTGCCTGTCCTCGATTGTCTTTGACCATACCCTCTCCTTCGCTGAAAGTGAATTGCGGCAACAACCCCGGTATATTTTCTGTATTCGCTTTCATTATTATCCTATTTGCCTATGATTGACAATATAAAAAAGGACGGACTCATCATCTGCCCAACTCGTGCTATGGACCAACACAATGGAAAAGGCCAGAATGCCGATGAACCCAAAAAGCTTTGCTCTTTGACATACTTTCATAAGCCTTGCTCCTTGAAAGAGAATAATCAAGATGTTTCTTGAGATCCTGCTCGATCGCATACAAACGGTATTTTTTAAGAATGGCAATATTCATGCCAGGTTTCAAAGACACGGGCTGCGTTCGCGATCTGGGCCGAATGAAAAAACCATGACGGGACGATATCCCTCCGAAATGAAACGAGTACACCCCGCACTGCATTCCACCATATCTATTCTCAAAAAGTGGAGTGTCCCGCCCTGTTCGTGCAGAAATGAGGACAGAATGTCCTGAAAGGATGACATACGTCTTGTACAACAAAAGACCATATCATAAATATCATAAAAGTTTGACTGTCCCAGTTACTGTCTGAACACGAGTAAGTGCAAATTCGATAGACTTGACGGCCCGGCATCATGCTAATATATCATGGCTTATTATTCGGATCGGTGTTTCAGCGAGAAGTCTTGAAAAGACCCAACATCATACAATGAGAGGACCCATATGGAGTGTCCAAAAAATAAGGATTGCCCGCTCTTCTGTTATCTCAAGTCATCGATAGATTTCTGGCAGTTGTATTTTTGTAAGAATGAGCACAGATATAAGGAATGTGCCCGTTACACACGATATCAAAGTGATCAGGAAGTGCCAACCAATCTGTTGCCCAATGGCAAAAACCTGGTTTCCATGAAAACAGACTCTGAATGGAAAAAGGTATTGGATCAAGACCGTTTCAAGGTCACGCGTGAGAAGGGAACAGAGCCTCCCTTCTCCGGTAAATATAATCATTTCTGGGAAGAGGGTGTCTATAGATGTGCTTGCTGCGGTAAAATTCTGTTCACGTCCGGCACGAAATTCGATGCCGGGTGTGGCTGGCCCAGTTTCTGGGCGGTCGAAGAAGGCGAAAATCTCTTGGAAATTGAGGACAACAGCCACGGCTTGGAGCGGACGGAAGTGATTTGTCCTGGTTGTGACGCCCACCTGGGGCACGTATTCGATGACGGACCGGAGCCCACCTCTCTCCGTTATTGTATCAATTCGCTCGCCCTCAGATTCGAGTCTCATGAAGAAAAAGAGTGAGCATACTCAGGTCTCAGATATTCTGTTCATAGTACCAGCGGTCTGGACTGGACGATGAGTTAGAATAATGGAATGGTTCACGATAATCGGGCTGGCGATTGGTTTGGGTATGGATGCCTTTACCGTGGCGATTGTGGTGGGCTTGACCCTCGAGTGTATCACCTGCAGACATGCCTTCAGATTATCATGGCATTTTGGTCTATTTCAGTTTTTCATGCCCCTGCTGGGCTGGTTAGCCGGTCGTCATCTGCTGAGCCTGATCGCCCCTTTCGATCATTGGCTGGCTTTCGGTTTACTGAGCTGGATCGGTTTGAAAATGCTCCGTCCTTCTGAAAAAAAGATGGCCGACTGTCCTGATCCGACCAGGGGCTTCAGTCTGGTAATGCTTTCAGTCGCCACCAGTATCGACGCCCTGGCGGTCGGACTCAGCCTCGGCACGTTGGGCATGACCGTCATGAGACCGGCCCTGATCATTGGTATTGTGGCAGCACTCATGACCCTGGTGGGTATGTTCTTTGGCCGTCAACTCGGACTGAAATTCGGACATCGCATGGAAAAACTAGGTGGCCTCATCCTGATTGGGATCGGTCTCAAAATCCTGCTCGAACACCTTTTCTTCACTTGACATCTCGGCATCATGTTCGCTCAGGGATGGCTGGTGAAATGAGCAAAGAAGGAGTGGAAAGTATACCCTATCGAGGGTATCAGGTATTCTTTTTCAATTCGTTCAGGACCAGTTTGGCGTTGGCCTTGAGCGTATCGAACACGCCCAATCCGTTGGTGGCGATCGCCTCGAACCAAGGAGCATAGAGGTTGACATTCAGTTCGGCTTGCAGGTCCTTGAGAGGGACGACATTGGGCAGGTCTCGTTTGTTATACTGCATGACAAAGGGGATTTTATTGATATCATAGCCCTGTTCGGACAAGTTCTGCTCGAGATTTTGCAGACTCTCGATATTGGCCTCCATACGCTCGATCTGAGAATCCGCTACGAAAATGACCCCGTCAACTCCCTTGAGAATCAATTTACGGGACGCATCGTAAAAGACCTGACCGGGCACGGTATAAAGATGGAAACGAGTTTTGAAGCCGCGAATGCGGCCAAGTTCGAGGGGGAGGAAGTCAAAAAAAAGGGTCCGGTCAGTCTCGGTAGCGAGTGAGATCATCTTGCCCTTGGCATCAGGGTTGGTTTTATCATAAATACATTGCAGATTTGTGGTCTTGCCACACAGTCCGGGCCCGTAATAAACGATCTTACAATTAATTTCTCGCGATGAATAATTTATGAAAGACAATGTAATCTCTTCTGGTTAGCTGAACAGTGCGTCAATATCTTCGTCTGTAATTTCGGCAAAGGGCGATTCAAAACCTTCTCCGCCGATACCTTTTTCAACTTTTTCGGAAATCTTCTGGAAGACTTCTCCTAATTCGTCCGCGGCCTTTTTCACGCGTAGTCTGACGAGTCCGAGAGACGAGCGATCATCAAAGATAACGACCAGGATACCTCTCTGGCCCACAATTGAGATATGAAGGTTATCACGTTCGCCTTCATGAAAAAGAATCGAGAATTCTTTTTCACCCAGGAGTTGGGCCAGACCGCCGGTGGCGGCAATGTTACCGGCAGCCAGTGAGGCTAACGATGTAGTATCGATGTTTTCCGTCTCACCATATGAAGCGATCAATTGACCGTTTTTATCCACAAGGAAGACGATTTTGGCATTCGAGTTCGAGTGGAGTCTCGAGATGATATCATTGATTGAATTGAACTCCTCCTCATACATAATCATGTCAGAACCAACCACAGTATTTCACCTCCCTTATGTCCCTCACTGGTCGAAAATCCACCGATACCTCAAGGTGATATTATATATCAATCCTCCTGAAATAATCAACTCTTTTTTCTGAAAAATCTTTAGATTCAACGATTGTAACGGGCTGACCTCTGTTCTGATGTAAGATTGTCGTCCCCGTATGGGACTGTTTCGGTCACGTTATTTCCTGGCGTCCCTCGAGGGCACGCAACATGGTCATTTCATCTGCAAATTCGATATCAGCGCCCACAGGCAGACCGCGGGCTATTCGGGTGATCTTCACGCCCAACGGTTTCAGCATACGGGCCAGATATATCGCCGTCGCCTCACCTTCGACATTCGGATTGGTGGCCAGGATAACTTCCCGGGCCGACGGGTCCTGGTGAAGTCGTTGGATTAATTCCCTGATTTTGAGATCATCGGGCGTCCGGCCTTCGAGCGGTGAGATGGAGCCACCCAGAATATGATACACCCCTTTAAATTCACCCATCCGCTCGATAGTCAGAAAATCTTGCAGTTCTTCGACGACCAGGATGAGCGAGTGGTCTCGCCGTGGATCAGAGCAGATATCGCACGGGTCTTTATCAGTCAGGATAAAACACTGCGAACAGTAAACCAGGTCCTTACGAACATCCAGGATGGCCTGGGCCAATTCAGTGGCTTTGGCCTGGTCGAGTTTCATGATATAAAAAGCGAGTCTCTGTGCGGTTTTGTGCCCGATGCCGGGCAGTTTTTTGAGCACATCGATCAATTTTGCCAAACTGCGTGGATATCCTGCAACCATAATGTCTCGTCTACTAATCAGGAAAGCCGGGAACCAGCATTCCCAAAGTTGAATTTTTTCAGGACCGAAGCGGAGATCCTACGAGGTCAATCCTGGAATTTTAAAACCGCCGGTGATTTTTGACATCTCCTCAGCCGCCAATTCAAGCGATTTGCGTAATGCTTCGTTAACGCCGGAGAGAATAAGGTCTTCGAGTAAATCCTGATCGTCGGGATTGATGACTTCCCTTTCAATGTTCAGGCTGACGATCTGTTGTTGGCCATTGGCCGTCACGCGGACCATACCTCCCCCAACCTCGACGCTTACGGTCCGATTCTTCAACTCATCCTTGGTTTGTTCCAGTTTCGAGGCCATTTCCTTGGCCTCCTTAATGAAATTCAGATTGAAGCCTTTCACTCTCCTTCTCCTTCAGAAGTGTCGCACTCGATAATCGAGCTGATTTTCCCCTCGAACAGGTCCAGTGTCTGCTGGATATATGGTTTTTTCAGGACATGCTCCTGGAGTTCCTGAAAGCGTTCCTGTTCCCGCTTTTTCGTCTCGACCTGGATCGAGTAACCGGGGCGGGAATCATCGTAGCAAGCCAGTTCCAATTTCGGCCTGAATCCGGCCAGGTTGGCAAAAGTCATCATGACCAGGGCCTGATTGTTTCGATCATCCAGCATTTTCCAAGACAATTCATCCTCTTTGCGGATAGCCAGTACAAAACTGTTCTGATCACATGAAATGAGAAAACAATTTTCGAGGACCATGGCCAGCGATTGTTTGCTTTCACCAATCCGCTTGACTGTTTCGACCCAGGTGCCGGTTACCTGTTCGGGATCGATATTCGGGATTTCCCGGACCAGACCGGCCTGGTCTGCTTCGGAATTATCAGGATCAGGCGTCTCTGTCTGGTCCGGACCGCTGTCCTGTTCATCAGGTGAAACAGACAGGTCCTCGAGTGGACTAGCTTCCGGAAGTCCCGTTCGTTCGTCATCCTCAGGGACTCGCTCTTCAACCGATCCAACCGGTCTGTCGTCAGACTCGATCTGGTCAGATGAAAGATCAGGCTGTGTGTGAACATGGTCCGCTTCTTGTCGAGAATTCTCCTGTAAGCCGGACTTCGTCTTGAGCGGCTGTGAGACCGGGGAAGTCGGCGTAGTCTCGGTGAGCTGTCCCAGGCCGTTATCGAGCAAACTCTGCTTGAGATGATCGAGCCGTTTGAGTATATCCGTTACCGGGACAAGATCGGCATAACGTGCGATCCTGATCACGGTCGTCTCGAGCAGAAAACGAGGATAGGTCGCCCCTTTGATCGTGTTTTCAAGTTCAGTCAAGGTATACAGAGCGAACTCGAGATGGTCGATCGAGCAGTTCTGGGTGATTTTTTTCAATTCCTGATGTTCGTCTTCGGATAAATCGAGAATTTCCTGCGGTTTCGAGACAAGACTGATCATCAATAGGTTTCGAAAAGAATAGATCAGGTCTTTACATAATTGATAGAGATCGTAACCGGTCGCTGCAAATTGATCGATGATCAGCAGTATCTGCTCGGCTTCGCCCGAGACGATAGCCGACAGGAGTCGGGTAAGAAGGTCCGGGTCAGCCGCACCGAGGGCGAAACGGACATCGTCGAGTCCGATGTTCTGCCCGCTGATATTGATGATCTGATCGAGCAGGCTCTGTGCATCACGCAGGCTTCCCTCCGCGGCCCGGGCAATCATGCGCAACGCTGCGGAAGAGCAGGAAATATGTTCGGACTCGAGGATTTTCTGACAAGAAGCTGTAATTTCCGATACGGTCAATAATCTCAGTTCATAATGCTGACAGCGGGAAATGATGGTAATCGGGATTTTATGGACCTCGGTCGTGGCGAACATGAAGATGACGTGAGCAGGCGGCTCCTCGAGTGTTTTTAACAGTGCATTGAAGGCTGAATTCGAGAGCATGTGGACTTCATCAATGATATATATCTTGTAACGACTCTTGGTCGGGTTGTACTGGACCCGTTCCCTGATCTGGCGGATGTCCTCGACACTATTGTTGGAAGCACCATCGATCTCGAAGACGTCCAGGGCTGAACCTGCCGTAATCTCACGACAGTGTTCGCATTCGTTACAGGGCTCCTCAGCCGGTCCTGATGCGCAGTTGAGAGCCTTGGCCAGGATGCGGGCCGTGGTCGTTTTACCGATGCCACGCGGACCGGAAAAAAGGAAAGAATGCCCGAGCCGTTTGCTGCGCAGAGCATTTTTCAACGTTTTGACAACATGGGGTTGACCCACGATATCAGCAAAAAGACTGGGCCTGTATTTTCGAGCAAGAACAAGATAGTGCTCCATCGAAATCAATTCCTTCTCACGATCGTTTCAACGTAGAGCAAACATAAGTATTGACAAGCTGTCCCTTCAGGCAAACCGGACCTGGTTCTAACCTAACGCCTGCCACGGACCTTCTTCTCGACGGTCCCGTCCGGTTTATAGAAAATCCGGAGTTGTGGCCGACCATTCTTGAACGTGGCCTCGTATCTTAGCACACCGTTATCATACCAGCGTTTCGCTGAGATATATTTACCCTTATCCAGATGATCTTCGGTGATGAGTTTCCCGGCTTTGTTCCAGCCCTGACCGATTCTCTCACCGTTCTGCTGAGTGGTCCATTCTGCCTTTTTCTGCCCATTCGGGTAATATGACACTTCCGAGGATAACCCTGAGGGAGCCGATTTGACGATAGAAGCAATCGCACCTGTGTCGTCATATGTGATATCAAACCGGGGAATGCCCTCGACGGTGATTATTTCACGAACAATCGTGCCCTGAGAATTTTTGATGACCTGGCGAACGATAGCCTGGTTCGTGCTACTGGTATATGTGGTGGCGGTCAGACCTTCCGATCCGTATTCCTCATTCTCGGCCTGCAGTTCCCAGGTCTGATTCTGAAGGCTGGCCCGTTCCGGGTCCGGGGTAGGAATGGGGACGGTGGGCTTGGTAACACTATCGGGGGCCTGTTTCGAGCACCCAACCAATACGCAGATACCGACTAAAAGCAACATAGTTTTGAAGCATCTCATAGATTGCCTCCCAATCTCAATGTTTCTGTCGGCGAAAAAACGATAACCGGACAGGTCTCTTGGCAATGAAATTCCTCATTCTGCCCAATTACATTATGACAGCTCAAATAAAGAGCCATGCACCCACTTTCAACCAGTTGGCTGAAGCGACCCCCATTCGATGTACTCAGACCAGGTGACCCTGCGGCACACAGAACATATTACTTACGGCTGCTCCCGTCAGGGCCTGACCGGGTTCGTAATCGTCTGTTGCGCAGGACCTGATCGTCAACGCCATCCGCAATAGGGACTGCCCTCCAGTATGGCTGGCCTACAATGGGAATTCAACCCCGCTCTAGCGTTCGGGCGAAGGGAACCGCTAATTCCCCGTCTAGCATGGCACAGCGATGTTCTAATTGCTATCCCCGACCAAAGTGACCGCCGTCGAGGCATTCCGTCTATGAAAAAGATGGCGGAGAGAGAGGGATTCGAACCCTCGAGGCAGTTTTTGGCCACCCACACGATTTCCAATCGTGCTCCTTAAACCGGCTCGGACATCTCTCCGTTCTCGTTTCTCGTATAATGAAATGGCGGAGAGGGTGGGATTCGAACCCACGTGGCAGGGTTAACTGCCAAGACGATTTCGAGTCGCCCCCGTTACGGCCAGCTTCGGTACCTCTCCGACTGTGTCAAACAAAATACGCCCAAGAGGATTCGAACCTCCGACCTCTTCCTCCGCAGGGAAGCGCTCTATCCATCTGAGCTATGGGCGCAGAGAAAAATGGCGGAGAGGAAGGGATTCGAACCCTTGCAGCATCTTTCGATCCTGACTCGCTTAGCAGGCGAGCGCCTTCGACCTGCTCGGCCACCTCTCCACACGCAACACTCCTATTCATCTTTAAAAGAGCCCGACCGTCACACGCGGCACTGCCGCCAACGATCACTATCCTTCCCCATACTATTTACATCATTTATGAGTGAAGTCAAGTAGAATACAAATGGCGGAGGGAGTAGGATTCGAACCCACGGACCTTTCGGTCAACGGTTTTCAAGACCGCCGCCTTCAACCACTCGGCCATCCCTCCGCACTAAATGCGGTATTCTAGTAGCAATTCTGATCGGAAAAGTCAAACGCCCCGCCCCTGGTCCGGCGTTATCAATTCGAGCCCGCCCAGATAAGGTTGTAACACCTTGGGAATGCGAATCGTTCCATCCCGGTTCTGATTATTCTCGAACAGGGCGACCAGGGTCCGACCAATGGCCAGACCAGACCCATTCAAGGTATGGACCAGCTCGGTCTTGCCCGATTCCTTGGCCCGATACCGAATCTGGGCCCGACGGGCCTGATAATCTTCGAAATTACTGCAGGACGAGACCTCACGATAACGTTTCTGCGTTTCGATCCAGACCTCGAGATCGTAACATTTGGCCGCCGAGAAACTGAGGTCAGCCGAGCACAACTCCATGACCTGATACGGTAATTCGAGTAATTGCAGGATGCGTTCCGCATCTTTGACCAGGAGTTCGAGCTCATCATACGAGTCCTCGGGCCGGACGATTTTGACCAGTTCGACCTTGTTGAACTGGTGGACCCGGATCAGGCCCCGCGTGTCCTTGCCCCAGGAACCGGCTTCCCGCCGAAAACAGGGTGTATAAGCCACATAACGCAAGGGCAGAACGCTCTCATCCAGTATCTCCTCCCGATGAATATTGGTCAACGGCACCTCGGCGGTCGGAATCAGGTAATGATCACTGCCTTCGATTTTAAAGAGGTCCTCACGCAGATGCGGCAATTGCCCGGTCCCGATCATGGCGTTCTCATTCACTATGAAAGGTGGAATGATCTCACGATAACCATGCTCATTCGTATGTACATCGAGCATGAAATTGATCAGAGCACGCTCGAGCCTGGCCGCCGGACCAGCCAGCAGCGAAAAACGCGAGCCGGCCATGCGGACCGCTTCCTTGAAATGGATGCAGCGCAGTTGCTCGCCCAACTCCCAGTGCGGTTTGGGCTCGAAATCAAGAACAGGCGGCGTCCCCCAGGTCCGAACCCGGACATTGTCCGCATCGCTCGCACCAATCGGGACCGAGGCATGATGTATGTTGGGCAGATTGATCAGGATCGTCTCGAGCGATTCATTGACCACCCGTAACTGCTCATCCAACTCCTTGATCTTCTGGGACACCAGCTTCATCTCGGCAATTTCCGCACTGGCATCCCTGCGGTCCCGCTTCAGGTCCGCGATCTTCTGTGAAGTCAGGTTCTTCTGATACCTCAAACTATCCGATTCAGCCAAATAACGCCGCCGATCACCATCGAGCTGTATGAAATCAGAGAGGTCTATCTCCAACCGCCTCTCCCTGATCTTCGTCTCGATCGCCTCCATATTGTCCCTGATAAACTTCATATCCAGCATGATGTCCTCCCCGGATTGTCAACCGTCAGACGTCGTAAAGAAATATACTAATGAGTATAACAGCTCTCAAGAAACACAAGTCTTGCACCCGTTTTGTAGCGACTCTCGCGAAAAAATCACCCGAGCAGATACTCTGCGATGCCAATGAACGGCATTCGCTCATTCGAGATATACACGCAGGTCGATTTTTCAGGTCGATTTAACATTGATCAACAGGACGGTGTCGTTGTCAACACAAGACAGACGTTTTCGGGGACCACTGCAACTGTGAAAGGGATACCCTTCCGCGATCTCGATCTCGGCCCACGGCCTCGACCCCTTTCATCTTGATGGGTGTGCGACAAAAAAATGATCGAAAATTGACATCTTCTTTTTTTTGCCCTAAAATCTGGTAGCTCACAAGCAACCAGATTAT
>JAFGSJ010000086.1 GCA_016934675.1 bacterium | reverse complement strand
TTTTTTGAATCTCAAACTGCATCCTGATCATCCTGTTACCCTGTCAGAGTCTTTCTACTCATCATTTATACCACTCAGACCGTTAGTCCGCTCAGACGCCCATGTTTCTTCATCAAGCATACCACCTCTGCTCCATCCCGTCAATGAGGAAGTCAGTGACATAAACCTGATAGATCAGCGTCTATGGTCACTTTCTGGAGAATACTTCATTCAGTCAGGTCCTCGTTTCTGGTTTATCCGAGTTTAATCTAGTTTCAGTTGAATTTATTAAGTGAAAGGATATATTTTCATCGTGAGTGGGCTCTATTCAGGAGGCATTGCTTCTGTCAAGATTTAAGTGGCAGGGCATGCAATCGTAAGCATATTACCTGGTCCAAAATGCTGAGGTGTGGTCTCACAGGAGATCACCAGACAGGCAGGGGAAGCGTATGGTGAGAAAGGTTGGCCTTATTTTCTGGTGTGTGCTGCTGGTCACTATTTCAGTCGAAGGGGCACGTTGGTTTCCATTGGAAGATGGTCGGACTGTGGTCGAAGAACCGCAGATCTCCATATTGAGCAGTGGTTTTTCGAATGTGCATTATGAGATTTCGATCCCGGGGCTTTCAATCCAGAGTGAACGGACAAAGGGGGGAGATTTTGATGTTTTGAGTGTACCTGGCCATCAGCATACTGCTCAAATCGCGGCAGCCAAATTGCCTTTGCTGAGAATCCTGACCGAAGTCCCTTATGGGGCTGAGTTGTCCGTGTCACTTGACCGGACGCGCTATCAGGAATATACGCTGGCAGAACTTGGTTTGACGAAGATAATCAAGCCTGTTCAAGAGCCCATTCTCAAGACAGCGGATGGTTATAAAAAATGGCGTTTCAGTAGGGATGCCAAGTATTACGCCACGGATGCTTTTATGCCTGAGGAGCGAGTGACCTTAGGCCGGGATGAATTCTATCGGGCTCATCGGGTAGTGCAGGTCGATGTGTGTCCAATCAGTTATAATCCGGTCAAAGCGAAGGTGCGGATTTATCCGTATCTTGTCTTCGATTTGACATGGCTGGGTGGTGACGTAGCTGGAACGAGAGCAGCGATTGCCCGGACATGGTCTACTACCTTCGAGGAATATTACAGGAGCATATTCATTAATTACGGGCAGTTCGAGTCCGGTATCAGCAATCCGAAAAGTAATTATTGGGAGGGACTATTAGTGATTTCTGATCCTTCTTTTTTTGCCATTGCGGACCAACTGGTGCAATGGCGGGAGAAGATGGGGTATTATGTTCAGCACGTAGATACGACTCAGACGGGAACATCAGCAGCTGAAGTGAAAGCGTATATTCAGCAGCAATATGATACTTGGATGGAACCACCACTTTCCTTTGTTTTTCTCGTAGGTGATGTTCAACACATTGCCACTCCGCCGGGAGAGTTCTGTGGGGGATGTGCTTCTGACAGTGATTATGCTTGTGTATCAGGCGGCGATAATGTGCACGACCTGTATGTCGGAAGGGCATCGGTGACCTCACAGGAGGAGGCCAGCCAAGTTTTTTCGCGGTTCATAGCCTATGCCAAAGCAGATTTCACTCGAACCGACTGGATAAAGAAAGCTTGTTTCGCCAGTTCATGTGATGACCTCTATAACGCATATTTAACGCATGAGGTTTGTCTGCAGAATTACACTGGTCCGCAGGGCTATAGCGGGACCTATTATCCACCGCCGACGGATCCGGGTGGTGATTTGATCAGGTGCATCGAAGACTATAATTACGATGGTGAAGCTTCGGGTGATAATATGATCAATGCGATCCTGGAGGGTCGTTCTTTGGTCACATATTCTGGACACGGGGGCTCCACGGGTTGGAGTGGACCTTCAATGGACATCTCTGATCTGCAAAACATGGAGCCAGGCGAAATGGCTCCGTTTATGGCCGGTCATTGTTGTTCGGCCCATCCGATTGATATCCCGACCTGTATGGGGGAAGCATGTTTACGTGAGTTAGCGATTGGGTATTATGGGTCTTCGAGTAGTTCAGGCTGGGGTGAAGATGATTATCTTCAGCTCGCCTGGTTCAAGCAGATATTTATGAATGGACAAAACCGGTTGGGAGTATTTACGACCAATGGTATGATCGATTTTTATAATAACTATTCAATGTCAGACTACTATATGGATATGGAGTTACTGGGCGGTGATCCGACCATGGAGCTCTATACGGAAATTCCTGCAAATCTTGAGGTGACGCACCCGGAGGCATTGACCGTCGGTCAGAGTACGCTGACGGTAACGGTGGCTCAGGACGGAGTTCCGTTTCAGAATGCCCGAGTCAGTATTCGCAAGGAAGATCCTTTCGAGCAGAGCCATGCTTTTGCATTGACCGATGCAACCGGAACGGCGTATATCACACTTTCGCCGGTGCCAGCCACACCCGGTTTTCTGGAAGTGACGGTGAGTGCGGTCAATACGAAAGCATATGAAGGTTCGATCGTAATCGTCCCTACTACCGGCCCATGGAATATCCATCAGGCACACAGTTTCATTGACAATCTCGGAAATGGTGATGGTATTCTGAATCCCGGGGAAACGGTCACCATGCCTGTCATTCTAAAAAATGTCGGGCTTGAATTGGGGACGGGAATTCAAGGCACTCTCGTCACAGATTCTTCGTTTTGTCAGATCATGGACTCGGCCGCGATTTTTCCCGAGATCAGTCCTTCGGGGACCGGTCAATCTTTCCCAGACCATTATCAATTCACCCTCGGGAATGGAACTCCTGATGGACAGAAAATCGATTTCACTCTGAATTGGACTGCAACGGGGGGCTATTCTGGTTCGACGATGTGGTCGGATACAGTGTTTGCACCTATTCTGGTCCTGGAGCAGCGGCGCGTATTCGATACTGGAATCGGAAATGGTAATGGCCGACTCGATGCGGGTGAGACGGCTTATATCGTGATTACGCTCAAGAACGAAGGTGGATGTGCTGCCACAGGTGTCAGGGGCATGTTAAGTACCGAATCTGAGTATGTTACCATCAGCGAACCGGAAGCATTCTGGCCGGAAATAAGCGTGGGTGGATCGGCCCAGTCAGAAGCTCCTCATTTTCAGGTCGATGTCACAGCAGATACTCCTGCAAACCAATTGGTCCATTTCCAATTGATACTTTTCAGTAATAGTGTCTGCGAATTCAGTGCGAATTTCGATCTTGTAATTGGATCACGAGGCACTGTTCTGGTCATCGATGACAGTTCAACCGGTAGTGCCTCTCTGATCGGTTCGACCCTCAGTGCCGTGGGGTATTATGTCATGAGCGAGGAGGCAGCCAGCTCCGAACCTGATACCTGGCCGAATTACGATTTTATCGTCCATGCCAGTGGGACCAATCCGACACCGGTCGCCGATCATATCAATAATCTGATCAACTATGTCAATGCAGGAGGTAGGCTTCTACTCGAAGGTGGCGAGGTTTTTCACGATCATAGCGGAAATGTGGCGTTCTGTAACGAGGTCATGCACTGTCACGATTGGGGGAATAACAGAAGCGGAAATATCACGATCAGTGAACCTGAGCACCCGCTGGTAACACAACCCCATATTCTTCCGGAGACGATCGAATATAATTACGCTGCGTATTATGATCAGGATAGCGGGTATGCGCTGAGCGATGCCCTCGCGGTGAGTAGTTGGACCATATATCCCGGCAGAGCAAGTCTGATTGCCTTTGATAATGATCAGGACCTCACGAATGGGGGCCAGATCGTCTTTTGTCTGTTTAACATGACCAATGTCACAACCACGGACGATACGCGTGAGCAGTTGATCGAAAACATCGCTTCCTGGTTATGTGACTCTTCCATTCAATCAGTTCCGGTTTTAACGCCGTTCGGTATTGTTGTGTTGATCAGTTGTCTCTCTTTGATCATCTGGTTCATTCCTCGACCATTTGGCCAACGACCATGATGTTCAGCGTTGAAATCAAGTACGGGGTCAAGTCGACGGTTGATTTATTTAGGTGAGAAAAGACACAGCAACGATCAGAAGGGGAGCACTATCGAGCACGATTCTTCATCGTCGTTCACATCACCCGATCAGGATAATCTTGGACTGTCCCCCCGTTCTAATTCACCGACCTCGCAAGGCGGAAGCCGATGCTGCCGCCCCGAGAGCCGGGTGTGTTGTAGGTCCGGAATGCCGACCGGCAGTACTGGGCGACGCTGCCCCAGATACCACCCCGTAGCATCCGGACCGAGCCCGATATTGGTCCGCTATAGTCAGTCGTATCGCTTGGATACGTTCCATAACAATCCCAGCACCACTCATACACATTACCATGCATGTCCTTCAGGTTCCACGGATTAGACAACTTGCTCCCAACAGGTCCACTCGTACTCGTATCATTTGCACAATACACCGCATACTGCTCAAGCACCGGATGGGTCCCCGCCGTGCAGGAGTAACAATTGTCCCCCGTGTAATTTGTCTCATTACACGAAAAGGGCGTGGTCGTACCCGCTCGGGCTGCATACTCCCATTCTCCCTCGGACAATAGACGATATCCGTTCGCCGCAAAGTCACAGTAAAACGACCCCGACGTATAATTGACGCTCGTCACCGGATCGGTAAAACCCGAGTCCTTGTAATAACAACGCGTCAATCCATTCTGCAGCGACAGTAGATTGGCAAACAACACGGTCTCAAACCAGCTCGATTGATTGACCGGGTGAGACATAGTCGGCGAATAGGCAGCCTCGGATGGATCTACCGGTAATGTGGTCTGCACCGCCAGCAGGTCAGCCCACATCTGTCGGGTCACCTCCGTCTCCATTACCGCCAGATTGCGGGTCAGAGTGTGATTGAACTGCGTCTCATCTGCAACTCGGCATGCCTCAAACTCCCCCGAGCCCTGGGTGAACGTCCCGGCGCAGACAGAACGCATATTCCCCACTATCGAGTCTGTCGAATACAGCGTTCCCGAGGCGTAATCATCATCGGTCCCGGCGATCGTGTTCGATTCAGCCCCGCAGGTGCCGTTGATAGCCCGGACCACATAGTTGTGACTGACAGCATCGCCCGGTATATGGGTGTATGGACTGCTGATACCACTCTGGGCAAGGCTGCCGTCAACATACAGATCATGACTGGTCGCGCCACTGCCCGCGGTAAAGGTAATCTGAACACCGGTCGAAACACACGTATCCAGATCGCTGATTGCGGTGATAGCCGGAGCATCTGGCGTATCATTGGCATCAGTCCCGGCGATCGTGTTCGATTCGGTCTCACAGGTGCCATTGATGGCCCGGACCACATAGTCGTGGCTGGCCGTATCACCAGGCACATAGGTGTACGCACTGGTAATCCCGACCACCATCTGGCTCCCATCGACCCACAGATCATGGCTGGCTGCACCCGTACCAGCGGTAAACATAACCAACACACCGGTCAAGGCACAGGCTTCGAGATCATTGACTGCAGTGATGACCGGAGTACCTGTTGTACCATTGACATCGATCCCGGCAACTGTGTTCGAATCAATCCCGCAGGTGCCATTGATAGCCTGGACCATATAGTCGTGGCTGGCCGTATCACCAGGCACATAGGTGTACGGACTGGTAATCCCGACCACCATCTGGCTCCCATCGACCCACAGATCATGTTGTGTGGCACCCGAGCTCCCCGTGAATGCTATTGAGACACCACTCTGGGCACAGGCATCCACATCAGTGATCAGATCAATTATGGGGGCTTCATCATTCGAGACCATGTAATAATAGTCGATACCGTCAATGAGTGCTGCCG
>JAFGSJ010000001.1 GCA_016934675.1 bacterium | reverse complement strand
GTTAAAATCAATAAATTCAGATAGTTACAGTTTCGAGAATTCCACCCCCGGCTCCCCCGCCGCGCTGGACAGCATTAAATCGACAGCCCCTTGACGCGGCTTCGTGAGCCTATGCAAGAATCCTGAAACTCATTTCCATCCCCGAAGCTGAAGATTCGTGTCCCCTGCAGTAAGAGTTCGTCTCTCTATGAAAGAGGAAAAACGTACCTCCAGAAAAGGCATCGTGCCCCGTTCCGCCTGGTACAATGGTATGAGTTCCGCGTTGACGCAGCTTCGTGAGCTTATGCATGAATCCTGAAACTCATTTCCATCCCCGAAGCTGAAGCTTCCTGGTACTTGTACGACTTGGTCCTGCTTCACCCAGAGGGCTTCGGCGCGACATCCTTCGTTTCTGGCCGAACCAGGAAGCGAAGGATGGGCCATGAAGGAATCGAACCTTCAACCACCGGATTAAGAGTCCGTTGCTCTGCCTAGTTGAGCTAATGGCCCATTGTCCAACAATGAGACCTATTACTATCATCTTTGGAAGCGTAAGTCAAGTCGAATGGACCATGAAAAAAGGGCCCCACAATCTCGAAGCCGAGATTGTGGGGCCCTTTTTATGGACTTAAACGCGGACTTCCCATCCGTAGATGGTCTCGTGATGCTTACAGGGCCATGTTTCGGACCAGCACTCGGGTCGAGATGGTTTTGCGACTGTAGCCATCCGGAGCTTCGCCAAAGTTGCCGGGATTGTCTTCGAGGGGTGGACGATGACTGTTGGGCTGTTTGGTGATCCAATCGCTGGAACGAAAGGTCATGGAGATGCGGACGGAAATAATATCACGATTCGTGGCCCCTGGCACATTCACGTCAACCGGGGCATTGACATAATCTTCATTGTCGCCGTGATTTTCGTCGCCGTTGAGGTCATCGATCAGCCCGTCGCCATCAGTATCGACGCCATAGGCAAACTGCAGGTCCTCGACATCATTGGCCAGAGGCAACTGCGCAGGGTCAGGTACAGCAGGAGGGTTATACCTTTCCTGCATGTACAGTTTAGGGTGTGGAGTACCCAAGTCATCGAGAAAATATGAATATCGTTCAAATGCGACCAATGAAATGGTGCTGTTCCTTTCATAATCATTGGCATTACCCATGTTGGAGGAGTTGCAATAACCATTTATGCAACCAGCACCCTGGTTCCCCTGGATATGGAGCGCACTTTGCTGGACATTGGTCACAACAAAAAGGTCTGAATTATTTGCCGACGGATCGGTGATTATGGCAAAAAAAGGCGTCGGCATATTTGCCCAACAATCATGAATTCCTCCGTATTCCGATTCTGTCTCATCCAGAATGACCATTTCCGCACTCGGGTCCGCAGTCATTTCATCAACCACAAGTGGAGGACAATCGTTGGCATCAATCAATGATAGAATAGTGATCCTATCGGTTCCATCACTCCAGTCATTATCCGGGGTGATCGGGTCGAGGGCAATACCAAGATAAGAAGCAGAATAAAAGGGCGCACTCATGTTCAGACCAGCCATGCGGATGTTCTTGGAAAGCAGGTCCAAAGCGAAACGCTGGTTTTCGTACACATCGGCCAAGGCGGTTTGTTTCATGGACGACATTCTCTGAAAATTCAAGGTCCAGAAAACCGTGGCAAAGATAATGGAAGTAATGGCTACTACGACCAGCATCTCGATCAGGGTAAAACCGGCCTGGTCTTTTTTATTCGAGGAAAGTTTCATTGTTCCACCTTCTTTCTTGTGTCATTAAAAGATCCTGGAACTGGTAATGTACTCGCGGACACCTTTGACGTTGGTGAGATCCTCATTCGGATCGAACAGGTCAACACTCGAGTCGGTAAAACCCATTTGAGCACTACGGACATGGATTTCAACCACGTTCCCGACCAATCTCCAACTCACGTAATAGGCACTATCGCCCCGTCCCTTCATCTTCTGTTCTTCTCCAGATGGGACATAGCCGGACGAATAGTAACCGCTCCCATAGATGGGATCGGGTAAGGCCCCGTCTTCAAGAGTGACATCACCAGCCCGTAAGGCCCGCAAGTTTTCCATCACATCCTGGGCCAGCATCGTGGCAGTCCCGATATCATCACTACGCTGGATCTGATTAATGGCATAGAGCTGTAGACCTTCCATGCCAAGGATGGCTACAGCCAGAATGACCGTCACGATCAAAACCTCGATCAGAGTAAAACCTTGCTCACTCGAAAGCTGCCGGAAACAGGACCTCGGCCCCGAAAGCCTTCGACTCTCGAAAAAACCTTTTGCATTTATAATTGGTTCCATTTGCCGTCTCCATTTGAGTTATACTGATAAGCCGTTAGTGATCCGCTCGCCAATATTTCGATGGCGCCGTATTTCCCGGCTTCGTGGCATATGAAAATGACGAGATAGGATAGTTCCTTGTTGATGTCCTGAAATCTACCATTCGTCCCAAAAACAAGGACAAATTTCCCGTCTACCTCGTGCTCGTTTGTTCCTTTATAATAAATGATATCCGAGCTACTGATCGAGGTCGTGTTATCAACGGAATTCGATGGCGGAGCATCATATGGCGGGCCAAAACCGAAGGATACTGATTGCGGCAGGTTATATCTTCTGATATATTCATCGGATACGCTAACGGTGCTGGTCGAATAATCTACCGGATTTATTACCGAGACATCAATAGTATCACCGACTATGCAATTCTTATTTTCATCATAATAAAAACTTATGGACCGGGAAACAGTATCGATCTCCGCGATGATAGGAATATTTCGCTTTATCGATAAAGACCTGAACATGTTAATATGGTTCTTCATCTCGGATATTGTGCTCCTTAAACGCATCTTGGGCAAATTCTGCATGACCGTTATCGTCGAAAAAGCGGCCAAGATCGAGATGATCATCGATACCACTAATAACTCGATCAGAGTGAACCCACCCTGCCCTCTTAAACCGGTACTTTTGGGATGACTCGTTTGTATGTTCATATACAGACCTTTCTGTTCGAAATTAAACTCTCTTTACGCTCATGCCTGTCCGTTAGGGATGCAAATTTCATACCATCCCGCTTGTTTTTTTTGTGTCTCTTTCCCTGCCACTTATCAGGCGATACTCCCCCTCACAAACGAATGAGTCGAATGATACATTGTACGCTTTCGGTTCGATTATAACATATTAGGAAGCCCATAAGCAAGATATTACGAGGCTGATTACATCGACAAGCTCTTCCCTCGACGAGCTCGGGACAGGTAAAGCGTTGTCGATTTTCCATGAATCATCTTTAAATCTGAAAATTGGATGTCCCTCTTTAAAGGGTTATGCTAGCTTCTGTCCCCCTTTGGAGGGTTATATTACCTCCTGTCCCCCTTTGGAGGGTTATATTACCTCCTGTCCCCCTTTGGAGGGGGTCGGGGGGAGGATTCTCGTATTAATTAATAAAATCAGATAGTTACAACTTTAAAAATTCCACCCCCTGCTCCTCCGCCAGCGGGGGACAGCATCAAATCGACAGTCCCTTCAAGCGGTCGTCTTAAATTTCTTTAAGTCAAATACAACCGGCTAAAGCCGGCACTACGTAATCAAGCCCTGAAAAATGTGATTTTTTTCACCCATGTCCGTGAAACATGATCAGTGATCAAACGGAGACCAATCTGCACTCTCATTTTTCGGGAATATTTTTCCGATATCGGGTCGGAAAACGGGTCGTTATTGCCTGTTTTCGCTCGCGGATTGGGGGGCTGTCAGTTGTCCCCCGCTGGCGGAGGTGCAGGTGGTGGAATCCCTGTGACTATCATCATCTGATTCTATTGTTTGAATCCTCCCCCGGACCCCCTCCGGGAAGGGGACAGCACATGCTCACTGAATGATTGTATCGAAAGCTTTTGTGCGGTTTCATGCGCTCTCGCAAAAAGGATCGAAATCTATGATTCTCGATCCTGTCCCACTCGGGCGGAGATGCGGTGTTATCCTGTCTCCTATCCCCCGCTGGCGGGGGTGCAGGGGGTGGAATTCCTGAGATTATCATCATCTGATTCTATTGTTTGAATCCTCCCCCGGACCCCCTCCGGGAGGGGGACAAGATGAGGGAATGCTGATTGCAGGGTAGTCAGGCATGGGAAATCATTACTGTTATCATATGGTACGATAATTGCATCACATGTGGCTAGAGTAACAGATAAAACCGCAACCACTTTCAGTAGAAAGGACAGCTTATGAGAAACAGAGCAGGCACACTTGGGAATGAGCAGGGGTTTGCCCTCTTGTTGGCCCTGTTCGTTGTTGCCTCGGTCATGGTCCTGGGCATGAGCATCATGACCGTATCCATGATGAGTTCAGAAGCATCGCGGCAGGTCAGTGTATCGCAGCAGAATTTTCAAGTAGCGGACGGCGGTGCGGACACGGCGTGTCAATGGATATTGATGAGCAGTAATCCCGCTCTCCCTTTGGAGTTGGATCCAAGTGTCACGAACGGTGGGGCACCCTGGGGTCAGTTCACCGCATTTTCCAGCGATATGAATCCGATAAACCCCGCGACCGAGGACCATTATCCCTATCCTGAATATCGCTTCATGGTTACGAAAGCCGTGAATGCTAATTTTAAGGATTTTCAAGGTCAAAGTCTCGTCATTGGGAAGGATGAAACAGTCTTCCCGACCTGGCATTTTTATAATGTGATCGCCCAGTCGCGTAGCGATCAATCCGCTGCGTCGGATGTGGTGGACCGGACCGTCAGATTACTTTCTCAGCGATTGTTTTATGAATACTAAGCTAGGAGGTCAACAATGAACGCACGAACAAAATATTACGGATTACTGTTGGCAGTGATCTTGACGGTGTTCCTGGTCCTGCCCATGTTCTCAGAGGCCGCTGTCCTGTTCTCGGATGATTTCGAGTCCTATCCGACCGGCAATTTCAACGGCGGTGGTGGTTGGTCAATTACACAAAACCCCCGGATAGTCCAGTCTTTCAACGGCAATGATACCAAAGTGATCGAATTGTTTCGAGCTAATCGTTCGGAAGGTATCTATCGAAATCTCTCGACCACATCACATGAAAACATCGCCCTTCAGTTTGAAGCCAGTGGGCAAAACAGAGAATACAGCGATTATATCCAAGTAGCATGGCGACAATATTCTTGGCAAAGCTTTAGTGAGATATGGATTTCGTATGATCCGTGTTCATCCTGGACAATTATGACCGTTCCCTTACCCACGAACTGCTGGAACAATAACGATTTTCAGATCCAGATCGTCTGTCGTGCCAACAATAATAATGAACAGATATATATAGATAATGTTTTGATAACAGGTGATTATGTTGAGCCGACCCCGACTCCGACGCCCACGGCGACCCCGACGCCCACCCCGACGCCCACCCCGCTCGAATGCGGTGATTGGTCGGCCATCACCGAGTTGACCAGCAATGTTGAGATCGCCTGCATGGCTGAAGGAGAGGAATATCATCCTTTCATCGATAATTCGACCTATTGCGTGGTCTGGATGCCTGACCATCTCAAGAACCTGCCCTGGTTACGGACCTATTATGCTCATAAGGACGCGACCGATGCCGAATTCATCACCTTCAAGGTGACCAAGGATGCCACGGTCTACGTGGCCTACCACCATGACGCGAGTTATCGTGATCTTGACAATACAACCAGATACCCCAACAAAGGTCCTGAATGGTTGAGACTCCCGAGTTATGGTTGGACCTATTCCTATGATCGCATCAGTATCGGGAAGTATGAGAGTTATGGTTACAATAAAATTCCCTCCTACTGGGATGTTTGGGAGAAGGAATACACGGCGGGTCAATCCGTTATTCTGGGTGGTAATAAAGCCACGGGCGTTGATACAGGGAGCAGTTATCATGATCCGGGTATGTATCTGATTATAGTCGATATTCATGACGAAACCACGATCGGGACGACCATCGAGTATCCGACGACCATCTCGAACATACCGCCTTTTTTCTTGAGCCCGCCCGAACCCAAGATCATGTTTCTCTATGACAACAGTGGTTCCATGGTCACGGATAGTTGTGTGGATACGTTTGGTCGGAGGCGGGTCCAGCTCGGTCGGGACGTTCTGGTCAGCCTGATCGATAGTATCACCAACGTCGAGGTTGGTATGGCTACATATGTTGGGATAAATGGCAGCCATCCCTATCCTTGGTTATATGACGGCTGTGAAGACGATTTCACGCGACCGTCCGGTAAATCATTACCGTTCTGGCCGGCCAGCGAGAACCATGCCGCCCAGGACCTGCTCACCTGTCTGTCTTATCCCTGCGGTTCGAATTCACCGTCAACAGCACAAATTCTGACTCATCCGAAGCATTTAACCGACCAGGTCCGGAATGAGATCAAATATGGGACCCATTCCGGTTCCTGGGCTGGCAGAAATGATTGGGACCCGCTGCCCCCCTTCGCGAATAGTCATTTAAAGAGGAGTGAATTTTTTGGTAGTGTCTATTCTACTTCGAGTTGTAATTATCATAAGCCACAGGGTATCGAGGGTATTTGTCGGACCTCTTTGAGCGGTTCGAACGGTTGGACTCCGATTGCCGGTTCGCTCTGGGGTATCCGCGACTATCTCGAACAGTTCCTGATCCCTATGGAAATAGATGAGACTTCTGATTTTTATAACCCGGCCTATAAATGTACCCGCCGTTATGTCATTCTGGTCACCGACGGTCTCGAAACGGTTGATTCGACATCCAATCCTCCTGTAGCTGCCGCTGATCTCCGCTATGTCCTCCGAACGAATCCCGTATTGAGTCCATACTTTACTGATGACATGTTTAACGAAGTCAGAACGTACGTGGTCGGTTTGGGTTTTGCCGCAGGCAGTTCGGGAATGAACGCATTGAATGCCATCGCGGAGGCCGGCGGGACCGATGCCAACCTTGATGGTGATACAACAACACATGACGAGGCTTTCCCGGCCGAGGATGCCGATAGTCTTGAAGCCTCCCTGTTGAAGGCCATCCAGGATGTCATCGAGGGTACCTTCCAGGGTAGTGCCGTGGCCGTGGAAATGGATATCGTGGCCGGTTATGACAAAATCTACGCGGCGACTTTTGTGCCACGTGACTGGAGCGGTAATCTGATCGCCTATCAATTGAATCCGGACGGGAGCCTGCCCACTGATTATATGGACCATCCTCTTTGGAATGTAGCGGACTGGTTGTATGATAATTGGGAATCGAGACCGGTGTATACCTCTTTGCCGCCAAGCCCCTATATGCTCAATTTCAGCGAAGTGCTGCATATCGATAACGGTGGTCTCTATACGACCAATGAATTGGCCTATTTTATCGGCGATCCGAGCAACGAGCAAAGAGAAAGTGGCAACTGGCGAAGTAGGGTAGCCGGGCCATTGGGTGATATCATTCAATCCTCGCCCAATCTGGTCGTGCCTCCCCGCAGGTCGTATAAATTCAATGATTACCCGGATTATAGGAGTGATATGCAGAATCGCCAGAAAATGCTGTATTTCGGAGCAAACGACGGTTTTCTGCATGCAGTCAATGCGGATGACGGCTCGGAATTATGGGCCTATCATCCGATCGATACTGCCCCAAAATTGAAGCATTTGCTCGATCCGTTATATGTTCATGAATACTTTGTTGACGGCGAAGTCGTGAGTGCCGATGTCTATACGCAGAATGCCTGGCGGACCCTGCTTGCCTTTCCGCTACGGGCTGGGGGTAGATCGGTCCATGTCCTGGATGTGACCGATCCCGATCCGGCAACGAACGCTGGTGAGCTGGAACGGGGCGGTCCCAAGTTTTTCCATCGGGTCATGGATGATAGCAAACTCGGTTACATTATTGACCGGATTTCTATTCTCCGGGCCGGTACCCCGGCAGACCCGATCTGGACCCTGGTCATTTCTAGCGGTCTGGAAAATGACGATCAGAAAGGGCATGTCCTGTTCCTCAACCTGGAAACACGGGAGCTTCATGACGTTGTGCTCGATCGCGGTTCTGACGAACTCGGTCACTATGTCACCAGGACCGTTGCGATCGATTCCGATTTCGATGATTTTGCCGATACGATTTATGTCGCCGATGTCCGCGGTTGTATCTGGAAGATCGACATCTCCAGTACAAACATGAGCCAATGGGACGTCTTCCACAAATCGGGCAGTACGACCTACCCCATGTTCCGATCGACCGATGCTTCAGGCAATGAACAACCGATCACGACCGATATCGGTGTGACGCTGAGCTGTCATGATATCTGCCTGCTATTCGGAACCGGTCAGATGCTGAACGAAAACGACAAAATAATCGAACGCCAGAATACCTTTTATGCGATTGTAGACTCCCAGCTCAATGATTCGGATAACCGAGACTTCGATCGGACAATCCTGGATGAAATTGTCATGACCGATAACGGTGATGGAACGAGGGGGCTCAGCAATTGTCTCACCTTCAACAATAAAGGCGAGTATATCGACTTTCTGACCCTTGGTGAACGGGTTATCGTGGATCCCATTGTTTTTAACGGTCTAGTCTTTCTTACAACTGCTGTCCTGGACTCCGACCGCTGCGGTTCGGGTGGAACAAGTTGGGTCTACTATATTCCGTTCTATGCCACCTGCCAGCAACGTGATGAGGAACCCGAACTTGATGTGGAAAATATGGGTAGTTTTTATGGCACTTCGATGATCATTGGAGCAGAATTTTCTCCGCCTATATATGATCCTAATAATCCTGAGTCCGGTGGTGGTGTTTATATATCTGGAACAGATGGTAATATTTCACCTCCTCCTCCCTCAGACAATCCAAATCAAAGAACTTTCAATATTATGACTTGGAAGGAAACCCTCGAGTAAGAGCGTAGTTCCCTGATCGTAACTGTGACAGAACGGGCTGTTCCGCACGGAACAGCCCGTTCCCTTTGTACGGGGCAAGTCTTATTTCTTTTCGAGGGTGATGAAAATCGTTTCGTCCTGCCCCTCACCGATGATGACGTTCTGGCGGGCGGTTTTATAGCCATCATGAACGATGGTGACGACATGGGGCCCGGCCGGGATGGACTCGAGGTACACCGGGGTTATGCCATGGTTCTGGCCATCGACGTAAGCGGTCCCAAAAGGAATGGCATTGATGCGAAGTGAACCGGGTCGCAGGAAATAATGCTTGACCGTAGCCGTGGCATCCTGTTCGACCTGAACGCTGAAATTCTTCGGTGTCTTCCCATTCAGAGTCAAAGTCAGGGTATATGTTCCGACCGGGACCTGGTCGATAAAAAGCGGGGCCGTGCCTTTGTCCTGATCATCGAGCCTGACCGAGGCACCGGGATCGGCGACCACATTGATACTGCCGAATCTGAGTCGGTCCAGGGTCACCGCGATTTCAGGCGTTCTCACGCTCTCGCTGAGCCGGACCGTTTCCGTATGATGCTCATACCCTTCCAATTCAAGGCTGAGTGTATGTTCGCCCAGAGCAAGGTCAGGAACGTCGAGTGGAGTTGTGCCTTTTAAGATTTGATCAATAAAAACGCGGGCCCCGGCAGGGGTTGATCTGATCGCCAGCGTACCGGTCGGTGCAGGCGGCTTCTCGAACGAATGAGGTGTCGCCCCGTCTGCCATTGAGGCGGACTGACCGTTGCCCGTCGCTCCATTCAGGCGGTCGATGGACGGGTCAGTATGTTCGAGAGACGCCTGAGACCCCTGGGTACGCAGGAACTTGATGAAAAAGGCGGCATCTCCCCAGAAGAGGTAGATCACGGTCAGAATGAATAAAAGGCAGACCAGCATAAAAGCGGAAAAAAGAAAAATCTGGCTGCGGTATGAACGACGCAAACTTGTGCCCGGATGCTGATACTGAGGCAATCCAGTCACGATGTCGGGCTCGATTGAAGCAGAGACAGGTGCAGTCGGCGGCAAGATCGCACCATCGGGTGCAGTCACCGGACCGGGTGCGGCCGTGGCTGATTCAAATGATTGCTGGGCCTTGATTGCGGTTTGTTTCATCCTGATCGAGGAACTCGAAGGTGTCTTTCTATTGGGTGTGGGTGCTCGTTCTCTTCGCCGACGCAGACTGTGTTCCGGAGGATTGGTCATGGCCTTCGGGTCCGCGAATGTGGTCTTCTCTGAAACCAGAGTGACCAGTTTCTTCACTTTGACGATATCGGCAAGCAGCTCAGTGGCTGATTGATAACGTTCATCGGGGTCCTTCTTCAGGGTCCGATTGATTATCCTGACGAGTTGCTGGGGGACATGACTGATCAGGGCGGCATCCAGGGGCGGGTCCACCTGCAGGATTTTCTGGAAAATACTCGAAACGCTTTTGCCGTTGAACGGTTTCTGGCCCACCACAAGCTGATAAAAAACAGCGCCTAACGAAAAGATATCGGAACGCGCATCAATCGGTCGGGAAAGTATGTGCTCCGGAGGCATATAGCCGGGCGTCCCAACGGTTATACCAGCCCGAGTGACATGTTCCGGGGATGAATAACGGGCAAAACCGAAATCCATGATTTTGATCCGGTCCGGACCGGTCAAGACAATACAGCCCGGTGAAATGTCCGAATGAATCACACCGCGACTGTGAGCATATTCGAGGGCCTGAGCGATCTGTTCGACTATGGCCAATGCCTTGGGGAGATAGATGAACTCATGGCTGTTCAGCAAGGTTTCCAGGGTCTCGCCTTCGACATATTCCATGGTGACGTAAAAAGCATCGTCGGTCTTGTCCACATCATAGATCGTCACAATGCCTGGATGGACTAATTTGCCAGCCTGTTTGACTTCACGTAAAAAACGACGACGCAAGCTCTCCGCTTCAGCCTTGTCCTGAAACCGATCGAATTTCAGGGTTTTGATGACAACCTTACGCCCGATCTTGGGATCGGTCGCAATAAAGATATCACCGTATTTACCTGATTCCAGTTTCTGTTGAATCGTATAGCGTCCAATGGTTTCCATGGCCCTATCCACAATCAAGAACAGGATCGATAATCTCTGAAATATCCGGGATAAGCATGCTTTACCAGAATATTCTCTTTTGATCAAGACCCGAAGTACAGAAAATTTCATTGAGTGATAGCATGAACCATTGAATCTTTCAAGAAAAATCCTGATAATATTGTTGCTTCTCTTCTGCTGCAGCACGACCGGTTATTTAGGTGGGAATACAAATGATACGATTCATCTGATATAAAGTCTGCGGACTTGCGGTTGGCTGGGCGATGGACTATCAATCAGATGGTTATTGATTCCGTCAACCTTTCGGCCAAGGGGTTTAATCATGGAAGAACTCAGACAAAAAGCTGAAGAACTGCTTAAACGGATAGACCTGTTACGAGGTTATCTTTGACGTCGAGACCCTGACCAGGAAAATCGCTGAACTGGAGAAACAGATCGAGAAACCGGATTTATGGAACGATCCTCAGAATGCCCAGAAGATTACCAAAGAGCACGCCAACCTGAAAAAGGAAATCGAGTCTCTGAACAGTCTGCAGCGTGAGGCGAGCGAATTTACGGATTGGTTCGATCTGGCCGAGGATGATCAGAGCCTCATTCCTGAGATCAAGGCCAGTCTGAAAAAGCTCGAGAAGAAAATCGCTGCGGTGGAACTCGAAAAAATCCTGGGCGGCGAGATGGACAATCACAACGCCATTGTCACGATCCATCCCGGGGCGGGCGGCACCGAATCACAGGACTGGGCCCAGATGCTCTTTCGCTTGTATCTCCGCTGGGCTGAACGCCGGCGTTTCAAAACACAGGTGATTGACCTGCTGCCCGGTGATGAAGCCGGGATCAAGAGTGTGGATTTCACCGTTCAGGGTGATTATGCTTACGGTTACCTCAAGTCGGAAACAGGAGTTCATCGTCTGGTCCGCATTTCGCCGTTTGATGCCAATCATCGCCGACACACCTCTTTTGCCTCCGTTTTTGTGACACCGGAGGTCGATGATGATGTCGAGATCGAAATTGACGAGAAGGACCTGCGGATCGACACCTATCGTTCTTCCGGCGCGGGTGGGCAACACGTGAACGTGACCGACTCCGCGGTCAGAATAACGCATATCCCAACCGGTATCGTGGCCCAATGTCAGAACGAACGCTCACAGCACCGCAACAAGGATGTAGCCATGAAAATGCTCCGCTCGCGACTCTATGAAAAATATGCCCGGGAAAAGGAAGAAGAACTCAAAAAGACCCAGGGCGATAAAAAAGAGATCGCCTGGGGCAGCCAGATCCGCTCGTATGTTCTGGCCCCCTACCGGCTGGTCAAGGACCACCGCACCGATTTTGAGAGCGGGAACGTCGACGCCATTCTCGACGGCGATATCGACCCCTTCATCGAGGCTTTTCTCTCCACTAAAATGACTCGATAATTGCCTATAAGCCGGGCTGTAAACCGACCATTTGCTGGATTTTTGTTGTGACTTCAGGAGCCAGTCCAAGCCCACGAGCGAGCTGGTCCAGATACTGTTTTTCCGCGTCTGTGTCCACTTCGATCGCTAAGAGAGAAGCAGCGTACAACTGGGCAGCCAGTTCAGGCTGGCCCTCGACTGCAGCTATCAGTTGCTCCGTTTCCATGGGCTGTTGCATCTGGCTCTTCAGAAAGTTTTGACTTTCCGAGTCAAGACCGACTTCGCTGAATTTGCCAAGAATCCGATTGATCTCATTGTCGTCGATCTGACCATCTGCTTTGGTAGCATTTATCATGGCTTTGAGCACTATTTCGGAACTTGTCTCGAGTTTCTTCTTTTCAGCTTCAGTCTGAGGTTCGACCAAACCGACCGGGATTTGTGGCTTCTGCTGACCACTCGATTTGAGAGCGTTAAAGGCCAACATGCCCAGCAAAGCCATGACGCCGCCGCCCATGGCCCCTTTCATCGATTTTCCGCCCCCACCGAGCAGTGAACCGATCAAGGCACCCAGACCACCTGCAGCCAGATTTTGTTGACCGCCAACTGCTTTACCGGCCTCTCCGAGCATCTTCGAAAGCAGATCACCCATTCCTCCACCCCCGGAAACGCTCGCTGTTTTTTGGCTTCCACCGAATATGCTCGACAGGAGACCTCCGAGACCGCCCTTGCGGGTGCTTTGAGTGCCACCACTCAATACGCTCGAAAGCAAATCACCGATTCCACCACCGGCTTGACCGGCAGCGCCTTGGGCCGCACCGGCCAGATTGTCTAAAACTTCACTGCCTCCCAGAGAATTCTTGAGTCGGTCCTGTGAAGAGGCCGACATACCGGACTGTACCATCGCACCGAGAATTTCACTGATATTCATCTGAATATCCTCCCCTTATTATGGTTGGAATAGACATAGATCGGAAATCCATCCCCTTGTTTTCATAATAAAGGGCTGATACAAAAATGTCAATTCTTTTCTCGGACTGGAATGTGCACAATCAGGTGAATACATCGATATTTACGTGATGGATATGAAAAATTCAGTTCGAAGCACGAAAATCATTGAAGTTCTTGGAGAAAACTGCTAGTAAATGAGGGAGGACTCAAACTAGTTCATGTGGTCATGGATAGATAAATACAAGGAGGTAGTTGGTATGAACAGAAAGTATAATTTCAACCCGGGACCAGCGACATTACCACTCACAGCACTCGAAAAGATTCGGGACAATATCGTGGAGTACGATCAGGCCGGTATGTCGATCCTGGAGATGAGTCATCGTTCCGCTGAATATGGGGCAGTCCATGCCAAGACCAAGGAATTGATGACCAAACTCTTTGGCATTCCGGATAATTTTCAGATTTTATTTCTGGGTGGCGGTGCCACGCTTCAGTTCTGTATGGTGCCTATGAATTTCCTGACCCAGCAGCTCAGCGCGGATTATATCATTACCGGCAGTTGGGCCAAGAAAGCGTATAAAGATGCTAAATTGTATGCTCCCGTTAAGGTGGCGGCCAGCACGGAGGAGCAAAAATTTAACCGGATCCCCAAGCAATCCGAATTGAAATTGGACCCGGCTGCCCAGTACGTTCACTTGACCTCGAACAACACCATTGCCGGGACGCAGTGGCAGCAGTTTCCTGATACGGGTAATGTGCCTCTTTTTGCGGATATGTCATCGGACATCATGTCCCGCCGGATCGATTTCAAGAAATTCGGTCTGATCTATGCCGGTGCGCAGAAGAACCTGGGCCCGGCTGGCGTCACCGTGGTCATCATCCGCAAAGACATCCTGGAAAAGTCACGCGAGGGTTTGCCCGCCTATCTGAGTTATAAGACCCATGCCGGAGATGACAGTCTCTACAATACCCCGCCGGTTTTTGCCATATATGTGATCATGAATGTGCTCGAGTGGGTCGAGGCCCAGGGCGGTCTGATCGCGGTCGAGCAGATGAACCGGAAGAAGGCTGATCTGTTGTATGCCGCCATGGATGCGGACCCGGATTATTATCGGGGCACTAACGAGAAGGAGAGTCGGTCTTATATGAACGTTACCTTGCGTCTGCCTTCGGAAGAGCTCGAGAAGGCCTTTATCGCGGAAGCGGGTAAAGCCGGTCTGCACGGTTTGAAGGGGCATCGTTCGGTTGGCGGCATTCGCGCCTCCATCTATAATGCCTTCCCCTATGAGGGCATGGAAAAACTGGTCGAGTTCATGAAGAAGTTCCGCAAGAGTCATTGAACCTGATTCGCATAAATTAAGACAATGTGCTCGCCACCGTGGACCGTCTCGGTGGCGAGTTCATTTAACGCAGTTGGCAAGGGAGGCTGGCGTGGTTGACTATACTGTGTTGAAAGAGACTGTTATCAAGGGGGGAGCACCGGCGGTACCCGACATGGTGCGGGCATTACTCGAAGCAGGAGAGACCCCGGAACGGATAATCGACGTGGGCCTGCTCCCGGCCATGGATATCGTCGGTGAGAAGTTCAAACGGAATGAGTATTTTGTGCCCCAGGTCCTCTTTGCGGCCCGGGCCATGAAAGCGGGTATGGATGTGGTCAAGCCGCTCCTGATCAGCGATGAATCGGGCCAAAAACGGGCTACGATCGTGATCGGTACGGCCCGGGGAGACCAGCATGATATCGGGAAGAACCTGGTGGCCATGATGCTCGAAAGCGCTGGTTTCAAGGTAATCGATCTCGGGACCGATGTTTCGGCCGAGAAATTCGTGACTGCGGCCCGGGAGCAGCAAGCCCATCTGTTAAGCATGTCCGCTTTGATGACTACAACCATGGCCGAGATGCCGCTGGTCGTCGAGGCAATCCGTCAAGCCGGCTTGCGAGACAAACTGAAGATTATGATCGGCGGCGCGCCGGTGACCCATCAATACGCCACCGAGATCGGCGCGGACGGTTACGGTGAGAATGCGACCGATGCCGTTGATTTGGCCAGGAAATTACTCGCTGCCCGGGAGGCTTAGGTGGATTTTCTCAGGCGTGTTCAACAAGGTATTGTTGTTTTTGATGGGGCCATGGGGACCATGCTCTTTCAAGCCGGTCTGGCCGGCGGTCAGTGCCCCGAACTATGGAACGATACTCAACCGGACCGGGTAAGACAGGTCCATCAGCTCTATTTCGAAGCAGGCTGCGATGTGGTCGAGACCAACTCGTTCGGGGGCAGTTCCATTAAATTACACAGCTATGATCTGCAGGACCGGGCCGTGGAACTGAACCGCAAAGCGGCTCAGATCGCTCGGAGTGCCGCCCCGACCGATCGCTATGTGGCCGGTTCGGTCGGTCCTTCAGGCCAATTCCTGCAGCCATTGGGTGAATTGAGTGAATCGGAACTGTCCGAATCTTTTGGGGAACAGTGCCTCGCTCTGGCCGAGGGAGGAGTGGACCTGTTTTGTATCGAAACCATGATGGACCTGCAGGAAGCCACAATCGCGGTTAAAGCCGCCAAAGAGAAGACCGGTCTGCCCGTTATCGCCACCATGACCTTCAACAAGACCCCGAACGGTTACTTTACCATGATGGGAGTCACACCGGCTGATGCGGCCCAACAATTGAAACAAGCCGGGGCCGATATTATCGGGGCAAATTGTGGTAACGGTCCTAACGAAATGATCGAGCTGGTCCCGCTGTTTACCCAAGCTACGGACCTGCCCCTGTTATTTCAATCGAACGCAGGCATGCCCAAACTGGTCGATGGCACAGCGAGTTACGACATGGGGCCCGATGAATATGCCGGTTATATTCCCGCTTTTCTCGAAGCGGGGACCCGCTTGATCGGAGGCTGCTGCGGCACGACACCGGACCATATCAGACGAATCGCGGAACTGGTCCGGCCATGAATACGGAGAAACCTGGGTCGCTCTTGACTACGCCTCATCCCGGACCACGTTTTGTCCGGGATTTTCCGCTGCGTATCGATCAAAAGGCTGTCTTTCGCCTGCAGGGCTACCGGCGTGAACAGGATGTCCCGGACGAAACGGTCCAGGCCCTGTACCGTGACATGCGGCAAACAGCGGCCCCTCTTCTCAAACCGCGCGGATATCTGGTCTATTACCCGATCAAGACAATCGATCCCGGACGGACCGAAATTGTCCTGGAAAATGGTCGTTCACTGATCGGGCAGAATATCAGCCGGACTTTTGCGGGAGCTGTGTGTCTGGCTATCGGGCTGGTGACCATCGGTCCCGAGCTCGAACAGACGGTCAGTGCTCTGGTCGGACGGACGGAACTGGCCCAGGGCCTGATGCTCGACAGTATCGGCTCCGAAGCCGCCGAAGCCGCGGCGATCTATCTGAACGAGCTGATCAGCACCCAGCTCCAACCCTTCAACTGGCGCAGAACACCGCGTATGAGTCCGGGCTATGGCAGTTTCGACATCACCCAGCAGCGTCAGCTCTTTGCCCTGCTTGATGCCGAACAGGTCGGTGTCTCACTGACCGATTCTTGTATCATGCAACCTCAGAAATCGATCTCATTTGTGGTTGGGTGCGGTCCCAACGTGAAACATTACAAAACGTTCAGCCCCTGTCGCGTGTGTGATGCCGTGAATTGTCCGGCCCGCGACCCCGATTCGCTCCGTTGTAACCAGTAAAAACTGCCAAGAAGGAGATGACTATGACTGCATTAACTGGCAAAGAACGTATCAAATCAGCCTATAAACGGACCTTTGTCGACCGAATTCCCTTTTATCCCATTTCCGGTGCGTTCACGGCTAAAATCGTTAATTCAACGGTCAGTCGCTATTTACAGGATGTCGAGACCTTTGTGCATGCGCAATTCGAATACTATCAGCGCTATAAACCGGATGTGGTCGTCATGTTGGCTGACTTGTTGATCGAAGCGGAAGCCATGGGGGCCCGACTGCGTTTCCCGGAGAACTCGATCTGCGAGACCGAGGAATACCTGCTGGCCGATAAGGGCCAGCTAAAAAGGCTTGGTGTCCCTGATCCGAGCCGTGACGGACGCATGCCCTATTTCATCGAGGCCTGTCAGCAGATCAGCAAGGAAATTGGCGATTCGGCAGTGGGCTCGACGATTTGCGGGCCCTGGGCCGTGGCCGGGGCCTTACGCGGTATCGAAGCCCTGATCTATGACACCATGGATGACCCTGATTTCGTCCATCGACTCATGGAACTGACCACCCTGGTCGTGATCGAATTCGCCTCGGCGGTCCGCGAAACAGGCGTGGGCATCTCGCTCTCCGAAGCGCCGACCTCGTGCTCCCTGATTTCACCCGATATCTATAAGGAATTCATCGAGCCCTATTATCGGAAACTGGTCAGTGTGTTCAAGGAGAAAAAGACCGGCCTGACCATCCATATCTGCGGTTATATCGATCCGATCATGACCGAAGTCAGCCAGTGCGGGTTTTCAGCCATCAGCTTCGACAGCCCTTCTTCACTGGCAAAAATGGTCGAAGACAATCAGGGCCGTTGCGTCCTGATCGGGAACATATCCACCAGCCTCTTCGGGAATGCTCAACTCGAAGATATGGAGACCTCGATCCGGACTTGTCTCGAAACCGCAGCCGCCGGTAGCGGTTATATCCTGTCATCCGGCTGTGAAGTCCCCCTGGACTCGCCGCTCGAAAGTCTCGATTTCTTTATGAACACAGCCCAGCGCTACTGTAGCGAATACGCCGATCGTTACCGGAAATAGGAAATAGTGTACCTTCTTAGGCTCCAATCACTGTTTCGAGCTTGATTGCTGGCGGATCATACAGATGTTTTGAGACGGTACACATCTCGGCTGACCGCATAATGGGTTGCACGTACTTTTCCGGGAAATCGGGCGGCAGCTCGATCGTGATCGTGATTTCATCGAGCAACTTTTTCTGTTCGTTGTACTGTGTGGATAAACGGAGCTTGATCTTATCTGTCGGAATGTCCCGCTTCTGACAAAAGGACAAGACATACACACCGGAGCAAGCCCCGATCGAGGCCAGAAAAAGATCAAACGGGGCAGGGGCCGAGGCTTCACCACCGTGTTTGACTGATTGGTCTGTCTTGATCACAAAACCGTCATACTGCACGTCCACCCGTTTACCCTTGGGAAAATAAATCTCCATATCTGCCATAGGTCTCTCCTTATTGGACCATCATTTGCCGGCCATGATTGCGGCACAATCATCCTCGACGGACCCGATCTGTTTGAGCTCAAATGTATTAACCAGAACACTGGCGACGGACGGCGACAGAAAGGCCGGCAATGTCGGGCCGAGACGAATGCCCTTGACTCCGAGTGACAATAGGGCGAGTAAAACAGCTACGGCCTTCTGTTCATACCAGGCGATATCGAATGACAAGGGTAATTCGTTGATATCGGATAGTCCGAAGGCCTCCTTCAATTTAAGAGCAATGACTGCCAGGGAATAGCTATCGTTGCACTGGCCCGCATCCAGGACACGCGGAATACCCCCGATATCACCCAAGGCCAGCTTATTGTATCGATATTTGGCACATCCCGCCGTCAATATAACTGTATCTTTAGGTAATTTTTGGGCCACTTCCGTGAAATAACTTCGTGATTTTTGCCGTCCGTCGCAGCCGGCCATAACCACAAATCGTTTGATCGCCCCGGACTTGACCGCGTCAATGACTTTATCGGCCAGGGCCAGGACCTGATTATGCCCAAAACCGTTAACCAACGTCCCGGTTTCAAGCTCCTCGGGCGGCCGACAGTTTTGGGCCAAGGCAATGACTGCCGAAAAGTCCTTGCTTCCACCGCTGGGTCGATCGGCAATATGCTGTGCTCCGGGATAACCCACCACGCTCGTGGTGAAAAGCCTTTCCAGATAAGTGTTCTCACTGCGGAGAGGGACCAGGCAGTTGGTCGTCAGCACGATTGGCCCGTGAAATGATTCGAACTCCTTGTTCTGGTGCCACCAGGACCCACCATAGTTCCCGACAAAATGATCGTATTTCTTGAAAGCAGGATAGGCATGTGCGGGCAGCATTTCACCGTGTGTATAAATGTCCACTCCGCTCCCCTGGCTCTGTTCCAGTAATTCAGCCAGGTCTTTCAGATCATGGCCCGAGATCAATATGCCCGGATTCGACCTGACCCCGAGATTGACCTCGGTTATTTCAGGTTGACCAAAGCTGACCGTGTTGGCCTGGTCCAAAAGGGCCATGGCTTTGACCGCCGTATCACCCGCTTGCATGACCAAATCGATCATGGCCTCCTTTGACAGCGACTGCGTAGTCGAGTTTAACGCTCTCATCAGGAAAGCGTAGATTTCCTCATTCTCGAAACCAAGCACGGCGGCATGCTCGGTATATGCGGCGATGCCCTTGCAGCCAATAATCAACAACTCCCGTAATGAGCGGACATCTTCGTTCGGGGCCGCGGTCAAACGCATCTCGTCTGACAGGGCTTTGACCATTATCTGCTCGCTGCTCTGGGCTGCCCAGGTCGCGCATTCCGGCACATCGGCTGGCAATGCGCCTTGAATTTTCATCTTGACCCGCGTCCTGACTGCCAGACTCTCTCTAATCCGTTCGATGATGGGGCCATTGTCGAAAGCCACATTGGTAATGGATGTAAACAAGGCCAGGCAGATAAACCGACCGGCTTCTCTGTCCACCGTGCCTTGTTCCTTCAAGTGTTCGCCATAATAGGCAATGCCCTTGCACACAAAAATAAGCAGGTCCTGGAGGTCAGCAGTTTCTTGAGTTTTACCACAGACCCCTTTTACCGTACAGCCCTGGTTCTTGGCCGTTTCCTGACATTGAAAACAAAACATATCATTCTCCTTCTCACGATTTTTCGCTCATCTCGTTTGTCTCAATTCAATGTAGAACCAAAAAGAAAAAATAAAAGGATCAGAGCTTCCATAAGTGCATCTCTAGTGTATTGCCTTCAAAAGCGTTGGTTCCGTCCGTCCTGAGTCGGGACATCGAGCCCGGACCGCTTGATCTTCCGATACAAAGTGCTCTGGTCGATACCGAGTTGGCGGGCAGCAAGCGTTCTGTTACCCTGATTGCGGCGCAAGGCATCCTGGATCACGGTCTGCTCGACGGTCTTCAGGTCCATAGTCTCGGTAGAATTCAAGGTCGAGCGGACAGGGTCCTGACTCAGATACGAAGGCAGATGCCGAGGCTGGACCAGGCCGTTATGACATAATACGAAGGCGTGCTCGACAATATTCTGCAACTCACGGACATTGCCCGGAAAATCATAGCTGGCCAACAGACTATACGCTTCAGGTGAAAATCCGGTAATGTCCCGATCGTTCAGCCTGTTGTGCAGGGCCACGAAATGGTCGACCAACAGAGGAATATCTTCTCTCCGATCACGTAATGGCGGTATGTCAATCTGAATGACATGAATCCGGTAATACAGGTCCTCACGAAAAGAACCCTCCCGAACCAGCGTGGCCAGATCACGATTGGTGGCGGCAATCACCCGCACATCGACCCGGACCGGTTCTAGCGAGCCCAAGGGCTCGATCAGCTTGTCCTCGAGGACTCGAAGCAAACGGACCTGCATGGCCGGAGAAATATCACCGATCTCATCGAGAAAGATGGTGCCACCACCGGCCAGTGCAAACCGACCCGGTTTGTCACGCTTGGCATCCGTAAATGCACCGGCTTTGTAGCCGAACAACTCAGACTCGAGGAGTGTGTCCGGAATCGCCCCGCAGTTCACGGCCACAAAACGCTTCTTCCGACGGGGCGAAAGATGATGAATGGCCCGGGCGAAAAGCTCCTTCCCCGTCCCACTCGCACCCTGGACCAAAACCGTGGTGTCGCAGTCTGCGACTGGCGGCAGGATCTCATACAGTTGTCTCATGGCTGCACTCTTGCCGACAATATCGGCAAAGGAATGCTTGTCATACAGCTTCTTACGCAGCTCCTCGACCTGGCGAAGGTCCTGAAATGTCTCCACACCTCCAATCATCTTACCGTCAAGATCATGCAGTATCGCCGCCGATACCTTGATCGGTATCCGAACACCCCGGACATCGACTACAAAAACCGAATCTGTGACGACCGGCTTCCCCGTCTCAAGCGCCACCTTCATGGCACAGGCATCCTGACATATGTTCGCCCGGAACACCTCGCTGCAACGCTGACCGAGCGCTTCCTCACACCGAATGCCCGTGATCTTGGCCGCCGCACGGTTGAACGATGTGATCCGCCAGTTCAAGTCCACCGTGAAGACTCCCTCGTTGATCGAATCCAAAATGGGATCGCGATAACAGGCCAGATCGAACGAATCTGACCGAGGGCCACCCCCGATGCGTCGATTTCCTGGTTTCATGGTCACAATACCCTTTCACGACGATTCCCTAGCACATAATGCTGCACATTGCAAGATAGCTCGTGCAAAATGCATGAATGTCGGGGATGTTCGTGCTGGGGATCAGCAAGGGAAGAAGCTTGGCAGTGAGCTTGTTTGCTTTGAATGTTCAGAGATTGGCATGAAAATTGCTACAAACTGGGCCATGAAGATTGGATTAGCTAAAGATGGGGAACGAATCTCGCCCGTGTTCGATGCGGCCCGGCATTTTGTTGTGGTTACAGCGGGCACGTCGGGAGTGGAGTCGAGCCGGGAGGTGTTGATCGCCGAGACGGACCCGATCGTAAAGACCAGGAGTGTGGTTGGTTTAGGCGTCAAGGTTGTTATTTGTGGTGCCTTATCGTGGCCATTGGAAGCCATACTTGTTGCGGCGGGAGTCGAGGTCATAGCCAATACCTGTGGCCAGTTGGATGAGATACTTGCTTCGTATATGGCAGGTAGATTGAAGGAACATGATTTTTTGATGCCGGGATGTCCCGGCAGGCAGCATAGGTCTCGCCACAGAAACATGAGGTGGTAGGGGGCTGTCTTGGGAGGAAAGGTGATGAACAAAGGTTGGAGTGGTCGTGGTGGGAGTGGTCGTAGCAATCAGGGCAGAGGGTCCGGTTCGGGTCAGGGTTTTGGTCGAGGTAGTGGTCGGTGTAGGATACAGGGCACGGGTCAGGGGTATGGTTTGGGGCTTTCTCGGGGAATGCGAGCAGCCGCAGAAGATGGATCGGTCTCACAACCGTCAGAACGGGATCAAGAGAGTGGGACGCTTATGACGAAGGCACGTGAAATCATGGATTCTCTTCGGTCGATCATGAAGCGAATAGCTGAAATAAAAGGTAACAATTCGGCGTCGGCAGGAAGGTCGACTTCAGAATTAACGACGGAGCCATCGAAGACGTTACCTTTGTCAGATAGTCCTTCGAGTACAGCCGGTTTTGAGCGGCCGCGTTATCGGCGCATGGTTGCAGAGATAGATCGTGAAAAGTGTACGAACTGCGGTTCGTGTCTTGATTCTTGTCCGGTTGATGCCATTACCATGGACGACAGGGTTGTCATCAATATTGATGAATGCATTGGTTGTGGTTCGTGTGTGGTCAGTTGTCCGAATCAGGCCATTGCCCTCATGGAAATGGCCCCAGAATCTGTTCGCTCGTGAGTGATCAGTGTTTTGCCGGGATAATCCTGAAGTAGTGCTGCGGTCGGGGTAGCCCTCGACAAGAACGTTCATCCGCTTTATAATAGTTGGGCAGAATTGGAACGGGACCGATAACTCAGGGTTTGTGGGTCGGGCAAAGTTCCTGATCACGGTTGAGGCGAGAGGGTTCATGGAGAAGGACATGGCTGATAATGATTATGATCCGGGGCTACTGGCTGGTCCGATACTGTATTATAATGAGGCGGTGATCGATCATTTTACCAATCCGCGGAATGTAGGTGAGCTTGGGCCTGACGAGACGGACGGTTTCGGCCTGGTGGGTGATCCTGAATGTGGTGATCAGCTCAAATTGTGGATCAAGGTCCGTTCAGAGCGGATCGTGAAAATTGCTTTCAAATCGTATGGTTGTCCGGGTGCAATTGCAACCAGCAGCATGCTGACCACGCTGGCCCAGGGCAAGTCGGTCATGGAAGCCAAAAGGCTGAGCGATGATGATGTTATTGAAGCCCTGGGTGGTATTCCTGCCCAGAAAAGGCACTGCTCGCTCTTGGGGGTCCGGGCGCTTTTGGCGGCCTTGATCGACTGGGAACAGCATCAGACAGGAGGGGAAGACCATTGATTTATTGTGATCATAATGCCACCACGCCACTCGATCCAAGTGTGCTCGAGGCCATGTTACCGTATCTGGCTGAGCGTTGGGGGAACCCGTCGAGTCCGTATCGCTTTGGCAGTGAAGTTCGTCTGGCGCTGGAACAGGCCCGAAAGCGTATAGCTGACTGTTTGGCATGTTTGCCTGCCGAGCTTGTTTTTTGTGCGAGCGGCACGGAATCGGATAACATGGCCCTTCGAGGCGTCGCCCGGGCCTTGAGAGAAAAGGGCCGTCACATCGTGACCAGTGTGATCGAGCATCATGCGGTGCTGAACACCTGTAAGGCTTTGGAACGGGAGGGTTTTAGGCTGAGTTATGTGCCGGTCAGCAGTGCCGGCGTGGTCGAACTCGATGAACTCGAAGCGAGTCTATGCGACGAGACCATTCTGGTCAGTGTCATGCATGCCAATAATGAGACTGGTGTGGTCCAGCCGATCGAGCAGATAGCTGCCCTGACCGGATCACGCGGTATTCTTTTCCACACGGATGCAGTCCAGACCATGGGCAAGCTGCCGATAAGCTGTAGCGGGATCGGTGCGGACCTGATCAGCATATCGGCCCATAAGTTCTATGGACCGAAGGGCATAGCGCTTTTGTACATCCGAACAGGCACACCTATCACTCCGATCGTGACCGGCGGTGCCCAAGAGCGTGATTTGCGGGCTGGTACTGAAAACGTGGCCGGTATCATCGGCATGACCGAGGCGCTGTCCTTGGCTTGCGAACACCAGGAAAGCGAGGCCAAGCGGTTGGGAGGCCTGCGTGACAGACTCGAACATCTGGTCCTCGATGCCGTGCCCGAAGTCAAGATCAACGGTGCGGATGCTACCCGGGTGCCCAATACCTCGAATATGACCTTTGCTGCCATCGAGGGTGAATCGATCGTACTGGGAATGGACCTGCGCGGCATTTGCCTGGCGACTGGATCAGCCTGTTCGACCGGGATGCCGGAACCGTCGCACGTGCTCCGGGCCATGGGTTTGACGGCCCGGGCTGCTCAGAGCTCGGTCCGCTTCTCGCTTGGTCGGTCCACCCGTGAGGCTGATATTGATACGATCGTCGGTGAACTGCAGGCGGTTGTGTCTCGCTTGAGAGCGATCTCGTGTATCGGAGGGGGTCCTGCGTGAACACCTATCTCGATTGCATTCCCTGCGCACTGAGACAAGCCCTCGATGCGGCCCGGCTCATCACCGATGATGAGCGGATTCACGAGCAGATCGTACGTGAAATACTCAAGATCACGGCCGATCTCGATCTCAATCGGCCCCCGCCCTGGATCGGACAAATCATTCATCGTCGATTGCGGGCTTTATCCGGAGTGGCTGATCCTTATCGTTCGCTCAAAAGTCAATTCAATCGATTGGCCATGGCTGTGCTGCCTGAATTGAAGGCATGCATCGAGCAAGGGCCCGAGCCCTTGATCGCTGCGGCGAAATATGCGATTGCCGGCAATGTGATCGATTTTGGGGTGAAAAGTTCGCTTGATGAGCACGAAGTGGCCCGATCATTGCGTGATTCAGGTTCAACGGCCACATACGGCGATTGGGCTGAATTCAAAAGGCACATGGAGAGGGCCAAAGAAATCCTGTATCTGGCCGATAATGCCGGAGAAATCGCCCTGGACCGGCTCCTGATCGAAGAACTGGGGCCGGAACGGGTCACGCTGGTGGTGCGGGGTAGTGCCGTGATCAATGATGCCACGCTCGAGGATGTCCTCGAAGTCGGCTTGTCCGGACTGGTCAGGACCATGGACAACGGTTCTGATGCACCGGGCACAATTCTCGAGGATTGCAGTCCTGCTTTCCGGGAAAAGTTCCACACTGCGGAAGTCATCATTGCCAAGGGACAGGGCAACTTCGAGACGCTGAATGATGTCAAAACCAATATTTTTTTCCTCATGAAAGTGAAATGCCCGGTCATTGCTCGACATGTTGGATTACCGATAGGTGCCCAGGCGGTCATCCATTCGAATGGCTGAATAAACCAGGAAAGAGAGATAAACATGAGTCACAGCGGTTTCCGATATGTTTACGGCCCTGTCCCATCGCGGCGGCTGGGGCGATCTTTGGGTATCGATCTGGTGCCCTTCAAGACCTGTTCGTATGACTGTATCTACTGTCAACTCGGCAGGACCACGAATAAAACCTTGGCACGTCGGGAATACGTTCCTGTCGAGGGTGTGCTGGCGGAACTGGCAGAAAAACTGAAGGTCAAGCCACAGCCCGATTATATCAGTCTGGCCGGTTCCGGGGAACCGACCCTGCATGCACGGATCGCCGATATCATTGCCGGTATAAAGGAACTCACCGCTATTCCCGTGGCTGTACTCACGAACGGCTCCTTGCTCTGGTTACCCGAGGTCAGGGCCGCTCTTGCCGGGGCTGACCTGGTGATTCCTTCACTGGATGCGGGTTCCCATGAGAGTTTCGAGCGGATTAACAGGCCCCATCCTGATATTTCGTTCGAACAGATGGTGGACGGTTTATTGAGCTTCGCTCGAGAATATACGGGCAGGATTTGGCTCGAGGTCTTTATCCTGAACGACATTCTCGAGCGACCGGTCGAGCTGGGTTGGATTGCAGCTATTGTCGAGAAGATGAAGCCCGAGCGTGTTCAGTTGAATACGGTCTCACGACCTCCTGCTGAAGAGAGTGCCGTTGCCGCACCGGTCTCATTTCTCGAGAGCATGTGTGGGCTCTTTCCCGGGCATTGTGAAGTAATCGCTGAAAAGAGCCCGATCCAGCCGGTCGAAACGAGCGGGAACGGCAATATCGAGCATTTGATAGTGGCTTTGGTCAGTCGACGGCCCTGCACAATCCAGGGGATCGCCACCGGATTGGGCTTGCGTCCGAACGAGGTCTTGAAACACATCGAACCGCTTTGCAAACGTGGACTTATACACTCCGAACGAAGGGGTGAACTCGTGTTTTATGAAGGAAAGGAAAAAAGATGACTGGTCTGATCAAAGCAACTATCCTGATGGATAACAATGCCTACTCCGGTCTGCTGGCCGAGCACGGGTTTTCAGCCCTGATCGAGGTTGCCGGGCGGCGTATTCTGTTCGACACTGGTCAGGGACCCGCTTTTGTCCGTAATGCTGACATACTCGGCCTTGATTTGAGTACGGTCGAGACCCTGGTCCTGAGCCACGGCCACTACGATCATACCGGCGGTCTGCCTCAGCTCATCGAACGTGCTCCCGCCGTGCACATCTATGCCCATCCGGGAATTACTACTGATCGTTATTCCGTTCAGGCCGGGACGGCTCGGGAGATAGGTATGCCTGAAGCAGCTCGAACTGTTCTTCAAAACCATCAGGACCGCACTCATTGGGTCGACCTGCCGCTCATTGTGGCGAATGGTATCGGCTTGATCTGTCCCATTTTACGTTTTACCGACTATGAAGATACCGGAGGTCCTTTCTTCCTGGATGCAGAGGGAATGAGACCGGACCCAATCATGGACGATCTGGCCATATGGTTGTCAACGGACCGAGGACTGGTTGTTGTCGTCGGTTGCTGTCATGCCGGCCTGATAAATACGCTGCGCTGTGCTCTGAAATCGAGCGGTGCTGCCAGATTGCACGCGGTCCTGGGCGGTTTTCACCTGGTCCAGGCTAGCGAGAGACGCTTGGAAGCAACCATGGCTGCCCTTGAAGAACTCGGGCCCGATTTGATTGTGCCCTGCCACTGCACCGGCGCAACTGCAGTCGAGCGACTCGAACGGACATTCGGAGCACGGGTCAGATCGGGCTATGCCGGTGCTGTCTACACGTTCAATGAGTGAAATAATGAAACAGCCATCACCGCGTGAGTTGGCTTATTGCGGCTTGTTCGGAGCAATTGCCCTGTTGTTGCCCGTTGTGTTTCATATTTTTCATCTCGGGCACATTTTCATGCCCATGTATCTGCCCCTGTGTACACTGCCTTTCTTTGTTCGACCGATGCCAGCGGCCATTACAGCGGTTTTAACACCACTTCTTTCGGCTGCCGTGACCGGAATGCCCCCGTTGTTTCCGCCAATTGCTGTGTTTATGTCGCTCGAATTGTCGATCATGGCCCTGCTGATCGGACTGATCATGCTGTGGTGGCCTCGGGCCAACGAATGGCTGGTCCTGGTGCCCGTCCTTTTGTTTGGCCGAGTGCTCTATGTCGGTCTGGTCTACTTGTTTTCCCTGTTCATCGCCCTGCCAGCCGGCTTCATGGCGACACTTTCATTCCTGAGTGGCTGGCCCGGTATCGTGCTCATGATCATCGCAGTTCCACCCGTGGCTCGATTGGGACGACAAACCAGGGCGCAATCGCTCGAACGGGAGAAACGATTCCTGTGATGGGATTGTCTGACATCCTTTGTGCTAATACTTTTTCCGCTCCGTGAATGGGATAAGGTCTATGAAAACGATTTGGCACGATTTGTGGGGATGCGGCCGCGGCCCGATCAGGCATACCGGACCCCAGACCAGACTTGGAGCCGGTTTGCTGATTTTTCTGGTTTGTATGATCAGCCCACATTCGACTTGGGCGGGTGTTGTCCTGGTAGTCGGAGTAGTGACCGCCTGGCTCTGGGCTTGTCGGCCCCCATTCAAGGTCGTCCGTTCGACTATGCTCTTCGGACTGGTCATCTTTGTGCCCTATTTTTTCCTGTTGCCTTTTCTACCGGATGCTCCGGGGACTTTCAGCGAAAATTGGGGCCAGGCCCTGCTCGTGCCCTGGCAGATTCTGTTGAGAGGACTTTGTGGACTGCTTGTCAGTGTGACCACTGTTTCTTCGTTGAGCCAGAGCGATTTGAGGGAAGCGTTGCTCCGACTTCCTGTTCCGAAAATCGTGATTGCCATCCTGCTTCAAATCGTGCATCAGACGACCGTATTATACTACGAGACCAGGCAGATTTCGTCAGCCCTGGCGGTGAGAGGTGCTTCATCGGGCATTTTGACGGTCTGGCGGGTGCTCTCGTCCTTGCCGCAGGTCTGGTTGCCCCGGATAATTTTCCGGGCTGAAAGAGTGGCGGCCGTCATGGAGTTGCGCGGTTTTTGCGAAACCAGACCACTCTCTTTTGACAAGGTGATACTGAAGTACCATGATTACCTGGTACTTACTAGCGCTGGTTTGTTTGTTATCTCTGCATTGCTCATGCGTATACTCGGTGCTCCATGAATAATGTACTCGAATTCAGCAATGTCACTATCCGTTATGAATCCGATATGGGACCTGTTATTACCCAGATGTCCTTTGCCATCACAGCGGGCGAACGGGTTGCCCTGATCGGACTCAACGGCTCAGGGAAAACGACCCTGCTTCTGGCCGTGGTGGGCCTTGTCCCCCATGAAGGCCGGATTCTGATCGAGGGCACAATACTTGAGCGAAAAACTGTCACCAGGGTCCGTGATCAGATCGGTTTTCTGTTCAATGTTCCCGAGGACCAGCTCCTGTTCCCCAAAGTGATCGAGGATGTCTCATTCGGCCTGCTTCGCAGAGGTATGACTCGCGAGGAGGTCAGTGAGAAGGCCGGCCTGATTCTCAATCGCCTGGGGCTCGGCCACTTGACCGAGACACCTCTCCACCACTTATCTCACGGTCAAAAGCAACGAGTGGCCCTGGCCGGGGCTTTGATTACAGGACCGCCTTTACTGCTGCTCGACGAACCGTCAGCAGGTCTTGATCCGCCGGGTAAGCGGGACCTGGCCGCAATCATGAGCGACCTGCCCGCTACCATGCTGGTCGCCACCCACGATCTCGACTTTGCCTCCACATGCTGCTCGCGTTTCATCATGCTCGAACACGGTCGACTCGTGAGTGATAGCCACGACACTATCGAGGCGGTCCGACGCTGGAAACTGTAAGAAAGAGAAGGAGTTATCATGACAGTGCTCAAGAACAACACCCGGACCATCCTTAGGAAGGGCGTGCATTTCCTGCTCGGGCCGGATGGTAAACCTCGCCGCTATAAACCCTGGCTTGGCGATTGTTTCGCCTTCCTGTACGACTTCATCATGATTCATTCGGTCTTTCCCGCTAAGCTTGGTGCAAAGGTGAGTGTCCATCATGATATTCTCAGGCAGGAATTACATGAGGTCCAGGGCAAAAAAGTGATCGAACTGGGAACAGGGACAGGGGACAGCATCAATTTCCTGCCTAACGATAACCGGTATGTCGGGACGGATATCAGCCCCGGTCTCTTGAAAAGAGCAGTCGGAAAATTCCGGTCAGCCGGATTTGCAGGTGCCGAATTTTATGTGGTTACTGCGGCTGATCTGCCCTTTACTGCAGAATCATTTGATCTGTGCCTGTGCCTGCTGTCGCTCAATTTCTTTGAAGATGCTCTCAGCGTCATTCAAGAAATTTCACGGGTCTTGACCCATGGGGCCTTACTGGTCTGTGCCGTGCCGGTCCCGGAGAGAAATGATCGCAAAAGCACAATCCATGGGACACTCTATACCGAGGACGAATTGGCCCGGATGTTTCAGGACCATGGTTTCCGCTTTGAAAGCATTGCCCAGAGAAACGGGACTATATTCTATTTCCGGGCACTGAAGAGTTGAGACACCCCTCATTTAAAGTCGGGAAAAGTGACGGTAAAAGATGCCCCCCGATCCGGTTGACTTTCAAGAGAAATATAGCCACCGAGCCGATCAACCAGGGTCTTGACGATAGTCAGCCCCAGTCCTGACCCGATTTCTCCGGAGAGTTTGGCCTCTTTGGTCCGGAAAAAACTGGTGAAAATTTGTTCATGGTTTTCCGGCGCAATACCTATGCCATTATCGGATACAACTGCAGTCACACCGAAGTCGGAGCGAGAGACCCTGAATTCGATCCGACCGCCTCGAGGCGTATATTTGAGAGCATTGCCCAGCAGATTCGAGAAGATCAGCTCGAGATCGTCAGCATCCGCTTTGAGAGAAATATCGGGCGGAATAGCGGCATCGAAAGTAATGCCTTTGATCTGAGCAGATTCGCGGCTCGTATCGATGACCTTGTGCAATGCAGCCGAGATGGATACAGGGTCACTTTTTTCCGGAGCTCGCGCGCGTTGGGCCGCGGAGAGATCGAGTATGTCACGAACATTGTCAAATGCGTCCTGGATACGACGACCCGCACGTTCGATCAGTTCGGTCTGTTTTTCATTCAAAGGACCGGCATAGGGCAGAGCATCGATGACGCCCTGTATAGCGGTTAACGGGCTTCTCAATTGGTGATTGGTCATCTGGGCGAACCAGACCTTTTCCTTGTTGAGATTGCTGCATTCTTTATAGGTATGGGCGTTCTCGATGGCTATTGCGCCCAGATTGGCCAGATTCCGTAACAGGTTCTGCTCAGGCTCAGAAAAAACATGAGGAACGCCTGAATAAACCCGGATGACACCCAGGACCCCGCTCTTGGATTGCAGCCGGACACAAAGCATGGAATGAAGCCCCTCCTTTCGGGCCTCTTCCCGATACTGAAAACGAGTATCTTCACCGACTTCGAGGACTTGAATGACATCACCTTTCAAGGCCTCGAAATCAACCAGGCTCCGCCGGACCTCGATCGGCCCTTTCTTTTGATAGGCTTCACTTAACCCATAGGAACCGCCGATGGACAGATTTGCCTTGCTTTTATCCAATAGACGGATGAAACATGCTTTCATGTTCAGCAATCTGGTCGCGTTCTCGGCGATGAGTCCCAGAATTTCATCCAGATCGAGGGTCGAGTTGACAACCTGTCCAATCTGATAAAGGGCCTCCATATCATGATAGGCCCTGTGCAGAGTGCGTTCCGACTCGAACAGGGCCTTCTCGCGCTCACGCAATTGCGTCGATATCGAGGTCGCCAGATACGCCGTTATTATCAAAAAAGTACTTAAGCCGAACCAGATACTCCCCGTCGAAATGATGGACAGATGATTCACACCCGCATCCCAGATCGGGGGTGGCACGATCAGGCCGGTTTCTTCACCGATAGCTAGAATGCCCAATAGAAGAATGGCCAGGCCTGTCAATTGATAGCAGGCACGACGATACAGCAGCATGGCCCCAATAATGATATGAAAAACCAGTACGATGGCAACCGGACTTCGAATACCACCGCTAAAGAACATCACCAGCAGTAAGGCGATCCAATCAAGTCCGATCTGGCTGACAATGAACCAGGTAGGCCGTGAGATCAACCGATCGGTCCGCCTTAAATACCATCGAAAAAGAAGATTATAACCTAAAATCGCCCAGCCTATGACCCATAACGGTGCAGTCGGCAAATTCGGGAGCAATGTCACTTTAACCAGAATTGTCGCGATCAGGATCGTAAAACCGGCTATCCAACGAAGCCCGATGAACCAAGCCAGACGGGCCTGCAGTTCCTGCTCCATCGGAATCGGGGCAGGATCAGTCCGCGTAGGCATCATATCTTCGGAGAGCATTGCATTGGTCTCGTGCGCCACGGAGGTATTCTCTTACTTCATGATTGCAATTTACTCTTCAATAACTTCAACAACTGGTCGGGATGAAGCGGTTTCTGAAAAACGCCATCAAGTCCGAGATCGTGAAAATCAACCATTCCCACCAGACTGTCACCCGTAGAACTGAGCATATAGATGGGCATGGTGCAGCCGAGTCCGCGCAGGTCCTTGACAAATTGGGCCCCCGCATCGATCTGCTCCATCATCAAATCGACAATGATCAGGTCAGGCCTCAGGTCAGATTTGATGAGCTGTAAGCCATCATCGGCACTCGGTGCTGTTTCGACCAGATAATTATTGGCTTCGAGGATAACTCTGAGCGATTCCAGAATATCCTGATCATCGTCAATACATAAGATAACATGTTTTCCGTCTTTCATGACCTTCTCCATCGGACTACAGAACGCTGTCGAAAATCGCGATCCCGGTCTTTGTACCAGCAGGACTCGAATGGATAATAGACCTCATCCGGTCTTAGGTCTCAGTGACCGTTTTGGTTATCGCTTCTCCTCGGAACAGCGTCGAATTATTAGGAAAGTCCATCACTTTTCAACGATCGCTACTTCATTATACCCCACGGATTCTACTCAGTCAAGAAAAAGAGTCGAATCGCCAGGCTCCCGTCATTCTTGCACTTTATCAGAGTGGTTGACAATCTGTTGAGAAAAAGATATTTCACAGGCGATTGTAGCATGACAACAATATCCAGTTCTGAGTGTTGAGGATATCCGATGCAACTGATTATTCTTTCATCGTTAGCGGCAATAGGAGGGCTAGCCGGTCTGATTTTCGAGTTGGTCTTATTTAAGGCGTTATCGGTGCAATTGGGCACGACCCATACGGCTTTGGCCATAGTCTTGGCAGCTTATATGGCCGGTTTCGGACTTGGGACTGCTTTTTTTGGCCGTTTTCGTGTCTTTTCCTGGAATGATCGGACCGTACTCATCATCAGCCAGGTCCTGGCCGGTGTCTTGGTCGCGTTCTGTTTAGGCATACTGCACATCCTGGATAAGCTGATCGTTACTTTCAAGCTCTCTGTCACTGTGGAATACCTGCTCATCTTTCTGGCGATCATACCGCCCGTGTTCTGTATGGGAGCACTGGTTCCTCTTTTATACAAACTGGGTTACCGCACCGGCGCAGCACGCGGTCCGGTTTTCTCCTGGATATTCGGGATGAACAGTGCGGGCAGCGTGGTCGGCGTGCTGTTGGCCACTTTCATCCTGGTACCCGGACTGGGTTTAACTGTTACGAATTATGGAGCGACCCTTTTTCTTTTCTGCGTTGCTCTGGGCATATGGGCGGTCCGTCCGACGGAACAGGGTCTCGGCCCGGATAGTGGTGCTCGGGACGAGCTGTCTGAGCGGGAGATATCCTGGATCGGCCTGGCAAGCATGGCCGGGATCGCCGGTTTTTGCGGTCTGGCCCTCGAGATTGTCTGGGTGCGGATACTGGGCACATTTTTACCCAATCGGACCTACAGTTTTGGCCTGGTCCTGGCCATATACTTGCTCGGCTATGCCCTGGGCAGTCTCACTGCCGGGCCATTATTGAAAAAAAGACGACGTCCGATTTCGAGCCTTCCGCTCCTGTTTCTGGTCCTGGGCCTGATGTCGTTGGGCACGGTCAGTTTGATCACTTTCATCCCCGATGTCATGTATCTGCTTCGGGATTACCTGGCCTCATCTTGGCGGCAGATTATCGTACCCCCTGTGTTTATGTCTTTTCTGATGGTTTTTCCGGCCACTTTTTTCATGGGATTGGTTTTGCCTTTTCTGGTCGCTTTTTCATCTGTGGAAAGGCAGAACGTTGGTTATGAGGTCGGTTATCTGTATGGGACCAACATTCTTTGCTCGATTGCCGGTTCACTATTGGCCGGTTTCGTTGGACTACCGGTCCTGGGCGTGGCCCGGACAGCGTTGATCGTCGGAATTCTTTACGCCGGTGTCGCCCTGACCATCCTGCTCAGGCAAAAGAATACAACTCTGAGTGGGCGCATCCTGCTCTTTGTCTCAGGAGGTATCCTGTGTATCAGTTGCCTGGGACTAATAAAGCCGGGCTTTTTACCGAAACCGACACCTGTATCGGTCGGTCGTGAAGAGAGTCGTGACGACAAACTCCTGTTTTTCAAGGAAACCGCTGCCGGGACCATCACGGTGGTCGAAGATGCCCGGACCAATATTCGCTGGAGTTATATCAACAACAGTGCCGTATGCGGCACGACCTATGATGCTCTCAAAGCAGTCAGGATGCTGGCCCACTTACCTTTACTGGCCCATGCTCATCCCGAGCAGGTCCTGATCATCGGTTTCGGCTTGGGAGTCACAGCCGGCAACGTCCTGACCTATCCGGTCAGTCGGGTCGATTGCGTCGAGCTCTGTCCGGAACTGGTCGAAGCCGCACCACTCTATCAACCCTTCAACGGTGAGGTCTTGACTGATCCACGCTTGACTGTTCATGCCGGCGACGGGCGACGTTGGCTCAAACGCTCAGACCGGAAATTCGATGTGATCACCTGCGACCCGACCCACCCCGTCCTCGGATCGGGCAATCTCTATACGCGTGAATATTTTCAACTGGTCCGGGACCATCTGACTGAACAGGGCACATTTGTCCAATACTATCCCTTCCGCTATCTGACCACTGACGAGCTGAAAAGTGCCCTGGCCACCTTTCTCGATGTGTTCCCCCATGCATATCTGTGGTTGGGCTATTCGCATGGTGTCATGCTTGGCTGCGCTCAACCCCTGAAGATCAATCCGACCGTCTGGCAGCAGGCCTTGTCCGACAATCCGAGACGATTCGATCTGCTACGCTCGTCTCTGTCCCGAACCTTCGACTGGCTGGCCCTCTTGCTGATGGGACCGGCAGAATTGAAAGAGTTCTGCGGGCAGGTCCGACCTGTACTTGATACGAAACCAATACTCGAGTATCCCCGTTTCTCATCGGTGCATCCATACACCTGGGCGGACAACATGAGCGAGGTTTCGGCGCGACGATCCGTCGAGTCGGTCCAACAATTGATCATATCCGAACAACTCGATGATGATTTCATGGCCACGCTTGACCGGTTTTATCAAGGACAGACCCTGCTGATCCAGGGCAATATCGAGCGGGCCCGCGGTCGCGTCGAAGCCGCCCTGGAACTCTTTCTCGAAGCCCGGACCACAAACTGGGACGATACCGAAATCCGTTCTGTCCACGAGTTCCTGCAAGAACAACTCGGTCAGGAGCGCAAGAGACGCTATCTCGGACAACAATGAGGTAACCTGCGATGAATATAAAAAGAGGGGAGCACGCTGTCGGGCGGATTATCGCCCTGCTTTGTTTAGGTTTGATCGTTATCTTTGGAGCATGGATACGTTTTGATTCCCTCGAAACCAATGCCCTCTACTACGATGAATGTGTCTGGGCTGATTTGGCCCGCAATTGGTCCGAATCAGGCCTGGTCATGCGAAGTTTGCCTTATCAACAGATATTTTATGAGCACCCTCCTCTAAGCTGGTTGCTGATGAAGGCCAGCATGACCGCGTTTGGACAGAATAAATTCGGCTTACGTTTTCCAAGCCTGACCATGAGCATTCTCCTCATTGTCCTGTGTTACATCCTTGTCCGGGAACTGAACCGCAGTCACGATCGAAACGGTTACATCGGAGCATGGTTTTTCCTTATTGGGTCAATATCTGATTGATTCACTCTATTTCCCGATCACCAGACTCTATCCTGATGTGCAAAGATTGAGTGTGGAATTGTATCGAATCATGACCATAAAGCAATTCTTGGCCCAACTCTACAACTGGTATCACCCGGTCCCGCTCCTGGCACTATGTTCATCAATCTGGTACCTGCTCGAGAGAATGAGGATTGTCAAGATACAACAGGACGGTCAAACCGGGCTTGACACATCTGGCAGTCGGGCTGGTGTGTTCTGCCTGTTTGGCCTGCTCTGGGTAATCATATTGGTCTCTGCTTCAGAGATGACCCGGAGCATGTATTACTCGAGCCTGGCCATCCCGCTCCTGATCGTTTTTATCGGTGTTCAGATCCAACGAATGAGTATGCTTTTCCCAGGTGGAGATGACCAGGTCCGACTCGCTTCGTATGTCAGTCATGTCAGCGGCGATCGTTCGATATTCAGATCATACGTCTCAATTTATGGTCCAGGTATTCTGTTGATGCTGTACGTCAGTTTTTTATACTCGGCGTATCATGTCGGGATTACCATGTTTGCCAAAGAAAAAGCTCGAAACGAGGAGCCACTCGATATCAGTGCCTATATCGGTCATTTCATTGAAACCCGTTATCCGGATTATAATACTTTTGTATCGGTGAATAATGGACCGCAAATTTCATTTGTCTCGGGAAAAAAGTACGAACAAGTCTATAATGTGGATAAGTATGAGATATTCACCCAGGTAATGGCTCGAACCAATCTATTTATCTTGAATGATTCTTTGATGCGGAAGACGTGGTGGCCACAAGCCGAACGGTATCTGAACCAGCATTTCAAGCAGATTGCCGTGAACCCTTATATCTCGCTCTATGAACGAAAAAGCTTTGATAGCAAAAAAGGAAAACGTTTGAAAGTAGCGAACAATCAGGACCAGCTCAGTTATCACCCCTGATGTAACATGTGGTCTCACTCATGTCCGTTTAATGCAATGTGTACTAAATCATCTCTAGTGTGACGGAAGAAGTGTTGCGATTAAGCTCTGTGCTTTGATTTTTATCTCACTTTCAGGTATCTGGTCAATGTACCTGGCCAAACCGAACCATCGCGGTTGAATCGGTAATGGTCTCTTTAACTGTGAAGTAGTATATGTGGCCAGTCGATCACACATCAGCGCTATATCACCAGAATATCCGGCACAGAGTGCCTGGTATTCGTGGATGATAGCCAAACCAGGAGCCATTTCCTCGAATTTCATAAAGTATTCGAGGGCACGCTCATATGCATCGAGATGGAAATTGGTCATAGCCCTGAAATAGGTGACGCTGAGTAAATCATGGTAACGGAGCATATCAACCTGTACGCCCTGTGTTTCAGCCAGGGCCATCACGGCAATATTACCGGGAAAATTCTGCATGGCCCAGGCCAGTTCATTCGAGGGTATAGCTTTCTCCATATGATACAGACAAATAAGGTAATAATAGATCGGGGGAGTGATAGAAAAGATAGATTTATATATTTTTTTCTTCTTTATTTTTTCGAATATTACATGAGCTTGATCATATTGTTCAAGTTGAAACAGAAGCAAACCTTTTTCAAACTCGGGTTGGGGAACATTATCAATTGATAATGCCCGCAGGTAGTAATTATCGAAAGTCGTGATTTGGTGGGGATAAAGCAGGAAGTGTCGTAAATGAGGGGCCATCCTCACATTAGCTGAAACAAAGAAGATCGTTGCGTTCTCATCAAGGTTTCGAGCACTTGTTGTGGCTTTTTCAATCAAATGGTTGGCCAGACTGAATTCTCGAAAGACATCATTGTACTGCTTTATTTCAGAAGGCTGAATACAGGTCAGTAGAAAGATGAGGCAGACCGGGACGAGCAGTCCCCGTTTTTTCCTGATCGTTTCTATGCCACAGGCAGTCAAGAACAAAAAGAAAGCAAACAAACCCAGGCGTTGACGACTGGTGAAATAGAAAATAATGATCGTCAAAAAGGACCAGATGATACCAAGATAGATAAGCCCCGGGACCCTTTTGAATTGGGAGAGTAAGCCGATCAGACCGAAAGCAGTAAAAATACCAAATGAAAATAAGGCATAGGTCTTCAATCTATCTTCGAGTGGAAGCAGGGGCAATGTATCGTATATTTCCTTGTTAAGCAGAGTATACCAGGCTTTTTTGAGATAACGTCGTGCACTCAAAAGGGGGTAATCGCTTACGAAGGCCACTGCTTTCCGTATCCAAAACAATTGCTGCTCAACCATTGTCAGAGATGTGCCCGTTTCGAGTGAGGCTATTTGTCGGTAAAGAACATGAGCATAGTCTGGCTCAGTTTGAGCTGGTGCGATTTCTACTAATTTCAAAGCGGTCGGATAAAAGGGTGCAATACCTGGAGTATGAGGATTGTTACCTTCATAAAATACTGAGCCAGGGCTCATAAAGGACAGAGTCGGTTTTTGTATCGCCCAATTGGAAAAAAGGAGCATCAGGCCAATGCTGATCATGACCGGAATGTAGTAAAATATCTTTCGCTTTGGTTGAAAGAATCCGGCTAGTAACAGAAATGGAAATATAGAAGGGCGGGTCAGTAAGGTCAGAGAAAAAGAACATCCACTCATAAGGCTGTTGTTACGAACGATTGCCCAATAGAGTCCGGCCATATTAAACACAAATATGAATATTTCCGGTTCAAGACAATTGGTATAAAAATGGAAAGCGGGATACAATCCGACCAGAAGAACAGAGATAGCAGCGGTCCGTTGTGAGAGCAGAGAACCGACAATGCAAAAAAACAAAAACAGTCCGAGATTGGCAAGACATATCTGCAGTATAATTAAACAGGTGTCCACCGGCAGTCCTATCAGACAAAATGCAACATTGACAAAAAAATAGAGTGGACTGAAATCCATCCAGCGCGCACTCGGTTCGGGATTATCCAGAAATGCCCGGGCATTCATCGGGTATTTATAGAATATGGGTTGCGAAAAGAGCACAAATCCGAAAACGATCTGCCATAACAGGAGAATGGCAAAAAATAATACGATACCTCGGGTGGACCAATCGCTTAGCTGGGTTTTACTGTTGTCCATGTCGGTTTATGTGCCGCTCATCTTGTTTAAGAATCATATTCGAGTACAATTTACTCAATTATCGCCACTGATCTGGAACGTGTGGAATCTGATGGCCTGGGGACCACAGTAACCACCGAAACTGTCCAGGGAAAGGGCATAAAAGGATTGGACCGCCTCGGTCGAAAAATGAGCGTCTGCGAAGCAGGTGATCAGGTTACCACTCACTGAGCCGCCACTGACCGGTTTTATGGAACCGTTTTTGATTTCATAGCCGAGCTTGATCTCTGCGGCGAAATTGCCGGAGACGGGGTCGGGCATCAGGGCTGAAAAGGCAACCACATGCAGGACAGGGCCGTCATCGTGCAATAATGCTCTCATCGAACTGGGGTCGATGGGGATTTCCAGGTTGGCGATACTGCCGGTTGGTTCGGTCTGCAGATAGTCCGCATACTGTTTTGTGGACCAGGGCCTCTCAAAAATGCCGTTACGGACCAAGGCGAAACGAGAAGCAGGCACGCCATCCACATCGGCGGGGAATGTCCTTAAACCGAATGGGACAAAGCCATTACTGATCAGGGTCAAAGGTTCACCCTTAATCCTTTTCCGGCCTAGCAGGCTCTTCCCCTTGATGAACCTCGAGGTGCCCTGGAAAATAGTCGAGGCGGCGGTATGGTGGACCAGTGGGCTGAAAATGCCGGTCAAGGCATCACCGGACAGGATGACCGGGTAATGACCGCTCCTGGGTAGTGTTGCCTTGAGCCTGTCCCGGGCAAAGCCGGCGTAACGGGCCACAATGGTCTCAATGGACAACTCCTGCAGCCGTCGGGCCCGCGGCTCGAAATGCATTTCAACATCGACATCATCGTTATGCTGCCAGGCCAGCAGCACACCGTCAAAGAAAATCTCCGAGGTCCGATAAGACAGGTCCAGCCCGCGACTGTTTCGCATCGAGATTTCCTTCAGGTCCAGAAAATACTCCGAACTCGATAACCTGATGTACGGTTCACGCTCGACAGCATCGATCAGGCGGTCCGCCATCTGGAGCGACAGTATCTCTTGAATATCCTGCAACAGGGTCGGATCGAATGTTTCAACAAAGGGAAAACTGTTGAGTGATGGTAGCTGATAAGGCTGGTGATTGATCCGCCGGGCAATAAAGACAGCCTGATCGAGTCGTTTCCTGATGTTGCCGAGTTCATGCTCGAACAAAGTCAGATTTGTGGAGCCGCGAAACCCGTCATGATCGCAGTATACCGTGACTGCATATGTATTGGTAGTCACTTTGCGGACAGTATCGACCACATTGCCGATGACATACATCTGATAACTGGTATGGCCCTGCCGAATTATGCGCCAATCAGTAATGTCCCGCCTCTTTTCAAGCTGTCTGATCAACCGGTCCATCAGCCCAACCTCGCCTGAAAGCGGAGATGGGGACCACCTGCTGAAATGCGGACCATCTCCTTATGGCCCTTGCCGCACATGCCGCCAACGCCCATGAAACCGAGCCGGGGGCCGACCTGACTGATCGAATTGAGTAAATCGGGCATATAGCCCGTCAGGGTTACCGGGGCAAAAATCTTTGAGGTCAGTTTCCCGGCCTTGATCTCCCGGGCCAGATTGACCGTCACTTGTATGCCCCAACCCTTGGGGTCCTCCATGCCACTACTCGATTTCTTGAGAAGAATACCGCGGTCCACCCCGGCGATCATCTCCTCGACCGACGTTGTGCCCTGACCGAAAAAAGTGTTGGACATTCGGGCATAGACCTTGCGCTCGAAACTCTCACGCCGGCCATTTGCGGTCCTGGGCAGGTCCAGCACCGTGGCGGAACGCAGGTCGGTCAGACCCTGCTTCAGAATGCCTTGTTCGATGATTCGGGTCGGCGCCGCCAGCCAACCCTCATCGTCAAAGAAGTAACTGCCCATCTGACCGGTCAACGAGGGATCATCATACATGTCAACCAGGGAGGAGGCTACCCTTTTACCCAGATAATCGGCTGCTTTAGCCCGGCCCTTGACGAACATGTCGGTTTCAACGCCGTGTCCGAAGGCTTCGTGAGCAATAATACCACTGACCTCGGGCATCGATACCGCATCATACAGGCCCGGTTCGAGCGGTTTGCTCTCGAACAGAAGATTCAGATCATCCACCATCTCCTGTATGTCCACCTGATTGAACTTGATCGCTTCAAAACCCTGCAGGCCGCCCGAACCGATAGAATTGGCCTGGGTCGTGCCATGCTTCGAACCGATTGCCACCAACAGAATAGTGCAAATGGTCTGGGTACTCGATAAACAACGTTGTCTGTTGACAAAGATCTTGTGCTCCTTACCATCATTATAGAGTACATTCACTTTGACAATATGCCTATCAATGGCCCGGACCTGTTCGATCAAATCCAGACAGGCCCCAACCATGTCCGATAAACTGATTGTGTCCGGATCGATCTGGCAGACTGACTCGAAATGACGCTCCATTCGCTCTCCAGGCTCGATACAGAACCTGGACTCGAAACGCGGATACTCTTCACATCGTCGTCGCAGCTCCCTGACCTTCTGCCAGAGATAATCCTTCTCGAGCCGGTCCGTGGCCCATTCCTGGAAATATCGCCCGTTAAACAGAGAAAAAACAAGACCTCGACGCGGTGACTTCTCCATGATGCTCTCATGGTTCGGATCGATTCTCAGACTGTAACCGGATTCCTGCGTGACCAGGGCCGATACATACGGCATCCTCTGTTCGAGTAAGGCTATCATCCCGGGCAGTTCCGCCTTGATCTCCGCTAATTGCGCTGGTAACGAATTCGTTTCCATAGTGTGTTCTACTCCCCATTCAGAACTATATCGACTGCCGAGTCGTGTCGACTCTCGCTAATACTTCGATCCAAATAGCTTCCCAGATTTATTCTATTGTACATTCAGAATTCTTTTAGCTTAATAATTATGATTTATCAATCTCGATTTTTTTTTGATTTCTTTTTCAAATATCATGAGCCCATTTCACAGTCGAAAGATGATACAAGTATCGTGAATGTAAACGTTATTCGGATGTTGGGAGGAGTAGAATGAGTGTTTGACTGTCCCCCTAAGACACGGCAAATCGAACCGCACAGAGAACGGCGGCGTGACATCGGATCATGGGACCGGGCCAATGTCGGAGGATGTGCTTTCCGTATAGACTCAAATTTCTGCAGCCGGATCCCGGATATCCCGGAATCCCTTCCCCAGCACCTGGTTGACATTGCAGACGATCATGAAGGCACCCGGATCGATCTCCCGGACGATCTCCCGCAACTGCGCTGTCTGCCGGGGCCTGATCACCAACATCAGCATTTTCATGGGAGTATGCGTGTAAGCGCCTTCCATCGGCAGAAACGTAGCTCCGCGATTCAGATCGGCCATCGCCTGTTTCGCGATATCCTCGCTTTTTCCGCTCAGGATAAGGACTTTTTTCGATATATTGAACGTATCGATGAAGGCATCGATCGAGAGGCAGTTGATGATGACCGCCAGTAAGGAGTACATGCCGACTTCGACGGATTTCAGAAACACGCCAGCGGAGGCTGCCACCGCGAAATCGATAATCAGCAGCGCCCGTCCGATGTTGATGCTGGCGTAGCGTCCCAGGATTCTGGCCAGGATATCCGTGCCGCCGGTCGATGCGTTCCGGTTGAACACTATGGCCATTCCCATGCCGGTCAGCAGGTCGCCGAAGATCACGGCGATCAGCAGGTCATCCGTGAGCTGCCTGACCGGATTGATGTAGGTCAGGCCGTCGACAAAAACCGACAGCAGGGCACTGGAGATGATTGTTTTCAAGCCGAATCCCTTCCCGATCACGATAAAGCCGACAATAAAGAGCACGATATTCATCACCAGCATCGATGCACCGACGGGCAGGTTCATGGTGTGAAAAAGCACGACGGATACGCCGGAAATACCACCAGCGGCGATTTTATTCGGAACCAGGAACAGGTCGAGGCCGAGAGCAATCAGCAGCAATCCGCCGCAGATACCAGCGTAATCCATGGCTGAGACAGTCAGTTTTTTCATGTTCATCATAACCTCCAGTTTTCCGGAACATGCAGGGTGGTAGTTACTCCGCTTCCGGTCGGTGCTGGAAGTAGCACGAACGATTCGCTCTTGTCAATACAATCTCAGAACTCCTCGTGATGGGATCGGCATCCGATGAAAAATCGATATCGGATTCGAAATCGATCCATCAGCTAGCGGGTGTAATTCAGAAACGTATCCGTGCCAATCTTACCGTAATGAGCGTTTGACTGTCCGCTACATCTCTCTTCACCACAACGTGGTGACAGATGTCAGCCTGGGTCAAAGCTCTCTCCGTGGCAACTGACACGGAGAGAGCGGCGGCCCAGGTCAATTGTCAGTATACAACCGAGCTCTGAAGGAGCGTGAGCTACACACACATAATCCGAAATCATGTCACCGGTTGCGTTTCAAACCCAGAGAGATTTCCCGTCGTATTCCATGCAATATGTAATGAGAGTCTCTGACGCTCTTTACAGAGCTTCGATCATGATTATCCTGAACCTGGGGCGGCGTTCGTTGTCACAGGCGTGACAACTCACTGTGCCCCAGGCTAACCCCTTTCACCACTTCGTGGTGTCAGATTTCAGTGAATGTCAAGGGGCGTACGCAATGTACCATACATGGAAAATGATTTTTTCTGATCGTCCAATCGCTCAGCTCTTTGGTGAAAAAACATCGTCCTAATCCGGATTTCTCACAGTCTCTGAATCTTAGCAAAATAATAAATTGGGGAGATCGAGTTTGACTGTCCCCCTGAGACCCAACTCCCGTTACTACGTAGATGCCGTCACCGGTTCCCCCGCAAATCATGGTGTCTTCACCAAGGACATCGCGCAGACCGGCCGCCAGATCGTGAAACAGGTCGATGTAGTGGATGGTGCAGAAGACCAAAACCACTGCTGGCTTGGAAGAGCTAATCTAGTCCTGGTTCTGGCGAACCGAGACGGCCAGGCGGGCAACGCTCATGAGCACGTGGGGGACCCGCTTGATCAGGTTGATCGACGGCGGGCGCTTTTCGTGCACGGCGAACGGGATCTCGACCACCTTCTTCTTTTCCCGGTGGGCGCGGATGACGAATTCGCTGGCAAAGACATCGCGATCCAGCATGCAGCGCTTAACGGTGTCCAAGAGGACTTCGCGCTTGAAGGCCTTGAGGCCGTGCGTGTCGGTGCCGTGAAACTGGCAGATCGCGCGCAGAAGCCCGTTGTAGACCTTGGTACCCAAGCGACGCGCCATCGGGCGCTGATCGTTCGAGCCCACCATCGTTTTGGATCCGACGACCAGATCGGTGTCGGTTCGGTCGAGCAGGGCCAGGGCACGGGCATAGAATTGCGTGTCGCACAGGTCGATCTCGTCACAGATGACGATGCGGCCTCGCGCTTCCAGAATGCCGGTTTTCAAGGCCAGACCGTAGTTCGGCTGGCCAATCGAGATCAGACGCACCATCGGATGCTCGGATTCCAACTCTTTGCCGATTTCGACGGTGCGGTCGCGCGAGCCATTCTCGCACAGGAGTATCTCGTAACTGAATCCGAAGGGGCGCATCTTCTCACGCAGCTCCAGCACCGAACCGCGCAAGATGCCTTCTTCGTTGTAGACCGGAATGACGATGGATACGTCAGGGACGTTTCCGTTGCCTTCGCTCATGAGTTAACTCCTTCGGGAATTGCGTCGACGGTGGCCGCGACATCGCGACCAGCGATAAGCGCGTCCTCCATCGCATTGTACGTCCACGAACCGTAGCGGCCGCGCGAGTAGATCGCGTTCGATTCCAGGAACGCAAAGATGGCTCTGGTGGCCGTGTAGTAGTTGTCATCGAAGACCACGTAGGCGTACTCGATCTCGCGCGCATCGGCAAAAACAACGTCGTCCGCCGACGCGATGGCGCCCATCTCGGCCAAGCCTTGTGCCGATTCTCGCACCACGCTGTCGTTTACCGCGCCACGGTCAGCCAGCTCGACATAGAGCGACCCGCACCCGGGTGGCGCCATGCTTGCCACTGCATTGCTGTAGATGCCGACCCGGTAGAACGGGAATCGCTTCTCCGGCACGTACGCCCAGTGCCAGTCCGTGGTCGGTCGCGATCGCGTCGCGAGGTCGAGGTAGCGCAAGGTGGTACAGCGCAGACGGCTGGCGTGCGATTCGATCGCCTTGGGCAGGCCCGGCATCCGGCGCAACAGCTCGGGCAGAGGCAGCGTCGACACCAAAGCGGAGTAGCGCAAGAGCTCGCCGCCGACCACCACTTCGCGCCGTTGGTAGTCGACCTCGTCCAGGCTCACCGAGGTTCGAATCCTGCTCGGGTCCAGGCGGGCAGCCAAGGTCGCGGCGAAGGTCTGGATGCCCCCGTGCCTCGGGTACGAAAACGTGGCGTTGTAGCCGAGCGCCCCAGCGTCGGCTCCGACTGCACCAGCCACCACCTGCTCCAGCTTCGGCAACGGCACGAAACGCGAGCACCAGGCCGCCGTGATCTCCCGAGGCGAGACGCCCCAAAGCCGCTCGTTGTAGGGAATCATGAAGTGCTTGGAGATACCGGCGCCGAAATGGCGCAAGCAGTACTCCTCGAAGTTCTTCAGCTCGGCTCCGCCTGGCGCAGCCAACTTGGCCTCGATCACGCCGAGTAGGCACTCCTTGATCACGTCGGGCGGCAAACCGTAGAGATTCGCCTGGAATGGATACAGCGTGGTCGCACCGTGCGAAAAAATGCGCGCTTTGCGTTCGACCTCCACCATCTGTCCGGGAAGAACACAGGCGACCATATCCTGCATGCCCGGGTCGCGCAGGTGCAACCAGTGACCGGTCCGGTCAAAAAAGTACCCTTGTTTCTTCCGCGTCACCGCAAGTCCCCCAAGACCTGCTTCCTTCTCGAAGAGAACCCACGGTTTCTTGAGGTGAAGGGCGGTCGAGATCCCGGTCAGGCCTCCGCCCAAGATCACGACGCTAGCGGCTGTTATCTGCTCGGAGTTGTTCACGCGACTGCTCGATACTTATAGAAATTTATAGTATAGGAATTTCAATTTCTGCTCTTATTGCGAATTTAACAGAAGGAGAGAAAATGTCAAGCCCTGCTTTGTTTTATGGTCGGGATTAGTGTTTGATTGTCCCCCTAAGACACCCTTCGATGAGTTCCTCCAGAATTGAATCGGATACGAGCTGGACCTGTCTCCTCTTCAGAGAGCCACCACGTGCTTGAAGTCAGTTAAACCTCAAACCGGATGGTCAGAATATACCGGACTGGAACCGGAATACCTTGCTCAGTGGCTGGAGCAAACTTCCATTGTTTGACGGCATTGAAAACAGCCTTGTTGAATTCATCGGCGAAGACCGGGCATGTTTCCAGAATTGTAAGATCAACTACCTCTCCCTCCACGTTGATTTTGGCCTCGAGTTTGACTGAACAGGTCATACCGGCCAAACGGGCCAACTCAGGATATTCCGGTTGAGGTCCCCTCAACTTACGCGGTTTAACCATACCTGACCTGAATGGGATAAAAACAGGTTCGTGCTCGGGTAGTACTCCCCAATCACTAACATCCAAACCTTCTCCTGTAAGTCCATGTTCCACGCCCTCATCTGAACCAATCCCGACCTGATTGAACATCTCGTCCTGGTCCAAAATATCCAGACTGATGTCCGATGGGATATCGGTCGGTTCAAACCATTTTTTCGGTTTCTCAATCTGTTGTCTCTTGGGCTGTATCGTCTGCTGCTTCGTTCGACCTGCTCCCGATTTCCGGACGGGTTGAACGGGCGGTATTGGCCGATAATAGGGACGAGTACTCAAGAATGATACTGTTACCGCCGGTGGCAATGTACTCGGAATGGTCAAGAGCCCTCGAATACCAAAATACCCGAGGAGCATCCCGTGGATGGCCAGCGAGCTGAACATCAACAGCCAAGACCAGCTCGACCACTTTTTCTTCTGGCTGATCACGAGCGTCCTGAACATAATCCACCTCCTGGAAAATGTTGGATTCAGTTCGTATCCTTGCTAACTAGTTAGACATGTTCAACTCGATTTTGTTCCCTCAAAATCCACATCCATTAGGCTAATTCGGGAAACCTGTCTTAAAACTTGAGTACCGAATAGTATTGGAATTTCAATGGAAAAGGAAAACCCTCCTGATCATGACAGTATCTCTGTTTTCCAGCATCCATCATCAAAGTTGGTCGTTCACGTTTACGGATACGTTGACGGGAAAGCGAAGGGAGTATACAATTCGCAGAACTGAGTGATTGACTTCATCAGGTTGCATTCGCTATTATAGGTTTCAAGGTGAATCCCTGGTCGGGATTGTTTCGACGTTTTTCATATATCCCGTCAGGGATCGCTCATTGTGGCACAGACTGTATTTTTGAATAACTTTCATTGACCATACGTTATGCATTAATGAGGTTGGAGTCGCGTCCATATCATTGCATTCGGTTCTTTCAAGGAGGTTACCGGATATGCTTGAGAGAAATCTGGTGATTTTTGGCCCTCCCGGGGCAGGTAAAGGAACACAGGCACAGAAATTGACTGCATTGATCAATATCCCCCATATCTCGACCGGAGACATGTTTCGGACCCAGATCAAGAACAAGACAGCCCTGGGACTTAAAGCGAAGGCCTTTTCGGACAAAGGGTCCCTGGTCCCTGACGAAATAACCATAGCCATGGTCAAAGATCGTCTCAGTCAGCCTGATATTGCCGCTGGTTATTTGCTCGATGGCTTTCCCCGCAGTGTGCCGCAAGCCGAGGCCCTCCAGGCTATTCTCGAGACAATCGAAAAACCGATCCGGGCGGTCATCAATATCATGGTCACCGATGCGGAGATTTTCGATCGCTTGAAAAAACGTGCTCAGATTGAAGGTCGCATGGATGATGCGGATCCGAACGTTATCCAAAACCGGATCAAGACCTATAAGGAACAGAGCGAGCCCTGTCTGGATTTTTATCGACCTCGAGGTCTTGTTAAAGATATCAACGGCCTGGGCACAATCGAGGCCGTATTCCAACGCATCAGTGAGGCACTCGATCTCTATTAATCGATAAAGACTGGGACATTGATATTACAACGAACCGTCAAACCCAGCGTCACTACCCGCGGATAGGATTCGAGTATAAGTTTGTTCTCAGAGGCCTCCCGCATAATCAACCTCTCATTTGCATGATATGTATTCATTCCCTCCTCCTTTGTTTTACTGCAAAAAAAGGGCATTCTCCTGAGAGAAAGTATGTCGGTGGGCCAGATACAAGAACATGCCGTATTGTTCGGGGTAGGCGTTGAAGTAATGTTCGAGTCGCTTCAGATAAGCAGACAGGCAGTGTTCGATGAAAAGCTCGCGTGAATTCTGAGACTCGGCTGGCCAGGCAAGTGGCGGTTCGATAATCACATGGTGCTGGTCGTTGTTTTCACGGAGGATAAAGGTTGGCAGCAGTGGTGCACCTGTTCTGAGGGCCAGGATAAAGGGGCTGGGTGAATATTGGGCTGGTCGTCCGCAGAAAGACATGGTTTTGAAGCGATGGCCATATCGTCCATCGACGGCGATAGCCAGGATATTGCCGGCTCTGAGCCAGTTCAAAGCCTCCCACAATCCCTTTTCGAGGAATATATGGCGGGTGGGCAGGCTTTCTTCCATTTTTCTTTTCAGGGCGAGCATGCGTTTGTGGACCGGGCTGATCTTTTGGTCTGCAAAAACCACAGTGACTGCATCGGCCGGCAGACTGACCTGACCGATATGAAGGCCTCGAAAACCAAGGGCGGGCATGAGAAATTGGTTCGAGCCAAGATGACACAGGAGCAGAATAACGCCTGTTTTTTGTTGCTGTAATTCGAGCAGAAGCTCGAGGCCGGTAATCCGTGTGATGGCCTCAGTTTTATCCGCATCGAGCCGTGGATAGAGCAGCACATCGCACTGGTCTTTCACAAAACAGATCATGGCGGCCCGCACGATTCGTTTGAGTCTACCCGGATCAAGCCCAGGGAAACAAGCCCTGATTTCATTTGCCATGGTCTGGCGTCGTTCCCGGGCAAAGCCGTATAAGATCGAACCGAGCACGTTCCCTATTCTCATGAGCAGAGTTCGGGGGATGCAATTACTCAACCAGCGCAGCGGGTACCAGAAGAACAATCTGATCAGGTCCTTGATGAATTCAATAAACATAGCCAGATCTCTTTTACGGTGATTTTAATTTTAACCATTGCCGGACGATTCTGAGAAAGCGTGTCCCTCGAAAGATGGTCCAGAATAAAGGCTTGAAAATGGGCAGTTGAAAAAAACGGACCGGGATCGGATGCAGCAGGAAACGGAGCAGTGTGATCGGGGCTTGGAAACTGGCCAGATAAAACAGGAAATTGAGATAGGTCCCTTGTTTATGATGGTATTCCTTGCGATAAACCTGCTTGAGAGTATCGATGAGCCAGCCTGCTTCGAGGGCCCGTTTCGCCAGGATTGTCCCGGGGAAAAATACAAGAGAACCGAGACACAGATGGTGTGGACGGGGAATTTTCAGGATGAATTCGAGCGTTTGGCGTTGATCATCGATCGTTTCGAAGGGATTGTCTATAATGAAATCATAAGCCGGTGGCAGGATTCCGGGCTGATAGGAATGGACCAGACGAGTGGCGGCCAGAACTTCCTCCTCCTTGAAACGACGTTGATAGATTTCATTTGTGGCCCGGCTCCCCGATTGAATGCCCATGGATATGCTCCGCAGTCCCGCTCGGACCAAATGGTCCATCTTCTGACGGGTTATTGTCTGTGGACTGCCCAGGCAATGGAATGGGAGTCCAATCTTCTCTTGATACAATGCAGCAAATTCCGCAATGTTCTGCTCATTCGTGGCAAAAAAAGAATCGTCACAAAAAACAATCGAACGGAACGATGGGGATTGTTTGGTTATCGAGACCAACTCCTCGATGATATTCCCGACCGAACGACGGCGAAGATACTGGTGCGAGCCATACATCTTCCGATATTCGCTGTTATAACAGAACGTGCATTGGTGTGGGCAGCCTCGAGTGGCGATAAGTTGATAGAATGCACTTCGATTCCCGCGTTTCGAGCTGTCCCTCGAGGTCGAGATCGCATCTGCCGCCAGGTAGGCGATCGTGGTTTCTTCATCGAGTAGGCGGACCGACTCATTATCACGATCAAGGACGCCATGAACATTGAAGCGATAGTCGGGAAAAGCTAGTCCGTCCAGGTCCTGAATCAGAGCTCGAACTTCATTACGAATCATAATTCTGTCTTTCCTGGTCCAGAAATTGGCGATACCGGTCACATCACGATCGTTACTCAACGCATGACAGAACTCGATGAAGGCCTGTTCGCCCTCACCGCGACAGACAACATCGGCGTAATCGAGCGACTCTTCGGGACAGGCCGTGGCATGAACACCACCCCAGACGATCGGCACCTTGAGCGAACCCTTCAGGTGCCGGGTCAATTGGATGGCACGCTCCAGGTAATTGGACATGAATGAAAGGCCGATCAGTTCGGCATCGCGAGCAAATGATCCTATTTCATCCAACTCACGCGGACTATAACGGTAGCGGAATTCGGAACGGAATCGCAGCGATTTCAAGGCGCCCGGGATGAAGAGGACCCTGCTTGAAAAGCCTTCACGCTCAAGCTGTGAACTCAAATATCGGACCCCCAGGGCCGTTATATCAGGATATGGGGCTATCAGCAGTATCTTCATCTTTTTTCCTGGCCGGCAATCAAGATTGTTTATCGGGTCCCTTCCCTTTCAAAACATGCCTACAAGAATACTCCCACTCATACTCTAATGTCAATGAAAAATGGGTCCACCTGTCTTGACATAAGGAACAGGTGCTGATACTAATCACGCGAACGCAAACGCAAAATGCTTGCGGAAAACGAAGCATATGGAGTATAGTAATTGTATAATGATGTACAGAGATGAGAATTGATGCCGGAGAACAATCGTAACAAAAGAAGAAGGTTTTTTCAGGTGACCCTGGTTGTTTTGGTCCTGCTGCTTGCAGTGTCACATGCTTTTATAGCCTGTTCGGGTGATGATGACGATGATCCGACCCCGACCCCGACCCCAACCATGACCCCGACCCCGACCCTGACCCCACGGACTGATCCGATAATAACGGATGTTTGGCCAGCATATTATTCGGTGAAAAGCGTAACGAACGGAGAGGCTTATTATGGCGATAGTCCGGCCCCGATCCAGGGTATGCCTCACTTCCTGCAAGGTGCTCAGGTCATAACCACGACCGTGTCGGATAAGAATGTGACTGCTTTTCCCTATGTCCAGTTTACGGTTGATCGTCCAATCAAAGTGTATATTGGCTATGATGACTCGAGTGAATCGCTGCCGAACTGGCTGGGCGTTTTCGTCAAGGATACCGGTCAGTACGTTACTCTTGGAGCACCGGTTGATCGTCGTTTTCAGCTTTATTATCACATCCTGCCGGCGGGAACACGGCATCTTGGCGGGAATTTTGCCTGGGGCGCATCGGGCGATCCGAGCACATATTTGGTTTTTATCAAGGGATATGAGGGTGAGTGGAGCTATCCGGGACCCCGTCGAATCGATTATTATGATTACAGTGGCGATTTCAGGAACTGGTATCTCGCCTATCCCGAGGGCTATCAACCTTATGGTCACGCCTCTATGCTGTATTTCCTGCGTGGTGCTCAGACCTATCATGATTATCTCGGTGATAATGTCGAGGAAACAGGATTGACCGAAACATGTTCGGCTCACGGCTTTCTGTTGGTTGCCCCGAGTTTATCACATACCTACTGGGGCTCGACCGATTTTGATATCCAGGTTGATTATACTTTTTTAACAGACCTGCAAAATTTCAGTCGGTACTTTTTCCCGCATGACCCGCACAAACTTTTCTGCACAGGTTTTTCATCCGGGGCCTTTTTCACTAATTTGACATCATTGATTCCACCCTTGATTTTTACCGCAATTGCCCCATTTTCCGGTGGTTTTCCTGACAACTCACCCTACCTGCCCGCATCTGCTGAACAGCATTTTCCGGTCATGTTAATAGTCGGTGAGAATGATTCGATACAGACGTATGTCGAAGAGGCCTATGATCTCTACGATCAAGCAGGTTTCCCTGTTGAACTGCATTTCATACCCGGTCTGGACCATAACTGGTATGTACCATTCAATACCACCATCATCAACTTCTTCCTGAACAGCCTGTAACATCGTCTTCCCAGATACTCCATCGACCGACTATATCTGGGCTCGAATCCTCTCTGAAGCACGTGCTCGCCCTTTTTACCCTATCGAGCATGTCCCCAAAGAGATCGGTAAGAGAATAGGAATGCTCTGATTATGGCTCGCGGTCACATTAAGCTTGACAAATGACTTGTTCTTTCAATAAGCTAGCGGAGCGGGGATTGGGTGAGCAGGAAGGAGTCCGGCGCCGGTGGTCGATTTTGATATCAGGTCTCAACAAATCGGTGATGTCGCAGTCGTTTATCCTACGGGCTACATTGATTTCGAGGCCAAGGAAAAGATGGTGCCTGTTTTTCAGGCATTGTTCGAGCGAAACATCAAGAAAATCCTCATTAATTTCAAGAATGTGAAAAAGATCAATAGCATGGGAATTTCCGTGATTTTGGAGATAATCGATTATGCCAGTGAGCGTGAGGCGAGGATCAGGTATTCCGATTTATCACGGATGAATGCCAAGCTTTTTAAAATGATTGGTCTGGCCGAATACGGTACAATCTTCACTTCTGAAGCGGAAGCACTCCGCGATTTTGTCTGAACCGTGAATTGATGCTTGGCGGTCCACCACTCGGTTTCAAGCCGAATAAACACTATCAAGAGAAAAAAGTTAAAACTCGAATCCAACAATGTCTTGATACTCTATTCAGATGGGATCATCGAAGCGGAAAAAGACTCGATGAAATCTACGATTACCACTGCTTTGAGACAATATTCCATCTGCATATCCATCTCCTAGCTTCCGAAATCAAAAAAAATCTTCTCGATGATCTGAAAACCTTCTGTCAAGGACAGCCCAATAACGACGATGTCACCTTGGTGGAAGCCCATCGACAATGTATGGTGTATCTTATATGTTTCTTACAAAATATGTCGTGCCGACTTGATCTGTATGTCATCACTTTATTTCAGCCAACCGCAAGTCCGTAGACTCGAAATTGCCTTTCATTCGAGCAATTCGAGGGTGATGAAGCAGCCGAGATAGCGGCGGTCCTGGTTGCCTTCTTCGTGGAAGCGTGGGATAAAGCCGTGGCTGGCCGAACAGGTCACGGTGTGAATGAACCAATTGTTATGGACATAATCCGGTTCCAGGGCCAGGTTGAAGGTCCGGGTCTCACGCGGCCCGAGATCGAGTCTGATCTTACTTTCATCGATTTTTATGGTAATGTGATTGGGTCGGGCCCCGTTGGTCACGCTGACCCTGACCTGTCCAGCCCGAGCCCGAGTTTCGAGCAGCACTTGGGCGGGCGGGCCCGGTCTGAGCCAGAATCCGTTCGTTTCCGGCAAATAGGTCTGGTAATCGAGAAAAGTGAGCCGGTAGAACGGTTCGAGTTCATAAGCGCGTCGAGACAGGTGATGATTGATATGCACCGGCAGAAAATCGATCTGGGTCAGCTCGACCGGTAACAGGCGGTAGGCCAAGCTGAAGGTGTGCTCCGCCGGTTGAAAGGACTGGGCAAAAGGGTTCAGATTCACGGCCAGCAGGAAAAACGAGGCGATCACGACCATGATCAGGACCCATGAACGGGGTATGGTTCGCGGTATCAGGAACAGAAACAGGGGAAAAGCGTTCAAAAAATAACGATTGCCGATGGTGCCCATACCACCGATATAATTGTCGGTCAGGAAAATGAAGAAAAAGAGCTGCTGCAGGCCGAAAGCGATCAGCAGCAGCCATTGCCTGCGCTGGCGTGGTCCGCGAAAGAACAGGGCCAGGGCCAGCAAAGCGGGCAGAAAATAGGGTAGCATTCCGCCAAAACGCCCAAAAATGAAATAGTAAAAGTTTCTGAGCAGTAAAAGCGGCTCGGTTTTGATGACCAGATTCTCCCGTGTCGCTGGACTGCCCAGCGAATCGAAGGTCCGGTCAGGCTCCTCGAAGGGGAATTCGCGGGCAAAGCCCTTACGTTCGCCCCATTGATAGTTCCAGTCACCGGTCGATATTTTATTGAAGCCAAACAGAGACCAGACCGTCAATACACAGAGCATCAACAGTCCGAATGACTTCAAGCTATTCGGGAGATGACGTTTCCAGCTTGGTCTGGGAGCAGGCATCGCCGGACTGGCTGGGGTCAGGACCAGGTCCAGGAGGATGGGCACCAGGAAAATCGCGTTGGTAATCTTGGCAAAAGTAGCCAGGCCCAGGCAAAGTGCGATGCCTGCCAATCTCGCCCACTCGAAGACCACGGTCCGGTACGGACCATCGAACCAGAGAAAAAGAGCGGTCATGATCAGAGTCATGACGGTAATCTCGGGATGGACCCAGAAGACAAATACCCAGGTGGTCGATAAAAAGAAGTAGAGAAACGCGAACAGAAAACTCATCAGGGGTGTTTGCTGCCGACATAGATGTCTGCTGCCCATGAAGACCATGAACCAGAAGCAGAACAGATTCAACATGAGAAAGCCGTTGGAGCCGAACAGGCGGACAGGAATGGCAGCCAGTAAAGGATAGAGATAGGATTTGCCGAAGGTGATCCGGCCCGTTTCCGTTTTCTTCAGGAAAATCCCGGTCGGACCGTCCGCCCACTCGAAGCAGACCCGCTCGAGATCTTCCCGGGTATAATCCAGGTCCTGATCATAGGCCAGGCTATAGGTCATGCTGTAATAGGTGGCCTCATCGGAAAAGAAATAAAAATAGGGAAAGGGTGAACGGACGTTCAAAGTCAAACTCAGGCCCAGCAAGATCAGACCCAGAAGTGCCAACAGCCAGGTCCGAATAGAACCTGAACGCTCCGGGTTATCGGTTTCGTTTTCAACTGTCATGATCCTTTTCACTCCCGACAGACCAAGCCTGTTATCAAAAAAGGTCGGAGACTCGAAGATTGGGACTGGACCAGAGTCGCGTCAAGCTGGTCAATGAATTCATATCGGAACTCCGGTCTCAGCCCGAGATGAGGTCAGAGTATTCAACAGGAGCGATCCGGCCCTAAAACGACAGAGGGTCCCCTTCCGTATTGCTGTTATTGATACGAGCCTGGAGAGCATCTGCAATATTGTAACATTTTTCCAATCCGGTACAACCCTGAAAGCAGGTCTGCTCATCAAATATAACCGCTTCAAAATTGGTATGGGCGAATTCGGCCAGGGTAAAATCCGCTCCTCGGATATCACATCCCGCCAGGTTCGACTCGACCAGTATCGCCCCCCGGAAATTACAACCTGTCAGTCGGGCGCCGCCGAGGTCCGAACCTCGTAAATTGGCTTCTTTCAACGATGCATCCGTCATCTGGGCCATGGTTAAAAAAGAAAACATCAGGTTCGCCTTATCGAGCTGGGCATTCTCGAGATTGGCCTCAGCCAGCTTGGCCCCCCGAAGTTGTGCACCGGTCAGGTCTGCTCCCTCGAGCCAGGCCCCCCACAGATTGACTCCTCGAAGCTGAATTTCCTGCAATTTCACACCCGGCAAATGATAACCGGCCATGAAAAAATTGGATTGGACCCTTTTCTCGAGTATTTCGAAAACGTCTTTGGGATAGTCTTTTTTCCGGGACGGATTGTGCCAAAAGCAAAAACCGGATGGAGACGAACTGTATTCCAAACAGACCCGGTCCAAGAATTTGAACTTACACCTTTTCCGTGACAATGTCTCGCCTCACTCCCTCTTCCATACCTGCAGGCCGTGCTTCATCATTCATTTAATTACTTATTGTATATAAAAAGCATGTCTTTTGTCAACTCTTATCCTGTTAAAACTGTTGAGAGTCGGCCTCCTGATGATTTAGGTGACATATACTTGAAAGTGTGGTAGTAACTGACCATAGATAAGTGTCGGGCTTTAAGTAACAGGCGTTTTCCGTCATGGTTTTGTGCGATGTGATTTCATTTCAGCAGCTCAGGACACCTCGAGGAATGGCATGATGAAGCATAATTATTATGTCTTGTTTTTTATCCTGATACTCATTCTTTTTCTCAGTTGTATTCGTTTTTCGTTCACGATCATAAACCAGCCTGCCTGTGAAGAGATACTTACTGATTTGTATGGGCTGACCGAGTTGACCCAGACATTCCGGGTGAGGCATCCCCTGGATGCGATCTCGGTCAATTTTGCCACGTTCAAGAGACAGAACCGGGGTGCGCTGAAGATCAGTTATTTCCGGAAATATGAAGGACAAGACAGGTACACAGCACCTGTATCCGGTTCTACTCGATCTGCCGGAAACCCATGGCAGTATCTGGGAGAGGTTACTCTGCCGCTCGAACAATTGATCGATAACCACCATTGTGAGTTACCCTTACCAGAAGGATTACGTCTCGAACGGGGCCAGTATGCCCTGACCTTCAGTAACAGGACCGGTTCTGCTCAGAACTACGTTTCGCCCTGGCTGTGCTTTTACGATATGTTAGCTACCGGCCGATTATCCATACAGCAACGCCCGGTCATCGGGGCGATTTGTTTTCGGGCCCAGGCACGCTCAAACTTGTATCGGTTTTTGATCGACTTGATCACATCCGACGATCTGGGCTATCTATCGGATATACGGACTCAGATAGCTTTCCTATGGGCGGGAATACTTGTCTGCGGTCTTGTCTCATTTATATCTATCATCAAGGGACCGGTCCCATGAAAGCGACAATGACACCTAAACTGGTCGGGATTGCCCTGACAGGATATCTGCTGTTAGCAAGCCAGATTGTTGTGCTTATCATGGGCCCCCTATCGGAAAGCATATGCATGCTCCCGTTCCGGATGGCCCAACATAGCGGTTCTCTGGCTGCGGCCACATTCCTGAAGAGGACCAGTCATCATGCCCGGGCCCAGGTTTACTATGAAAAAGCCGAGTACAGTGCACCACTCAGGAACAGGGCCTTCGTCCAAACCCAATTCAAACAGAATCTTATTCTTCAAGCCATGGACTCTTATGTTCGGGGTAATCATACGTCTGCTTTGAAATCTGTCCGCATGGTCATTAGTGATGAACTTGAGCACAGCCTCGATGAATTGCTTTTGCTCGGCATGTGTTATTATCATGTTCATCAGTATAAACGTTCCGCTCACATTGCAGCCAGGCTCTCGGCCAGATACCCGGATGAACTCTCGGTGAGACTGTATCGGTTCCGGATCAGGCTGGCCCTGCAAGGTCTCGAAGCTTATAAACAGTGCCGAATTGAGGCGTGTCTGCCCATCGAGACTGACCCGGATTCTGCCTTGACAGTCGCGGACCTGCTCTGGAATGCGGGTTATTATCATGAAGCCGGTGAAATTTACCAGGCCCAGCTCGATCATGCCCCGTCTTCGCCTGAATACTTGTACCGATCTGCTCTTTATGCCTATCGAATACGAGATGATGAGGAGCGAGCCCGGACCCTATTGGAAAAACTTATCAAGCTTGATTACCGTTATCCGGGGGCCCGAAAGGAGTACACTCGGATTATCCAGTCAGGGCGCTGGCCCGAGCATCGTCCCAAGGGACATTTCCCCGAGCTCGGCAGTCTGACCATGTTTCAAAACACCTGGCCGCACCTGTTAGGTATAACGCTCGACAGCCGCAGGGGGATCATCGAGGAGGCCGAGCCGTGAAACTCGATTATCCAAAACTGGCCCTGCTCTGTTTGTTTATCTGTTTTGGCAGCCTCTATCTGCTTCTGGTCCCGCCCTGGCAGGGCGCTGACGAACCCACACATTTCGAACAGGTCCATCTGTTCTGGCAGGCTGGCCCATTCAGTCCTTCCCCTGCGCTCAAGCAGGACCTTGAACTGCAGAGACGGCTCATTCAGACCATGGATGAGTTCTCATTCTGGCGTTATGTCGGGGTGGCTCGCCCATCCGAACTGCCGGACCGTTTCAGCAAAGCACCTTTTATCAGTATGGTGGCAACGCAGATGCGGAAGCCCGAGCTACTCTATCGTTTGTCCGGCTTGTATCTGCAATGTTTTCCCGTTCATGATCTGATCGGGCAAATGTATCTGCTCCGTTTTTTATCACTTTTTTTTAGTACGATCGGTCTACTCTTCCTGTATGAGATCAGTCTGCTCGTTTTCAAGCAGAGACGAGACCAGGCCCTGTTTCTGATCAGTACGATTCTGTTGCTGCCACAGTACGCACTTGTAGCTGTTTCAGTCAATACCGATCCCTTTCTGCAATTGGTGTATTATGGTTTTTTATTGAGTTTACTGCGCGGTAAGATGCACGGATTGACAGGTCGTCACGCACTGGTCTTGCTGTGCTGGGCATTGTTGTGTGTAGGCACTGAGCGTCAAGGCTGGATGGTAGTGCCGGTCGGGCTCTATCACTATTGGAAAGACCAGACCGGCCTGTTTCTTAAGTATGTTTTTCTCTGGATGGGGGCCTTTCTGTGCGTGGGACTGCCTCTGTTCATCCTGCTCGGCTGGTTCTGGCCCGCCCTGGCTACGGAATTGATAAACCAACTGGCCGTCATTCACCTGAAATTAACTCTGGGCAAAGCGGCCCTGCCTGCAACCGCCCTGCCCTGGACCCAGCTTGTATTGGCTTATATCAGCAGCTTCTTCTGTAGCGCCGGCTGGATGACCTACAGCTTGCCGTCGGGCCTCAATACACTGATCCTTTATCTGGTGGGAGCCGGTAGTGTGGGCTTTATCATGGCCCATTCCGGTTTGATCAGACCGTGGCGAAACCTGGATTATGATCGGGTCAGTTCGGCGATTGGGACCCTTTTCTTTAATTTCATTCTGCTTGCTGCTATCTCAGTCCTGGTTTACATGACAAAAGGTATCTATGCTCAGGGACGCTTTCTCTTTCCGGTGGTCTGGCCGATCATGTATCTCATTTGCTTTGGGATATTGGATGTTCTGCGAGGTCTGCGGGTCCCCGAAAGGGTCGGACCCGCCTTGATTTTCACTTGTCTTTTCCTGTTAAACGTCTATACTCTAGGCACACTTATCATACCGGTATTTCATGTGGGTTGATTTTCACGGAAAGAAACGGAACAAGCAGGATGAATACGAGCGTTCAACCATCTCCCGGCTTAACCGATAAACTGTTCGGTTGGCTTTTTGTCTTCACTCTGTGTTCGATCATCGCCGTATTCTGGACCTATCCCCTGGTCCGGAAACTTTCGATTGAATTGGTCGGATTGGGCGGCGATCGTTATATTTACCTGTGGAATTTCTGGTGGTTTAAAAAGGCTTTTCTCAGTAAAGAACTCGAGATCATGTTCACACCGATGGTCTATTATCCGGTCGGGACCCATCTTGCCTTTCACTCACTCATCGTGGCCAGCGGTTTCATGGCTTATGTGCTTGGTCATTTTTTCAGTGCCATCGAAAGCTACAATCTCATTTTCTTCCTTTCGTTTCCCATTGCTGGTCTGACGGCGTTCATGCTGGCCCAGGACGTTGGATTATCGTTCCGACCGGCTCTGGTGAGCGGTCTGGTCTTCGGTTTCTGGAGCGGCCATTGGACCCATCTCGATCATTTAAACCAGGCCAGTATCCATTTCATCCCCCTGTTTATCCTTTTTCTCAGACGCTGGCTGGTCATCGATGCACCGGCACTCAAACAGGCCCGGGCCCTGGCTATCCCGAGTTTTCTGACTGGTCTGGCCTGGGTGATAAATGCGCTCTCGAACTGGTATTACGGCATCTACCTGGTCTATGTCTTGTCCTGTGCCCTGATCTACCGTACGGTCCGAATACTGTTTCAGCCGCGAACCCGAAAAATCAGATCGCTGGGACACCTGTCACTGTCTTGCCTCTGGTTCGGATTGGGAGCACTGATCGTGCTAGGTCCGCTCTATGCCCCGATTTTCGGGCTTATGCTTCAACCCGGCAAGACTTCGAGCGCGGTCATGATGGACCAAACTTCAGCGCTGCTCAGAACGGTTTTCTTGCCCAATATCACTCATCCCGTCTACGGCAAAGGCATGCAATTCCTGTTCAACACTTTCGGTCAACCGCTGGTCTGGGGATTCGAGGGCTCACTCTTCTTCGGTTGCGTGCCGCTCGTCTTGGCCATTATCGGTTTCATCAAGAGCCGGACCAGTGAAAAATGGTTCTGGCTCTTTGTCTTTGCTGTCTTCTTCCTGCTGGCCCTGGGACCGTCGTTTAGCCTGTTCGGGCGGGATATTTCGTGGCTCATGCCCGTGAACCTCCTGGTTAAGTTGCCCTTCATGTCATTCCTGCGTGTCCCGTCACGCTTTATTGTGATCTGTGTCGTGGTCCTGGCCCTGCTCAGCGGATGGGGCGCCCGATTTGTACTCGAACGAATGGGCCGGAAATCTGGCCAGATCATGTTCGGGCTGATCTGCCTGCTCATACTCTTTGATTATTTTCGTTACCCGACCTACATGGCCCCGACCGATCCGGTCCCGAAAACATATCAACGCATCGGACGCGAGAGCGATAACCGGGCCATGCTGACCATGTGCGATCTGATGCATGAAATCAGGAAGGTCAGCTATTATCAGACCATTCACCAGAAACCGGTTACGCTCGGTTTCACCTCGCATTTTACCGCTCCCTCGTTCGAGACTTTCAATCTTTATGCTATCGTGGACACACTTCTCAGGCTGAAACAAACGCCGCCTGTCACCATCGAGCCCGTTGTCGGGCATGAGAATTCGGAAAAGGTGCAGCTCGATGTTCAGGGCCATCTTTCTGAAATACTGAACGAATATGGGATCGGCTGGGTGAGCTTGCATCCCAATTATTGGGTCCATAACAGGCCCCGCAATACCAAATTGTTGAGCGAGGAATTGGGCGGATTTATCGAGTCCGACCCGGCCAGCGGCCTGTTGATCTTCGAAGTCCCCCTGAAAACCAATATCCAGTCCTTTGTCTTGTTGGGCAAAGGCTTTACATCGTATGATAACAATACGACTGAAATGGTCTGCCTCGATGGGGCCACCTTCGTAATCATCAATCATCAGGACTGGTCCGGCGTCGAAATCAGTTTCGGACTCGAACAGGCCCCCGAGCCTTTCAGCATATGGCTCGAAACCGCAGGTCAGGAAGTGGCCCCCCAAGAGGGCCTGTCCACGGGCCTTTTACACTACTTTCTGCCCTTACGGACCGGTCTGAATTTCTGTGAACTCAGGTTCCAGGGCGAACAGGACCGGACAGCCTGGGCCCAGACATTCCGACGCTGGACCGGGACCAGGGTCCCCTATAAACCCGAACCGTTGGCCGCCAGGCTCAAAAATGTCCGGCTCCGCTTCGAGTAAACACAAGAAACGATCAATAATCACTGGTCATCAGGAAGAGCGGTTTGGCATCGAAACTCTTATAGAACGGCCTGAGACGCTCGGTATTGTAATATTTATTGACATCCACCACTTTTTTGAAGCTGGTGACCACATTGATCGGCACATTATCATAGCGTCCGTTCCGTAAATTGACCATGCGACCGGTCACGCCTTCGAGGATCAGGTTCAGAGCCAGGTTACCGAACGCCATGGGCACGATCGAGTCGATGGCATCCGGATTGCCGCAGCGGACCAGGTAGCCCAGACGTTGACTGATGACATTGACCGTCCTCTTCTCATATTTAATCGAGAGGTTCTTGACCTGGACCGAGATGATATCACCGATCCCGCCCAGTTTTTTATGGCCGAACTGGTCGGCTTCCGAGCTTTCGAAGATCATTTCGCCACCCTTGAACATGGCTCCTTCCGAGATCAGACAGACCGAGTAGCGGCTCGGGGTCTTGTTCCGGTCTTCAATCAGCAGTTCGGTCAATTGCTCGATATCGAATTTGTGCTCGGGGATGACGCAGCGATTGGCGGCCCCAGCCATGGTCGGGATCAGAGCGGTGTAACCGGCATAGCGTCCGAACACTTCGATCATGAGGAAACGTTCATGCGAGCCGGCTGTGGTCCTGAGATCGTGCGTCATTTCAATGACCCGGGTGATGCAGGTGCTGAAGCCGATACAGTAATCGGTGCCGGGCACATCATTGTCCATGGTCTTGGGAATGGCGATCAGTTTGACGCCCTCCTTGTGGAGCCGGACCGCATAACTCAGAGTATCGTCGCCGCCGATCGGAATCAGGTAATCGATCTTCAAAAAATCGAGGTTTTTCAGGATATCTTCGGTGACATCGTTCTTTTCATCTGTGTATTTGTCCTTAAAATGCTCGGGAATCCGGTCCAGCGGCACTTTGGCCGGATTGGTCCGCGAACTGTGCAGAAACGTCCCGCCCGTCCGGGCGATCCGATTGACCAGTTCTTCGTTGAGTTGGATGTAATTACTGGAATTATCGAAATTTTTATCAGGGACCATATCGACCAGACCGGCCCAGCCCCGACGAATACCGATGACCTGGTAGCCCTCGCGGACCGCCCGGATGGTAATGGCCCGAATGGCCGGATTCAAACCGGGTACATCACCGCCACCGGTCAAAATACCGATACATCCTTTGGTTTTACGCGACATGGACATGTGCCTCCTTATGAATGCTACTCAGATTATGAAACTGAAACAGCGCATGATCTCGAAGAAATCGCTGTTCTCGAACAACATGGTCCGCTCGTTGATCAGCTTGACCCCGGGATACCATTGGGCTCGCCAGGCCAGACCCTCGTCGCTGAAGGTCACTTCGAGCCTGAAGGGTGGTTCGAGCCGATAAGGCTTCCATAGGGCCCGCTGGGCGAATGCCCGCGTGACCCCCTCCCTGATCGCCTGATGGGCCTTGTCAGGATGAAGGGAAAGACAGGCCCGCCCGATCCCCTGCTTGACCGGGACCGTCACCACATCACGCATCAATTCCCGGACCTGCTCGCATAAAGCCCGATCACCCGAAGCGAAAATGAGCGGAACATTGAAATGCCCGGCGATCAGAGCGTTCCAACCCGCCTCCGGCAACGACAGACCGTTCACCTTCAAATCGAAAATCCGGCCGGAATAGGTGTGCTTCAACGGTGCATTAGGCGTGCCCGCCTTGGCATGATAGCCGATGAAAAGGACCGCATCGAACATCTCGTCCAGGCCTTCCATCATGCACATGGGCCCCTCCGACCAGTTCCGGATCAGCTTGGCCTCGGCATGCAAATCGTTCGGCATGATATTGCGGGCATCACCGTGAGCGTCCCGGACCACCACCTCGGTCACTCCGCACTCGAGGGCCGCTTCGATGGCCGCGTTGATCTCCTGGGCCATCAACTTCCGAAAATAGGGATAATCGGGCTTGCCCGTCTCGGTCTCGTCCCAGGACACCACCCCGGTTATGCCCTCGATATCTGCTGAAATGAATAATTTATAATCTTTGCGATCGGTCATCTGCGTTTCTCTCCTTCATGATGCATTGTCCTCGGCACATAACAACAGAACACTCCATACATACCATACCATTTCGCTTCAGTCAACTGAGACAGAAACGCAAGTCTGAATGAGTATGATCCTCTTTGCTCATGGTGCGGATTTTCTCGCACCTTCTGGTGTGGCATGAGCGTCTCGCTCATGTGTGGATTTTCTCGCTCACACGGCCGAGACGGCCGTCACTCCGAATTCTGACGTGTTCCTGACTGAACCACACGTGCACACGGGGGGAGGTCCCTCAATTCAAACCGTCGAGAAAGGTTCGAAACTTTTCCGTATCACGGACCCGGTCAAAATCACCATCTTTCCGAATATCAGCTTTGTTTGCGACCGGATTTCCCTCGAACCATAGGCCAAGCCAATACACAGCCTCATCGGCACTACCCCGCAAACCGGAAAGACACGCCATATTGTACTGAGTGCTGCGATATTGGGGATTGATATGTAATGCTTCCCTGTACTTCTCGCAGGCCTGGTTGAAAAGTGCGTCTGCTTCGGCGCTAGCCTTAGTCTTGGCTTGAAAAATAAGGGCAGTCCCCCAATTGTTCCAGGCTTTATGCATCTCAGGTTTGATACGGACCGCTTCGGCATACTTCTCGTAAGACTGTTTGAAGAGTGCGTCTGCTTCGACGCCATTCTTGGTCCTGGCTTGATCTGAAAGGGCAGTCCCCCAATTGTTCCAGACTTCATGATCGTCACGTTTGATACAGATCGCTTCGGCATACTTCTCGTAAGACTGTTTGAAGAGTGGGT
>JAFGSJ010000085.1 GCA_016934675.1 bacterium | reverse complement strand
CCCGTTGGGGCCGTTAATAAGACATGCCTGCCCTCTGCAATTTCGGCCCAGGACTGTTCCTGCACCTCTGTGGGAGGTCCCACCCGTTCTTTAAACCACTGCCACAGCAAGGGCTGAAACATGATCTCCTCCATTAAGCCCGTTTTCTTAACCAGAACTGTATTCCAGACAATTCAAACCCTCATAACATTTGTGCCTGTTCGCTTCACAATGTTATCCGGTCGAAGAACGTAATGTCCCCTTGACGCTGTGGGCGAAAACTTCTTGGACCCGGACCGTCCGGAACAGACCGATATCGTGAGTGTTCCCCGCGAAATGGACGATGACGTTCGAGCCGGAACGTCCGCTGAACAGGCCCTGACCACGTTTGCTCGGCCCCTCGACCAGAATATCCAGGTCCTTTCCCAGCAGGGCCCGATGTTTTTCCAGAGTGATTGTATTCTGCAGCTCAACCAATTCTGCCAAACGGGCCAACTTGACTTCGAGGGGGACGGAATCGACCATTTGAGCCGCGGCTGTTCCGGAACGGACCTGATAATGAAAAATATATGCACTATCATAACGGACCCATTCGAGTAATGACCGGGTTGCCTGGAAATCGTGCTCGGTCTCACCAGGGAACCCGACAATGATATCAGTGGTCAAGCCGATATCGGGTATCATGCTCCTGACCGCAGTGATCAAGTCTCGGTAATGGGCAATGCTGTAGTGCCGATTCATGGCAGCCAGGACCGGGTCCGATCCGCTTTGCACGGGCAGATGCAGGAAAGGGCACAACGATGCATGTCTGGCCATAACCTCGATCAGTGAGTGTTCGAGGTCTTTGGGGTGAGAGGTCACAAAACGGACCCGGCCCAGACCACTTTCACGAGCAAGCAGATCGAGCAACTCGGGGAACGAGTATGTCTGACGACCCGGACCACGGTATGAGTTCACATTCTGACCCAGGAGGGTGACTTCCTTATAGCCCTGGCCGACCAATTCCTGACATTCCTGCAGGATGGCCCGCGCCGTTCGACTTCGCTCGCGACCACGGACAAAGGGAACGACACAATACGAACAGAAGTTGTTGCAGCCCTCGATGATGGTTACCCATGCCTTGAGACTGTCATCACGATGCGGCTGCACCAAAGGGAGTTTCTCAAAATCCAGATCAGGCATGGACAATGCCGCCAGATGGCTCGATCCTGAACGGACCTGGCTGACTAATTCACCGATCCTCAGCACTTCCTGGGGTCCACTGATGAAATCGACCCAGGGCATACGCTCCATGAGTGCTTTCCCTTCACCCTGTGCCCCGCAGCCGCAGACGCCTATAATCAGGTCCGGTCTTGTGTTCTTCAGCAATCGTAACCGACCCAGATAAGCAAAAACCTTACTCATGGCCTTTTCGCGAACATAACAGGTGTTGACCAGAATGACATCGGCCTGTTCAAGACCCAATGCCGGTTTGAAACCACACTCGTGTAAATGACCCGCGATCCGTTCGGAATCATGCTTGTTCATCTGACAGCCAAAGGTCTGAATGTAATATCTGTTCGTCACAAATACCTCATTTCCGGGAGACAGGTCAGGGCATGATCGAAACAAGAAAGGCGCTGATTATCCCCAAAAGCCCGCCCATGACAACTGCAGAAAGAAACCACGACTTCTTCAGGGGAACAGCCAGCCATCGTCGTTCTGCCACCATGAGCCCGATTGCTACCAGCAAGGCCCCGATCGTACCCCAGATCAGATAGCGCAACGGACCTGAATATCCATAGTGAGGCCGATGATATCTCGGATTTATACCCTCTGCAGTCGCACCGATATATGCGATATCTTTCTCTCCTGTCATGGCCCACATATCAACCACGACTTTCAAGGTATGGCTCCGAAAGTCCTGGGAGTGGGCCTGCCGGATTATGAGACGATACAATCCGGTGGTTTCCGTTTCCAAGAGACGAAACAGTGACCAAATATCATTCTCATCCCGGTAGGTCAGATACTTTCCCCCAAGACCCTGGATCGCTTCCCTGTAATCACGGTTCACTGTGGTCTGGCCTACATCGATTCCTGCCAGCTTCAACTCCAAGTCCGCTATTCTCACTTTGAGCGCCTGCTGTAATGTCAACGAACCGCCCTGCATCTCGGGACTGATTAAAACAAGACTGGAGCCACGTACTGTCGATTCGTCCCAGTACGATAGTATGTGACTCAGGACCTCTTGCTCTGAAAGCACCTGCTCCTGCAAGGCTGTTCGCTGCAATAATCGGTTTATCTGAACCTTTTGATCGGTCAGGTCATGTTGGATGGTCAACTCATGGTTATAGGTGACCAAGGCCACCTTATCGTTGGGGGCAAGCCGCTCTATTATCTGCCTGACCACTTGTTTGGCCCGGTAAAAAGGATCACCTTTCATATCGAACGTACAACGGACCAGAAAAATGATGGATTGGCCTTCGCGAGTCTGTCTTACGGGATACAAGGAATAATTATCCTGCTGCACACCGTCGATAAAAAGCCGGATATCCCTTGCGGATAAACCATCGATCGGCCGATCAGATTCATCGACCACAGCAAGCTCAGCCGTCAGGGTTGGCAACTCCGTGGTCGTCAAACGGGTAAACCGGATGCGCAGGGATTGGGCCTCGAGTACAATGGCTATGAACATTATAAGCAGGACTACCACAATGAATCGTGTCTTCAGCAATAATCGTCCCGCCGTCATGAACAGGATACCTCACCGCCCCCATCATTCGTTCCTGAGTTATTCTATCAGACTGTATCGTAACAGAGTGGTCCCGACCAGTATTTCATCACCTTGTTTCAGATTGGCTATAGCCAGGGCCTTTCCGTTCACCAAAGTCGGATTTGTTTTACCTTCATTCCGTAAAATATACGCCGTCCCGGCTCGATTCAACTCGATACTGGCCTGTTCCCGTGAAATGGTGATATCCTTGAGCTCGATATCGTTTAATCGTCGTCCCGAGCGACCAATGGTTATCACCGATCGGGTGAAGTGAAAGCGTTTACCCTTGTCAGGACCAGCCAACACTTCTAATTCTATCGTGGCATTCTTCTTTAATTCATGCCCCAAGGAAACCTGGTCGACATTGAGCAGCATGGTCTCGGCCTTCTGTTGCTCGCCGGAACCAGCCTTGGAAGGTGACAATCCTGCGCCTCGTTGTGCCATGAATGGGGGCTTTTGTGCCTTGATTCGACCGGCCCCGACCTGTTCCGGGCGGCCGGGATATCGAAACAACCTGTATCCGACCAGGCCCACAGTTGTCAGAAACAGGACCAGGGCCACGGCAATATTGATAAACGAGGTCCAGACCCATTGCCGGTCCGTCTCTACGATCAAAACATGGATCGCATTATCAGGCAATTGCCCGACCACTCCCACAACGACCACCTTATCGCCAACATCCGGTAAGTCCACTGTCTTGACCATGATCACCTGCTTATTCAGGTCCATGAGCTGATAGAAACCCTGCCGCGTACCCTTGGGATTGACCTCGATGTCCTGGACGATCCCGATGAGCTTCACTTCGACATGCCAAAACTCGGGCGGATTAGCCAGAATATTGCTAATCCAAACCTCACGCGGCTTCCGACCGCCACAACTGCACAGGGCCAGCACAACCGAACCAACCAATAACCAAAGCATGAGAATGTGCAATCCGTGATGGTTTTGTTGACTCTGTTCTCTTTTCATAATGCATAATGATATCAGACTTTGAGAGTGAATGCAAGGTCAGAGCCGATTTTGATACACATTCGCATGATGGTGATCCCGCTGTATCAGTCTAGATTGGGCAGGGGACATCTGAAAGGTTATCCGTGCCGCGTATGCCCAATTGTCTGATTGGTTCACCCAGAGCAATAAACCCAGAATCTGGTCCTTTTTGCTGTTGGCTCTCCTGGTTTTTGCGAGATGGGGCTACCCGGATGATTTCCTTTCCGGGGAGACCGTTTTACTGAATGTCCAGATGATCTCTGCGCTTACTTTTCGCCAAAACAGCTGACCTGCCCGGGCCATCGAGTCCCATTCAGACAGCGTATAAATGATGATATCAGCGGGAACAGGCAGTTCAGTCAGATCGAAAGCCCGAGAACGTTCATACAGCCTAACCCTACTATATTCGACCAGAACAAGTACGTCCAAATCACTACCTACCCCCCAATCCCCGCGGGCATATGAACCATAGTAGCCAATCCTGATGATGTCCGGATTGTGTTCATACTTCCGAATCCAGGTTTGGAAGGCCTTGAGCACGACCTCCCGATCAGGCCAAGTTAGTACGGCAGAATTCAATGATCGCACGGGCATAACGCAGGGCCTCCTCGCTCTGGAGCGGGCCATAATGCTCGAAGGGTGGACCCTCGGGATGTCCATTGGGATAACGGGTCGGAACGTAAAAATTATCGAGGACCCTGGCTTGCTCGATCATCTCGTCCGATACGGAGACCTGGTCGGGCAGTTCCTTGAACAATCGGGCAACAACATGGCCCCAGGCTTCCTGATGAAAGTGAAGATGAAGGGCTTTAACTGCTTTTTCTGCAGCTTGATGAGCGGCAAAACAGGCCCATTCATGACGTTGAGCCTGACGGGCTTCGCTTGCATGTTCAAGATCACGGACTGCCTGCCTGAACCAATCATCGGAACGATTGACCATCTCGCCTCCATTTCATTACCATTACCTTTATACTTACTATAAATGAATGCTTTATCACTGTCAATGCTTCTGGAATCCCAAAACCCACCACCTGTCTCTGATAGATGTTCTAGTGAGTTCATTTAAGCTTTCTGTTAAACAATGGATCCGAATAGATGAAACACCGTTGAACCACCGTTTACTCTTAACATGTGCTACATTTATGTAAAGAAATTGCTATGATACCTCTGACTGCTTGACAATTGATTATTTGAGTTTCTTTTCTATTATTGATTAATAGCAGAAATGATTATCTGAATACTCTAGCAACTGTGAACCTTCAAAAACATGCTTTTGGGGCTTGACAGGGAGGCTACTTTACTGATACTTGCTGGATCAAAAGAATAACTTGTATCCTTTTCCTTGAAAAGAACATCTATGAAATTATTTATAATAAAAGTATGCATCTTCACCTTTTTGGCATTTACGAGTATCCTACTCCTAAATTTCATTGACAATCTTTACCTGAACATTCCAGACCCCACTAACTCCATTTTTATCTGGGGTGACTCACAGATGTACAGTGGAATAAACCTGAAAGAATTAAAAGCTTTAACAGGAAAACATATTTATTCTGCTGCTCAGCATGGTGCTGGTATATATGATTTTCTTGTGTTTTCTGAAAAAGTACCACCCACATCAGATGTCATTATCGCCATATCAAAACCAGTTCAAATCAGACGCAAGGAAAAAGATAGAAACTGGTCAGGAATAGATATTTCTTCGCTATTCGCCTTATATAATAATAATTATAGTATACAAGAAATATATAATATTATTAAAACTAACAAAATGTTTATATGTATTTTTAGATCGGAAAATGTCCTGTTTCCATATTCAGAAGAATTGACCATGACGGAACCTCTATCACTGTTTGAAGAGGTATATTCTTCAATTCCATACTACCTGGAAGATAAACAATCACTCTATGTCACAGGAATCAAATCTTTGATGGAAAAAAAATGCCATATCACCTTCATTGAGTTTCCCTATCATCAGAGCGTGGTGGAGATTGAAAGAACTTCCAAAATAAAATACTATACCGATAAGATGAAAGAGGAGATTAAGAGCTTATTTCCAAGTATAGAAGAAAAAACGATTACACTTAAATCAGATAAGCAACCAATGTATGATTTATCGCATTTAAATGCATATGGCGCCTCCATAGCTGCACAAGAACTAGCCCATATCCTTGCTGAAAAAGACAATACACCCTTGTATGTCATTATTCGATTGTAGTACGCAAAGGACACTCAATTACCTTCAAAACAGCCTAGCAGGGAAAGCACATGTAAAAATCGGGAGACGGTGGTGAGTGAAACGAATACGATCACTTTTGAGGTCATGGCAAAGAAGACAGGTCGCTTGAAAATTTGTTAGTTGACTGTCAATTCTCTGGCGATGAAGAATCTACCTCAAAGAGATTAGGGATACTCAACATTTATGTTCCAGTCTCTTGTGGTAAAACGCTTTCTTCCTCGATGACAGCAGCTCGATTTTTACTAATCCAGCTATGAGGAGTGAAAAGCTTACTAAAATGATCCTGGGGATCGTATGTTCCGAGCTTGTTTATCGGAAGGGGATAGTAGGGTCAGACCTACGCTATTGATTATATCACGAAAGTCAATGGCGTAGGTCTGACCCTCACTTCTCAAACACGCTTACGTGATGGCGTAAGCAGGTGAACCGAAGATTGCTGTCCCTTCGTGCTGCTTCTCGGATCCGGATCAGTCGACTCGACGTCAGTTCGAGGCCTTGTATCCCCGAGACGGGTAACTGATACGGATTCCCTTTGGCTGAAGGCCTTTTCTCCACAAACTCCGCCGGTGGGTGGCCCACTACTTCTGGTTGAGCACCTTTGTTCGTCTGCTTCATCGATACTATGCCTCTATCCGACTTCCTGGAAACGTACATGTCGGGCGTTCGGCCACAGGCCTTCCCCAACCGGACCTGTCGTGGATACTCCACGTGACTAAGCTGCGGGGCTAGAGCGGTTCGCTTCATCTTGCTCTGTGGGGCTCTTTCATCCCCTACTCCTTTCCGGCTTTTACCGGCGCTTTCAGTGTGACCCCTTTCTCCATTGACTTTCACATGAATCTACGATATTTTTACTGTAGGGTTTAACATTTAACAAAAAATCTAATTCAAGAGAGAGAAGAATGGAAACACTCAAAAGTCTTGATCACCATATCGATACATCCCCAGGAGTGATTGGCGGTAAACCCAGAATAACTGGCAGGAGAATTGCCGTACAGGATATCGTGATATGGCATGAGCTCATGGGCATTTCAGTGGATGAAATTGCTTCCGAGTATAATCTGACCCTGGGTAATATTTATGCTGCCCTTGCCTGGTACCATGATCATAAGGATGAGATCGATCTCTCATTGAAAAAAAGTGATAAATTTGTAAAATCCTACAAGAAACGCAGATCTTCAAAAATTTCTCTTAAGAGCCATGAGTGAAAAATTAGACTTCTATGCTGATGAGAATGTCCAATTGTCTGTTATCTAGGGATTACAAAGGCGAGGTATTGATATTGTATCATCCATAGATGCTGAAATGATCGGAAGTTCTGATCGAGAACAGTTAGCCTTTGCAACAAAGAATAACCGCGTTATTATCACAAGGGATCATGATTTCCTTCGTTTGGACTCCCAGGGAATAAAGCACTGTGGAATAGTATATGCAAATCCCAAAACCTCTATTGGAGAACTAATAAGAGGTATCATGCTCATAGCAACAATCCTGGATCCTGATTCCATGAACAATCATATAGAATTTATCTGAATGGATTAATTCAAAACAAGAAGTAAAGATGGTCACAAATTGTGATCACCGATAACCACAAAGAAAAGCTCTTAAGGTTTGGGAATGGGGTCACACTTATTATTTGACATACAATTCATGTTGGGTATTGTGGAAAGTGTGAGGGCTGAATTGTGGCGAGACCACTTCGAGTAGAATATGAGAATGCCTGCTATCATGTCATGAATCGTGGTAACAGGGGCATGAGAGTCTTTTCTGATAAAGTCGATAATCAGCTTTTTCTTGATAAATGAGAGGAGTATTCTGGCTTGTTCAAGGTTGCAATTCGGGCCTACTGTAATGGGAAATCATTTTATGAAACAATGACCACCGGACACGATCGGATACAGGAGCATCGAGTATCACGGTGGATCGACCTCGACGATCTTATCGATCTGGTCGCTCAGCGATATGTCGTATCTCGAAGGGTATTATTGCCGAAGTGAGTCAAAGGAAATGATGCACGTCAGATGGCGATCTATTGTGCTTCACAATATTGCCGGGGGCGGTACAGTTTGACACATATTGCAGCTGTTTTTGGGATATCTCCTGGTGGCTTAGCTTCCGCTCGAGTTCTCTTTCGGAAACGCCTGGCCAGGACAAAATCGCTCAAAAAACAGTATATAACAATCTGCAAGCAACTGGAAAAATGGCCATAAATCAAATTGGAAAGCGTGAAGGACGTCAAAAACGATTGCATGAAATCTGATAGATTCCCCCTGGGTGTGTTGACATACAAATGAAAATGGTTG
>JAFGSJ010000084.1 GCA_016934675.1 bacterium | reverse complement strand
GTAAGGGCGTTTTTTTGGTCAAAGCTCAGAATGAGAAATAGGGGTCACATCTTGAAATATGAAATATGAAGGGATTGTCGGGCAAACCCTGCAGATTTTCTCGTCTTGTCCGTTATTCTTCGCCTTACTGTGCCAAAGGTAAGCAAATAACACCCAGAGCTGCCCACCGGGACTCATAATAACAGGGCGAAGGCCAGACAAAAAAGCAGGTTGTGCCAACACAATCTCCCTCACGCTTTTATTTCACATTTCAAGATTTTTAAAGTACAATGGCTTACACATGATAGGCCGGACGTAGATTTGATCCTGATCCTTGAGAAAGAGTCTCAAAAAATGCTTTTTCGAAGTCAAAAATATTTGAGTAATACCGTTTCGTTGCTTTCACACTCATCATCAAATAAGAAGGGATGATGACCACGAGCAGGAGTTCTTATGAAAGGTTTATTCTGTGTTTTTGTGTCTGTGCTGGCTGTTTTCGCCTTTACTTCTTGCAGTGAGGAAAACAGCCGTCCTCAAACATTTGAGGCAACATTTGGGGGAGACAGCAGCGGGGATATTTGCCACTCAGTTACCCAAACGGCTGATGGTGGATATATTATGTGCGGACAATCCACGATCGAACCTGAAGGAAATAAGATGGTCGGAATCTATGTAGTAAAAACAGATGATTCAGGAAATCTGGAATGGGAAACTGTCTTGGAAAAAAATCTCTCTTCGATCGGCAATGCTATAATCCAGACAGATGACCTGGGTTATGTTATTGCAGGCTGTTCCAAGTGGGGTGCCGAATACGAGTCCCTGGATGAAATAATGCTACTTAAAATCGACTCCAACGGGACAATCCAATGGTCAAAGAGATTTCCCACCGAAGTAAACTCAATAGCCCATGATGTTCGACAAACTTCGGATGGAGGATTTATCATAACCGGCATAAGCTGTTCTAAAGGTTTTGCCCTGAAAACCAGCAGCGATGGGACGATGGAATGGTTGAAGAAAACTACGGCTTATTATTTCAACTCCGTACGACAAACATCGGATCAGGGTTATATCCTTTGCGGTGCATATTATCAACGTAGTGAAAATGATGGTGTCTTTGGGGTTTATCTACTAAAACTGGATGAACTTGGTAATGAGGAATGGTCCAGAATAATCGGTGTTGACGACCCGACACGTGGAGGAAATTCCATTGAACAAACTTCGGATGGAGGTTATATTTGCGGGGCGAGCTATGGCACTTATTATAATTACGATTATCTCGTGATAAAAGTTGATGCCCTGGGTCAGGTAGAGTGGTCTCGGATTCATGGTGGACCAGAGAGTGAATACATAGGCTCGATTGAACAAACCAACGAGGGGGGGTATATTCTCTGCGGGACTCTGGAAGTCATCATAAATGACGACTCATTCAATGACATCCAGGTCATCAAGATGGACGCCTTGGGACGAGAGGAGTGGATCAAAACATATGGTGGTCCCTACTATGAATTTGCTGCGAATATCCAGCAAACGGTTGATTGTGGTTACGTAATAGGGGGTTGGACTGCAGGAATAGAGTACGATAATCCGGATTATTACCTATTGAAAACCGATCAGGATGGATATCTATGAACCGGAGATGAAATAACGGACACAGGAAATATTTTTTGGAATATTAATTGACAGACGATATTTATATTCTTCGTTCCCAGTATAAAACCGCAGATTACGCAGATTTCACAGATTGGTCTACGCTGGGATCAAAGTAAAGAAAGCTTGCAGATTTTCTCGTCTCGTCCGTTGTTCTTCGCCTTACTGTGCCAAAGGTAAACGAATAATACCCAAAGCTGCCCGCCGGGACTATTAGAAAAGGGCGAACTCTAGACTAAAGAAAGGGGGTGTGCCAACCATACCCTCACTCACGCTTTTGTTTCACATTTTAAGATTTGACTCTCAATTATGACCCTCAATCACATTGGTCTCCAGCGACACATTTCCGTCAGCTCAGTGATCCAGACTATCCGAAATCGACTCAGACATGATACGCAGTTAAAGCAATGAATAGCGGTTCTCATCGTCACAATTCAAAAAGGTCAACAGCAGAGGTGCCCCCTACTTCAGACATTCGGGTTGCCGACCATGTGATTTGGTGGGGAAGGCAAGACAGGGCACCGCGCTAACGCGAGTGGTGCCTTGGATCGACGGGTCGAGTTTGACTGTCCCTACATATCTCTTCACCACAACGTGGTGACAGAGGTCAGCCAGGGGCTGAGTCATTTGTCGAAGTGAAACTCGACGAATGCGCCGCCCCTGGTCAATGAACAGGAAAAGACCGAGCTCTGAAGGAGCGTCAGCTACACACATAATCCGAAATCATGTTACCGATTACATTTCAATCCCAGACCTATTTCCCGTCGTATTCGATACAATATGAAATGAAAGTCTCTGACGCTCTTTTCAGAGCTTCGATCATGATAATCCTGATCCTGGGGCGACGTCCTGTCTTCGCTAAAGCTTCGACGCGACTGTGCCCCAGGCTAACCCCTTTCACCACTTCGTGGTGTATGATTTCAGTGAATGTCAAAGGGCGTACACAATGTACCACACATGGAAAATGATTTTTTCTGATCGTCCACAATCGCTCTGCTATTTGGTTCTTTGGTTATTAAACATCGCCCCAACCCGGATTTCTCACAGTCTCTGAATCTTAGCAAAATGGGTTCAATATTTTTACCCGGTTTGTCAAAATTTACACTTTCCAGCTACACAGCGAGAAAATTAAAGCAAAATATACAAAAAAACCGTATTTTTAATAATTTTAAGAATAAACCGGGAAAACTATCTGGATTTCATAGTGTAAGAAGGATATAAGACTCATTCCATTTTTTCTCCGTGCCGCCGTGACTCCGTGTGAGATCATGGCTTCGATTCCGCGCTTTGTTATGATGACTAATTGTTTTTTCCTTTTTCCTCGTTGATCTACAGTGTCATCAGAGACTTGTCAATTTCACATTAGTATGACATCGGCATGCCACGAAACAACTATGTGGTCACCAAAAAAAGCTTGACATCGTTCATCAGCTGTCCTATATTACTATGACAGTGGGGGTGTGATCGTGCTGGTCAAGCTTAATTTTAAAGCGGGAAAACCCGCCTATCTGCAAATTATCGAACAGATCAAGTTTGCCGCGGCCATGGGTGAGATTGCCGAGGGCGAGTCGCTGCCTTCGATCCGGGAACTGGCCGAACAGCTCCGGATCAATCGCAATACCGTAGCCAAGGCTTACGGTTTACTGCAGAGCGAGGGGATTGTCAGCAGCAGCCAGGGTAAGGGCGTTTTTTTGGTCAAAGCTCAGACTCCGTATAAGAAAAATGTGCGGAAGGCCATTCTGGGGGAGATAATCGACGGTCTGATCGTGCAAGCCCATCATTTTCAGATCGATTTGTCGGAATTGATCGGGCTCGTGGAGCAGAGATTCGAGCAATTCGAAAAGGAAAAGGGCATGATCTCCCCTGAAGTTGAAAGGAGAAATTGAACATGGAACAGCTCTGTCCAGCCATAGAAATCAAGGGGCTCAGCAAAAGATACAAGAAACGCGAGGCGGTTTCCGGCCTGGACCTTGTGGTCGAGCCGGGAATCTGTTATGGCTTGTTCGGTCAGAACGGGGCGGGTAAGACGACCACGATCAGGTGCCTGCTCGGCTTGTTGCGTCCTCAGTCCGGTACGGTCCGCATTTTCGGCTACGACCCGTTGAAACAGGAGGAGCAGGCCAAGTCCCGCCTGGCCTATGTGCCCGAGACCCTGGGGTTTTATCCCTGGATGACAGTCGCTGGCGTTTTGAAGTATACCTCGGCCTTTTATCCGAACTGGGACTGGAGCCTGGCGAATGAGTTGCTGGCCCGGTTCGCGTTTAATCGAAAGCAGAAAATTCCGGCATTATCCAAGGGACAGAAGGCCCAACTGGCCCTGATCGAGGCCATCTCGACCGGCTGCGATCTGCTCGTGCTCGATGAACCGACCTCGGGTCTGGACCCGCTCACCCGGTCTGAATTCATTCGGACCGTGATCGGCGCCTTTCAGGAGGACCGGCACGGGCAGCGGACCATTCTGGTCTCGACCCATCTGATCAATGAATTCGAGGGTTTGATCGAACGGTTCACTATTATCGACCGGGGCCGGTCAATCGTGACTTCGGACAGTGATCAGGCCCGGGCCCGCTATAAAAAAATCCAACTCTTTTTTGAAGACAGTGTTCCCGAGTGTAACCATCCGGCGATTCTCGCCCTCGAACAACAGGGCAAAAGCCTGGAACTGGTCACGGATTCATTCTCGGATGAACTGCTCCGGTATTTGAAAAGTTTGTATCCGAGCCGGCTCGAACTCGAAGCTTTGTCCCTCGAAGAAATCTTTATCGCCACGCTTCGGAAGCGGGGAGAAAAGCATGTTTGAACGACTCGAACGGGAGTATCGACGGTTGATCAAGGAGGCCCGCCCCTGTTGTGCGGTCTGGCTGTTCGGTCTGCTTGGTCTCTGGCTGATCGAGAAAGTATACTCAATTCTTACTGATGAAATGTCTGATCCCGAACCATACTTCCTCTTGATTCCTTTTATTTCCTGCTTGATCATTGGGGTCATCCCCTTCGGACATGAATTCCGCCATGGAACAATGGAATATCTACTGGTGAGGCCGATAAGAAGATCAAGACTCTGGTATGAAAAAATGTTCGTACTGGGAGTGCTTAACGGTTCGATCATCCTGTTTCATTATTTCTATTTTGGTGGTTTCATATATTCAAAAGCATACTTAAGAAAGATCATTTTGAATTATGCTGGATTACTGGGTGCACCGTGGTTGTATTCATGGATCAGTTTTGATCCTGACGCAACTGCAGTGTATCATTTTTTCGCTTTCTTTCGTTCACCTTGTCCCTTTATCTTTTTAGCTTCTTTCATACTGGGACCTTTACTATCTCTGTATCTCCGTCAATCGGATAAGGCCTTCTGGCCGCAATTGATCTTTATCCCATTTATTGGTCTTTTTTTAGTTTGGTTGGAAACAATTATTCATCATTATAACAATGCCCTGCTCTACTACTATTTCGAGTATTTTCGGATCATGTATATAGTCCTCACGATTTGGGGCGGTTATTGGCTGGCCAGACGCCGGTTCATGAAACTGGAGCTCTGAGATGAAAACATGGCAATTCATCAAAAAGGAAATTCGGTTACAGCGTGACACAATACTGGCAATGTTTTTTATATGGGGCATGGGGTTGTCCAATCTATTCTTGATCTACATACGATCGATGCATGCTCAAGATACAACATACACATCTGTCCTGGTTCTACGTTTGGTTCTACTATCTCCAAAATTCATCGGGCCTTTTCATTTTCTGATTATTAATATGGTCATCTTTCTTTTTCCTGTGGCTATTGGCGTTCATGCACTCACGGAAGATCGTCGTGCCGGCACCGTGGAATCGCAATTTGTTCTGCCCCTACCCATTGCGACCCAGTGGTGGCTCAAGGCAGGTTTCATGATGACTCTATCACTGCTGGCCAACGGTCTCTTTCTCGAGTTATATGACGGACAGTTGATGAGTTGGATGGTTGAGCAGGGTTATAATTATCCAAAACTGCCGCTAAGATTCGCATCTTTCAGTTACTGTGCGTTTAAAGGGGTGCCTCCCGTCATCATTATCTTTTTCTTCACGGCATTGGGTCTGTTCAGTGCTTCAATCAGCCGCCGCCATGATATCGATTGGGCATATGTGAACGGTTTGGGTATTGCTGCGGGATTCTATCTGGTAAGAATGCTGTTCGATCCCTTGCACTTGACATTTCCCTTCAGTTCGGGCTATCCCCGTTTTTTTCTCCATCCCGCCAGCCATATTGCATTTTTTATCGTACTCGGAGCGGTCATGCTGGGTTTGAGTCGGGCTAATTTTCGCAGGCTCGAGCTGATCAGTCACCGCCAGCGGGTCGGGCAGATAGCGGTGCTTCTGCTTGTCGCTATTGGTCTGACCGAACTCTGTCTTCGGATCGAGTACGCCATCCCGCTCGATCAGTCACCGGGCAAGGTTCGAGGTCTGACCCGCCTGTTCGGGAATGAATCCCTGTATCTCGATGTGGATTATTCATTGCGCGGGCAGGATAAACTCATCTTGAAGGTTTTAAGCGAGGAAGATCGACTTCGGGCCCGATTCAGTAAAGACCTTTCAAGGGAAACGGACAAGTGGTTATGGAACTGTGCGATCCTGGATTTGCACGATTTTTCTGTCACACGCATTTTTCCGCGTTACTGGAATAAAAAGCACTATCAGCTCTTTTTTAATCAGCAGGAATACTTTTCTGAAGAATGGATTTCATGCGGTCCGGTGATCCGGATCAGGCAGGAAATCGATCGGCTACATCCCAAGATCAAGAGCTGTCACTTTTCGCATGCTCAACAGGACCGGTCAATCTACCAGGTCAGAGTAACTCTAGACCCGGATGAAACAATTATATTTTACGTGTTCAAAGAGAATAAGGCGGACAAAACCTATACTGAAATCGATCATTATTCCATATTCGACCATCTTCATTGTGACGTGTGGAGCCGTTATGTTTTATCCGATGAAGCCCGATGGTTGGCCAGAATTCCCATACTTCGGAGTAGTTGTCTACTTGAACAGGAAAACGAATCCATGAATCAGCTCATACTCAAGCGCATCGATCTTTCTGATGAGTACGTGATCAAATCCGGACCGATTCGTGATCCTGAAGGGAGGGTATCCGAATTCGCGGATTTACTCAATATCTGCGAATATACAAACAAGAGGCTCTTCTGGTATGATCTGGCAATATCGATCAATGATCGCTTTCTGGCTGTTCAACGCCTTCATTCCGATGGGACCGATTCGTTTTCGATCATCGATCTGACTGCTCATGAAGAAATCCCGCTCTTTACGCCGAAAGAGGAGGCTATTTTTACATTCAATGCCAAGATGTTTTCTGGTGGTTATTGGCTGAGGAACGAACCAAGGTTTCCGATACATAAATCACACAACGACTCGACTCGTCAGAACAGTGAAAAGAATTTACCTCAACGTGAAATGAGATACAGCTATTATTTCAAGCCCATGACCTGGTCTGCTGACGACAAACTGGCCATACTGTACGATCGGACCGTTTACCTTTTCCGGTTCTCTGCCGACGGTCAGCCTGACCCAATCGCCGAGATCGATGTTTCGGAAGCGTATCTTTTTCACAGTTGCAGTGGGCCCAAATCACGTCTGCTATTTGTTGACAACGACACC
>JAFGSJ010000083.1 GCA_016934675.1 bacterium | reverse complement strand
GACAACTCACTGTGCCCCAGGCTGACACCTTTCACCACTTCGTGGTGTATGATGACTCTGAATTGACTGTTGGTTCAATGGGTATCAGTTCGTGGTGGTTCGGAATCAGAACAACGCTGCTGCCACACGCCAATCCTGTTTGCCAAAGGGGGTGTGTTCTTTGCGTTATTGCGTTAATCTCTGCAAAAGAAAGATACGACACATGATGAAGGGCAAGAGACAGGAGGACACAAACGGCACACAAAGCGAGTGTAGTAGTAGGATCGCGGTCTTGAAATATGAATTGCCGGGAAGAATGTGCGGATAATGGAGATCACCTCTTGGCAATGAGAGACGACATTGAGCTGATATGGTAGAAAAATGTGGTAGGGGGTCAAGTCCGGCTTTGACCTTTCTTCTTTTCTCTCATTCTGGAGCTTAATCGGCTTGCAATAATACTTTCAGTGATTTGATGATGGGTTTGCGGGTTGAATAACTCGATAGGCGACCTCACGTCCGCGCCTCGTATTGAACGCAGAGCCGCAGAGAACGCGGAGGACCGCAGAGGTGTATTCAGGTACACATATAAAATTCAAGTCAGAGTGTTCTGTGAAGATTAGACCTCATCAATTCCACAGCCTTCATCACCAATCTCTAATTCAATGGTCCCCGCGTTTTTGTTCGTCCTGGTCATAATCCTGATCCCTGCCGGGGGGCCAGCCAATGCTTGACATGCGTTTTGGACCAGGTTGATGACCACCTGTTCGAGTTGTTGATAATTGCCTCGAACAAATGGCAGGGTTTTCTCATACTCGACTTCAAATTTATCCGTACTCGGAAGACAATCATAAAACCAGCCAGGATATCTCTTCTGAAAATAACGCTGGCAGAGCCTTCGATCGGTAGTTCGAGTCCCTCGCCTATCCTGATCAGATGGTGATTGAAGCAATACCTGTGCTTGGTTTCGAGTTCAGACAGGATTTTCGATTCTATTGGTTTCGCTTGGTTTTGATCGAGAATCTGAAAAACCGCAGTAAAGGGGACTCCCAAAATAGCAATGCTTTCATTACGAAGTAAGTGCTACGCAACCGGATTGATGAAAACGATGAGACTGGAACGGTCCATGGCAATGACAGCTTCATCCAGGCTTGACAGGATCGCTTCGAGCCAACTGCCTCTCTCCTCGATCTGTTTTTCTGCCCGAGCTTTACTCAGGGCGAGTTCCAGTGTGATAGCAAAATCACGCTCGTGGAATGGTTTGAGAATATAAGCATTGGGTCCGGATAGCTTGGCTTTATCCAAAAACTGCTTATCATCGTACGCTGTCATAAACACGCTATGGATACCAAACAATTGTTACATTCTCAGTGCTGTTTCCAGAGCATCGAGTTCGCCGGCAAGATTGATATCCATAAGCACCAGATTGACTTCTTGTGCCGATACGATATCCAGGGCATCTTCACCTCTTGTAACAAGGCCCACCGCTTGATGTCCCATGCCGGTTATTTCCTGCTCGATAAACAAGACCGTGGTCATCTCATCTTCGACAGAGATTATGAATACTGAGTTCGAAACGTTCCAGCATAATGATCATTGCAATCTGGTTCTGGACGGTCATGATTATCTCCCTTCGGTATGGTCCTGTTTACCCCGGGCTTTCAGGAAAATGTGGGATTGCTCTCCATCATAAATGCATTGGACATAAAGACTGACGACCTCATTCTTAAGGAGAGTGATAGTAAATTTTTTAGTGTACCTCTTGCCCAGAATTTGTCGGTTGCTGCTACCATCGTAATTCGCTTGATCGAACGTGATCGAGCATTTATAATCACCGGGTTCGAGATAGTCCTGAAAAAGCATATCTGTTCGGGGATCGATCCGATAGGCTTTTTCCCCCAAAACGAGGGTGATATTGGCAGGATAATAAGAAGAATAGTGTTGCCCACCTTCCGAATATGTCGATTCTGTATAATAATCTCCTTCTTCGCTATAGTAACTATGATGATAATACGATGAATCGCCACTCATCTCCGATATTTCGAACGATTGCCCCTGTGAAACGGCCATGACTGTCAGAAAAGCCATCTGTTTCTTTCTCTCCTCGGTTTTCTGTGCCAGCCCCTGCGTATAATACTCGGCAAATATCCGATACTCATCAGTTAAAACACTGGCAGCAGGATAATTGAACGAACGAGAGTGGATGACGGCCCCGCTTTGCCGATCATGGACCAGAAAAATAATATCCACAGCGTCATTATCTGTTTTCATGATGTGCAGATCAACCGCACAATCATGAGACTCATCGTCACCAATCACCTGTACAAACTGAGGTGCATTGATCAAATCATCGCCGATGATTTCTCGATAGTATTCAGCCAGGAATGGTCCCTCGGTAACATTATTGCCGAAAACACCTAATTTCACGGCAACCTTGGAATCATGAGTCGGATCGTAGTACCGTTTGACCAGATAGCTCGACAAATGATTACTGATTTCCTTCTGAACATTTATGATCGGTATGTTCTCGATTTGAGAACTGTGAGTCGGGGGCATCTGTTGTGTGCTTGCACAGGACATGCTTAGCATGACACAATAGACAAACATACTCCGTAGAAAAGTTATCATATTCATCGGTCCCTCTCCGGTTAATAGAAAAGATGTTCAAGTAAAAGCATTCACATGTCATGAAAAGCATTGACATCTCTGGATAGTATAAAATAAAATAAAATAGAACCATCGTCAAGGAAAATCAGAGCCTTCAAACAAAGAAAGGATCGCTCGAAGGTAAGGAAAAGCACATGCATGCTCATCTCAAAAAACATTACCCCCCCGAGCTGTATATCCTGACAGGTCTATGTCTGTGCTGTCTGTGTGGGGCGGGTTATGTGTTGTATATGGCCTGGTCTCATGATTCATATCCGAAGCTCGAATCAGGTCAGACCGTGTCGGGACCCACCCGAAATAATCGGTCACATGAAAAAAGTGAAACACCCTTACCCACACTGATCGAGGATACCCAGGACCCCTTGGCCGAACTCGACCGGGAAGACCTCGGGTGGCAATTGGCTCTGGACCGTAGTCGCTCGAGGCAGAAGGATCGTGAAAGACAGTTTAGCCAGGACCAAACTGAAGCGAATGACAATACTGACGGTTCGTCGGGACTGGGACCTGGGACCATTACTCATGATTCTGAAGAAACGAAAGCGTTTCTCCAAGCCGCCCGATCTGCCTGGCAAAAATTGAAACAGGGAGTCGATCGATGTACTCGTATTGCCGCACGGTTACCAACCTGGCAAGCCGGATTGACCGAGCCTTTCGACTCGGGACACTTTCGCCTGCGGGAACTGCAGCAACTTAATATGCAGCAGCACGAGATCGAGGAAATACTGGCAGAATTACCGGAACCCCCACACGGATATGAGACTATCCGGACTTCATTGGAGCAACTCTACGAAACGTATGTTTCGTTCTGTTCCTTTATCAAACACCATCCACACATGAACCGAGCGGGTAGGGATGAATGTAACACCCTGATCGATGAAGCTGATCAGCTATCGGAAACCATACAAACCCTGTTCGTGGCTGCCTCACAAACAGAAAAGAACAATCCGACTCCCGCTGAGGCACCGTAAGCTAGTTTCCGTTTCATCAAGCATCAAGAGCACCTGATTGATTTTAACCAGATCAACACTTTTGTGATGAATTCATTTTTATGAGCTTGCAGCATATAAGACTGGAGGTCTTGTTCCCACATCCAGATTAATCTCCAGTGGTGAAAGACACGAAAAAAGCCCCTCGAACCGGAAAGCTCGAGGGGCTCACTCATCAATCATAAAATCGTCTAGACCGGAAAGACTTCTTTATCGTTATTCCTTTCCGTTTCGTACACATTGCATCTTAGCCAATTGCTCGTAAATGAAGTATCGCTGCGAAGCGCGGGCCTGGGCCATTTCGAGCAGTTTTTCCGCACTTTCGGGATGGGTCTTGGTCAGGACTTTGAAGCGGTTCTCCATGTACATATAGTCCTTGATGCCAATGGTGGGCGGCTTGCTGTCGAGTTTCAAGGGGTTTTTACCCTCTTTCATGAGCTCCGGATTATAACGATAAATCGGGAAAGCGCCCGACTCGACTGCGCTCTTCTGATTATCGAAGCCGTGTTCCATATTGATACCATGGGCGATACAGTGACAATAGGCTACGATAATGGAGGGGCCGTTATAGGCCTCGGCCTCGACGAAGGCCTTGACCGCCTGGTTCAGATTAGCCCCAATGGCCACCTGAGCGACATAGATATGACCATAGGTCATCGAGATCATGCCCAGGTCTTTCTTGCCCACAGGTTTCCCGGCCGCGGCAAATTTAGCCACTGCACCGAGCGGTGTGGCTTTCGAGGCTTGTCCGCCCGTATTGGAATAGACTTCGGTATCCAGGACCAGCAGGTTGACGTTCCGGTTGCTCGCCAGGACATGGTCCAGACCGCCATAGCCGATATCATAAGCCCAACCGTCACCACCGACGCCCCAGATCGAGCGTTTGATCAGGGCATCGGCTACCGAAATCAGACGCTTCGATTCCACTTCTGAAGAGCACTTGGCCAGGACTTCCTTGAGTTGCCCGACCCTTTTCCGCTGCTGCTCGATACCTTCAAGCGTAGACTGGTCCGCTTCAAGGATAGCCGTGAACAAGGACCGGTTCTCCTTGCAGGACTCGCAGGCACAATCCATCATGGCCCGGACCAGCTCGCGGGCATATTCGTTATGCTTGTCCACAGCCAGCCTCATCCCGAGTGCCAGTTCGGCACAGTCCTCGAACAACGAGTTGTTCCAGGCAGGACCGCGGCCATCGGACCGGGTGCAATACGGTGTGGTCGGCAAATTGCCGCCGTAAATCGAGGAACAGCCCGTGGCATTGGCGATTATGGCCCTATCACCGAACAATTGCGTCATCAATTTGACATAAGGTGTCTCGCCGCATCCGGCACACGCGCCCGAATATTCAAATAAAGGTCTGAGAAACTGGCTGCCCTTGACCGTGTCCATCTTGAACAGTGAAAGGTCCACCTCCGGCAGATTGAGGAAAAACTCGTAGTTTTCCCGCTCCTGCTCGCGTAAAGGCACCTGGAACTCCAGCTTAATGGCTTTGAGTTCGGTCTTGTTGCCATCGGCATCTTTGCGCTGGGCCGGACAGGTATGCACACAGACCCCGCAGCCCGTACAATCTTCGGGAGCGACCTGGAGCGTAAACTTCAGTCCCTTATACTGCTTGCCCAGAGCATCGATCGATTTGAACGTGGCCGGGGCATCCTTCAACAGTTTCGGGTCATAAACCTTCATGCGGATAGCGGCATGAGGACAAACGAACGAACAATAACCGCACTGAGTGCAGGTCTCCGGATGCCAGACCGGGATATCCACGGCGATATTACGCTTTTCATACTGGGTTGTGGCTGTGAGGAAGGTCCCATCCGCTGGCATCTTGGACACAGGCAACTCATCACCACGACCGGCGATGATCTCCTGGGTGACCTCATGCACAAATTGAGGGGCATGATCGGGGACCAGGGGCGGACGATGAAACGTACTGGTCACCTTGTCCGGATATGATACTTCCTGAATGTTCTTGATTGCAGCTTCCACGGCACCCAGGTTCATATTGACCACTTTCTCGCCCTTGACTGCATACGTGTCCCTGACCGATTTCTTGATCAGTTCGATGGCTTGCTCCCGTTCGAGTATACCGGAAATGATGAAATGGGCCGTCTGCATGATGATATTGATCCGGGCCCCCAAACCGAGGTCCTTGGCGATCGTGATCGCATCGATGATATAGAATTTCAGTTTCTTGCGGATGATGGCTTCCTGGACTTCGATCGGCATCTTGTCCCAGACCTCATTCCGGTCATAGGGACTGGCCAGCAGAAACGTGCCGCCCTCGTTGATGTGTGAGAGCATGTCATATCTTTCCAGAAAACTCCAGTTGTGACAGGCCACAAAATCAGCTGTATTGATCAAATATGTACTGCGGATAGCGTCCTTACCGAAGCGAAGATGCGATGTGGTAATGGCACCGGCCTTCTTGGAATCATACACGAAGTAGGCCTGGGTATTGTAATCCGTGGTCTTGCCGATGATCTTGATCGTATTCTTGTTCGCGCTGACCGTTCCGTCCGAACCCAGACCGAAAAACATGGCCCGGTTAACCCCGACAGGTTCGCTGTTGAAGTGCTTGTCAAACGGCAAACTCGTTCCGGTCACATCATCAATGATCCCGATGGTGAAATGATTTTTGGGAGCCTGTTGCTTGAGATTGTCCAGGACCGCTTTGGCCATAGCCCCGGTAAAATCTTTCGAACCCAGGCCATAACGACCACCGATGGTTTTGGGATAGTGGGCTAACTTGAGCAAACCCTGCTCCATGGCTTCACCCAAAGCCGTGCGTACATCCAGGTACAACGGCTCACCCAGGCTGCCCGGTTCTTTGGTCCGATCCAACACGGTAATCGCCTTGACCGTCCCGGGCAATGCCGAAACGAAATGTTCCAGACTGAATGGACGATACAGTCTCACCTTGATCAAACCGACTTTTTCACCCTTGGCCACGCTGTACTGGACCACTTCATGCATGGCCTCGGCCCCCGAACCCATCATGATCACCACGTATTCGGCATCAGGTGCGCCCACATATTCGAATAATTGATAGTGCCGACCGATCAGCGTGCCGAATCTGTCCATCACCTTCTGGACGATGACCGGGGCCTTCTGATAATACGGATTGACCGTCTCCCGACCCTGGAAATAGACATCGGGATTCTGGGAACTGCCCCGCAAAACCGGATGTTCCGGATTCATGCCCCGCTCGCGATGAGCGATGACAAATTCATCCTTGATCATGGCCCGCATGTCGTCCTGGGTCAATTCCTCGATCTTCTGGATCTCCGATGAGGTCCGAAAACCGTCAAAAAAATGGACAAACGGTATCCGCGTCTCCAAAGTCGCCGCCTGGGCGATCAAGGCGAAATCATGGACTTCCTGGACACTGTTCGAGCATAACAACCCGAACCCGGTCTCACGCACGGTCATCACATCGCTGTGATCGCCGAATATCGACAAAGCCTGACAGGCTAACGAACGGGCCGACACATGAAACACGGTCGAACATAACTCACCCGCAATCTTGTACATGTTCGGAATCATCAGCAATAAGCCCTGGGAGGCCGTGAAAGTCGTAGTTAACGCACCCGTAGTCAAAGCTCCATGGACCGCTCCTGACGCTCCACCCTCAGACTGCATCTCTGTTACAGTTGGCACCGTTCCGTATATGTTCTTCATTCCTCTGGCTGAAAATTCATCGGCGTGTTCGCCCATGGACGATGACGGCGTGATCGGGTATATGGCTATTACCTCGTTCGTCGCATGCGCGACGCGCGCTGCGGCTTCGTTACCATCCATGATTACCTTTTTTCGACTCATGGAGTAGCCTCCTTTGCTGACCCTTGTCGCTTCAAGGGATTAAAGCATCCATTATCCTAACGAAAAATCCGGACCTATGACCAGACTGGACCGTGTCATTTTGCACTACATCCATATCTCGATTCTGTCCTTTATGCAAGTAATTAAGAAGGAAATTTATGATTGTAGGTGCATGTGTGTCCCAAGATGATACATTGGTGTGTCCCAGAATACAGAATATCTCTGCCCTGCGGGCAGGAAGTCCGGCCATCGATGCCGGGAGTTGTGCCGTCAGTGGTCTGTATGTTGACCAACGCGGCCAGCTACGACCATCTTATTGTCCCGATATTGCCAATGAAAGAATGAGCAGACACGCGGACATGATTTAGAGTTTATTCGTCACGTAGCGACGATCACCGCAGATCCGAAGCACCGCCTTTCAAGGTGGTGCCCAAAGCCCAAGCACCCCTGGCAGCGTCGCTGCCGTTTTGCATAGAATGAAAATATGGACTGGTACAAACATTTCAGATTTGGAAAAAGAAAGCTTCGCAGCCCACTATTCTTGTTCTAATAGAAACCAGGGTTGAAGCCTGGTGCTTCGGACCTGCAGTGCTTGCTGCTACGCAGCAATGATCGTGATACACTTTCTTCCATCTCTTTGTCAACTGAAGATGATACATTCGTGTGTCCAGATTCAGATTCAATTCGAGTGTCCCAGATTCACTCGAAAAATCGCATTGGGAACATCTCTTCAAAACAGGTGGTGGATTTTGGCTGAAAGTTCCTATTGATACTATAGTGCACTTATGATATGGGAAAAGGAACGAACATCTCTTACAAGGAGGCAATACATGTCAAAAAAAGTTCTCGTGTGTGCCACGAATTTCGGTGTGTGGGCAGAAGAACTACAGGGGCCTTGGGACGAGTTTAAAAAAGCCGGTTTCAAGGTGACTCTTGCCACGCCGCAGGGGAAGAAGCCGCTTCCGCTCAAGATCAGTGTGGACCCCGATTTTGTCGATCCTATGCTCGCGAAAATTCCCGGCGCGAATCCGAAAGTCAATCCCAAGTTTGTCTGTGATCGTACCAAAGAATTGGTCATGGGCGATGAGTGGGCAAGACCCATTAAACTTGCCGATGCAAAAATGGCTGATTATGATGCCATTGTTGGTACAGGGGGACTGGGAGCCATGATGGACCTGGCGCCCAACAAGTATTTCAGGAGACTTATCTATGAGGCCTATTATACCGATAAGTTAATCGCGACTCTGTGCTATGCCACCGCTGCTCTTATCTGGACCCGAGACCCAAAAGATGCCTACAACAGTATTATCAAAGGCAGAAGGGTCGCGTGCCATCCACGGGCCTGGGATTTTGAAGATGACGTGACCCTGGAATTATGGGGTGCGACCGAAGACAATAAGGGGACCGATGCGGTGTATGCCGGTTTTCTCTATCCCCTCGAAGATATTGCCCGCGATGCCGTCGGACCGGGAGGCCTCTGTATCGGTGATCCCGATGCCACGCGAGATAAACCCCGAGTCGAGTTCGATTGGCCCTTCATTACCGGGAATTCAGTCGAATCATCTATTGCCTTCGGTAAAAAAGTCGTTGACGTTCTCACTATGAGATGATCTTGAGCCTGATCTTGACTATTTACTCTCTTACTACACATGTTTGCCCGATACTTTTCAGCACAGCAGCTTCGCTGCTGTGCTGCTTCGCGGCTCATACGAAAATGTCCTGTATTGTACGAGCATCATAAACAAAAAGAAAGAGCCTAAGGCGATAGTGCTGGCAGTCAAGTGTCATCCGCCCGATTGTTGCAGGTTGGATGATCGCCCAGCTTTGCTTTACTATAAGCAGACGTGTCCCACCATTACTATTTCAAGAGGATTTCTTGAAATCCTGAAGCCGAGCGGGCCTACAAATCACAGGACTCGATAAAACCTGGGCGATCAGGGTTGCTGTTCAGTGGGCATGGCAGCCCTGTATGTCTCGAGCAGTTCCTGGGCCTGATCGAATAATTTCAAGGCCTCAACCAATTGGGTGTCATGCTCGTTAGCCACACGCAATTTGGCATCCAGACCGAAAAAGGCCGAGATGATCTCCTGTTTGATCCAGATCCGGACCTGTTCCTTGTCTTTCAGCCAGTCCTGTTCAGTTATTTCTTCCACACCACCCTGTTCGGCAAAGGCTCGGAATTCGTCAAAAAGCTGGTCCGAGACCTCGAAATCACGCTCGATACTCTGATGCTGGCTGGCAAAATTGATGGCGAAACTGAAAAACATGTCCTTGATCAACAGCTTAAGGAGAATATCCGGAAAGGTTTGTTCGAGGACGATATCAGGCACAATCCCACCACCACCTTCGAGTTTTCTGCCGCCGCGGCTGAAAAAGACCTGATCGCGTTCTTCATCGAGAGGTGTGTGCGTCTTTTCGACATGAAAGGCCAGGAGATCATGCTGGGTTTTATACGATTTCTGGATACAGCGTTGTGAGGGGGTAAAATATTTGGCAGTGGTGATTTGGAGAGCAGTTCCCAGAGAACGAGGTTCGAGAGGATACTGCCTCTGGACCAGGCCTTTACCGTAAGTCCGTTCCCCGACAATCAATGCCCGGTCAAGGTCTTGAAGGGCCCCGGCCACGATTTCACTTGCACTGGCGCTGTTGCTGTTCACCAGAATGATGATCGGTAAATCCTTGTATGTATCGGGCGTAGTGGCTACGAATTCAAAATGCGAGCTGGGGATGCGTCCGTCAGTCATCACGATTTTGTTACCCTTATCGATAAAAATGTCCGAAACTTCGACTGCCTGATCAAGGAGCCCGCCGGGATTGTTCCTGAGGTCGAGGACAAGTTTTTTCATACCTTGTTCTTTGAGGATTTCAAGAGCTTTGATCAATTCCTCCTTGGTCGGCTTACTGAATTGAGTAACCTTGATATAACCGATATCCGGACGGATCAGATAGGGTTCACGCACGGTCAGGAGTGGTATGCGATCACGCACGATGGTAATATCTTTCAGTTCGGGCTGGCTTTCACGCTGAATGGTAATTACGACCTTACTGCCCTTCTGGCCCCGAAGTTTCCTGATCACTTCAACTTCGGTGATATTTTTTGTTGATTCACCATCAATTTTTACGATCCGATCACCGGCCCGAATGCCGAGAAGCTGTGCCGGTGTGCCATCGATCGGGGCCACAACCCGCAAATAACCGTCCGGACTGATATCGAATGAAATACCGATACCAAAGAAACTGCCCTCCTGCTCCTCACGCATATAACTGAACGCGTCGTCATCCAGAAAGTGGGTATGCGGATCGAGTGTGGCGAGCATACCCCTGATACCACCATAAAAGATTTCCTTGGGGTCCAGGTCCGCAGGAGTATACTCTTCGAGAGCGTTATAAATGGTTATCAGTTCTTTCCATTGCTGCTCGAATGCTGTCTCCGGCTTCTCGACTTTTGTATCCCCGGCAAAGGCACCGAACATGGTTGCACAGAAGACAATGAGAAAAACCTTCCATAGTAAGGGCACTACGAGGAGCAGATATTTCTTGAATGGTCCCATGGGGTTATTTTGTCTCTTTCTTTGATTTCTCTTTCTTGGGCTTGTCGCTCTTGGTTTTGCCGCTCCCCTTGGGTTGAGGTCTCTCCTCTGGTGACGGTTCAGGTTCTGCCGTGGTCGTGCTCCCACTCTTTCCTTCATCAGCGCCACCGTCGACCCCGGCTTCCTCTTCATCCTCTTCCTCAGGTTCTGTGAAATGGTTTTTCAGGAGCTCTTCGAGCTGTCCACGAGCTTCTTCAGCCAGTGAATATGACTCGGTTTTCAATTCGAGTTTACCCTCCACGATTGTCAGGAGCCCGGCTTGGACCATTGAGGGTTGGGCCGCTTCGCTCTCGGATGAGGGCCTCATCCAGGCATAAGCCGTGCCCCGCTCGCTATCCTTGGGCTGGAAACGTTCATCCGCAGCCAGGATTGCGTTGACCTCGACCTCATTATCCACATTACCGCTGACGGTTTTCTCGGCCTCTCGTTCCAGGACAAGCCGGTCCTGCCAGTTCAGGACTTGCTCGAAACCGGCTATGGTAAAATCAGGGTAAGCCAGCAGACGTACCTTTTCATAAATACCGACAATAAAAGGATGGACCTCGGTCGGAATCTGAGGAATATTCAAGGTAGCTTCGGTTACGACTATTCGGGTCAATTGCTCTTTATTGCCATGTTCTTTCAAGCGTTTGGCACATGAGCGCACCCTGCGAAGCAGACTCATAATAAATGGTTTGTTGACCAACTTAGCCACAATCTCGGCACACATTTCCTCGTAAATCGCCCGTTTGCGGGGGATATCTTTGCTCTGGGCCTTGGTCAAGCGGTCCTGATACTGTTCCAAAACCGTATCGGTATGCTTCTTCACGGCTTCGACCGCAAAACCGGTCCCCTCGAATTCGGTTTCAGCCAGGAGTAAGGGTGAGTCCTCGAGATAGTGCTTAATCTCTTCCGCAGAAAGACTCCTCAACTGTTTCATAGGACTGGTGACGTTTTTCAGGGCCTTCTTTCTCTGGCGGCGTTGTCGTTCACGTTTGGCGTGATGTCTTTTCAGGAAACCTACTTTTTTGCTTTTACTCTTGCCCATGGTCGGACCCTCTCTCCTCTAGAAGCCCTTCGGCGTATTCTCGATCCGATCGATCGCTTCCTTGGCAAAATAACGCATCAGTTCATCGCTGTCGTTCACATATTTCTGGAGGATGGGAATGGCTTTGGTACTCCCGGCTAAGCCAAGACCATACGCTGCCTCACGTCGAACGACCTGACTCGGATCATCGAGATATTTCATCATTTCATCCACGGCCCGGGCGTGAACTTCCTTGCGGACTGCTTCATCGGTCCCCCAGGCCATATTGCCCAAAGCCTGCAAAGCCGCCTTCTTCTGAGACTCATTCCCCTTTTTCAGATAGTCCTTCATAGCTTCAATGGCATCGGGATCGGCAATCCAACCCAACACAAACACAGCATATTCCGAAACACCCGGCTCCGGATCAGACAAGACCTCGATAAGTGGATTAACAGCCGGTTTGCCCATTATCCTCAACTTGAAGTACATCCGGTTCCGCATAGGATCGTTTTTCTCGATGATGGCCTTTTTCATGGTGGCTAAAATCTGACCAACATCTTCGGTATTCTCAGCCCATACTGCGGTCTTGGTCAGACTAACACTCAGAAAAAAACATACACCGACCAGACAAAGAACCATTGCCCATCTCTTGAACCAACGCTGTCTCATGTGCGATCTCCTCTTGTAATTAGATATGTCTTTTCTCAAACCAGATTATGTATTGTCTTGTTTCATTGTATACTGTAGTCCAATTCACCCTCTCTTTCAAAATAATCTGAATATGTTGTGCTATCATAGCAGTATTTATCGAAACTCTCAATAGCATTGAGTCAAAATGAGCCAGTTTTAACAGTACACTCCTTGCCGAGGATCTGCTGCTCGCATTTTTCGAGAAGAAAACCTATCACGACACTATCAGATACATTCAGATCCATCAGCATTGATCCTAACAAAAAAAGCCATGGCATGGAAAACATGGGCCCAAATGAAACCATGCTCGGTCCCGATTGTTGAAAATGTACATAAAGACAGCTATCACATACACAATATCCACTTTTTCTCGATCGGGCCGGTTCTCTCAAGGAGGTCTCATGAAATCAGGTAAAACGAACGGCATTATCTTATTCTTACTACTCGGTCTACTGACCGCTATGGTCGTGTTGATCATGCCCCAGACGACCCAGGCCCGAGAAAAATCAGCGGTTTTTCTCTCGATCTTTCAAAATGATGACCGGGTCAAAATCGATTTTTGCGATAATGCCATGAATGAAATCACACACCTGTTCGAACAACTCGAATATTTCAATGTGATCGAGAAAAACAGAAGCTTGGGCTTTGTTAAGGAACTGAAAGAAAATAACCTCGAGATGGACCACTACATGGCCATAAAATACGGTAAACAACTCGGAGCCCATCTGGTCGTTCTGGGCACGCTGAGCGATTTCAAGTATGAGGTGACCAACGAAATACGCACAAACGATGAGGGCGGGCAGACCCCCGTGAAACTCGCCACCGCTGCCGTCACGCTCAGACTCGAATTGCTAAATGTCGACCAGAATCTCCTCATCTTTTCGGACCACCGGATCGGACAAATCCAGGACGAAGCCGCCCGGACTACAACACCTAAAAATATGAAAATGCTGACCGAAGAAGCCCTTCATCAGGCAGTAGCCCAATTCTGGAAACCAATCCAGAATGCCTTCCCCGCCCGAGGCCTGGTCATTAAAAAGGAAAAACGAAACGGTCACTACTGCGTCTATGTCGATATCGGCCGAAATTGGGGACTGACTAAAGATAAACTTCTTTCCTTTTATCACCGGGGTGAAAAACTGGTCCACCCCGTCACCGGTCAAACACTCGATGCCGGGAAAGGAGAGCTTTACTTCCAGAAAACACCTTGCGAAATCTTTGCCGAATACTCACTTTTTTGCCTCTCCCGACGCGAATACCGTAAAATGGAAATTGGGGTCATTGTCGAGATCGATCCCCTCGATTATGCCTCTGAAAGGAATCAGGAATGAAGCAAATCAGACAATCGTACTCTGATCGTAAGTGCCCGCTCAAGATCACCCGCTTCCAGGTAATGCTTTTCCTGCTTGGGTTGATTATGAGCGGATTCTGGGATGTGCCCCGGATAAACACAAGCGCTGCCGATCCCCTCTCATCGGATCCGGCCCCAACCTTACGCAAAACTATCGTCCTGACCGATTGTAACTCACCCCAGCTAACCGCATCAGGACGCTACCTGGCCCGCGAAATCATCAATATACTCGCCGAAAAAAATATTTCCTGCCTGAATTCCTCATCTCTGCAACGAAGCCACGACGAGTTTTTTTCTTTAAAATCTGATAAAAATATCAGCAACGCACCTCAACGGCTCGGACAAAAATATAAGGCTCACTTCGTTATCATTCTCGAGACCCGTGTCAATGCCAATAAGTTAACACCATCCTCGACAAAATTCTCTGCTCAGGGCACAATCGAGGGAAACATCACTCAAATCGCAACCAATACCATCATCTTCTCTAAAACCATCCATTCCCAACACCACGACCATACCCAGGAGCATGAAGCTAAACAGGCAACCTTGACTGAATTAGCCCAAAAATTCCTGGCCGATGCCATCCCGGTTCTTTTAACCTCATCTCCTTGATGAACTTCGCTCGGAATTACCTGGCTTCAGAACCCCCACATATCATATTTTGCTGTGAGGTGAGATAAAAAACGCAAACCAGGACAGCATCGCGATCATGAGAATCAACCCTATCTTGCGCACCATATCTCAATCCGTCCTGAATAGTGTTTCAAAAAAAGCAGACTATACTCCTGACTGATACTTTCTTGAGTAGCAATTTTCGTACCATATCGTAAGACCGAATCCAATTATTGTTCTCCTTGCTTGAGCTGAAGTCCTGACCGGGCCCTCCGCCCTTGAAACATCCCGAACCGACAGATTCCCTCCCCCAATCTGCTCCGCATTAGTATATCTTTTGTCTGGCCTTGTCCAGCTATCTCATTCTGTAAACATGTAAAAAAATTGGACATGTTCGTTTTTTTTTGCTACACTTGGCTGTCAGTACAATCGCTCTCTCTTCACATCAGAGTCAAGATGGTAAGGGACCGGGCATCAGTCATGAATGATCAACTTTTATCGGGAGGATAATGGGGTGAAGAGTACGACGATACGAGGAGGCAGTAATCCGGGCTCTTTCTTCCGGCAGGTGATTGGATCATGGACCGAGGCAGGGCATGACTATCGGAAGGTATGTCAACGCTTGGTCAAGCTCGTGACCATCGAGTTCAAGGCTGATGCCGGCGTGATGCGTGTGACTCTTCCCTGGGGTGAGGAATCGGAGCATAAGTATCTGAACAGTAATTCAGTCTTGAAACCGATTGAGCTCGAACGTTATCGAGCTTCCCTGGCTGATCAGGCAGGGATTGAGGCCGATTTCCAGGATGGGATACACCAGTCCGGTTCCTCAGTGCAATGCGTTTTATCCGCTCGACTGCTATTTGATAAGACCGATGCCGACAATCGATATTCTGTTCAGTTGGGCACGGTCCATCTATTGTACAGACGAAAAATGAGTTGGGATCTATGTGATTATTCACGGGCTGATTTCAGATTGATCATCGATTTGTTCGGCTCGGTCCTGAGTAGTATTTCGAGCCGGATGTTGTTGAGGCCGCATAATTATCCTCCTGAATATTGTTTGACCGAGGTCTTTCGATTAAGGGTTGAAGCAATCGCCCATTGTTGTAAACAATCGAATGTATGCCTTGGTCTGGTTACGTTGCCTCTGAATCGACTCGATAACCGTTCCGGTTCGTCATATCTGGTCCAGCGTGAGAAAGCGTTAAGTCAGATAGCCCAGTATATGCACCACACCTACCCGGCAGACGTGCTCATGACTATTGACGAGCGGAACAATCTCGAGTTGATGTTACTTGGGCATGACCATGGCGAGATAACGACCAGGGTAGAAGCCCTGTGTACCAGATTACGTCAGCAGGGTCAACTCAAGCGTTATTTTCAAAGCTGTCGGGCGGGGCTGGCCCTATATCCTGATCATGGTCGCACAGTCGCGGAACTGGTCAGAAATTCTCGGGTGGCTGCCAGTTGGGGCAACAAACAGAATGATCCGAGCTGGTACTGCCTCTATGATGCCAATCTGATGGATAGCTGGTTCAGTGGGGAGGCCTCGGAGTTTTGGACCGACAGCAATCCCCTTAACTTTCGCAACACGGGCATTTTAATCCAGGCCATTGAAGCAGCACGACATCTGCCAGATTTGGCTGAGGTGGAAGCAGTCATTGTCGATAAAGCGATCGAATTGACCGGTGCGGAGCGTGGTTTGCTGCTGCTCACGGATGAGGCCGGTCAGTTGCATTTCAAGCGAGGACGTTGGGCGGGTAAGAAAACCGTGACGGTAGAACCATTTATTTCTCAGAGTATCCCGGCCCAGGTCCTCGAGAGCGGAAAATCGCTGTGCTATGTTACCATGGACCCGAATGGTCTGGCCAAGCCGGGTCAAAGCATCCTGGAATTGCAGCTCCTGTCAGTCATGTGTACACCCTTGGTGGTCAAGGGAAGCATTATCGGCGTGCTCTATGTCGATAGCAAGAAAAACAAAAATGAATTTGTCGAGGCGGATTTAACCTTTTTCCAGGCACTCGGTCATCAGATGGGGATCATACTTGAAGTGGCCCGACTGTTCGAAGAAAATCGTGAGAATCAGGTAAAAATCGAGGCTTTAAATGAACAATTACAGGAAAAACTGCAGACGCAGGAAGTCCATCTGCTTGATGTCGAGAAAGAACTTGCCTTGAGTCACAGCCAGTTGCAGCGACGTTATCGTTACGATAATCTGGTCGGTTCGAGCCCGAAAATGATGCACTTGTTCAGTTTGCTTGACCGGATCGCGCCCTATGATTACCCGGTCCTGATCGAGGGCGAGAGTGGCACGGGCAAGGAACTGGTGGCACGAGCCATCCATTTCAATAGTCTACGCAAGGATTGTCGATTTGTCTCGGAAAATTGCGGGGCCATTCCCGACACATTGTTTGAAGCCGAACTGTTTGGCCATACCAAAGGCGCTTTTACCGGGGCCTTGCATGACAAAAAGGGCCTGGTTCAACAAGCTGAAGGAGGGACTTTGTTTCTCGATGAAATAGCGAACATGAGTGATGCTCTGCAAAAAGGCATTCTCAGGGTCATTCATGAGAAGGAAGTTCGGCCGGTCGGTGCCAAACATACGGAAAAAGTGAATATCCGACTCATCTGTTCGAGTAATCAACCGCTGAACGAATTGGTTCGGGACAATAAGTTCCGTGAAGACCTGTTCTATCGCCTGAATGTCATCAGAATCCAGTTGCCGCCTCTCCGGGACCGAAAAGAGGATATTCCGCTTCTGGTCGATCACTTTCTGAAAAAGGTCGCCCAGGAAACAGGCGGCGGTCCCAAACGCGTTCATCCGGATGCCCTGACCTTTCTGTGCGACTACGATTGGCCCGGCAATGTCCGCGAACTCGAAAACGAGATCAGACGACTCTATATTTTTAGTGACGACGTGATCACCACAGACATGATCTCAGCTGAAATCGGCCTTAAAAAAACAGGTCTGGCTTATCATTCAGACCACGCCCACTCACCGCTCAGTATCCAGGAACACGAACGGGAACTGATCAGGGCCGCCCTGGAAAAAACCCAGGGCAGTAAAGCCAAAGCCGCTCGATTACTCGGTATTTCCCGGACCAATCTCTACCAGAAAATGAAAAAATACGATCTCAAGGAGAAAACGTAATCTGATCCTTACGGGTAATCCCGGCAGAAGACATTGTCCGACCAGTCATCGTTGGACTCATCGATGGCATCGGCAGTGTCAACGATGAGGCAGAGTTGATAGGTCACAGCCGGTAAAGCGATATTGCACGGGGTCGTATACACGCCGGGCGCCACGGGCGGATTGATATTAAAACCCCAACAATAATAGGGCGGATCCTCCACGTTCGAATAGAGCATACACTCGAACACCTGTGTCACGGGCGCATTCCCATTGTTTTCCCAGGTAAAACTGGTGATATGACCACCTGAAGTCTGGATCGAAATGGCATGAAGATTGGGCTTCTCATTCGGTGTGCCGGTAGGGGTAACGGTCGGTGTCGGTGTCGGCGTCTCAGGCGTGTTCGTCGGTGTCGGCTGATCATCGGGATCCAATTCTCCAAAAAAGGATGACGTCTCACCTTCATAGACTGTGACTGAACCGGAATAATCCTGATAACCGCTCATGGTCAATCGGATCGCATGGACCCCCACGGCAACTTCACTGATCGTCGTGGGCGTATGCCTTCCGGTCCCCTGACCGTCAAGATAAACATAGGCACCTTGAGGACTGGACCCAACTTCAATGGCCCCCCGACCGTCATCGTCATCATCCGAATTACAGCCGATCGGCATGAATTGCATTACGAAAATAATCGAGAAACAGAGCACGACACACATAAAACCACGAGACATAGTGACCCTCCTGAGATAGGTTATCTTCTACAGTTATTCCCAATGTAGCATAGTATGCGCTTTTTTTTTGATTTAGACAACTCTGAATCACATGACCATTCGAATATAGGCATGAAAATTCTATTGGCTGGTATAACATCCTTGTGTTTATCCACATTTTTTATTACCATACCCATGCACATGTCTGACACTCTAATCGTCTTGGAGATGGGAGGACTTTTCACCATGTCGAATATTGCCGCAATCGATCTGGGCTCGAACGCGGCCCGTATTACCATAGCTTCTCTTGATGACCATCAGCATCTTCGCTTTGTCGACGCTGGTCGAGAACCGGTCAGGCTCGGTCAGGATGTCTTCTCGACCGGCCGGATTTCGCCCGAAACCTTGAAAAAATTAATCATTTCATTCGCCCGGTTTCGTTCCCTGCTCGATAAACACCAGGTCCAGCGAATTCGGGCCTGTGGAACCAGTGCCCTCCGCGAAGCCGAAAACCGGACCGAGATTGTGAGCACACTCGATGAACTGACCGGCATCGAACTCGTCCTGATCGACGGCCAGGAAGAGATACGTTTGGTCAGTTGTGCGGTCTGCTCTAAATTAGAGCTCGATCAAAAACGGGCAATCCTGATCGATATCGGCGGCGGCAGTGTTGAGGTCGCCTTCCTGCACAACGGCCAGATTTCGCTGAGCCGGAGTTTTCAGATGGGAGCGGTCCGATTATTGCACCTGTTCGGTCCGCAGATCGGGGAGCACGAACGTAGTATCGAACTGGTCCGCGATTACCTTGCTCCACTGAAATCATACATCCGACAGCACCGTGGGCAGACCAAAGAAGACCTGTTCATTGGTGTGGGCGGTAATATCGAGGCCCTGACCTATCTACGGAAGCAAACTCTCGATCCGAACAGCCTCGATCTCCTGTATCTGAACGAACTGAAACAACTTATCGCCCGATTACAAGCCCTGACTGTCGAACAACGCATGGTTACGTTGGACCTGCCCTCAGATCGGGCTGATGTCATTTTTCCGGCCGCACTTGTACTCGAATACCTGCTCATCCATTCAGGGTTTTCCACAATAACGGTCCCGCACGTGTCCATCCGGGAAGGCATGCTGATCGAACTTGCCCGCGACATCTCCGGGAAAAATTGCCGCTTTGTTCTTTAAATAAAAAAAGGGGTCGAGCACGAGTGCTCAACCCCCAAAAATTCAGTTTACAGGTGATCAGGGACAAGCCCCGGTATCATCAACCTGTCGTTCACCGGCAGTAGCCGCACCAGCCGTGCCCTCACCAACCCCACTGACACCGGTCACGAGGTAGTAATAGCAATCCTCTGCAGGGCCCGTTTCGGTCAGGCCGGTCGCTGATGTCTCACTCGAACTCGAGCCGGTCCACCGGATGCAAAAATCGGTATTACTGGTCAACAGCTCGGCCAAATCAGCCCGTAGACCGCGATAAAGTATATAGCCGTTCGTGGCGGTCGTTTCTTCTGTCCAGGTCAGTGTCTCCTTACCACTCCAACTAACAGGCGTGATTTCAGGAGGCATTACTCCCACTTGTTCTTGGAAGTATTCTGTTGCAGAATCAGCATAACAACTGCCGTTGATTGCCCGGATAAAGTAATAATGACCATCAAGATCACCCGGATTATACAAACCGCCGGACACAAAGCCAGTCACAACCAGACTGCCATCACACCATAAATCATGAGAAGTGGCGGGTGAACCGGCAGTATAGGAAATATTGACACCGTCCTGGACAAATGGATCGTGATCAACAATACTGGTGATGACCGGAGCTGTGGTCACGGCATCGTTGAGATCGGTCCCGGCTACAGCGTTCGAGTTGGCGTAACAACTGCCGTTCACGGCTCGAACAACATAGCTGTGGCTCGAAGTATTACCGGGCACATACGTGTATGGGCTGGTAATGCCCGTCACCGCCTGAGAACCGTCCACCCACAGATTGTGACTCGTGGCACCGGAGCCTGAGGTAAACACGATCGATACACCCGTGGCCGCACACGCATCCAGATCGCTCACCGAACTGATCGTGGGTGCAGTCGGTTGCGTAGTCCACGTCCCGGTCGAATCGGATGTATCGATAATGTCAACACAATCGCCCGCATCCGAAACCTTACAGTTATAGGTATGGGACTGGGCCGGACCATAATTCCTGGTCAGGGTCGCATTGGTCGCCCCACTTATATCGGAACTGTCCTCGGTCCATTGATACGTATATGGGCTCGTTCCGCCCGTAGGGGTCGCCATGAAAACGATATTGACCCCGCCACACACGGTCGTCGTCCCGTCAGGGGTGACATTAACCGTCATGGTACAGGAAGTGGCACTGGGCGTGAGTGTCTGGCAATTGCTCATCGCGCTGATACAATCCCCGCCGTTGCTGGTGGCCATGACCCGATAGTAATAGGTCACATCATTGACCACATAGTTGTCTGTATAGCTCAGAGCAGCACCATTATAAACTTCGGTGAATCCGGCATCACACGACAACTCATTGCGATACAAAATATATGCTGTCGCACCACTGACGCTGTTCCAGCTCAGTTGAATCTGATTATCGCCGGCTGACCCTGACAATGTCGGTGAAAACAGGAACGGACACTCACTCGAATTCTGGTTTTCCGGATCGGTCGAGAGTCCACAGCCGATCTCATGCCTGTTCAGTGAAGTAAAAATGGAAGCGGCATGAGGTGTGCCGTTGTTTAAATTGCCGTCCACATCATCTACCGCCCGATACAGATTATACAGACTGCCTGAATTGCAGCCGTTGGTTTCGGGATCGTCATCACACTGGTAAGTGGCCCCTTCGGAACCGCGGGAAACATACCAGAATTTATCGGAAAGTTGCCAGGAAGTTGCACTATCATATCCTTGAGCGGGTAATTCGCGAACAGCCAGGTCCCAGAGAGCTTGGGTGGCCAACACACTTTCACAATGGCATTCGAGACCGCAGGGACCATAACAGGACGAACTGGTTGGACAAGCATACAACCCGGCGGTCTTCGAGTTCGTGACCGTGGCCGGAGTGGGCGTGGCATACTGTTCATAGTCAATCTCACGTACACCGGTGCAACTCGAACATGCATTACCATAACCGCATAAACCCTCCAGTCTGAAGGTTTGACCCACACAGGAGTTATGGAGCTGTAAAGTGGCGGTCCAGTCGCCGTACGTTTCACCGGAACCACCATCAGGCGCACTCCCGTTGCCATCATTCTGATCGAGACCGTGTGCCCATTCATGCAGAAATACGCCAGCCAATTCGCCGGTATTGTTACAGCCATCTCCGGACTGGTAAAAATTAATGGTACTGCCGTTCCAGAAGGCATTACAGGTTTGATCGATGTTGACATTCGAGGTCAGATTGCCCTGAAGCCAACTGTTAGAAGGTTTGTATTTCCGAGCTTTCTCCTTGATCAGATTGACATGATAGAAACAGGAACGTGAGGCATGCGTATTGCCGGTACCTCCAACGCCCGGCGTATCGCAGTCGATCCCGGTCGAAGTCCCGAAATTGATATTGCCGCTACCATCGGAAGCCAGACTGATCGAACCACAGGTATCACTGATGGTCACATATTCACCAGCCAAGGTCGATGTGCCGGATGTACCCGAATAATATCCGGCCAGGTCCGTGTAAACCCCTGTCCCATAATCGGCATAGGGGAACGGTTTCACCTCCTCGGTTTGTTCGTTATGGACCGGATAAATACCTCCATCGACATAGCCGTATTTGGTCTCGTCCCGGAAGAGTACTACTTTACCGGTATGAGCATTGATCCAGGCCCGATATTGCTGAGCATACCCTTCAACCCGAAAATAAAAATCCCAAACCAGCATGTGACTGTATCCAGACCCGATCGCCGAACGCTGCCACTGTTTCACCGGCAAGGCGATATACTTGAGTGTGCCTTTTTCGATATCAAGAGGAGGACTACCGGCCAGATAGTCCTCGATCGTGATCCAGGCCTCCTCCCGACTGATCTGCGGGACCGGGTCCACCTGCACCGGGCTGATGCCTTCCTGTCCTATCTGAATGATATTACCATGGCTTATCCGGACAACAAAAAAAGCATTCTCGACCGGAACACCATGAGGCACATACGCAAAGCGGACATACCACAGATTCTCGGTTGCCTGGAATGTCGCATCACGATCCAGGACCAGATCATCGAGGTCCAGTTTGAATAATTCCTGCCATTCCTCGAGGAAATAACGGACTTTGGTCTCGATTACACTCGAGGTCACCTCTGTGACCGGTCCCTTGGCAAAAGGGGCCAGGTCTTTCATGGTTACGGTATTGTCCACACCATTACCGGGAATAAAGGGAATGCCCTTGCCATCCATGAATCCAAGCTGACCAGAACGGGTATCAATGAAAAAACGCCATTGACCATGTTCCCGAGCGAAATCCTGAAAAACCGGCCCGTTGTCGAGCAATTGCCCGATCTGATCAACTGGGGTCAACGCCTGTTTGCCCACAGCTGTATCAATATTGGTAAACAAAGCTTCCAGCTCGGGTGGATACGTAACCTGCTGAAATGCAAACACGGCTGTAGCTGTAAAAACAAAACATACAATGAACAAACTTTTTTTCATAGCTCCTCCTAAAAGGTCTGTGTTTGTAATGATACCAACATCTCGTTTCATTATAAATTGTATCATATTCCAGATGTATGTCAAGGTTTCTTCGAGTGGGTAGGAGGTAGGGACAGTCAACTATCAACCGAGCATCAGGGCTGATAAGTGGTTAATGATAGAGAAAAGAAAGGGAGGAAATGGATTTCGGTATTCTTTCAAGAGCTCACGAAGCCGCGTGACCTGGCCCGAGCTTTTCGAGGGAAGGGGTTGTCGATTGGCTATGAATCATCTGAAAAATATGGAAATATGCTGTACTTTTGGAGGAGGCTGGGGGCATAGGTGTTAACGTAAGCCCAATGAAATGGAGTAATTTGAGACCAATATAATTTTAGCCTATCACAGCGGGACGGTTTGATAATAGCCTGGCAATTTCCGTCTCCGTGGCACGCCAAAGCAGCACTTCGACGCGACGGCGGCATTGCCAGGATCTAAGCTTTTCTCTAAGTTAACACCAATGGAGTTGAGGGGAGGATTTCACCTGATGCGGCCAACTCTTTAAGATTGCCCATAAGTCTCATTACATTAATGGCTTTTGACAAACTCCCCCCCTGAATTCCCCGCCAGCGGGTGACAGAGATGGTAAGCGCTCCTCCAGATCAATCCGACAGTTCCTGAAGGAGCTGTCGGTTTTTTATTGTTCTATGCTGCGGAGCAGCAATCACCGCAGGTTCGAAGAACCAGGCTTCAGCCTGGTTTCGGACAGAACACAAATCATGGGCTGCGACGCTGCCTTTCTCTCAATCTGAACTGTTGACTG
>JAFGSJ010000082.1 GCA_016934675.1 bacterium | reverse complement strand
CGGCTGATAAGATGGTAATACCCGTCCCGCGGGTCCTCATACTTCAATCTCGCTCGACGTGCCATGATCCTTCCCCCTTTCTTCATGTTGACTGCAAATTGCTTAATTTGTCTGTCCCCAAAGACGATCTTGTTATGTTATGTGGCGATAGCGATAGAAACAAAAGCAGAAAAAAAGGATAGCGTAGCGATAGATATCTTTGAACGAACGGATGTTTTTTAAAATAGTTGGAATTTTGTTGCCAACCGAGTAACCCTGGCTTGATGACCATTGAAACAGGACCCGACCGAGTTGCCACCAGGATAATCGGTCGAGAAAGAGAGGGACCTCGCCCTGAGCCGCGGGAAGGGTAATAATCCGGCGGTCTGGTCTGGTCCAGGTAAAATCGGCGGGGAGCAGTCCGTGTTCCAGAGCGTATTTTTCCAGGTCTGTGCCTGGGTAAACATGCAGGATCGAGATACTTTGCTGAGTTTTGGGAGCCAATTCCTTCATGACAGCAAATGTTTCTTCGAGATCTATTTTCGTTTCGGTGGGATGACTGACAATAAAAAACGGGTTGGCGATGATTTGGAGCTGGTGGCACCAATCCACTATCTGACGGGCCTGATCCAGTTCGAAATCTTTGCGGACTATCTCCCGACGGATGCGTTCCGAACCGGACTCGATACCGAAAGCGACATGAAAGCAGCCGGCCTGTCTCATCAACTTCAAGGTATCAAAATCGAGTAAATCGACCCTGACTTCGCAGAACCAGGCGATATCAAGCTTTCGATCCATAATACCGCGACAAATAGCGTCGACCCTCTGCCTACTGAGATTAAAGGTATCGTCGTAAAACCAGATCACACGGGCCCCATAATGCTGATAGACTTCCTCGATTTCATCCAGGACCCGTTCAGGCGAGATCGTACGGACTTTACGGCCCCAATTGGCTGGAGTAGCGCAGAAATTACAATTAAAAGGACAACCACGTGAGGTCATAATGTTGGCCGCGGGTAGGATTCCGCGACCCGGCACATCGACACAGAAATTGTAGGCTGAGTAATCGACCAAGTGTCGTGCCGGGAAGGGCAACTCGTTCAGGTCTGGGATCGGTTGTCGAGCTGGATTGTCGATAATAAGACCGCTATCATCCCGCCAGGACAGGCCGGAGATATTGCCGACCTCGAGGCCATCGTGCAAGGTCCGGCACAAATCGAGGCAGGTCAGTTCACCCTCACCGCGGACAACGTAGTCAATCTCGGGAAGGTGCTCGAGCGTGTCCCGAGCAGTATTGGTAACATGAGGACCGCCAATGACCGTGTGTGTGTCAGGCAAACATGCTTTTGTCCGACGTAATAATTCAAAACTCTGAAAACGGTTCTCAGTAGTGCAGGTGACCCCAACCAAGTCCGGTCTCAATTCGATCAAGCGATTTTCAAGAGCTTTAAAATCAAACCCGAGTACACTCGAAGGCAGGAAAGAGACTTGGTACCCATTCTGCTCAAGTACCGCAGCAATATAGAGCAAACCCAATTCGGGCATACCTTTGTTTCGCCAGCGCTCGGCAAAATAGCCTCCCGGAGGCACAACCAAAGCTATATGAAAAGATTCTCCCATAACTATAAAAACAGGGGAGAGCCAGCTCTGGTCCTCCCCTGTTACTCTCAATGAAAAGAGTTATTCAGCTTCGACAACAAGTGTTTCGGCGATACCATCACCGATGCGTTTACCTTCGGGGTCAGTAACAACCTTATAGATTTCGACAATAGTAACCAAGAGTTGCACAAAAGCGCCTGCCATCAGAATCAGCCATCCGGCAATGGGTATAATCATCAATGGATAGAGTAGGTAGACAAAACCCAGAGTAATGTTTCGTTTAATCGAAGTAACATAATCAATAGGTTCGACAGCACCGGTGACGCGTAGTTTCATGATTTTTTTACCAACGCTCTGTCCGTCGAGTGCTTCGAGATTCATGCCGTCACGCACAAGAAAATAAGCGCCACCGATTAAACCGCCCAATATCCAGCCAAGAAAGGGGATGATATTAGCTAAGAGATTGGTGATAATCATGGCAATGATACTGTCGATGGTGATGGCCACTGCCCGTTTGAACAAATCTGCCTTTCCGTGAGTTTCAGTCACATCTTCCATAATTTCTTCACTCATGTGGTACCTCCTCGGATTCAAGGTCCAAAATTATTTTTTAAAACCGACTACATTGCACTATATGAAAGAAAACAGTAAAATGCAATGAAAAATTACTTAATTTTCAGCTGGAAGTTTTTAGTAATTCAATTATTCAAGTTATTTTTCGAGTTGTTCAGAAAACAGAATGGTTTCAGTAAGATTTTTTCTTTTGATTATGAAAGGGTCCAAATCAGGACAGAATCGACTCGACTATGAGAAAGATACACATATACATTAATGATTTATCGGTTGAGAAAGGGCACTACAACCCGCGTGATGAGGTTTTAACTCTTGTGCGAGACCTCGAGGAGACGGTCCGCAACGAATTTTTTGCGGGTGTGCGCCGTCCTTTTCGTCCCTTCCAATATGTCAACCAGATTGAGAAAGCCCATATTGCTGTTTTGATTCTGACAGAAGCAGATACGCCCTCATTCAAGGAAAGCTATTATCGTCTCTATGTTCAGGGAACGCCTCTGTTTCTGGTGACAATGGCGGAAACCAAAGGTGATACTGCCTTCCGGCAGGTCCTGTTCGAACGTCATCCTCATGTGGTAGTCAAACCTGAATTTCATAAGATCAGCAGGCTTCAAGAATATCTCTCCGATTTTTTTCTACGTGAATTGAAGAAAGTATTTGTGGTGAGTTTTTCCAGTGTTCAGCCTGCGTCATTGGTAGACAGTTACAAGCGAGACTGGTCCTGTTTCGTACCACCACCGATATATGAATATATCGTGGATATTGTGAGCCGTCATCACTTCGTGGTTCTGTATGGTCCTTCGAACAGCGGAAAATCGTGCCTGGCCAGGAACCTGATGAAAATGTACCATGATCAGGGTTACCAGTTGAATGAGGTCTTGACCCCGAATTTCACTCCACATCTGTTCATGAGTATTTTGCGGAATCCTAACCGGATCATGACACTTTTTGACAATGATGCCTATTCATTTGAATGGGAGTGGTCTGTCCTGCCGGGAATCCTCAATCTTTTTCTGGCAACAGTGGAAAAATGGGTCGATGCTGCGCATCCCGTCATTTTTGTTCTTTCGGGCCGTAAAATGCGGCGACAATTGGACAAACTGATGTTGCAAGGCTGGCCAGGTCTGGCTGACAAAATGGTGTCGGTCCCCTCGTTTCAACTCGATCGAGAGCAGGTTGAAAATGTTCTCAGAAAGCACCTCGAGTACTATCAAGTCCCACTGACTCATCATCAGGAATTAAGGACTTTTTTTCAGGATATTTATACATCGAACATCACTCCGAGTCTTATCTTTTATACGCTTCGCTTTGCTATCCTGCCACAGGGACCATCGTCGATCGAACGTTTAAAAAAACAACAGACCTTGAATCTTTATAATCCCAAGCGTATTTTTCAGGCTTATCTCAAATCGGTTTCACTGAAGGAGATGCTCATTCTCTATGTGCTGCTGGCTACTGAAATGGAGCTTGACCGGCCGACATTAGAATCCCTGATTAAAGAGATTTATCATTTCAGTCTGTTCATGGAGGGTAACATAGTTGATTACACGCCTCACCATCATCAATGGTTCGAGCATTTATTCAACGACCTGAATGGGGCCGTTTTCCGGCGTTATATATATGATGAAGAAGAGCGTATCGTTTTCAGTCATCGATTGTTCCGCAGTGCAGTCAGTCGATATTTCAAGCAGACTTCATCCCGGAATTCCTTACAGATAATCGGTGAAGCCATCGTGGATTCGTTGATGGATCTGAACACGGTCCAAGGCCGTTTTTTTGCCATTCGCTTCTTGCTTTTTCATTTCAGATCCTTTTCAGTCGAGTACAGAAAGAAAGTGTTTTATCATTTCATGCGAGGCGACGAACGAGTTGATCGGACCCATATTATCAGCCTGCTCTATCAGTATTACTATCTTCTGGGAAAAGAAGGCTTCGCCACGTTAAGGTATCTCGCTCAGAACGAAGAGGAATCTGTTCGGGAGGAAAACGCTCGCACTTTTGGGATTTTCTATACTCAGACCGATCACGATCTGGAAGAATTGGTCCGGATCATACTTATCGATAAGAATGAACGAGTGGCCCAGTCTTTCATGGAACAGGTCGGTCTGGGTTTTAATCAGATGACATTAGAGCGTCGCCAGACCATTTTGAAATACGTTGGGGAGGCTGCACCGTTGGCAAGAGCCGGTTTGCTGTTCGGACTGCTCCATATTCAAAGGACACTGGATTCGACCGATCAGGCATTTATACAAGCCCAGATGACAGAAAAAAGCGACTGTGTAGATGAAGCATTGGCCCGGGCCTCTTTGTTTTTACCCGTCCCTTTTTTGATTTCTGACTGTCCGGTTTTTTATGCTCGCCTGGCCCACAGTAAGAATGGATTCGTGCGGACACGCCTGATCGGCTCTTTTGGTGGCCGACTGAACATGTTCCCCCCTGAGTGTCAGGCTGTATTGTCTGATTTGGCCAAGGATCCAAGCCCACTGGTCCGAAAGGAAGCAGCGATCGTTCTGATTAAGAATTATCACAATGAGTCAGCTCAGGTTTTTCAGACACTGATGAACATGCTTCGCAGCGAGGAACCTTATCTTCGAGCCAGTGTCTCATCAGTGATCATCGAGTTTTTCTCTGTTTTTTCCTCGGAGGAACAGTCCCTGTTTCTGCAGCATTTTCTGCACTACGAGACGATCGAGGGCATACGAAACACGATAACGGAACTGATCGGGACACACTTTCATCTTATCAAATCGAGCACGGAGGACCAGTTCTTTCGATTGATCGAGGGGCAGAATCCAAAATCACGAGTCAACATCGCTGAGCAGATATTGGCATATTATGATCAGCTCAAACCGGCCAGCAAGGACCTGCTCCTTGACCTGGTCAGCGACGAGGATGAGCGGGTCAGGCTGAAAATGGTCTCACTCGTGGCGAAATACTTCAGAAATATACCCGATCAACGCCTGCATGAATTGCTGACAATCCTGCTCGCAGATCCCAGTGAGATGATTCGGGCACACATCGCCGAAAGCCTGGCTTTATTCGGAAAATGCTTCAGCGGTCCTGAATTGAAAGCGGTTCTGGAACGGATGCTTGTCGATACGGAAATGGTCAGGACCAGCCTGGTCAAGGCTTTACTCTCGAACCAGGATGTGTTCAGCCAGTATTATGATCCTGTTTTGATCAACCTGGAAAACGATCCGAGCAAACAAGTCCGCCTGGCCGTTATCCATCAACTCAGACAGTTGCAGATTCGTTTACCAGAAGAACATCTGGTCCGCATCCTCGAAACATGTGCCCGTGATAATTCAGCCGAGATCCGATTCGAAACGGTCCAACTCATTATTGATCAAGCCATCACCTTCTCTGACAGTTTGCGTAAAAAGGTCCTGCCCTTCCTGGTCGGACTCGAAGATGAAATGGGCAGCACATTGAATCGTGAATTGGAAATGGCTGCTGAAATCCAGGGCAACCTGCTGCCTAAACAGTTACCGCGTTTATCCGGCTACCGTTTCTCTTTTCTCTTTGCACCGGCCCGCACAATTGGTGGGGACTTTCTTGGCTTCTTTCCTCTCGACGAGGACAGGCTTGGCATCGCCATGGCAGATATTTCGGGCAAAGGCATTCCTGCTGCGCTCCTGATGGCCAACTTCCATGCCCTGCTTACGGCCCAAGTCAAGACTGATCCTGAGCCAGTGGTTTTAGTGAACAGACTCAACACGCTCTTTAGAGAGAGCTCACTTGGTAACAGATTTGTTTCATTGGTCTACGGCATTCTCTCCAGGACTTCAGCTACTTTTGAATACGTTAACGCCGGGCACAACTACCCGATTGTCTATTCGGTGGAAGCGGGATTTACCCGTCTGAATGTTGGTGGTCCGGTCCTTGGAGTATTTGAAAACGAACGCTACAATAGTGCCACGATCACGTTACCGGTTGGTGCCTATATGCTTCTGTTCACAGATGGCATTCCGGAATCCAGGGATGAGCGTGAAAACGAATTCGGCGAAGAAAGGCTCATGACCATAGTACAGAGCAACCCCGATTTACACCCCAAAAAACTGGTTGAGGCGATCGAACATGAATTGCATCTTTTCACGAATGTGCTTGTTCCTCATGATGACATCTCACTGATTGTAATCAAAAGGGTTTAAAAGAGATGGGAAGCTGGTTCACGCGAAATAACCGATTGTTGCTTTGTGAAGGAGCTGTCTTTGTCATGCTACTACTCATGGGCAAATACGGTCAGCTTCCTGGAGAAATTCAGACCGAAGAGTGGTCATTGTTTTATCATTTTTTTTTGCCTTTCGGTTTTCTCGTGCAATCATTATGGCGAAAGTATCTCCGTTCTTGTCTGGAATCAAAAGATATTTCGCCAGGATTTTCATTTCTATCTTACCTGCCGGCGGCCTTCCTGGTCCTGCTTCCAATCCATCATACCGCAATCATCTCGTATGACTGGGACCATCAGTTGCACGGATTGTGTTTCGTATGCAGCGTATTGCTGGGTTTGGTGGATTGTATGGTTATTTTGCTCCTTCGGGCAAAAAAATCAGCATTATTAAACCAGCATTTTTCTGTGAGAAATGTATCAGTCCTGGTCTTCGGATCAGTGTTAGTTTTTTACGCAATTTTGGCACCCTATCTCAGCACTTACCAACACTTAACCGGCGATGAACCTCATTATCTGATGATGATTCAAAGCCTTATCAGCGATCATGATTTAAATCTGAAAAACAATTATGAGAATCGAGATTATTCTGGATTCTATCAAGGTCAGCTCTCGCCACAACCAACGGACACAGTCAACGCTCATGAAATCAGATCATATCACAGCCCACTCCTGGCCTTGCTATTACTGCCCGGTTATATGCTTGCCGGGCACTTGGGCACCATATGGTCCATGAATTTCTTCACGGCCGTCCTGACCGGATTGGTTTTTTTGTATCTGGGACCTCGACTGGGAAACGAAACAGCATTGTTGACCTGTTTTATATTTTCAACAACCATACCTTTTTCACAGTATGCATTTAGGATTTTTCCGGAAGTTCCGGCAGCTTTAGTCAGCTTTCTGGCCTTCGTGTTACTGAGTTCCGGAATAAAACATCGAGCTCGGGTTGCACTGATAATGGTCCTGATAACAATACTCATGATGTTGAAATTGCGCTATACCCCGGTTGCGGTGGCTCTGTTTTTCTTTTCGCTGGCAAACACGAAACGCCCTGGCCGGCGCATTGTCCTAATGTTTTTAGGCCTGGTCATAATCATTAGTGGTATAGCAGCCATTATTGCATTTTTCGATGAGCCAACCTTTCTCTATCGTCACACTCATATTCTGGCTGATTTCCACAAAATCATGATTAGATGGGATATCACCTCTCTAACAGCTGCACTTGGCATTATCATGGATCAGGAATATGGGCTTTTACTTTATTGTCCTCTTTATGTCATTGCTCTGGTCCTGCCCCTTTTGAACGGTACATTGCGTACACAAATATCCGCGAGACACCAACTCACCTGGCTCTTAGTCACCTCCATCTTCTACGTATGTCTTGTGATCAAGTTGAAGAGTCTGACCTGGCACGGAGGCTGGGCACCACCACTCCGTTTTCTCGTTGTGATTCTACCTTTTTGGTTGCCGTTACTGGCCGAGTTGTTCCGACTTAAATCGACTTTCCTCAAAGCTATTCTCATTGTTCTGGGTTCTTATAGCGTTCTGGTTTCAAATCTGGTCCTTGTAATTCCAAGCCTGGCCTTCAATAGGTTAGATGGCAGCGCTCGCTGGCTCGAATATCTCGGCCAAAAAATACTATTCAACATCCACTCTCTTTTTCCGTCCCTGGTCAGACCCAACATTGCTTTATATCCTTGGTTTTTTTCTCTGATCATTTTTCTAGCTGTCATAAGCCTTCGCGCCATTTCAATACATTCTGAAACAAGACCTGCGCCTCTGAAACCCAGACAATCCAGTCCCTTAAAGGTTCTGATCCCATTGACTCTGAGTGTAATAATTCTTGCAGGATTGATAGCACTCTTGGTCTTCAGACCGACTTTTACGCTCGAAGCGGAAGATAAAATGGATTTTCATGCTCGTAAAGGTCATTTCTTTCCCCTCGCGCATAAGGAGGAACACCTCCGTAAGCCATTGTTTCGCTGCGGCTGGGAACTCAATGTCAATGGGGATATTCTGGCGTATTTTAGAACAATAACGTCTTCTAATCTCATGGTCATCTGGGCAAAAGGGACCCCGTCTCTGAATATATGGCCTTTAATGTCGGTCACAATCGATGAGCAGCCTGTGGGGCAATATTCTATCGTTTCAGATCAGATCATGCCTTTTCCACATGAATATAAAAAAATAGCCCGAAAAATCCAGAAGGAATCAGATGTCGCACATCTCAGGTGGATTTCCGCGGAATTCCCGGTGGATCTGAAACCTGGCCTGCATCTGCTGACGATCAGCTTCATCAATGATTACTATGACAGTCAGAATGCAGATGATCGCAATCTTATCATCGATAAAGTCGAAATCAGACCGATACTCAGCTGGGCTAAGCATCATTGGCCAATCAAGCTCTTTCCCCACTTCCTCTATGGCGAAATTCATTGATTCATGATTGATGAAACGATGGGCGCAAATCCTCTGAATCAGTCTGTCCCCCAAAAAAAATGGATTGTGCAAAAGCAAATAGTATGCGTCAGAGAGAACTCATTGGGGGGTAAATTTAAAAGACGAAGAAATATCCCAGACAAGGAAATCCAAGGAAGCATATCGAAGACATCTTTTAGATACAAACGGTGGATTTTGGTGATCCACTATTACTTGACATTTTTTCTTTGCTGCTATTTTTATGCTAAAGAGTTAAACATGGATTTTTAATTATCCCTTCGGGATGTGTGATGGGTGATACAACTGTTTACTTGTTCAATATTTTGATCTTCAGCACTTAGAGCTGATTGAAGAGCTTATATGATTAAAGTCTGCCATATGACAAGCTTGCATGCGAGGTACGACACTCGTATTTATCATAAGATGTGCCGAAGTCTAGCAAGTAACGGTTATGATGTAACATTACTTGTTGCTGATAGACTTCAAGACGAACTAAAAGATGGAATAAGAATAATATCGACTGGGTTTATTCCTAAAAATCGGGTCGACCGGATAATCAATTCGAAAAAGATTTTTATAAAAAAAGCACTCGAATTAGACTGTGCAATTTACCATATTCATGATCCAGAACTGATTCAGATTGGATTGAAACTTCAAAAATATGGTAAAAGAGTGATTTTTGACAGTCATGAGAATGTTCCAGGTCAGATTTCAGAGAAAAAGTGGATTCCTTTTCCTCTCCGCAAAATAATGGCCTTTTGTTATAAACACTATGAGCGTTATGCCCTGACGAAACTCTCAGGCGCAATAGGTGCACGCACAACTGATTATTCGCGATTTTCTAAATATTGCAAAAATGTTAGAATTATTTCTAATTTTCCTATTTCGTTAGATATTAATAAAACAAAACATAAGAAAATGACTACTTTTTCTTATGCGGGTGGAATTACACAGCAATGGAATCATGAGATCATACTAACTGCTTTGGATAAAGTTGATGCTTTCTATGATTTGATGGGGAATGGTCCTGATAGTTATTTAGCAAAACTCAAAAAGATGCCTGGCTGGAAGAAAGTCGTTTTTCGAGGAAAGGTTCCGTCGGGGGAAGTTCGTCAAGCAATTACTGAATCGATCGCAGGCATTGCATTGCTTCAATACGGTAAAAATACTGATATGTACCAGGGTAACCTTTCAAATACCAAGTTGTTTGAATACATGAATGCTGGTATTCCAGTTATTTGTACCGATTTTAAGATCTGGCAGGATATAATCAATGAATATCAGTGTGGTATCTGCATCAATCCACGTGACATAGATGCGCTTATCGATGCCATGACATGGATACTTCAACATCCTGAAAAGGCTCTCGAAATGGGTAAACAAGGTCGAAAAGCGATAGAACAGGTATATAATTGGACCACACAAGAAAATATCTTGCTTGAGTTTTACTCGAAAATTGCCCTTGAAGCGCAGGCAGCCGAATGAAAATTATTTCTGTTGTTGGAGCAAGGCCGAATTTTATGAAAATCGCCCCATTCTGTTGGGCAATCTCGAGATATAATCATACCGCATTACAAAAAATCAAGCATATACTCGTTCATACGGGACAGCATTATGATTTGCATATGAGTGACTCCTTTTTCTCTGATCTCAATATTCCCAAACCTGATATACATCTTAATATTGGTTCCGGTACTCATGCCGAACAGGTCGGTTTAACCATGATCGAATTCGAAAAAGTCGTACGTCATGAACAGCCCGATTGGATCGTGGTTGTCGGTGATGTCAACGCTACCTGTGCCTGCTCAATCGTGGCCAAAAAAGAATGCATTAAACTCGCTCATATCGAAGCCGGCTTAAGATCAGGTGATAGAACTATGCCCGAAGAAGTAAACAGATTAATCACGGATCGTCTCTCAGATCTTTTATTCACTCCAGATAGGCTATCCGTACAAAATCTTTTAACCGAAGGCATTCCTGAGAAGCAGATTTATTTCGTTGGTAATATTATGATCGATACTATGAAATCGCAATTGGATCGAGCTGCAACACTTGTCCCGTTAGAAATCGTCCGTAAGGAAATCCTGTTCGATAAACAATTACCGGCTCTTCATAGAAACGGTTTCGCGGTAATTACTATGCACCGTCCAAGCAATGTGGATAACATAGAAACACTTCAACCATTAGTTGAATTCCTCCTCGATGAAGTTACATATGACATGCCACTGCTTTGGCCTATCCATCCGCGTGCCAAGAAACAACTAGAGACATTTGAACTTTGGAAGAAAGTTATTGCTGCACACAATTTGATTTTGTTAAACCCACTTGGATACCTTGAGATGTTGTGTCTCAATATGAACGCAAAACTCATTTTGACTGATTCCGGTGGACTTCAGGAGGAATGTTGCGTTCTCGGTACGCCATGCCTTACACTCCGTTGGAACACTGAACGCCCGATCACTCTCAGGCAAAATGGTGGCATTTCGATTCTTGTTGGGAACGATGTCGATACAATCCGTAGGGTTTACCGTGAGATTCAAACAATGAAACGTCACCCGTCCATCCCAGAACTATGGGACGGTAATACAGCTGAGCGAATCGTTTCAGTGATTCTCTCCACACACAGATACAGTGCTGCAACTTGTGATAGAGAACTCCGCAATCAGAAGTAATTGCTACTTAGATAGAACGGCAACCACCCGTGATGTAAGATACTGATTCAACCAAGGCAGATAATGTAAAAACCGGAGATTCTTGATCATTTTACATTCATAATGAATAACTTTAAAACCAACCTCACTGAGTATAGAGAGGAATTCAGATATTACAATACGATTCAATTCATTAAAATGTTCAATTCTTGATAATTTGCCAAATTGTGGATTGGGATTGTGATTATTAATTACATTAATTAAGGTTGATGAAGAAAACAATAGATGACACCAGGGAATATAAATATAATCATAAAGATGGGCAGCAAAAGCATTTGTCCATGGTGGAAACTCAAGACATATTTTACCTTTGACTTTGATGACCCGTTTAATTTCAGCAAATGAAGACATGAGATAAGGTCTTCTAATATGTTCGATAACATCATTCAGCAAGATGATATCAAACACATTTGATTTAAATGGAAGATTATTCAGATTTCCAACCAAAAAGTGCACATTTTTCACATTGCGCTTATCAGCAAACTCTTTTGAATGACTGATATGTTCTTGATCAATATCGATACCAATGACAGAATCACTCCCTTTTTCAGAATAAAATACGGTTCTTCCACCGAGGCCACAACCGGCATCTAGAACCAGTGTTCCACTGAATTCAATATGCTTTTTGTATAAAGCTAATTTTTTCTCTGCTGAATTATATTCGCTTTCTGAATAGAGTATTGCAGATTCACGACTTGGCACATGTGGTTTTTTAAAAAAAATATTTAAGAAACGACATAATGATTCACTAATAGTCATTACCCTTACCTTCCTTTAAAATAGCTTTGTAATCTTGCACCGACTTTGGAATGTGGCAAAAAGGATAAATTAGATTTTAAACAAATATGTAAAACCTATATCACAACATATTTACTCTTCATACTGTCTTTGAGATCATAAGGATAAAAAGCAGAAAAATATCAGATTTCATTTCTATGATGACAATATATTTGGCGTATTGACAAAAGTCAAGCGATATTCAAATTAGCTCATGTCCCAATTTCAAAAAACTGATCGGGGGTGGAATCGGGCATGAATCTGCTTTGCATTAAAGGAGAAGAAAGGATTGACGGACTGACAAAATCGGGTCGACTGACTGACCTTAAACGTTACAGAAACCAAAAGCATAATGAGTTTGAAACATATGTATTACGAATAATTATATGCTTATTAGTTTTTAAAAATATAAAAATCTAAATATGCATATTGTGCTTTTTTTATTAATTTTTAGTTTCTAATATGTCGCTGAAATAGTCTAAAATAAGTTGAGCATTCCGACTACCAGAGAATCGTATTTCCGCTTTTTTACGTGCGCTGATTTGCATGGTTCTCATAAGTTGATCATCGCTCAGAATTTGATAGATCGCATTAACCAACAAGGGAACATTCCGGGGGGGTACGAGTATTGCTCCGGTGCAATCACCAATAGCAGAAGGCAATCCACCGACGGTAGTAGTTACCACCGGCACGCCACATGCCATGGCTTCCATGACAGCATTGGGCATTCCTTCAGTGTAAGACGCAAGAACGAATAAATCACTGGCCTGCATCCATTTACACATGTGATCAGGATCGATCTCACCGAGCAAGCGGACAGTCTGTTCCAAGTGCTTTTCACGAATGATTTTCATGAGACCATCCTCTTCAGGTCCCGCACCGCACATGATCAGCATAATTCGTGGGATTTGCTTCCGAACCCGTTCAATTGCTTCGACCAATTCATACACTCCCTTGCTTTTCAATAAATAGCCTGCATATATAACAATCGTTTTATCTAATGGCAATCCAAGTTGCTTTTTTAGTGGTATCTTGTCATGAATTGGTTTAAATATCTCAGTATCCAATACTCCGTAGACGCATAAAGGATTTTTACCGGAAACGTTTTTCAGTACATCTGCAACACTTTGTCCACACGCCAATAGGCCATCAAGAGCTTTGGCAGTTCTGACAAAGTGTCTATAAATCCTACGGCTGGAATGGGCGGTAATATTTACATCGACACCTATACTCAGGCAGGCTGCGGGAACTTTTAGAAATCGAGCTAATCGTGACGCAGCTTCACCATCAGGAAAAAAGCCTGTTGCATAAATCATATCAAAAGCTTTGTTTTTATGTAATTCGAGGGCTTTTTCTTTCAGGGCCAGGAAAGTCGCAAGCCCTGACCAACGGTTATAAAAATTGCCAGGCAGCCAGAAAACCGGCACCTTGAAGGTCTCCAAACCCTCGAATGTGCAAAGAGGGCTCTCATGATCATACTTTTTCCATCTGTTAAATGTTCTTAGAACACCAGGGCACCAGACGCGTGGCACTATCACCGTAATATCTGCTCCCTGTTTGTGCATTTCCTCGAGTTGTCGGGCTGCGAAAATACCGTATCTGGGCTCTTTCTGATGCGGAAACAGGTGGGAAATCGCCAGGATTCTCATAGTACCATGTGTCCTATCTGAAATGCGGCTCTGTTCAAGGTGAAAGTGTTCAACATTCAATGCACGGTCCGGTGTTTTCAAGCACATAACATGAGACATCAATTCAGAATTGTCAACCTCTGCTTGATAAAACCACTTTCTGCCGCTGGTCTACAAAAAAAACTGCGTGCGGGACTACTCTTGCCGTGGTTTATGGTGTCCAAATCCAGATGATATAACAAATCAACACGATCGTGACCACTTTATAAGCTACGGACTTTGCCCACTGCGATTGACCGGATGGGCAAGCACCACGTTCGCTTCGCTTATTTCGATAACTGCTCGAAAAAGGTCTCTTCGGATGTGATCTTGTTGAAATCAAGCTTTTTATACTGCAAGGAGTTGATTAATGACCTGATAATCTGAGACTTGTTTAGCTTAAAATTCGCTTTCTTGCGGATGTGATAGATAAGGTCCTCGATGATCTCAACATGTTCCTCGAAAAGTATAAATGTTTCCCGACGATATTTTTTTGCTTCTCTCGATGCCATATACTCAAACTCCCTGGTTATACTTCCCGTATTCGCCCTCCCGTTTTCATAATTTCATAACTTCATAAATATGATAGTAGGGAAAGTGATCGACTTTGTCAAGGCTTTTTTCTGGTCCGATGCATTGTGCTCGAATCGAGCTGACATAAGCGTATTACACCTTTAGCAATCGAGGGGGTATGGTGCTGAGGAAATAGGTCCATCCGGCCATGATGAGACCGGTAAACTGTGAGAGAAGAATAATCGATGAAACAGCCAACCATTGAAGCGGTGAGTGAATAGCGAAACCGGATGGGTCCTGGTACAATTCTCGGAGAAGTCTGAACAGGTCATCGGATCGCAGGTTAAGAAGACCAGTAATAGTCTGTGGGTCAGATTGTTGGAGCACCACGATGAGGGCACGTGTTATCAGGATACTGCCGATCTCGAGGAAATCACCGGTCAGAGAAATAAAGGGGGCGGTAACGATGACGAGGCTGCAACCAAAAATGAACGGGCTGGCTTTTTTTCGAGCGATGTGCAGGAGAATTCCGCCGCACAAAATCGTAAGCACAAAGGGAAAGAAAACTGTGTTAAGGTAGACCAGGTCTGAGTTACCGGTCGAGAAGCCGCTGAGTCTGCCTGCATAGTCTTCACCGATGGTCACAAAGGGGAAGATTTTCTGAAAGAAATGTGCGCCATAGAGTGCGGACAACTGCAATTCTGTAACATTCCCTCCCGCGATCAGGCACCCGGCAACATGCATGAATTCGTGAATAGGAACATAGAAAAACCAGCAGATAAGGAGTCCAAGCATAAGCACGAGCCAGGTGTGGGTCAGAGGTTTCTGTCGGTGTTCGGCCATGACAGTATCAAGAGTGAGCATAATATCGTGCCAGGCCATTTTAAGGGGCTGAAACAGGACCAGTCCTATTGGCCTTGTCCAACGTGTATGTCTCGGGGTCTGGTCACGATTACCATGTTCATCGATTTCCATCGTTTGTCATTCCTGAATAGGCAGACATCGTTTCAAAACAGGGTCTTTCTTGTCGTTGTATTTTGTAGTATATAGTGAATGGGGGCTTAAATGTAAATAGGCGATTGATTTCGTAGTCATTGCATTCGATCCAATACGTACCGGAGTTGATGTTTGATACGTTGTGTGCAAAACAACAGGGACAATATGGTGAAACAATGAGGCGCATGAAGCGGATGATTCTTCTGCTTGGGCCCTATCTGGTCCTGGCATTCGGCATTCTCACTGTCGCGTATCCGGTTTCTGCCTGGGACCTGGTCCAGATTAGTCATGATCTGAACCGGCTCGATCCCGATCTGAAAATTATCGATCCGGAAGAAGATATCGTGGTCCTCCATCCTATTCTCACGGACCGGGTCTTACCTGATTTGGCTTCAGCACAGATCATGAACCAGGCTACGGTCCTGAGAGTCCCGACTGATATGTTACAGGTTGCTCAAGCCCTTATTTTACGACGGATGATGTATCGACAAGCCCCCTGTTTCATGGTCCGTTCACGGAAAAGTCATGATCCGAGCATGTATGTACTGATTGTATCCCTGAAAAAATCGAATGGGCAAATACATCAGGTCCTTGATCGACGTCAAATCTATCAAGGGACCTGGTCCAGGCTAACGGTCATGAATAATCGATTTCCAAATTCAGAACATGAACATCTGACCAGTTTCAGTCAGCTCGAACAGGCACTGCGAAATCCCGCCTCGATCCAGGAAATCCAGGCCGGTATCGACCGACAATCACAAAGCCAGGTAGCTGAATTAGGTGGGATCATGACCATTACGCATATATCTGAAGGCCCGCCCCTGATCAAACTCTACTTTGTTCAATCCGAAGGTGAGGATTTTATCCGCACATTCAAGGAGCACATGTCCGATTGGCGCACGCTTGTTGAGCTTATGCGTGACAATCCAGCGGAATTTGCGTTTGACCCGTATCAATACCGGGCTTGTCTCAAAACCATGGAGCTGGACATCCCGGAGGAAAAAAAAGAAAAGCGGGTCAGGGATTTTGCCGATTTATATCTATTCATGGCCAAGAATAGCTATTGTCCGGATAGTATCCGTTATATCTCACTGTTGGCAGATGAGAACACACAGGGACTGTTTGTGGCTGATTTTCACATTCATCCGCCGGAGAATGAAGTATCCTATCAAGACAAGGAAAACAGTAAGGATCAGCGGGTCATCGTGATAATACCACGCACGACAGGCTTCGATCTCGTCGATTTGGTGAATGTTCCACCCCACACACAACCCGGCATGGTGATCCACTATCCACCACACGATGGCCCTTCAAGCCAAGCTTTGCCATGAAAGCTAACAGGAGCCCTGCACCAGGCCAATCCGGAAGCACTATCTGGAATATTTTCGCTCACCTTGTGATTGACGTAAACGTCGCTTCTCATATTTTTTCTTGCGGGTTGCTTTACGCCGATTGGTTTTCGTCCTGTCTTTTTGCGATGTCTTTCTGAAAGCCATATACTTACTCCCAATCACTTCTCATTGATAAACACGTTTTAGTCCGTATGCAGACTCTATTATGGAATGTCCTTCTGTTTTTTTCAATGCCTGCAAATTTTTTATTCCATTTTTTTTTAAGTTATTTTGACGTTCCGGATAGAATCTGATTGGATATTGACATGACCAGCAATCAGCCCTTGATAAAAAAATTCAGTCCCGCTACAATGAGAAAGAAAAAGACATTGATCATTCATTGTGTTCTCTATCTCAGAGTTTTTTTCAGGTTTCACGAATAGTTCAGGACGCATTTATGGATTTTTTCCCAGAGAGCATAGCCAATGAGCTTTTTTCTCCTGAAGGGGCCGGACCGGACCGGGCTGATTGGCAGAAATTCCATGCATTTTATGAACAACACGCACTTCAAGTGCAGAATTATTGCGTCCGTCGAGGCATTACCGTTGAAGAAGCCAGGGAGTTCACCCAAGATATTTTCTTGAGCGTTTATATTAATAGAGTGTATAATTTCGAAGAGGAACAGGCAGTGCCCTGGCTCTTCACCACAACGCGAAACAAGGTGATCTCGCACATGCGTCATAACATACGTAAGGGTAGTCATGCTCCGGTAGTCGAGGAAGTCAGTCGTTCCTGGAACATACGGTACTCTCAACCTGACGAATTGATCCAGGAAAAAGACAACCTTACCCGGCTGCAATTGATCATTGATAATGCTCCGCCCATGGTCCGCAAGTGTCTGGTCCTGAAGTATTTTCATCAATTATCCTATGAGGAAATGGCCGATTTTCTCGGTTTGTCGATCAATACTATCAAAACACATCTGAAACGTGGGTTACAGCTCTTACGCCTTCAATTCCAGGAAAAGTGATCATGGATGAAAAAAAACTGGGACAATATCTGGGTATTATGTTGAAGCCAGATAATCGCTGTCTTTCAAACGAAGAACTGTATGCTTTTGCCCGAGGCACATTGCACATGGATGCCCGGGAAAGGGTCGAGACACATTTATTGAACTGCAGTGATTGTCTGGATCGCTGGCGTGATTTCCGAGAGTTTCTTCAGTCTCAGCCCGCAACGGGTCGGGTTGTTGAACATCAAGTCCGGCGTCGGGTCCCGATGTATCTGGCCATGGCTGCCTCGATGGTCCTTGTTATCGGACTGGCTTTGTTCATGGACCATGCTTATCTGTTGTCCACGGGACCACAGTCCGTAGCAAACCCGCAGGTGGCTGCGCTGGTCGATCTATACCCTCAGACCATGGCCCTCAGGGGCGGCCCTGAGAACCAGGTTATATTGCAGACTGAACGCCCGGAATTCGTGTCATTGGTCCTCAATATGGACAAACCTGTTTCAGGTATGAACACGCTGGTTATAACCGATCACATCGGCCGGATTATCTGGGAAGAGACATTGACGGTCCAGACAAAGCCGCTGTGTATCCTGCTCCCGACTTCAGGTTTAACCGAAGGCAACTATCTTATTCGGCTGCAAAGTCCTGCGAACCAGGACCTCGAAACTTTTGAATTCAAGGTTGTTCTGGAACACTGATCCGAAATCGGACAGCGGTCCCGTAGCAACGTTCATCATAGCCGTAAAAACCGACCCCGACCAATGCATCAGCGCCATGGGTTGCCGCGTTCATTTTCAATTCGGACAGAGATTCGGCTTTGAGCACGGTCAGGATGTCATAATCCTGTTTGAGATCGGCTGTGGTTGTCAGCAGTGTTGATGCCTTGTGTTCGAGTTCTCGCCTGGTCCGGTCCCTCTTGATTCGTTCATGTTTCGGCAAAAAAAGAGGCATGGCTCTTCTCCTTGAATAATTATTCGTATCGTAAACATTGTTCGGGTGTTAAGCGGGTCGCCTTGAGAGCCGGGTAAAAACCGAAAATGATGCCGGTCAGAAAGGACACGATCAGACCGGCCACGATCGAGACCGGGTCAATCCTGAGCACCCAATCATCCCAACTGATACTGACCAGTATGGTCAGCAGATAATTGAGACCAAGTCCGATCAGTATCCCGAAAATCCCGCCACTGAGACTGATCAATCCGGCTTCGAGCAGAAATTGGAAAAGCAGAGTGCGTTGCCTGCAGCCCACCGCACGCCGAATACCGATTTCACGTGTTCTTTCCGTGACTGTGATGAGCATGATGTTCATGATATTGATTCCTCCCGACCAAGAGGGCCAGCGAGGCAATACCTACGAATAATATCCGGATCACAGTTCCCATCAGATTGCCCATCTCATCATCCCCTTCATCAGGATTGAGAAGCCGGAAATTGGCGACATGATAATGACGGGTGAGCATGAGACGTTCGAGTGTTGTTTTCAAGAACCCCATTGTGCTTGACAGATGCTGGTCGGCCTGGACTCGCACAAACAGGATATCGATTGCAGTCGAGGGTCTAATATGTGCCCGAAATGAGCTGACCGGGATGACGATCCGCCTGTCCCACAAAGTAAGGTCCGACGTTTTGCCCATATATAGTTTCGGTTTCAGGATACCTACGATCCGAAACGGGGTCTGTTGCACGGTTATTACTTCATGCAAGAGGGACTTTGTTTCTCCTCCGAGGTCCCGCCAGACTTCATTTCCGATGATACAGACCCGTCTGTTCTGAGCGAAATCCTCCGCACTAAAAAACCGCCCGGCTTGCAATTTCAGTGAATAGAGTCTCGGTGCATCGAATGAAATACCATTGAACGAGACATTTTTTGATTTGCCTTGATAGAATGCGGTTGTGATCATACGCCGCTCATAGCCGATCAGGGCATTATGGAAATGAGGCGATCGCTCGACGGCCGAGGCATCATACTGTTCAAGCGGTTTGCTGGTTCGTTTCATATCTTTGGTGGGGACCAAATCATGTACAACCGTAATCAGATTTGCCTCGATCGCTTCCTGATGTGTTTGGGTAAAAGATACATCCGCACTCTCGAGGAAACAGCCGACCAGGACAAGCAGGGACACGCCCAAGGTGATACCGGACAGGGTTAAAATAAAACGGCCCCGACTCTGATTGAAATTGCCATAAATGGTCTGGAACAAATCATACAGGGACATGATCAACCTCGTTCGACCCGAAGACAGCGGTCGATATTCAACAGGGCGGCCCGACGGGCCGGGAAAAAACCGAAGACCAGTCCGACTGTGAGGGCGGCGGCCAGGGCATAGACCAGCGATCCGATCGAGAGTACTCCGGTCCAGGGCGGCAGAATGAAACCCGTGATCAGCCAATCGGCCAATATTTTCAAGCCGATGGCCAGCAGAATTCCGATCAGACTCCCGGCCAGGGTCAACAGGCAAGCTTCGATGAGAAACTGATGCATGATCGAGCGGGGCGGTGCGCCCACTGCCCGCCGGATACCGATCTCCCTGGTCCGCTCGTTGACCGAAACGAGCATGATATTCATGATCCCCACGCCACCGATGACCAGGGCAATACTCGAGATAAAGGCCACGATCATTTTGATCATGGTCAGAATGTAGTCAAACTGGGACATCAACGTATGAAAATCCAGGATTTCAAAATCGTCGATCCGGTTGTGGCTCCTGATCAACAGGTTATTGAGCACTCTTTTGACTATGTCGTTTGAGCTTTCGTGCTGGGTCACCACCATCATCTCGAGCGGAGAGACAAGCCCTTCCCGCTCGGTCAGCGTCGGCTCAGGCACCAGTCCGAACCGGTTCCACTCGAAACCCATACTGATCCCTAATTTGTAGTTACGTTCAAGCGTACCGATGACCCGATAGGGACGATTGAAGAGGAACACCTGTTTATCTAAGGGATCATAACGGCCGAAGAGGTCACGGGCAAGTTCGTCTCCCAGGATGATGACCCGACGTTGCTGCCTGAAATCATCGATGGTAAAAGCACGACCCTGTTTGAGCTGCATGGCGAACGTGCCCAGGAAATCCCGGTCCGCCCCGAGTGCATCAGCCCGCAGGACCTTATCCGGTCCGAATACTTTCATCTCCTGGGGGCCGATCGATTTCATGGCACTGACCCGTTCGGTATAGGGCAGGCGTTCTCGTAGCAATTGAGCATCCAACCGGGTCAGACCTTTCGAGTAGAATGCTTTCTCTTTAGCACGTTCCGGGCTTTTGGGGATGATTAAAATCATCCGCTGGCCACCCAGTTTATCCACGCCGCTGATCATCGTGGCCAGACCGCTCTCGGCCAGCGAAGTCATCAGCACGATCGAGAAGGAGCCCAAAATGATGGCCAGGAGCGTCAACGCAGTCCTGAAACGATGAGAATTGAGCGTATCCAAGCTGATCCGCATGTATTCACTGAACATGACCAGGAGCCTTTCCTGTCGGTCCTAGATTTTCAATTCGTTCTCGGCCGCGGACTGGGGATTGATCAGGACTTTCTCCTGACTGGTAAGTCCTTCCACAATTTCGACATAACGGTCGTTTTCCAGACCGGTTACCACTGTCCGTTCCTCGAGACCCTGCTTCTCGCCCGTGCCCTTGATAATCTGAACAATCCGCTTGTTATCCTGATCAAGGACAGCTTCGACCGGCAAAACCAGAACATTCTCCTTGCAAACAACCAGAATCTCGATGTCGGCCGTCATCCCAGGCCGAATCTGGACCTCCTCTGATTGATCAGTCAGCAATATCTCAACCGGAAAAAGATTGATGTTTTCTCGCATGGCCGAAGCAGCCGGCGAAATTTTCCGGACCACGCCTTGAAAAATCCGGTCCGGTAAAGCATCGAAACGGACCTGCACGCTCTGTTCGAGCCTTATTTTCGACATGTCGATCTGGTTGAGGTCGGCCTGGACCAGCAATTGCGAAAGATCGGCTATGGTCAAGAGCGGCTTGCCCTCGACCGTGGCATCGACACCGGGGCTGACCATCTCGCCCACTTCGACACCCCGCAAAATGACCACGCCCTCGATCGGCGACCGTATCTGGCAGTATTTCAGGTCATCGAGGGCCGATTTCCAGGCAAGCTCCGCCTTCTGGAGCTCGATCTCGGCCAGGGACTTTTCGAGCTCGAACTCTTCGAGCACATGCTTCGAAATGGCCTTGGAGTTGTATTCACCCTGTTTCCGCCGGACGGTCTGTTCCAAAAATGCCAGCCTGATTTTGGCTTCTTCCGATCGGGCTTGCTCCTGCTCCGCTTTATACCTATACTGGGTCTGATCAAGCTCGAGCAATATCTGACCGGCCTTGACCCGATCACCCTCCGTCACATGTATGGCTGAAATCTGGCCCGGCACCTTGGATTTGATCTCAACCTTGGTCTCCGGCTCAACCAGACCGGTCTCGATAACAGAAACCGTTATCTGATCAAGTTTCGGACTGACTATCAATTCCGCAGGATAACCCTGGTGCTGTCCGGACCTACTGACCAGTACAACAATCACGACCGCAATGAGAATTACTATGCCAACCACACCCAGTTTCTTCTTCATCGTATGTGTCCCCTCTCAACTGATTTAATCAAATGTATCTTCGTTCATCATATTCACGAAATGTCACCGGAACTCTTGCCAGGCGGATTATGTCATGATGCGCTGCGCCTGCAATCCAGTATAGCACAATCCGAGTAAAATCACATGAGCCAGATACGGGAACTCGATGCATCCCCAGCCTTTTCCACGTCCACGACTTTTGACTAACCAGCATTTTGTTTTGTGTCCCCATTCCCTGCATACTAAACATTCTGCTTGGACTGGCAATGTTCTTCAGCGATACCTCGATCAACCTGGTACAATTGCATGAGTTCCGCGTTTATGTGCTGTCGATTTAATCGATAAAAGTGCCTTTTCTCTGTCCCCCTTTGGAGGGGGTCGGGGGGAGGATTATCGTTAAAATCAATAAATTCAGATAGTTACAGTTTCG
>JAFGSJ010000081.1 GCA_016934675.1 bacterium | reverse complement strand
GGAGAGCAGGCGGACACTCCCGAGGGCATCGAGGTGGTAGGCGAAGTCTTTGTCGGTCGCGCCCTGTTCGAGGTGGAGTTTGGCCGGGTTGTCAATGCCCGGTCCGTGCGTATAACGGCGGGTGTAGGTGTCCGTACCGCTTATATTCTCATACTCGACCATGATGTCTTCCCGATCATAGACGTATTTAACCTCGTTCGCGCCACTCACCTGGCGGCTGGCCCGGGTCCCGTCCGGGTAATAGGTATAGGTGATGGTTGTGCTCCCATCCGTGAACCGGGTCAGGCGGTTCCGGGCATCATAGGCATACTCATCTGTCAGGCCATACTTGGTCATATTCCCGTTCTGATCGTAAGAAATAGGTAGATTCAATCCAGTATAAGCTTTGGTTGCCCGGTTGTCATCGTCAAAATAGTACGCGATATCCTCACCCTCCTTGTGCCGAGTGATATTACCGGCTGGATCGTATTCGTAGAGATAATCGTTCGAGCCTCCAACCTGGTCCGCACCGGTCAAGCGGGCCAAGGCATCATAGGAGTAATTGTACTCGACGCCGGCGGTATTGTCAACCAGACGGGTCCGATTATTGATACTGTTATAGGCATACTCGAGGTCGAGCAGGTCGCCTGCAGTCGTATCCGTGGTCTGAAGATGTGTTATATTGCCGTTGTCATCATGGAAGTACGAGGTATATGTCCCGTTGGGCATGATCGCCCGGGTGATCCGACCGCAGCAGGGGCTGTATTCGTACGAGGTGGTCTGGCTCTCGGGATCGGTGATCGACGTCATTCTATTAAGCACATCATAGAGATAGGTAAAGGTGCCGGATTCCGGGTCAGTCTTTTTGGTCATCTGACCGGCACTATTGTATTCATATCGGACCGATTTGCTTGGGCTGACATAACCGTAGGTCACCTGGGTCAAACGATTGGATGAAGTGTCATAGTAATAGGTAAGATCGAGCGAACCGGCTCCGTCGACCAAGGTCCTTTGTCCGCAGGCGTTATAGGAGTAGGAAGCGTCCGCATCTGTCCCGGTGAAATCCTCGAAAGTCAGACGATTGTTCGCGTCATAATAATACAAGCTATCCTGGCTGTTGGCATCGGTCATGCGGGTCCGATTCCCGTTCGCATCATATTGATAAGAGGTGTAGTAGCCATTGGGATCGGTATGACGGGTCAAGCGATTGGAGACATCGAAGAAATAGTAATTGCTTTTCGAGCGGGCATCGGTGACGAAAGTACGATTACCGTTCTGGTCATACGCATACGTGGTCACATTACTTAAGGCATCCGTAACTGCAGTTAAGCGGAACAGGTCGTCATAGGCAAAGACCGTTGTGGCGGACACGGCATCGGCGACCGCAGTCCTTTTCCCGGCTGCATCGTAAAAGGAGCTCGTACTGTTAGCGTTCGGGTCGGTCTGCAGGGTCTGGTGCCCCATCGGATCATACTCGAACGTCAGATAGGTGCTGTCCGGTTTAATCAGCTTGGACCGATGTCCTTCAGCGTCATACTCGAATACGGTTACATTGGCGGAGAACGGTGATGGGGGTATACTTTTGGTCATACGGTTGAGGCAATCGAACTCGTACGTCGTTTCATGTCCCAGGGCATCACGGCCCAGGGTCCGGTTACCCACTTCGTCATAGAGATACTCTACAGTAGAATCAGTGCCGGTCTGGGTCTTGGTCGTCCGACCCACGGCATCGAACCAGGTTTTCGACTCGGGGCCGCACGGTTGGGTCACAAGTGTCTGACGACCGAGAACATCATAGGCATAGGTCGTGGCATTCGAGAGCGGATCGACCTGGCGGGTCAACCGATTGAGCGCATTATACTGGTACATCGTGGCATTGCCGTTCGGGTCCACGGTCCGGGTCCGGTTCCCGGCCGCATCATAATAAGTCGTACTTGAAGCGCCATACAACGTTAAAAAAGGATTGGGGACAGATGTTGTCCGACCGAGTGAATCATAAGCAAAAACACGGTTGATGCCCCGAGCATCCTGGGTTTTGGTCTGACGGCCATTGGCATCGAAATAAACCGAGGTCGTATTGCTCAACGGGTCGGTTGTCCGGGTCACCCGGCCGTTTTGATCGTACTGGTAAGCATAATGACCGGAGACGGTGGGCGGTACTTTCTTGGTCAATTGTCCCGCAACATTGTAATAAAAATGGGTCTCACCGCCCAAGGCATTCTTTTCCACAGCGCTACCCCTTCAAACAAATAAGTCAACCGTCAATTTGACCCCTTTCATTTTAGAAAGAAAAGGTGGCTGTCCCCCATATCATTTTTTATCATTTTTCATCAAAAACATTCAATGATTATTGATAAAAAAATCAACATCCTGACAGCCAAGAAGTTGACAGCCTAACTTTTGGTCTATGAGAAATGGGATACTGTCAGGGTATTGTTGTATGAACTTTTCAAGTCCTCGGGTTGATCGCTTCCGCCCGGATTTTACTTCGATTGCATATATCTTTCCAGCAGATTGAAGAATGAAGTCAACTTCGAATTTTCCTTCTCGCCAATAATATAGATTCCCTCTGGACTTTGATAAAGCAGCTCCAATAGCCGCCTCAAAGACTCTGCCGAACCATTCAGCGTTTGAATCAACATCATCTGGTGAGTGAAAGGCATGTATCAGTGCATTATTGAGAGGAATTATTTTTGGACTGGAACCCCTTTTTTTGATCTCGGATCCTGTAAATTTCTGGAGAGTTTTTACAAGAAATGCTGCATCAAACAATTCAAGATAGTGTTTGATTGTTGTCACATTTCCACTTTCCTGCAATTGTCCGAGCAGTTTCTGTAACGAAATTTCCTGAGCCGGATACGCCATAGCGAGTTCAAACGTCTGCCTGAACAAAGCTGGTTTATGAACGGAAGACAAACCAAGAATATCTTTAATCAGAACGGGCTCGATGATAGAATTCCTGATAAAATCACGCCATCTGGTAAAATCCGAAACTAACTTTGCAGCAGCTGGATATCCACCATATTTCAAAAAATCAATTAATTCCCATCCAAAGGCTTCATAGCATTCCTGCAAATCCCAGTGTGTGGCAGGAATAATTTCATATCGGCCGACAAGACTCTCAGCAAGCCCTTTTATTAATGTCAAGCTCGCAGATCCGAGCAGGACTATTTTGCAGTGCCTTTTTGTACGGTCCCGATCATAGAGATATTTGACAGTTTCACTCCAGTGTGGAATTTTCTGCACCTCATCGATTACAAAAAGCGAACCCTTGGCAAGATTTCTTGCCTTTTCCCATTGTAGATTAAGCCAATCTCGGGTTGGTGTGATTACTTCGTCAGCACTCACCATCAATGATTGCCCTTGCCATCGGCTGATAATCTGTTGTAGACCGGTCGTTTTACCTACCTGACGCGGTCCAAGGACTATCTGGATAAAATTGAGATCCTCATACAGTCGTTGCTGGAGTATTTTCGAAAATTTTCGTGTTATTTCTTTCATATAACTCACAATATCACATTTTATCAAATATATCTACTAAATTTGGTAGATATATCTATCAAAACTGATAATTTGGGAAAATCAAACATACCTCGAAATTAAAACTCTGGCGGATAAAGACGATTATTACATTTACTGATAAAGAGCGGGCTGTCCTTTTCGAATAATACCTCAAATCAGGTTCAGGCAGAGCTTTTGTTAAAAAGAGGCTTTAATCTGGTTCTTTGGCTGAGTAAAATTGCTTCCGGACTAGACCCTGTCGAACATGATTCCATCTAAAAAGAGTCAAACGAAGACTCGACCCTACTGATCGCAGCGGTCACGCGACTCTGAATTATTGCTCTGCGGTTCCCCTTTTTAGGAGTCTTAACCTTCACTTTTTGAGCTGAACCCGAGCTGTTCTATCTCATCCTCAAGAATAAAAATCGTCTCACCTCTAACGTCCTGGCTTAATCCTTGTATTGTCTCCGAAAAACTCACTCGTAATCGATATGGGGCAGGCTGCTGAATATCAAACCAATCCATGAGATCAATCGTGAAAATATCAACAGTCTCTGTTGGAGCAAGAATTTTGGGGGAGCCTACTTTCAGGTAACGCTTCGAGCCGTTCCGAGCGACTTCCGCCCATTCTTTACAATCGATATCCAATCGAGAGCCCATAAAAATAGGTATCGAGCACTCGTCAGTATCTGTTTCTGCTGGCAGGAGATGCAGTTCAATATGCACTCCCGGTAGGAAAGTTGGATCGTTATTGTCGTTGATATCGTTCAATATTGGAGGTGCATTCTGAGCAATACCTTTGAGGTTTCGCACTTGAAACGTAACAATTAGTGCATCACTCATGTTGAGGGTTGTTTCTGACGAAAGACAGCCTTTCTGCCGAGCGTCTATAAAAAAGAAGCGATACTCAAAGCCTTTATCCAGCTTCTTCCATAGAAATCCTCCGGGAAATTCAATTTCTTCAGCGGGAACCTTGATAACGCAATAGTTTCCAACAAAGCCATAATAGCGTTTCCATGCTCCATCTTCGAACAATTCTTCAGCTTGCCAGACTTTACCTTGTGGATCTTGATAGACATTCCGAATCATTTTCTTTGTCTGCCCATCCCAATGGCTTGAACCACGAGGGAACACGTTGATTGTTGGCCATTCTGCATTCATTGGTCGTGCGGGCATTGCCCATAATCTGCTCGCACCTTTTCCTTCCAGGCTGAAGATTGCTCGTCCCAGGGCTACATCCTCTTTGGTGGCAGGTTTTTCCGTTGTTGGGAAAACAAGGGCTGGTTCATCTTCCCATTCTGCATCAGGTATTGTGTAACGACCGCCGTATTGGGTGATAAAAGTTGCGATCGCCTTGATCGTTTTGTCACGCTTCGATTCTGGCCAAAAATACTCAAAACCAGGGCTGCCTTCAAGTCGAGATATTAGATCTGCATAAACATCACAGAGACGAATGTTGAATTTTGTTCCCGGTTCGGGAACTAGTGGATCGCCGGGATAAGGCGTTGCAGTAGTCCCCCAACCATTTTTGATTACAATGTCAATTCGCTCATCTTCCTTCACTTCTAAGTGTCCCGCGACAAGCTTTTCCTTGAGGAAGTGAAGCACATGCTTTCGAAAAGCTGTCGTCGCAATGAGCGGGCTGGTAATGAGTTCATAAGCACGCATGCCTGTATTCCTATTAGGATTGATAATAGGAAACCAGGGCGAAGAACTTTTATTGAAGAGCCAATCAACATTCTCAGCAAGAGCTGGATCATCCGGAAATTTCCAGATTGGTTTGAAAGCTTCGCTTGTCACATCATCAATATCCTCTGGTTTCCTATCCCGAAGCCACGAGACATAGTCGATCAAAACTTTTTTGTCTCCTTGTCGTGCTAATATTATAGCGAACTTGGACATATAGTTTACGAGTCTTTGGTTAGTCCAGCCATTACTGTTCCACATTTTCTCGAAAATCTGATGACATCGCTCGTTCAGTTGTTTTAAAACAGATACTGCTGTCTCCGGGTCCCATTTGGCCAAGGCTAAAGCCATATCACATGCATTGTGCATATTGAACATCCCTGAGGAAGATTCAATCTCTTCCACCGATAACTCATTTATTCGTTTGATCATTAACTGCGAGACACTTGGATATTTAACGTTCCTAAGGGCTGCGCCACGTAAAACTACTTTTTCTACGGATTTACGATTTGGTAAAGCTGTCCAACCTCCTCCAAACATGCTACTGGGAGTCGTTGTAACATCGGTTGGTTGTGTGATATTCTTCGCTGCCTGCAGCCACTGCTTAGCTGGAAGATTATCCGTTGCCAGGAGTTGATACCACTGTTCTTCCAAAGGAACGTTTTTAAAACGTTCATAGTAGGCTCTTATTTGAGCGACAATAGCTTTACGCCCTGGTTGACCACGCGAGGTCAGGTCGTCCCCGGTTGAAGCAATATCAAAAAAAGACGTCTTCAGAATCCCTGAAAGAGCGATATATGCAGCTTCATGCACGCCTATTATGGAGCGCTGACGTTTGAAGTCTCGCCAGATATGGACGGAGCGTGTCAAACGCGTGTCATGTTCGATACAATCGAGAAGCGGCTCGATGGCATCATCACCCGCTTTGATCAGAGACACAACTCGTGGATCATGACCGAGATCAACCCCACCGGGTTGCCCAGATTGTCGGGCATTGACTTGGTCAAGGTCCTCAATCAATGCGGGAATGCTCCGATTGCTTTCCGTTGTTGCAAGAATTTTCGACTTTTTTGCTCTCCTTTCTTGATCCTCGAATAAACTATCAACCGAGGTAAGGTACGAAAAATAGGGAAAAGTCTCATCCTCACTCTGATGAGAACGATAAGGACGTTCGAAGCCACGATCAGCAGCGGTTTTCTCAACAATCTCCCTGATTGTTATGAGCATTCTCGCTGATATCCGGGCCAGATTGTCATCTCTGCGCATATGAGCACAAACTGCTCGATCATATAATGCCCAAGTCCAATCTGTGGCAAGCATGAGATAAGGATCATCCGAGATATTCTGATCATTGTTTGAATTATGTCTCATCCCATCGAACCAAGTCGTCCATACTTTTTTTGCCAGATCTACTTCACCGAGACGGATAAGAAGTGATGCCTTAATGGGTTGGATAGATTCATGCGAAATCGAATCCCTTTCAGGTATAGCTTCAGGAAACCGGGAATACGGGAAAATCGGATGATCTTTAGCCCTTTGAGCACGCATAGCTTTATCTAATTCAATGAATGTCTCAACGTCATTGTGCAGGTTTGTTGTCCCACCAACCAGGACGACAGGATAGACGAGACCATTCCAACAGACTGCAAATTGATACTTTGAGTTTCCTCCCCGTGGGAGAACCCACCCATGCGTCGTTAATATTCCAGCATCACCACGCCAACAGCTTCCAATAACGACTTCAATTTCCCGATACTCACAACCCCGAGGATCTGCCAGGCCCTGTTCAAATAACTCAGAATTAGCAGAAATGAATACTTCAGGAAATGATGTTTGGGGAGCAGTCCATGATCTTGTCTGTTGCGGGGGAACCGGAATGACTTCTTCCTCAAACCTGGGTGATGATTTCGGCTCTAAACCCTCGACATTGCCCAGAAAAAGAACACTAATACCTATAGGAAGTATGATACGAGTCAGACGCAGCATGCACATTATGCTCCTCATTTTACACCTCTTTATTTAATTTATTGTTCATTCTGATATTTCTTTATTTTTCGAATCAATGCTGTCCTAATTAGGACTGGATTTCTCCTATATGATAGAGTAAGATTAAGGGTTCAGCAATCTAAGATTTAGTTTTCGTTTAAGGGAAATTTGGGATACTCAAATTTTGTTTTTCAGCTGAGGCAACTCCTTGATCAAGCACAATCAAGAACTCCCAGGTCCAGAAGAGAACATGACCCATACTAGAGAGGAAGCAAGCCTATTATGAATAGACAAGCGTGGAAATCTATCAGGCCAGAAATATATGCTTGTCTCGTTCTGACCAGGCTGTTTATGTTTCATACCTTCCCCTTTTTCACTTCGATTTCATAACATCAGCTTATAGAAATTGTCAAAGCTGGGATACTTGCTTTTCTCTCAATAGAGAACTCAAGCGAGGAATGATCTCAGGTGAGCTCTTTCGCCATATCGATGTACACAAATTCTGTGATGAAGTCAATTGACTCTCTTTCACAATCTTATAAGACAACGATTGCCGATACCTTTACAGCCACGCCCGAGAGGACTATATTAGAAGCAGAGAGAGATGTTGGAAGAGAGGGTCAGACCTACGCAGTTGACTCAAAGGATGATACATTAAGAAATAGTGGGGGGGTAAATCATTAGAAATTTCTATCTCACAGAAAAGCAACTTCTGCAAAGAAAGCATTCCCTTTCCCAAAAAACGGTATATCGGTCATACATCTGATATGGAGCAATATCTCGATGAGCACAATCAGGGCACATGGCAGCTATAAAAAAGTGTGCTTCCTTGAAGATCAAGGTCTACATTGCTTTTGAGACTCAGGGACATACTCAACGGTTTGAACGCTACCTCTGTTGTAAAATTGAATATAAACTTCAAATATGCAAGGAAAATATGCGAGATATCTCACCGAAGCGGTGACAAGAAGACTGCATAATTATCCTGTTGTGTCGATTCTGGGGCCACGGCAATGCGGTAAAACGACTTTGGCATTCCAGATAATGAAGGAGTGCACAGCATCGAGCTCTCTTGAGTGTTCGGTCTCATGACGATCTTCTCTCACACCCCATTGTAGGAGCTTCCTTTGAGAGCTTTGCCATGGAGAACATTCTGGCAGATACACCCGGTTATGATTCCACCTTCTATCGGACAAGTGCAGGAGCAGAGCTTGATCTTATCTTGAGAAAAGGAAGGAGTGTTCTTGCTTTCGAATTTAAATCTGCATCAATTCCCAGGGTATCCAAGGGATTCTGGAGCGCTCTGGACAATATCAATCCTGATGAAGTTCATGTTGTTGCTCCAGTTAATGAGCCTTACCCGTTGAAAGGTGAAGTTAGGTCACTCCTCTTCAGATAGTTCTATTCAAGTTGCAGAATAGAGAATAGCATGTCAATTGTTCTGAGCGAACGTAGAGAGTCGAAGAGCTCATGGCAGGTCATCCTTCTTCTGCCAATTAAAGCTCCCCTGAAAGCGACGGAGGGCTGACAATCTTTTAATTATAAGAACTCAAATTTTCCCAATTAGCCATATAATAGCTTATTATGAGGATCAGTAGCTCATTGTCGCCTTGGCTTCAGCTAAGGAATGATTTCCCAATGCGCGCCTCGGCCGCGACCCATAAGCCGGATCTTACCCTGCTTTTTCAGTTGAGCAAGAATTTTCTTGATCAGTTGAGTGCTTACTGACGGAAGTTGTGCTGCAATATCTCCCAAAGTGAACTGTTCCACTTGAGCAAGAATGGTCTGCTTCACCAGGTCACTCTTGGCGGGACGGGCTTCCGTCGATTCCACGAGTTGCTCGAACTCCTGATAGGCATGGCGGATTATGCTTAAAAAATAATTCCACCAGGGCAGCAGTTCATTTGTTCCTTCATGCCATCCCCGGGAATATTCGGCGAGAATTTCATAATATTCATTTTTGCTCTGTTCGATGAGACGTTCCAGGCTGATATACCGTGCTACCTGGAACCCGTGCAATTGGAGTAACAGGATTGTCATGAGCCGTGAAACTCGCCCATTTCCGTCACGAAAGGGATGAATACACAAGAAATCGAAGACGAATGAAGCGATTATGAGGAGCGGTGGAACACTTTGCTCGTCACAGAGTTCCCGGTAATTACGGCACAGAGCAGTCATGGTTTCTGGCGTATCCAAAGCAGACGTGGGAACGAACCTGATTTTTCTTTCACCATTCGGCATGATCTCGATGATTTCGTTGTCTCGCTGTTTCCATTCACCTGCATCCCCCGTTGAACCACCCTGTGCAAAAGAGTGAAGACGTTGGATGACCTTGGGCACGACCGTAACCTGCCGTTTTCGTGTAAAAATCCAGTCCAGTGCTTGTCTGTATCCAGCAAGTTCTTGTTCAGGGCGATCCCGGGGCTTGGAATTTCCCATAATTACTGGTCGGAGCCGGTCAGAGGGTATGGTCACACCTTCAATCAAGGTGCGGTCTTGTGCCTGCAAGCTCCCGTTTCCTTCGCTTCGCCTCTTCTGCAAAGTGCGGCTCGATCTCGAGCGCGAGAGCTATCTTTTGACCAATAGGACCAGGTCGCTTCGATCAGGATTATATTGAATTGAATCTTGATAGATATATGGTAGTGTGGATATGAGGTGATATTATGGGCTTATTCAGTTTGCTTTTTGGCAGAAGATGCTACATTTGTGGCAATCCCATTCGTAGAAAATATTATCCCTGGAAGATTAAAGGACGAAGGCGAATCCTTTGTCCGAACTGTAATCAATCAATGGAACGAGATGTAAGTAAGAAAAAAATGGCTGCATTTAAGGGAAAAAGCAAGCAAAAAATCGATACAAACGTTGTAAAAGAACTCGAAAAGACAAAAGAAGAATTACAAAAAGTAAAGCTGATGCTCGAAGAACAGAAGAAACTTGAAGAACAAAGACGGATCGATGCTGAAAAGGAACGAGAGGAGCAGGCCCGGATAGATGCCGAAAAACAAAAAGAGGAAGCGGCCCGGAAAAAGCAAGTTGATGATGTCTCAGACTTGGCAGAGGACTATCTGAAAAAACTGAAAAAGAAGTGATCACCCGCGCCGATCGGCGAGATTAAGCTCTCTTAAGATGTAAAGCTTTGGCTTGTGAGCCGACTGAAATCGAAACATACCATTTTCTTGAAAATGAAGTTGCTGTGCTGTACTGTAGCCTACAATGATAAATTACCTTGCGCTCAATTTTTTTCTTGACAAAAACTTAAGTTAAAACTAAAGTTATTGTCAAGGAGAAACGGAAAAATGCATAATGAAAGAAGTGAACGCGGAAATCATAGAGATTCAGGGTTGTTTTATACCCAGACGGCGTGGTGCTTGTTTTTTAAATATTAAGGATGACAAATTTATCAATGCTTATGAACAATTTTTGAAATTGAAACGAAGCCGTAGGGAGAAGACAATAAATGAGATCAACTATTGGGTGAATGGTTTGAATCCATCACACTCGCTATCGTTCTGTCATGGATGGAGTAAATCGGAGTATGGGGGGAAATATGTTAATTGCTTTCAATTTGATTTAAAACCGGCTCGTTTTTATGGTTTTCTTTTTCGATTGGAAAGTTGCCCAAAATTTCAGTTTTTTGTTTGTGTTCACTATTTTGAAAAGAGAAGTCATTCTGCAAACACCTACGCACTTGACAAGATTGTTTTACTTTCACAAAGGTCCGATGTTATTTCAGTATTGAAAAAATTTTGCAATAGCAAAATGCTTTATGAGGAGTAGTGCTATGAAGGAACGAGAAGTAATTCGCTGGACCGAGGATTTAGAATCATTGCGTTATCACACAACTTTCGTTTTTATCACAACGCTATCAAACAAGATGCATGAGTTAGGTTTGAACCAGCGAGGGCTGGCTGAACGGCTCGGTATTTCCGAAAGCAGAGTTAGTCAAATATTCAACAATCCTGGAAATCTGACACTTTCAAAAATGATCAAATGGGCACATGCTGTTGAACTCAAAATAGCCGTTGTACCTTACAATGATGAAGATCCAAATTTTAAAAAAGCGCCTGTTATTGCTGATGCTTTTACAAAACTGTGGGAGCTTCATGGACGACCCCGCACGTTCGAAGAAATTCAATCTATTTATTTGAATTGCGAACGCTGTGAATATCTGAATCATGATTGGGAGGAAACGGTTACGGTTGAAAGTATTCCCTGGAGTGGTGAAGTATTTAAGCCCCCTGTTTCACCTTCGCTTCCTATCGAACGACAAACTAAACGAAAAGTCTTTGAATGGTCAAAAACATCCACTAAACTACAATCAGAGAAAATTGCTGCATAGGGTATCATGTTATGATCAAACTTGAAGGATCAAAAAAAGAATTCACCTTAGCTGCCAGGGTTGCACGAAGTGTCGAATTGGTTGATATTTATTTATCAAATGCTCGTGTTGAATCTTTTCTTCGAGAATTTGAACCTCAATCGCGACAATTTCATTTGAAAATAAGTTTCCCAATTTCAAAACACGCGATTTCGTCTAATAACAGACTTCTTGTTTGGTCGGCGATTAGTATTGCCGGCACTCTTGCCCGGGATGATGTGAACGAAATTCAGAATAAAGAACCAATTGTATTTTCGATTACTGTTGAATATACAGCTGAATTTGACATGCCGGATGATCCCATTCCAGATGATATTGGGGAAATTGGGCTTCAATCCTTTGCAAAGCTGAATGGTATTTATCTTCTCATGCCCTATCTAAGACAGGCAATTCATGATGAAGCAATAAAAATGAAAATCAATATACCACCACTTCCCACCATTCTTTTAGAGCAAAGTGATGAAAAAAATGAGCCCACACAATTAAAAAAAACTAAAAAACGGCGCCCATTGCGAAAGAAAACCGATCCAAGGCACTAAACGACAAACCGGCGAAAACGCGCCAGCGCCAAAATAAGGCCATTATTTTTCCCCTGGCTGGTGGTGATCACCCTCGGAGAGTCGAGAAAAGGCAACCACGGGCTTGCTGTGGATTTTAGGGTGGGAAATATTGACTATTTTGTCCGGTCGTGGTAGGATCGAACCATAAAGTTCACCATCAATTTATTTCTTAAATCCTGGACAGTCTGTTCTATGCAGACCTTTTCAACAAGTGTATTTATGATGTTTCCTGCAAATCAGAAAAAAATGGAAGTGAATAGGGATATAATTAATGAGTCGGAAAGATTTCTTGAGAGACTGTAACTTTTTTGGAATGTTTGGTGTAGCAAAGGTAAAAAATTGAAAAAGACTTCAATTATGCATGCAATAATGCAAAATGGTGAGAATATCCTCATCAAAAGCATTTTTGATTCTGGGAATAACACTCTTTTAATTGAAGGATTTCAGCAAAATGAGGAATGTCAGGTATTTACATGACCATTTAACATTCAAATTATTTTTGTTCATATAGAAGATGAAAAAAAACGATCCCATGAGATTGGCTTTGAAAAACCGCAACTTTAAGAAAATCCCAAATTGATAATTGGACTGTTGACTCTCTAACTGTACAAGTGGACGCATGATTTGGCGGTGAAGGTGATCGAATTTTTGAGAGGGTGTGGAATTGGATAAAGATGAGGTAAAATCATTTCCACGGAGGTTTTCTCATGAACATTCCAAATGTACCAACAGACAATCTTTACAAGTTTTTAGCCTTATCTGGAACAATAATTGTGATTTTATCATTATATTTTCCAAAAATAAAAGAAGCAGAATTTCGAGATAGATTAATAGACATAAAAGAAAATATTTCAATTCTAGACTCAAAAATAAAAGATTGTAATTCGCAGTTGGAAATGCTAAAAAAAGCTGTGAACACTAAAAATATTGATTCTCAAGAAATTGATAAAGATAAAATAATTCCAAATATAATAGATAAAACAATCGAATTAGGAAATATAATAAATTTAATAGAAATTGATCAAATTAAAAAATCTTTTGAAGTAACACGTATAGAGGTTCTATCAGAGCGATTGGAAGAAATTTTATTTTGGAGGAAAGTTACGCTATGCATTGGTTTTTTATCGGCCTTTTTTAGCTACATATTTTGGTATTTCAGAGTTCAGAAAATACAGGATCAGATATTAAAAAATGACCTGACTGAATAACAATCAAATCTATCTAATACAGCTAACTCAAGAATTCGTATATGATTTTTGTTGTTATGAATATCGTAGATAACAATCACGGCTAGGTTCCTAAATGATGCAAATATCATCAGTGAAGTTGAGGACATCAATCAAAGTTAAGTGAGTACTATTTTGATAACAGGATGAAAGATGATGGTACAAAGGGAACTACGAGTGGAAAATCTATATTTAGTTTCATAGATTCGGTGTTGTAACGGTGTTGTAAACGAAAAAACGCGTCTCTGAGCCCTTTATTCATGCGGGCTCAAAAAACGTCCGGGGGTTCGATTCCCACCGCCTCCATTCGACTCGCTTAGCGAGCTTGCCGAGCTTGGCGAGTCGTATGTCCTGCCTGTCCTGAGCTTGCCGAGGGGAGCGAGCCTGTGGCGAGTCGAAGGGCTCCCTGTACCGCACCGCTCGCTCATGTCAGGCCATCCTTCTCCTGTCAACAAAACATCCACGAAAGCGACGGAGGGTCCTCCTTTGCTCGATGTAAGTCAGCAAGGTTTCGTGATTTATTTGGGCTGTTGAATGACTTCTGAATATCCACATCTTCTGAGCGAGCTTCGGAGGGCAGGCAGGAAGGAAGGCTGAAATTGTCAAAGAGTATCCTCCACAAATAAAGAAAGATATCATGGCACTGCTATCCCAACGTCAATCAAATAATGACAGCTGTTTTGGGGATTCGTCTACTTCGGAGGACCGATTACTGAAAGTCTTCCATGAGCAGTGGCATCTGCTGTTTAATCATCTGGAAGTGGTTGTCACGTGTGAGGAGAGTCAGATTGTTAGAGAGACAATGGGCGGTAATAATCAGATCTGAAAGGGGAATCGTTAGTCCTTTCCTCCTCAGATCATAACTGATCCGGGCTGTTTGAGCATATGTTGCTTCTGTTGTCTCTAAAAAGTGGCGAAACTCGTCACATCGGCTCCAATCGACTCGCTTAGCGAGCTTGCCGAGCTT
>JAFGSJ010000009.1 GCA_016934675.1 bacterium | reverse complement strand
TCAACAAATCCAACCCCTATTTTCGGTCATAGTCCAATCTACACTAAGATTTCCCATTTGACAATATTTTACTCGTGTGTCCCACATCATAAACATTGGACAAACATTTTGTTTCGTTCTACAATTATTTCCAGATTGAGGGTGGTTTTTTTATAGGTCAGGGTTTCTGAGATTTCTGAAGTATTAGTTAAAGATAAAGAGAATCAGGGGGTAAACATGCGTTGGAGATCAGGTCGAAGAAGTAGTAATGTTGAGGACCGACGGGGTGGAAGGACGATAACACGTCCCGCTGTCGGTGGTGGACTTGGACTCATAGTCATCGTTGGGATCGCTTTGTTAATGGGCGTGGACCCGAGAGAACTCATAACCGTTGCCCAGGTGGGACAGCAAACAGTGAATCAGGGGCAAACCAGCCAGACACAAAAGGGTCCAAATGATGAATTAGCGGATTTTGTATCAGTAGTATTGGCTGATCTTGAGGACACGTGGACTCCCCTGTTTCGAAAATACGGTGGGACATATCAGCAGCCGAAGCTGGTGATATTTGATGGTGCGGTGCAATCCGCATGTGGTTTTGCTCAAGCTGCGACTGGACCTTTCTATTGCCCAGGTGATTATAAGGTCTACATTGATTTAGAATTCTATCGCGAGTTACGTGAACGCTTTAAAGCACCGGGCGATTTCGCTCAAGCATATGTCATTGCTCATGAGGTTGGTCACCATGTCCAAAATCTAATGGGTACACTCGGACAAGTCCAACAGGCCCAGCAAAGAGTGAGTAAAACTGAAGCCAACCAGTTACTGGTCAGGCTAGAATTACAGGCTGATTGTTATGCAGGTATTTGGGCTCATCATGCGGATAAAGCCCGTCAAATCCTCGAGGATGGGGATATCGATGAAGCCTTGAATGCAGCTTCGTGTATTGGCGACGATCGCATTCAACGTCAGACACAGGGATATGTCGTGCCTGATTCGTTTACCCACGGTACATCTGAGCAGCGTTCACGCTGGTTCATGACCGGTCTCAAAACAGGTGATTTGGGTGCCTGCGATACCTTTCAAGCCAGCAGACTCTAAACAAAAATCATGGACTTGATCAACCTCGAATACTCTCATAAAAAAGCCTTTACCATCACGATACGTCACCATAAGCTGATTTGCGACATGCATCTTGAAGATGGAGGTGCTGACGCTGGCCCCAATCCGGTTGAACTTTTCTCGGCCTCATTAGCCTCGTGTATTGGCATGATTGCTTATGAGTATTGCCTTCATCATGCTTTATCCACAGAAGGTATCAGTCTGAGTGTTCTCCCGCAGATAGCCGATAATCCGAAGCGCATCCAAGCTATTACCATGGACCTGACCATGCCGGCAGACTTTCCTGAAGACAGAAAGCAGGCCATCCAAAAAGCGGCCCGACAATGCGTAATAAGTAACAGCCTGATTCATCCCGTTGAAATCGATCTCGAGATCAAGAGCAACAAGGAGAGCAAGGAATGAAACCCTTTTATGTCACAACCCCGATTTATTACGTCAATGATATTCCTCATATCGGGCATGCATATACAACGATAGCAGCTGATGTACTCAATCGTTATCACCGGGCAGTTGGTCGAGACACTTTTTTTCTAACCGGTGTGGATGAGCACGGTCAAAAAGTTGAACAGGCAGCCCGTCAACGAGGTATCAGTGCAAAACAGCATTGCGATGAAATGTATCAGCCCTTTCAGGAATTGTGGCGCAGATTAAATATCAAACCATCGGCATTCATTCGAACAACAGATGCAGACCATGAACTGGTGGTTCAGAAGGCAATGCAAAGGCTCTACGATCAGGGTTTGATCGTCAAGAGGACTTATGAGGGTTGGTATTCGACTTCGAGCGAACGTTTCTGGATGGAAAAAGACCTGGTCGATGGCAAAGACCCAGACACGGGACAGACAGTGGAATGGATCAGCGAATCCAATTACTTCTTTCTGATGAGTCGGTTTAAAGAACAGTTAATCGGACATTTGCGAACCCATCCGACCTTTATTCGACCAAAGAGTAGATATAATGAAATTTTGGGGTTTCTTAATCGTGAACTGGATGATTTATGCATTTCGCGTCCTAAAAACAGGTTGTCATGGGGTGTGGAACTGCCATTTGACCGCGATTATGTGACTTATGTCTGGTTCGATGCTTTACTAAATTATGTATCGGCACTTGGCTATCTCAAGGATGATTCGACTAATCTCCGATTCTGGCCAGCTAACTTTCAACTGATGGGAAAAGATATATTAACGACCCATGCTGTATACTGGATCACCATGCTTTTTGCCCTCGGCCTGGAACCACCCCGTCATATTTTTGCCCATGGCTGGTGGACAGTTGAAGGCAGAAAGATGAGCAAAAGCTTGAAGAATGTAGTTGATCCTCACATACTCATCGATACTTACGGTCCTGATATCGTTCGTTATTTTCTTCTCCGTGAAGTTCCCTTCGGTCAAGATGGTGATTTTTCACATGCGGCCATTATCAGTCGGATCAATGCCGATCTGGGTAATGATCTGGGTAATGCTTTGAACAGGTCAGTAGCCCTGGCAGCACGAAGTTTCGAAGGTAAAGTGCCCGCTCCATCAGGTGACCCGACTCCCGAGGACCAGGAATTAGCAAATAAAGCCCTGGCAATTTCTGCAAAACTGGGCACATATTTTGACGACTATGATGAAGCTGACGAGACAAATTCAAAAAACATACTTCAATTCAGTTCTGCTCTCGAGGAAATCTGGACATTTATCCGTTTCATCAATAAGTATATCGATCAGCAGGCTCCCTGGCAACTCGCCAAGGAAGACAAGCGTGAGCGGCTCGCCACGGTTCTCTATAATTGTCTTGAAGCACTCCGTTATGCGGCAGTCATGCTGGCACCATTCATGCCTGATAAGTCCGAGCAGTTACTGACAATCATTGGACTTAAACCGACCTGCAAAGAGCAAGGCGATCTGATCCCACAAGAACTGATGTGGTCTACACTTCAACAATGGGGAGGTCTGACATCAGGCCTGATTGTCAAACAGGGAGAGATATTGTTTCCCCGCATCGAACCGGAACACATTAAAACTCTCCTGAGAGAAATACTGACTCAAGCCGAAAATGAAGATAAAGCTTTGAAACTCTTTATGGACATTTTCCCGCGCTATAAGCCAGGAAAAGCACAGAGTCTGATCCAAGAGATCATGACTCCTGACAGCGTCACAAAAACCGGTCCGCCTGAATCATCGAGCAGCACATCGCAGAAAATGGCTAAATCGGCTCTGCCCGGACCTGACCGCGAGCTTGAGTATGAAACATTTGCCCGGGTCGAGCTCAGGACTGCTGAGGTCAAGAGCGCCGAACGAGTCAAGAAGAGTAATAAATTGATCAGATTGGTCATCGATCTCGGAGATGAGGAACGTCAGATTGTTGCTGGGATTGGTTTGGCCTACACACCAGAAGAACTGATCGGCACAAAAATCGTAGTTGTGGCCAATCTCAAACCTGCAACCCTGATGGGAGTCGAATCAAAGGGAATGCTCTTGGCAGCCAGTGACGATCAGGATAATATCTACCTGTTGCAGGTCGATCCATCGACTCCACCAGGTCTCAGAATAAAGTAAGGTAAAACACATAGAGGTAATAGCCCGATTTGGGATTAATAACCGTTCATAAGAATGTGAGCATACCTAATCGAAGGACTGGTCGACACATGTTAGAGATTATAACCAGGTTGACAGGTAACGCTCACCGGTATCACAGAGCATGGTGACAATGACTTTGTTCTTGTTCTCGAGCCGCCCAGCCACTTCGAGAGCAGCTTGAACATTGGCTCCAGACGAAATGCCCACCAGAAGTCCTTCTTCACGGGCCAATCTTTTGGACATCGCCTCGGCATCTTCATCACTGACTGTGATGATTTCATCGATCAAATCACGTTTGAGCACATCGGGTTGAAAACCAGCGCCCAGGCCTTGAATCTTATGATGCCCTGCACGACCCTGTGATAAAAAGGGTGAGCCTGCCGGTTCAACAGCGATAACCTGAAAAGAGTGACAGCGTGGTTTTAAGGCCTGGGCAATACCGGTAATTGTACCGCCTGTCCCCACTCCAGCTACGAAAATGTCAATCTTACCCTCGGTATCTCGCCAGATTTCTTCGGCAGTGGTAGTTCGATGTATTTCTGGATTAGCCTGGTTCTCGAACTGAGAGAGTGTTATGTGTTTATCATTTGTTTCAATGAGTTCACGGGCTTTCCGGATAGCACCAGGCATGCCTTCTGAACCAGGAGTCAGTATGACGCGGGCACCCAGACGAGCGAGTAGCAAACGTCGTTCCACGCTCATGGTGTCCGGCATGGTCAATATGAGTTGATAGCGTTTGACAGCACAAACAAAGGCCAGAGCAATACCCGTATTCCCGCTGGTCGGTTCAACGATGGTAGAGGCGCTGTCCAGTACCCCCCTCTTCTCGGCATCTTCGACCATAGCCAAAGCAGTCCGATCCTTGATACTCGAAAGTGGATTCATGAACTCCAGTTTAACCAAAACATAAGCCTGCACACTTCGAGTTATTCGCTGTAATCGTATCAGGGGTGTATTACCGATCAGGTCTGTTATTGAATCATATATCCGCATAATGAACATCTCCTCGATTAATATCCACGTTCACGATCAATCAGATACAATAGCTTTTCACCGGAAATGAAACGGAGAAGATTGTCAGTGAATATTCGAGCCGCGTGATCTGCATATTCTTTGAATAAACCGGAAAAATGTGGTGTGATCAACAAATTCTCGAGCCTGAATAACTCCGGATCGGGTTTTTCTCCGGTCCAGACATCCAGTATTGCCTGACTTAGTTGACCGGACCTGAGTGCTTCGATCAGGTCCGGTTCGACGATGATCTCTCCTCGTCCCACATTGATCAGGACTGCTCCCTTTGCCAATGAATAGAGGAAATCGTGATCGATCAATCCTTTGGTCTCAGGTGTCAGGGGGGCAACGATGATGACATATGAAAGCCCATGACAGAATGCCATCCGGTCCGCTACAGTAAATACTTCATCGAAAAATGGAGCTAATTCGTTCCTGCTTCGCCGCAAGCCACGGTTTTTCATCCCGAAACAACGAGCACAGCGGGCGATTTCCTGACCAATACTACCGGTCCCGATAATACCGAGTATTTGACCCGTTAAGGTTGTGGGTAGTAATTGTGCCATCCGCCCCTGCTCTCTATTCGCAATGAGATTGGTAAACAATCCCTTGCAATGTCCCAGTAATGCACCAAACACATATTCCGCCATGGGTAATCCATGAAAACCTTTGGACTGTGTTATGAGCGTCTGTGCCGGCAGTTGTCCAGACATGATAAAAGAGTCTACTCCGGCACCGGTCGATTGGACCCAAACCAACCGGTCGGCCTGTGTCAGTAACTGCTCAGGAAAGTACCAACACCACAGAATATCGAAGTCTAATGGTATCTGCTTCTCTTCACCGGGAGCAAAGAAACCGATATCGAGGTGCACAGATTCCCCTGACCGGTCGCAAAGAATTATGTGCCGCCTGTTTTCATCTTCACCTGCCATTGAAATGATATGTTTCTGTAAAGAATGAAGCAGGCGTTCGAGGTACAGTTTGCATTTTGCTGAATAGAGGAGAATTTTATATGAGGGTTCAGTATTCAACGTTTCCTGAGCAGGTTACAACTAAGGTTTCTGATCGTTTTGAGTCGGTGGTGGTGATTGTTTACCATCGGTCAGCTTCTCATTTTCTTCATGAAAAGCCCTTTTAAAATTCCGGATACCTTTGCCAAGACCTGTACCGACCTCGGGTAATTTACCGACTCCAAATATAATCATAATCAGGACCAGGATGATAACCAACTCCCAGATGCCGAGTCCAAACATGGGTTTTACTCCTTGATGAGCCTGCTCATCATCAAACAAGTGAGTACTTCTGCAATTCATGCATTCAAAGCGAAACAAGGTGCATCGTATCTATCTAATGATCCATTGTATAGATCAGAAAGTGCTTTGTCAACTCAATGATTTCAGGTCAGCGACCTGAAACAAAATAAATCTATCATTCGTTGATGTAGCCAAGTAACTTCAATTCCTCGAGTTGATCAGGGGTGACACCGGCCTCATTTTGAAATGCATAGTGCGGTCGATAGGGTTCTTGTTCGTAACTGTCGATAAAGTTACCATCCTGAATGGCTATATTGAACAACTCGGATCGAATCTTCCCGGGCATATCTCTTGCTACGGGAAGTCCTAGGTATGCCAGTATGGTCGGCAGAATATCATAAACATGGATTCTGTCCGCGGTAGTATTCTTGTTGATATGAGAGCCGTAACCGAGAAAAATACCATCGGGTGCTGAAAGATGCACTCCCGAAAACCCTTGTTCAGATACGACTTCTGAAGATAGGAGTTCTGGTACTTGCCATAACTGATCCTCGAAGTAGTAGATCCGGTCACTCTTGGAAAGAGCAGGATTCAAATGCAATTGAAAACTAACAGACGGACCACGATGTAAAAGTGGTCCACTATCTTCCGGAAGTTTGATGAATAATGGTTGATGATCGTGATTTAGGGTGAATGCCGTGAGCAGAAAATCAATCCATTGGCCTACCAGGATGGTCTGCTCTTCTCTGCTACAACCGGTCGGTAATTCAAGTTTAAAATTCCGTTTATCACTGATCTGGTTATCGGGAACACAGGTCAAATGGCCTGATAAGGATTGGAGTTCTGTTTTGGAAACAAGATCAAGTAATCTGCTGACATCCAGTAAAAATGGATGACCGGCTACTGATCGAAAACCATGATCGGAGACAACAAATAAGATGGTATCGTCATCAATGTGCTGCATATATCGACCGAGCATATCATCAGCCACCTCGTAACATCTCGGGATTATCTCTTGGTAGAGTACATCAGCACCAATAGCTTCATCAAATCCTTCAGGGAAAGTATAACGATAAAACAGATGCTGACTAACATCAATGAGTCGGTTATACACCGCAGCGAATCTCCATGGATATTTAGTGATGAAAGCATCAGCGGTCCGATCAAAAAGCAAGTCACGTTTGACTGCTTTATCTAATACTCGAAGAAGGCTCTGTTTCTTGACCAGGTTGGTGTTATACGGAAGGGCTTCACTCAAACGACGACCAAATACCGTTTCCAGATAGGTATTGCCCAGCAAGGTAAGTTGTTCGTCGATTTCATTCTTCAGAGCTGAAGGATAAACAGCCGGTAAGCCGTTTGCATCGAGAGCATATCCGACCTGGATCCCGTTAACTTGTTCGATCGGGTCTGAAACCATCCAACCCACTGATATAACAGGGACATTAAATTGAGTCGCAATATTCCAGAATGCTCGGACCTTCCGTGCGGGTTGTATGAATGGGGTCTCTGGTTTGGCTTGATTCGGTTTTCTCATGCTATCGGTATCAGTTGGGCGATTGTTGCAATCCATATTAAAGACGACATGTTTTGTAACCCAACAGGAAACGCCATGTTCCTCAGGAGTCTTTCCCGTGGCAATACTGGTCCAGATATTGGGTGATATGGTCGGATAAAGAGTGGAAAGCGGTACATAAACCCCGTTCTCCATGATCTTCTTGAAATGAGCCAATTTCCCGGCCTTAATCATCATTTTTATAGTATTTACCTCTGCCCCGTCCAATCCGAGTAAAATGACTTTGGTCTGTGTTGTTCTGGTTGGTGTCGAGAAAAAATGACATGAAACGAGTACAAGGCATAATGAAAGAATGATGGCAAGATGAGATTTTTTCTTATGGATAAGTTTTACTATCAAGGTTTTTCCCATCTCCTCTTTCTGATGATTAAAACAAATATATATTCTATCCAAGTACTATTTCATAGAACAAGCTGACAAAATAAAGCAAGGGTAAGGATCGAGAATGTTGGGAGAGAGGAAGCTTTTCCAGATTGATTTATCATGTGAGTTACTTTATACTTCTTTGTATGGGCCAAGGAGAAATTCATGATTCGACCCTTGAAGAAATGGATGTTTCTGTATGCATTGCTAATTTCGTCAACTATGGGAGGGCATGCTACTTTGGCGATGGGAAGCGATGAATATATTCCCAATGAGTTCCAGGATTGGTCTCAATCCGGTCAGGATAGAGTGATCACCTCGCAGAATCTATTCGAATATATCGATGGAGGAGCTGAGTTATATTTGTCCTTCGGTTTTAAAAAATTGATCGTCCGAACATTTAAAAAGCAGGATTTTCCGGTTCTCGAGGTCGATTTTTTTGATATGGGTCGTGCTGATAATGCTTTCGGAATTTTTCGACATGATTGTGAAGAAGAAGGTGCGCAGGTCGGTCAAGGTTCTGAACTCGGTCCGGGTTGGCTCCGCTTCTGGCAAGACCACTATTTCATCTATATTTTCAGTGAGACCGAATTCCCCGGGATCAAGGAAATCCTGATAAATCTGGGAAAAGATATTGCCCTTCGCATCGGAAAGACTTCGCCGGAACCTGCTTTAGTCAAATATCTCCCCAGCCAGGATCTGCTGAGGTCCAGTCTTCGTTATTTTCATTCTCATCAAAACCTGAATTATTACTATTATCTTTCAAATAAGAACATATTGAATTTGTCAGCGACTACAAATGCAGTGCTGGCAAAATATGTTCGCATGACAGAAACGGGTCTGGTTGTGCTCATTGCCTATGTGACGCCAGAGGCAGCGACTGAAGCGCGAAACAATTGTATGCGTGCCTATCTACAGGATATCAGTATGACAGTCGGCAAGGCAGTACAGACTGAAAATGGTCGTTGGGCAAGTTGTCAGAGTCACTCAAGATTCCTTTGGCTTATTCTTGACGCCAGCAGTGAGGCTTACAATACTCATTTGTCCAAACAGATCGAGCATTTGATCCAAGGAGTTGTTTATAACTGATGATCCTCGATTAATCACCCGGCGTGATTTCATGCGTCATTCGTCAATGGTCACTCTCGGTTCCATGGCGGGTCTATCGATGTCTGCTGATAATTCAACCGGTTATACTGCCAAAGTAGTCCTTATTCGGCATGAAGAGGTGATCGATGCAGAACATACGATCAGAAAAGAGGTTATCCGGTCCATGCTTGATCAAGCTCTGATCGCTTTATTGGGCTCGGATACGCCTGAACAAGCCTGGTCAAGTCTGATTAAACCCAACGATATTGTTGGTATAAAAAGCAATGCATGGAGGTTTTTACCGACCCCGCCCGAGTTGGAGCAGGCCATCATTGACCGGGTCGTTTCCGCAGGTGTACCTCAGCACAATGTTGCCGTTGATGATCGGGAAATCCTGCACAATCCAATCTTTCAGAAAGCGACAGCCTTGATCAATGTTCGACCGCTCAGGACACATCATTGGGCCGGTATTGGCGGAGTTCTGAAGAATATGATCATGTTCGTACCGGATCCCTATAATTATCATGATGACAGTTGCGCTGACCTGGGCAAAGTCTGGCAACTCCCATTAATCAGCGGAAAAACCAGACTGAATATTCTGTCCTGTATCCGTATTCAGTATCACGGTCGCGGTCCACATCATTTTGATAAACGATATCTAACTGATTATAAAGGACTCCTGATCGGAACTGATCCGGTCGCAGTCGATGCCACCGGACTGCGTCTCATTCAGGCACAGAGGATGAAAGTCTTCGGCGAAAAACGGAATCTGGCCACTCCCCCGCACCATATCCTTTATGCAGATAAAAGATATAAATTAGGTACGAGCGATCCAAGTCGGATTGAATTGGTAAAAATAGGACCGATTACAGACATGTTGATCTAAATCCGGAACACACTTCAACAGATTGAGGACCTGTATCAATTAATGAGCTACGACGATGTCTACAGCCAGAATGAGGACTATTTTGGGATGGCCCCGGAGACAACACTGCGTAAACATTATCACCTCCTGAATGCGAAAAAGCCTGTTTTGGACATCGGGGCCGGCCAGGGGCGTCATGCAATCTTTCTCGGTCGTGAGGGATATACAGTCCATGCTCTCGAACCGTCTCGCGTAGGAATCAATACAATCTACGAACTATCAAAAATCGAGCATTTACCCATTCGGACAATCAACACTGATTTCACTTCATTTGAAACGCCAATTGATTATGGCGGTATTCTGCTCTTCGGTCTGATTCAAATTCTATCCTGGTCCGAGATCGAGACCCTCATTGAACGGATCGAGCTTTGGTCAAGAGCAGGGGCGATCCTCTTTATCAGTGCTTTTTTGACTTCTAATCCGACTTATCCGGAACATGCTCAAAAGCTTACACCTGCAGGCAAAAACTCTTTTGTCGATTCTCGACTGCGATATTTTACTTATCTTGAGCCGGGTGAGGTCTTGAGAATATTTCCTCACACCAGAGTCATTTTTCATTGGGAAGGCCTGGGAAACGAACACCAACACGGTCAGGGTCCCAGACACAGACATGCCATGGTCCAAGCCGTGCTTGAACGATAGGAGACAATGTTCCGGCGGCAAGCGGAAAAAAGTGGCGGAAGTGTGTGGGAATCGAACCCACCCGGGACGTGATTAGCGCCCCACAACGGCTTTGAAGGCCGCGCGGCACACCAGAACCGATCCACTTCCCACCTGCTTATTGATCATCTTGAAGTTCGCTATCCGTTTGAACGTAATGATATCGGGTTTCAATATTCTCGTAGTAGTCTATAACCTGTCGGACATAGCGACGTTTGTCTTGATAGGAACCTGGAAAAAAACTGCGTTTAAAACCGTATATAACCATGTTCTTCAATTGTCGAGCATTGATGTTAAAGGTCCGGAGCGCCAGCAGGATTTCCTTGGTAACAGATGTATTGCTGACCGTCCGGTTGTCCGTGCACAGGGTTGTCGATAAACCATATTTCAACATTTTATGAAAGGAATGCTCGTCCATGGCATGTAAGTCCGGCAAGGTTTGTAGATTACTGGTTAAACAAACCTCGATCGTGATTCGCCGGTCGGCGATATATTCAGTCAATGACTCGACATATCTTTTCTTATCAGTTATTTTGGGATCATTGAGCAGGTCCTCACTGAACAGGTGATATGCGTGTCCTAAACGATCAGCATACAGTTCGGTGATGGCTTGATAAATGCTTTCGGGACCATAGGCTTCACCCGCATGCACCGTTGATTTCAAGAAATTCTGATGTGCGTAATGGAAAGCGAGTTTATGATCGAGTGCCGGATAACCGTTTTCCTGACCTGCCAAATCAAAACCCACGATGGGTAAACCATATTTGTCCCTTAAATAGACCGCGGCCCGGGCCAACTCGAGTGAGGCCAGGCCGGTCTGCTGTTTGAACTCGGTAAACTGCAGCATTTGTGAAAACTGCTGGTAATAATGGGAAAAGGAATGATCGAACATACGCATGGCACAGACAATAATACCATAATGAAAATCAGGTTCGTGCTCCTTTTTTTTCTGAACAGACCTGTTGAATTCCTTGCTGGCCCGTTCGAGACCACGACAAACACTCGATAAGATCTGGAGCATATTCAGGTTATGGTTAATATGCAATTGGGGCGCAAAACGCATTTCGAGATAATAGACTTTTTCCCCGATATTGTCCCAGGCCAATTCATAGGCAACGCGTTCCAGTGATTCCTCGTCCTGCAGAACAGGCACGATATATTTGAAACCTTCAAGGTATTCACCCAGATCGGTATATCGCTCCTTGAACACGAGTTCTTTCAAGCCCTCTTCGGAGTAAGCCGGTAGTCTGACCTTTTGTCGCTGGGCTAATTCAATCAGCGTGGCCAAACGGATCGAACCATCCATATGCACATGCAGGTCCGACTTGGGCAGGGCTTGGATAAACGCAGGGTCATCAATGGGCTTTTGTTTGTTCATTGTATTCCTCATGACCAATGAGAATAGTATACGATGATATATTTCATTTCAGCCAAAAAACAACTCGCCCCACCACCATGTAAGTTAAGTTGTAACGTCGTGCGTCGTGTGTCCTTTATTGATCGCTTATTGATTGCAGCATTACTTCATACTGGCCCCATGCGATAAGGCATATAAATCACGGAATTGGGGGTTGGCAATCAAGGCTTGATTGATCACGAAATACTCGCGAAGATTCTCATTGCCTGCCCTGATCCGATTGCATAATATTCTGGACAGAGACTTCCAGAACTTGGAGGCGAGATTGGGCTCGCTATCGAGCAGGGGCACGAGTTTTTCCTTGTACAGGACCAGGAGGACTGAATCTTTTGAGGCGGTGACCGTGGCTGAAGTCGGATAATTGTCTACCAGGGCCATTTCACCAAAAGCAGACCCGACTTTCAAGGTGGCGATATTGACCTTTTCATCGTAAAAGATTTTCTCAACTTTTACCTCACCCTCGGACAGGATGTAGAGTGCTTCGCCCGGAACGCCCTCGGCAATGACAATACTGTCTCGATCATATGTTTCTTCGACCAGCATGGTACTGATCTTGTCGAGATCGGATGTGTCAAGCTCCATAAACAATGATACTTGAGTCAAGAATTCAGTGTGTGCTTCAGACATATGGACTTCCTTTGGTTTAAGGTTCAAATAATTCGCGATAATGCTGGGTAATCGGGATGCGCCGACCGGAACCGAAAGCTCTCGGGGTAATGCGAAGGCCGAGTGGTGCCTGGCAGCGCTTGAATTCATTGACATTGATCAGATGAATGATCCGTTCGACCAGACCGGGTTCAAGGTTATAATAATTCACAATTTCCTGAACGTTCCAGTCTTCCTCGACATAGGCGACGATGATTTGATCGAGCAGGGCGTATTCTGGTAAACTATCGGTGTCTTTCTGGTTCGCTTTCAATTCGGCTGAAGGCGGTTTGTTGATAATGGTCCGAGGGATGACCGGCTTGGGTCCGGTCTGGTTGCGGAACTGGGCCAGTTTATAGACCAGGGTTTTGGGGACATCAGCCAGGACAGCGAGCCCACCGGCCATATCGCCGTAGAGAGTGGCATAACCGACGGCCAATTCGGATTTATTGCCCGTGGTCAGGACAAGATAACCGAATTTATTCGAGAGGGCCATCAGGGTCATACCCCGGAAACGGGACTGCAGATTTTCTTCGGTAGTATCCCACTCTTTTCCCGGCCAGATAAGACGCAAAGTTTTTTCCATATGGTTGAAATGCTTGGTGATGGGGTAGCGCAATAAAGTGGTGCCCATGTTCCGGGACAGGGCCTGGGCATCGGTGATGCTCCCGCGGGAAGAGAACGGTCCGGGCATACTGACGCCCACCACATTTTCCGCCCCAAGTGCATCGACGGCAATGACCAGGGTCAGGGCGGAATCCATGCCGCCACTCAAGCCGAGTACGACCTTGCGAAAGCCGTTCTTCTTGACATAGTCATGAACACCCAATGTGAGTGCCCGGTAGATTTCGGCGAGTGATTTCTGGACTTGTGAGTGTGGGTCCTGCTGCTCCAATTCAAAATGCCGGCTCGTGTTCAGGACCGGTTTTGACTTTTTCTTGCGTTGCAAGGGTTCGAGATTTATGGTCTGGACTTCGAGAAGTTCCGATTCTCGGCGCAGGGTCTCCTGTCGGTTGAGTGGTTCCTGCAATCGTTCGCGGACCACACCATCGAGGTCCACATCACAAAAAATCAATTGTTCGGAGAACAGGTCGGCCTCGGCCAGAATTTTACCATCCTGGTCGATAATCAGGCTATTACCGTCAAAAATCAGGTCATCTTGACCTCCGACCTGATTGGCGTAGACGATGATCGTCCGGTTATCCAAAGCCCGTGTGCTGAGCATATCCGCCCGTCGGTGCGGTTTACCGGCATGAAAAGGGGAAGCCGAAATATTGATGATCACCTCGGCTCCTGCCAGGCACATGAGCCGAATCATGCCCTCCGGATGCCAGATATCTTCACAGATACTCAATCCGAGTCGCCAGGTCCCGACATGAAACATGTTAGCTTTCGAGCCTGACTGAAAATAGCGATTTTCGTCAAAAACACCGTAATTAGGTAAATACTCTTTATCCTGCATGCCGACCAGGAGTCCATCATGGAGCAGGGCGGCACTATTGTAAATCTCGTTTCGCCGGGTTGGCAGTCCCACGACCACAGTAATATTCTTTGTCTCGGGAAGAATGGCTTCCAGCGACTTCATGTTTTCGTCGAGGAATGACTTTTTTAAGAGCAGGTCTTTAGGCGGATAGCCACACAGGCACATTTCCGGGAAGGCCAGGAGATCGATTTCATGGGTCAAACCCTGGTGAATGTACTCGATAATACGGTCCCGATTAAACCTAAAATCACCTACCACAGGATTGATTTGAGCAACACCGATCCTTAACGGCCTCACGATCCGGACCTCCTTTTCTCCCTCTGTTTCAACGATCTGAAAGATATTGCACCGGAATATCCGAACTAAATCCTGACGTTTACTTTATCAGAAAGCAGTGGAAAATACAATCCAGGATACACTGCTGATTACCTGAGTCAAACCTGAACATATTTCACTCCTAGTATTTTTTTTTATTTTTCTGCTTGACAAATTTAGGGGTAATTATATAAAATTGATTTGACAGATTTACAGTTTTCATTTCGGCCTGTGGTGCGGGAAAACGGTCTTTCTTTTTCTGACGGTTCATTCAGCTCCACGATCCGGAACGCAATGGGAGAGCGTATTTCCCAGTAAGCCAGTAAGGCGGAGTGAGGTTTTTTATGGAACAAGGTACAGTGAAGTGGTTCAATCAAAAGAAAGGTTTTGGTTTCATCGTCCGTGAAAATGGACAGGACGTGTTTGTCCACTATTCCAGCATCTTGGGCGACGGTTTTCGCTCATTGAACGAGGGAGATAATGTCGAATTTGAAGTGATAGATGGCCCGAAAGGGATTCAAGCCGATAAAGTCAAGAAAATTTAATTATCTTCTCACGGAAACGCAAACAGGTTGGCTCTGAAAAGGACCAACCTGTTTTTTTTTTGTACGACTCCGGACAGGTAGCACGCTGAAAACATCACTCTGTTTCCAGTTCTTTCTGCAGAGAGGCGTAATTGATTTTTTTCAATTTGGTCCGGGGCAATTCTGTTCGAAGGTGAATGGTCCGGGGTACCTTGAAATGGGCCAGGCGTGTTCTGAGAAAAGAGCGTAATTCTCCGAGCGTGAGTTGATTTTCCGACTGGACTTCGACGAAAGCGAAGAGGGCCGGCTCCTCGTTGGGACGCCCGGAAACCAGGACAGCCGCATCGTTGACTCGAGGATGCTCTTTGAGGACCTCCTCGACTTCTCGGGTTGAAAAACGTTTGCCGCCGATCTTGGCCAATGAACCGTCACGACCCAGCAGTCTGAAACCCTTGGCAGTCGGTTCAGCCAAGTCATGGCTCATTACCCAGCTTTCAGGCGATTCGGACCAGGGCGACTTGATTTTCAGATGTAAAGTATCCTGATCGATCGTGAACCGAACACCGGGATATGGTTCCCAATCATGATCGTCTAAACGATGCGCGCATCCTCCTGTCTCGGTGGAGCCATACATTTCCAGGATTTCCCGACCCGATTTTTGGGCGAAACTGCGAGCTATTTTCAAATCGAGCGGTGCACCACTTGACATAAAGAGTGTATCTGTCAGAAATGAACCCGGCTCCCAAATGGAGTCGAGCAACCGGTAGTGGACCGCCGTACCGACCACAAGGTCGGGACGTTCGCGCAGCAACAGTTCTTTCAATGCGGTCGGTACGAGAGCACCCGTATTGTGCGTCTGTCCTCCATAACAGAGGGGCAAAAAAACGCCGTATAAAAAACCCAGAATATGATAATAAGGCACCAGACATACTGTCTGAAAACCATCGGCTAAAGTCAGAATATCAGGTAAAATCTCAATTTGACGGTAAATCTGATACCCTTTTTTAAAGACGACCTTGGACTCCCCGGTACTGCCCGAAGTTAAAAAGGCCACGATGGGTTGTTCATCGTCAGGAAAAACATCAGTCGGCTGAACATGATCGCATTGTGCCATTTCATCTGTCAGAATAAGGGTCCGCTCACTGAGCCGAGCTGAATGAGAACGGTCGCACAGAAAAACTATATCAGGCTGCACTGAAGACAATCTATCCATATCATTCGGGGATTCAGGGTCGAACAGAACGGGGGCCAAACCATTTTTCCAGGAGAAGAAAAGAGCGGCAAAAAAAAGAACGGAGTTGCTGATGCCCACACCAATCATGGACGATTTGATCCGCTCAAGAGTCAGATGTTCCACTGTCACAGCCATTGCCAGCAACTCGTCCAAGCTCCAAAATCGATCACGGTCCTTTAAAAAAGGAGCTGATCCGCTTGATCGAATTCGGTGCTCAAGTGTTTCTCGTGCATTGTGACATCGGCTAATCAGCGATTTTTTCATCTTCTCCGCCTCACTGTATCACTCTGTAAAAAATCGGCATGTGCGCCCCATCCATTTGCTCAGTATAGTATACTCCTCCAACTTCCTAATTCAAGCACGACCCATATCTGAGCGTATTCTGAAACCATCGAAGCCTGTACTCTTCAAAAACTCATTCACCGTTGGATCGCATCATCCATGGGCTTGATTCGCTTTAATCTGATATACTCTCATCGTTAAGAAACAGGTCATGCAGTGACGAAATATGAATCAGACTCTTGGAAAAAATCGCCAGAAATGATACATACATACAGAATATCAGCATAAAAATGAGCAATCGGAGCAGGGAACCATACTTCGAACAAGCACTCAAAGGAGAGTACGATGAAACTTGAATACGATCTGAAGAAAATGTATCTGGACTCGCTGGCGCCGCAACCGGGAGAGAACATTACTTTTATCAATGATTTCCCTCATGATCCCGGTCAGGTGACCGATGAACACAAGCATCGGGCAGAAATGACCAGACTCTGGCACAAGGAGATGTGTGAATTGGGTGAATTGATCGGTTTCAAGACGGAACCGATTGTGACGCTGGACCTGCGTGATCCCAACCCGGCTACTTTCGATGCCGATGCATATCAGGATGGGAAAAAAATCGATTTCAAGGCCAAAATGGCCGCCTGGGGCCCAAAGGACGTGATCATCGCCATTACCGGACCTTCAATAACCGGCGTCCTGATCGGACCACTCGAAACGCAGAAATTCCGTTTCGCCTCCGCCCCGAATGTTACCGTTGATTTCGAGGGTTTCAAAGCCGATTACTCGAAAATCCCGCTCCGTTTCGCCATCCTGACCAATAAAATGGGCCAGGCAGATGCCGCCGAGATGACTTTCCGCTTTGACGGCAGCGTCTTCAAATGCAGTTTGGATTTGCGCGGTCAGCGTTTTCAATTCAAGGAGAACGGCGCTGCTCATCGTCCCGGCGAATTCATCAATTATCCGTCAGGCTGCGCCAACATTCCGCCCTATCCGGGTATCGAGGGCGATGTTCGAGGTCCCAGCCGCACCGAGGGCCAGATTCCGGCCCTGATCAATGACGAACTCGTGGTCTATACCATCGAGCAGAATAGGATCGTGGACATTACTGGCGAAGGTGAAGAAGCCGACAAGGAGCGTGCTCATGTCCTTGATCCGAAGCATCCTGAAATGGCCGTGATCACCAAACTCGGACTCGGGGTCAACGATGAATCCCGCTGCAACGGCACCCATGTCGGCGATGAAAAGACCATGGGCATGCATTGGGGTTACGGACCGAAAAAGCACTTCCCGGATACGATCTGGGCCGAGCACCCGATCCAGATGGACATCGACTTTGTCTATCCCGGCGGCAGACGTGAGCCCATTTTCAGGAACAATTTTTACACCGAGAACCTGGGCGAGCTGTTCTAGGGTGTCATGGTCGGGCCGCAGACAGCGATAACATGTCCGGCCTGACCGCCGATATATGGTGAAACACGCAACAGATCGGGGATAGTCACGGCTTTCAAATGAGCATCCTGTGCTTCATCGTTTTCGTAGCCGCCAGCCATGAATTCAGCCAAGGTCAGGAAATGGGCCTGGTTGATCCGACGTTGACGGTAACGGACCGAACGACCTGTTTCTGAATATATGGCCCGGGTAAGCTCATCCTGAGTAAATGCCGGTTGTTTGAGTTCGGATAAGACTTTTTCCATGAGGAGCACGACCTGCTCGACCGTTGTCGGGCCGGTCGAGGCGGAAAAAGCATACCAATCGAGCTGATTCCCCAGATGTAGACCTGCGCTGACACTATAAGCCAGACCATGCTCTTCTCTGACCGACTGCTGCAAACGCTCGTTGATAATCGCAAAGAGAACGATCAGAGCAGCTTCATCAGACTCGTTTACTTGCACAATATTACCGAGATAGATCGAGGCTTGTTCGCCTCGGGTCTTTTCTTCGACCCGGACAATACTTTGGACCGGTGTGGGTTGCCGGGATACGGTCTCGGTCAGGAGCGGGTCATAGAAATCATCAAAAAGCAAACCCGCTTTCTCGATCAGGGATTGGGCGTCCACATCGCCCACCAGGCTAAAGATCATGTTGCCGGGCCGATAGATACGTTGATAATGCTCAACGACATCGCCCCGGGACAGTGCCGTGATGGATTCGATCGAACCTATCAATGGTCGAGCAAAGGGATGTTCATCGAATACTGTCTTGTAAAAAAGGTGCCGGGCCTGGCTGCTGGGACTACTGCCGGACATGCGGACCAGGCTGAGTAATCTGTTTCTGGTCGATTCAAACTCGGAACTCGGAAAGGAGGCCTGAAAAAGCAATTCCTTGACCAATTCCAGGGCCTCAGCCCAATGATCTGCCAGAAATTCCAGTCGGAGATAGCTGTATTCAGGGACAAAATAGTAATCGTCAAAGGGAAAATAAGGGTTATCAGTGAGTTGCAGGTGTCCACCCATATCATCGAGTCGGTTCTGGATTTCGGTCCGATTAAACATACGGGTTCCACTGTCGAGCATACTCGAGACACAATGTGCCAATCCTGGCGATTTCTCCGAGAGAGATCGGTTTTTGATGAGTACATTCAATCCGGCAATGGGCAGGGTCTTGTTCTCACGCACGATCAGGGTCAAACCGTTGGCATAGGTTTTCTTGACTGTATGCAATTCAAGGTCGGCACCCGTTCCGGTTGAAGAAGGATAGGGCCGAACGATCGAACACATGAGAGCCGAGCCTCGCAGATAATGATCGAATGCGTTCCGGACCGTCTCAAGATCGACCTGTTCGAGTTTTTGATCATAGCTTCGCCAGGCGGATTGAGCATTGACGGCATCATTGTGAGCGATCCAACGTGCATAATGGACGAATTTCTCTTTTTCATAGAGCAGGTCGGCCCGGAGTGTTGTTTTCATTCGCTCGACCTGGACGGCGCTGATCGTTTCGAGTGGAAAATCATTCAATATCCGACTGATCTGAGTTATCAGCTCATTAACCTGCTCTGAACCCGGTTCGAGTAAATAGCCCAATTCGAGAAAACCAAAACCACGAAATTGATTGTATGATCCCCACGTATCAAGCAGATCGATCCCGGCCTTTTTTACCTGCATGACCAGGGGTCCGGTCTCGGGTGAAGTCAGAATGCGGCTGAGGACCTCGAAAGCTATCGCTGCTTCATCCTCAGGAGCTGGACCGGCCAGAGCCATCGAACAGAATATGTTCTTGACCTGGGCCTGTGCATGGTAGACACCGGCACTGAGGCTCATCGTGGATAAGTCCGGCCCAGGACCCGGTGACGATGCAGGTATTCGGCCAAAATAGCGCTGAGATAATCGTGATACCGACTCTGAATCGAAGTCACCAACAGCGATCAGGGTCATATTATCAGGACGGTAATATGTCCGATAATGGTCCAGGATCGTGTCGCGGGAAAGGTTTAAAACCGTGTATTCAGAACCGATGATCGGATACTCGTAGGGCGTAGCGCGAAAAAGCCGGCGGTAAAAAATATCCTGACAGACCGAATAGGGATTATCGAGGTCCTTGCGGATTTCTTCAATCACTACTTTCCGCTCCTTTTCGAGTTGTTCCTGAGGGAAGACTGAAAAAAAGAGCATATCGGACAGCAGCTCGAAGGCGAGTTCGATCTGCTCGGGCGGGACCACTGCTTCAAAAACCGTGTAGTCTTGCCGGGTAAAGGCATTGAGATAAGCGCCATGTGCATCAAGAACATCTTGGATTTCACGGGCGGACCGCCTGATGGTCCCATCAAAGAGCAGGTGCTCGAGCAAGTGACTCAAGCCTGAAGTTTCACTGGTTTCATAAGCCGATCCAGCCCCGACCCGGACCACGACTGATATGAGTGGACAGGACCGGTCCTGCATGGTTAATATCCGCAAACCATTCTCTAAAGCAAAATCCGCACTTTGATCATGTTCACTGGGGCCTGTCTCCCCTGCTGATAGGACCGGAATGCTTACACAAAGCATTATCGCCAGAACTATCGGAACGATCATGACTCGATTATGTTTCATTGCAGGTCTCCTTCCCATGCTGAATAATGACATTTCTTCGTATGCTGCTCCACTGATGAAGCGTCCTATTTTTCCGATCATAATCCCGCAAGCGAACTTTGTAGGTTGCGATTGTGTCACTTGTCCTCAGTCCGATTACTCTTCAGTATACCCTAAAAGTAAAGAAAGCCAAACGTAAAATGCATATTTCTCACCTGGCATAAATGGAGCCATGTGCGATGTCTATAGACCAAAGAGCGGAGCGATTTTGGTCGATCAGAAAAAAACATTTTCCCCAAAATGCGCACCAT
>JAFGSJ010000080.1 GCA_016934675.1 bacterium | reverse complement strand
TCTGATCCGCCACCTGCGTGCAGACACCCTCTTATCAATTGGTGCTCATTTCGGGTTGGCCAGATACAGCTCTGTCAATTCCGTGATCACCCGAATAGGAGTTCTCAGAGACCATAATGAACACATCAATCACCGGATAGAAAATATCCTTTCCCTTCTGAAAAAGAGTCAAGAGGAGACTTGACCCTTTTTTTTGATTGCTTTGTTCGATATATTGAACATGTTAATGTACATATTTCTCGAAGGGAATTTGAAAACAATCTTGTCTTAAAAAGCAAGAATGAACGGTTTCTCTCGGATATAAAACCTTTAATCAAACCCAATCTTTCCTATGATGTGCACACCGCGATTGACATGGTGATGAATACATTGATAGCAGCATTGAAATAAAAGCTGTTTTGTATTTTTTCAAGAATCCATTCTTTTCACAATAAAAAAATCGTCCTGTCAGCGCCAAGGCTTCGACACGACAGACACTCCCCCGTCGCACATTTCTCGACTCCCTTCTGACAAGATCGGAAGCTGGTGAGAATGTTCTTCCTCCTTCGCAACACCGTCATGCTATGGAGTACTGGCCCTACTCCGCACACTTCTCGGATGTCGGTATACAAACTCCGAAGCTCTATGCAATGTGCTACGAAGGGTAAACAAGGGGATGTTTACTCGCGTCGTAGCTCCGCTTTATTGAGCGAAGACGGGTGAACCCGAAGAACGTCATTGCCTGCGGCATTGACGGGGTCGCCGCCTACATTATTTGTGGACCGCCCTTTCACGTCGTGAGGACCGACGTGCGTACATAAAAAAAGCGTCCCCAAGGGGATTTGAACTGGGACGTCATTGCCTTCGGCATTGACGGATCTGTCGCCGCCTACATTATTTGTGGACCGCCCTTTCACGTCGGGAGGACCGACGTGCGTACAAAAAAAAGCGTCCCCAAGGGGATTTAAACCCCTGTCGCCGCCGTGAAAGGGCGGTGTCCTAGGCCTGGCTAGACGATGGGGACACTCTTAAACAAAGTAATACATGAGCCGCGAAGGACTCGAACCTTCGACACCCGGCTTAAAAGGCCGGTGCTCTACCACCTGAGCTAGCGGCCCTTGTGAGAGACTTACATAAGATAATATCATCAGTTTAGATTGTCAAGTCAGGCGGCAAAAAAAGGCCGGGGTAAATGTCAGGTGTTTGTATAGATATTCGGGAGCTACTGATTGGGATGGCCTTTAGCAAAGGGCATGGCCCTGCCAGAGAGGATTTTGTGCGAGACAATACCGGCCTCGAAAAGAAGGGGTTGTAATTGTGTGTTTTCCTTGCTATGGATAGGTGGTGGATCGGCCGGGTTGTGTCCACAGAGAGCTCATAATCGGGTACACCTGCAACCGGTTTGAATCTGTTGTGTATTTCAGTCTATCGACAGGAGTAGTATCGATGTGTGGCATAGTTGGCTTATTTGAAAACACGGAAGTGATCGAACGTTTGACTCGAGGTCTGCTGACCGTTCAGCATCGAGGTCAGGACGCTGCGGGCATGCTGACCTACGACGGCATGTTTCATGTCAAGAAGGGATTGGGTCTGATCCGGGACGTGTTCAGCACATATGAGGATATTGCTGAATTACGCGGTAATGTCGGCTTGGCCCAGGTGCGTTACCCCACGGTGGGCGGGTGCAAGGTCGAGGATGCTCAACCCTTCGTGGTGAACTATCCGTATGGCATCGCCATTGTACATAACGGTAATGTCACGAATTACCATTCCCTCCGTCGGGAATTGGAAACCAAACGAAGGAGGATGCTCACGTCGACGAACGATGTGGAGGCTATTCTCAATTTATTTGCCGAAGCATTGGCCTTGAAATCGGACCATAAGTTGAGTTTTGAGGACATTCTGCAAGCGGTCGAGATCGTATTCAGCGAAGCCAAGGGGGCTTATTCGGTCATCAGTTATATTTCGGGTCAGGGATTGGTCGCGTTTCGTGACCCGTATGGTATTCGTCCTCTTTCGTTCGGTTGGCGTCAGGATGAGTTTCTGCCACAGTATGCTTTGGCTTCGGAGAGTGCGGTCCTGTCCATGCTCGGTTACCGGAATTTTCGTGATGTCAAAGCAGGCGAGGTCATATTCATCGAGGAGAAGAGCCGGAAGGTCCACACGGGCTTCAGTGCCACAAGCAGCCATATCCCGCATCATCCCTGCATTTTCGAGTGGGTTTACTTCGCGAGACCCGACTCGATCCTGGACAAGGTCAATGTCTATAAGAGCCGTGTATTCATGGGTAAGTATCTGGCCCAGGAAGTCAAAAAGCACGATCTCGATATCGATGTGGTCATTCCGGTCCCGGATTCTTCGCGGGATGCTGCTATCGAGCTGGCCCGCGAGCTGGGCATCAAATATCGTGAGGGTCTGGTCAAGAACCGTTATATCGGCCGCACGTTCATCATGCCCGGCGACGAAACGCGTCGCATCTCCGTGCGTCAGAAGCTGAGTCCGATCCCGGCCGAATTTAACAACAAAAAAGTTCTATTGGTCGATGACAGTATCGTCAGGGGGAATACATCCCGGAATATCGTTTCGATGGCCCATGAAGCCAATGCTTCCAAAGTCTATTTCGCATCCTATTCGGCGCCATTGACCTCACCCTGCTATTACGGCATCGACATGCAAACCAAGCTGGAATTCATAGCCAGAGGGCATTCGAGTGAAATCATAGCCACCATCATCGGGGCCGACAAGGTCATCTATCAGCCGCTCGAGAATATGCTCAAAGCGGTATATCTGGGCAATCCGGAACTCACACATTTCTGTACCGCTTGTTTTACCGGTGAATATCCGACATCGGAGATCAATGAGAGCCTGATCGAGGAAATCGAGCAGGACCGGATCAGAACGTGCTCACGGCCTTGAACGGGGACTGACGCACTATCTGGCTCTTATTCCTTCTTGGTGAATTCAGCATCGATTTTGCCGAGGTCGATCGGGCTGACATAGACTTTCATGCCCTCGACCTTGTCAATTATTACCATCTGGTCCAGGTCAATGGCTTGCCCATCGGTTGATGAGGCCATCCATTCTTCCCTATCGATTGATACTTTGCCCTGGTTGGTGTCCGGAGTAATCGCCTGGATAACATAGCCGGGCGAACCGATCAAGCCGTCCAGACTGCCCAAATGTATTCTCTTGCTGCGGAAAAATCGTTTGATGATTAGGGGGCGAACAAAGAAAAACGAGAGAAAAGTGATGACACAGAAAGCGAAAAGCTCGAGGACGATGTTATCGCGAAAAATGGACACGATGGCCATGGCCAGATACCCGAGTGCGAACGGTAAAATCATGAGCTTGAGAAAAAAGAATATCTGGATAATCAGCAATAAGGCGGCCAAGAGCAGCCAGATATAAAACATATTTGTGATCATGATAACCAGTCCATATTTTCATGTTTTCAGGATTATAACGTGGTGAACAGCACAGTTATTATTGTATTCTAGTTAATTCAATTGGTCAATATATTTCTGCTGTGGACTAAACAGTTCTTGACAAAAATGCGGGAATTTGTAATAATAAGAAGAAGTGGTGGAAGTGGTGTATACTTTTGGCGAGAAAGAGCGTCGATCATGATCATTGCCTGTCCCAATTGCAGTACTCAATATAAAATAGACCCGGCTCGATTTCGGGAGCGAACCATCACGTTCCGTTGCCGTAAATGTGAGCGTATGATCAAGTTCGACAAGGATGCTCTCAAAGACAAACAGAAAGATGAGGGCGTAACGGCTTTCGTAACGGTCTCTCATACGCCTGAAGATGCACTTGGCCATAATCAGGTTTCGGAACAGGGATTGCATCCGGATGATTCTTTTCAGATCGAGCCGGACCAGACGTCATCAGGAGCCGTTATCGAGCAGGCCAGTCCGGTCCCCGATTCGGAGCCCACTTCATCTTCAGCGATCCTGAACCAGCCGCTTAGGGACTTGGGTCCCGGTCGACGGAAAAACATACTTGTTGCGGATGATGAAATGTCGATCTGTATCATGATCGAGGAAATCCTGACCAATGCGGGCTATAATGTGACCATTGCTCTGGATGGGTTGGAAGCGTATGAAAAGGTCAGGTCTGAGAAGCCTGATTTGGTCATTTTGGACCTCTTGATGCCGAAGATGACAGGCTTCGAGGTCCTGAAGGAGATCAGAAAAGAAAACAAGGATGTTCCGGTCCTGGTGATGACCGCGATTTATAAGAAGGCTTCACAGGTTTTGGTTGTCAAGGAATTGGGGGCCAATGGTTATCTTGAAAAGCCGTTTTCGCCCGACCACTTACTGTTCAGAATCGAGAACCTGTTGATGGCTGCCGCTCAACAGTGATTGAACCTCGTTGTTCATGACAGGAGGCATCCCGAAAGACAGAAGGAGTTCGACTATGGGAATTTTCAAACGGATCGCCGATATTTTTAAATCAAATGTGAACGACATGATTGATAGGGCTGAAGATCCACAAAAGATGCTCGACCAGATGGTCCATGACATGGAGTCCAATTATCGCGATGCCAAGGTCCAGGTAGCCAAGGCCATCGCCGATGAAAAGAAGCTGCTGGTCCAGTTAGAGCAGAACAAGAAACAGGTGTCCGAGTGGGAAAAGAAAGCGATCATCGCAGTCGAGCAGAATCGTGATGATTTGGCCAAGGAAGCCTTGAAACGGAAAAACTCGTATGCCGAGCTTGCAAACGGGTTCGAGACACAGTGGCAGGAGCAGAAAAAGGTATCCGAACAATTAAAAGGCAACTTACGTGGCCTCGAGAACAAGATCGACGAGGCAAAACGCAAGAAAAACCTGCTTGTTGCCCGGGCCAAGAGGGCTGAAGCCCAGAAAACGATTCACAAGGCCATGAGCAAAATGTCGGACACCGGGGCTTTTGCGACCTTTGCCCGGATGGAGGACAAGGTCTTGGCTATCGAGTCGGAAACATCGGCCGCCCTCGAATTGGATACCGACTCACTCGACGATCAGTTCAAGGCACTCGAAGCCGGTTCAGGCGTTGATGATGAATTGGCTGCGCTCAAGAAACAGATCGCCGAGAAATCTGAAAGTTCACAAGACACGCCATAGTTTACTGTATCGGAATTTCAAAGTTACAGATAAAAGACAAAAGATCACCACAGATTTCACAGATGACTCAGGTTTTATCTGCGAAATCCGGATTTTTATCAGTGTCATTTGGCAACTACCTGGTCGATGTGGGGGTCTGCCACTGAGGCTGATTGTGCTTCTGCTCATCTTATACTTGGTATTGGTATAGGACCTGGTCGAGAGTGATGTTACTCCGAAAACTGGAATGACTGTTGAGGACCGTATGTTACCCTTCCGACTGAGCAACGACAAGATCGTGCTCACCGCTGAAGTCGGTGATCCCAAGGATGAAGGAGCATGTCCCTGCGGCACTAAAATAAGTCCCTGATTTTCCCCCTTCCCCATAAAAAAAAGCCCGCCTATTTAGAGGCGGGCTTGGAGATCAGTGATAATGCTTAGTGCTCAATCATAGATTATTGTTTCGGTGTACCCTTGAAGGAGATATCAGTGGTAGCCAAGTCAAGACTGATAGTGGACAATTCAATGGAGCGTAAGGTAAAGCGATAGGTTTTACCGGGCATGAATTTGTGATAATCGCTGAATTCATAGCTGGCTCCTGATGCAGCAGTTCCTCTGCTGGGGATCAGCGTATCGTTTACCTTGGACATAACACCGAACGAACCATCATCATTTTTGATCTGGCGGTACAGTTCAAAGCCGAGCACATCGATTTCGACGGCGGTCACCCAATTGAGGACAACACTCTTTTTACCGCGAGAGGCATCGAAAGAAATCAATTCGACATAAAGTTCCTCATCAGGGGTCAGGGTGATGCAGTTGCTCATCTGGCTGAAACAGTCGCCAGCGTTGCTGGTGGCCATGACGCGATAGTAGTAGGTCACTTCGTTGACCGCATAATTGTCCGTGTAGCTCAAGTTGGTGCCGTTGTAAATTTCAGTAAAACCGGCGTCACACGAAAGTTCGTTACGATACAGCACGTATGCTGTTGCTCCGGTGACACTGCTCCAACTCAATTCGGTAAAATTGCTATTGGCTGCGCCGTATAAAGTCGGTGATCCGAGCGAAGGACATTCGCTCGAATTTTGGTTTTGGGCAGCGGCAGCGGTGCCACAGCCGATCTCGTGGCGATTGAGAGCGGCGAAAATCGAAGCGGCATGAGGTGTGCCATTGCTCAAATTCCCATCGACATCATCCACGGCCCGGTAAAGATTATAGAGACTCCCGGTGTTACAGCCATTGGTCGTTGGGTCCATATTGCATTGATAGGTTGAGCCTTCGGTCCCGCGGGAGACGTACCACAAACGATCGGACAGTTGCCAGCAGGTTGGACTATTGAGTCCTTGAGTGGGCAGGTCGCGGACGGCCAGGTCCCAGAGGGCTTGCGTAGCCAGGACGCTTTCACAATGGCATTCGAGACCACAGGGTCCGCTCGAGTATCCTGTGGGACAACCATACAGGCCGGATGTTTGAGAATTTGTGACTGTAGCCGGAGTGGGAGTCACATACTGTGCATAATCAATTTCACGGACACCATCACAGGTTGAGCAGGGATTGCCATAACCGCAGGGGGTACCCAGCAGGAATGTTTCACCCACGCAGGAATTGTGGAGTTGTAGAGTGGCGGTCCAATCGCCGTATGTTTCGCCTGAGCCATCATCGGGTGCGCTTCCATTCCCGTCATTCTGGTCGAGTCCGTGGGCCCATTCATGCAGAAATACACCGGCCAACTCGCCGGTATTGTTACAACCACCGCCGGACCGATAGAAATTGATGGTACTGCCGTCCCAGAAGGCGTTACAGGTCTGATCGATATTGACATTCGAGGTCAGACTGGTCTGGAGCCAGGAATTGGCTGGTTGATAGTTCCGGGCTTTTTCCTTGATCAGATTGACATGATAGAAACATGAGCGAGAGGCATGGGTATTACCGGCACCGCCGAAACCCGGTGTGTCGCAGTCAATGCCCGTCGAGGTCCCGAAATTGATGTTGCCTTCGGCATCGGAAGCCAGGCTGATTGCCCCACACTCATCACTGATGGTGACATATTGCCCGGCCAGAGTCGATGTTCCGGAAGTCCCGGCGAAGTATCCGGCCAGGTCCGTGTACTGTCCAGCGCCATAGTTGGCATAGGGGAAGGGCTTCACTTCCTCGGTCTGCTGATTGTGGACAGGATAAATGCCGCCATCGATATGACCGTATTTGGTCTCGTCACGGAAGAAGACAACTTTGCCGGTATGAGCATCAACCCAGGCCCGAAACAGCTGCGGATATCCTTCAATCATAAAATTAAAATCCCAGACCAGCATGTGGGAATAACCGGTCCCGATCATCGTGCGGTCCCAGTGTTCGGCAGGCTGGCAGATAAAATTGAGTCTGCCTTCTGCCTTAACCAGTTCGGGGCTGCCGGCCAGGTAGTTTTTTACCGTAGACCAGGCTTCATCCTGGGTCAGGTTCGGTGTCGGGCTGATTTTTACAGGACAGATGCCTTCTTGTCCGAACTGGATGACATTACCATGACTGATTCTGAGTACGAAAAAAGCATTCTCGACCGGGACCCCATGGGGCATGTAGACAAAGCGGACATACCACAGATTTTCCGTTGCCTGGAATGTTGCATCCTGATCGAGCACCAAATCATCGGTGTCTATTTTGAAGAGGTTTTGCCATGTTTCGATGAAGAAACGGGCTTTTGCTTCGAGAATACTCGAAGTCACTTCGGTGACCGGTCCTGGTGAGAAAGGAGCCAGGTCCGACATAGTCAAGTCATTGCCAAGACCATCACCTGGAATGAAGGGCACGCCCTGACCATCCATGAAGCCAAGCCATCCGGAACGGGTATCGACGTAAAAACGCCATTGGCCATGGTCCTGGACAAATTGATCATAAGCGAGACTATTGTCGATGGAGGAAGCGATCTCATCGACCGGGGTCAAGACCTGTTTGCCCACCGCAGTATCGACGATAGTAAACAGTGCTTCCAATTCAGGCGGATAATTGACCTGTTGAAAAGCTGACACCATTGAAGCCGTAAGAATAACACAGATTGCGATACTGATTCTTTTCATATGACCTCCGGGCTAAAGTGTTTACATGGTGTAAAAAGCATACTTCAAACTGCTAGAATATGAACATGCTACAAAATGACAAGAAAGTCAAGAAATTTAACTCTCGCTAATCATAAAAATAAAGGAATAGAGCTGCGCAGGTTAATTGATGAAAAAAGCACCGCAGTCGAGATCAAGGCAGAAATAACATTGAGAAATGCGATGACAGCTAAATCATACACGTCTGAAATTCAACTTGATCACAAGCCTGATGTCGCAGAAAAAAGCTGTGTATTCCGTGCGGTACACGGAACAGTTCAGGCAAATTTTCGAATAATAGGTTGGAGGAGGTGCTTCAGGAAACGTTTCCGGGAATATATGTTCTGATAACCCTGACGGACTAAAGCACGCATAGTTTCCGGGTCAATCCTGGGATGGTTCCAGACCAGGTGAAAGCCGTCAAATTTCGAGTAATCCTGTTCGAATATACCGTATTTTTCGGAGAAAAGTTCCCAGAGTGGTGTGTGCGGGAAAGGGGTCAGAATAAAAATCTGGCAGGTTTGGAAATCGAGATCGATCAGATTATTCAAGTCCTGCTTCACCGCATCAGCGTCATCGTCAGGATAGCCGACCATGAAAGTGACATGGATCGTGACCCGGTTTCGTCTCAGTTCAGAAATTGTAGCCAGTGATGAACCCGTTTTCTCCTTTTTTTTGATGAAATCCAGGCTCGTCTGATTCAAACTTTCGAGACCGACAATACAAGAGCTGAACCCCGTTGTTCTCAAATACTCGACCCGGTCAGCCAGCAAATCGAGCCGGGTCATACAGCCCCACTCGAAACCATATTTTTTGAGCAGGGCGATTACTTCGCGGGAGTAGGGATGGTCGGGATTAAAGTTTTCGTTTACGATCATGACCGTATGGATTTTATTGCGTTTATAGGCAGCCAGAACATCGTCAATACTCTCGATGGGAAGGGTCGTCACTTCCGGCACGAAAGCAGGGGTCTGGCAGAAAATGCATTTGCCTCGACAACCGCGCACCGGAAACAGAAAGGCATATTTTTTAAGCGGTATACCCGGTAGACCGACAGAGCTGACCAGGACCGGATGTTTCACCTTGTCGAGTGTCGTCTGAAAGAATTTTTCGGCGATGGCATTTTCGGCATGTCCGAAAAACAACTCATCAAAGAGTGGTTGGACCCTCTGACACAGCACTCCAAATCCCCCGCCGATAATATTTTTCACGCCTGCATTGCGGGCGGCTTGAATCATTTCAACCACACGGGGTTCTTCGCGCATAAAAAACGAAATGCCAAGCGTATCAACATTGGCAAGACTGCTCACAAAGTGCTGCCAACTCGGGAATTCAAGGGTCTCGAGCTCGGGAATATTTTCCTTCAAAAAACGCAATCCGAAGGGCAGGCTCGGGACATTGATCCGAAAGAACCTGTTGGGTGACAGTGTCTGGAAATAATTTGGGCCCGGACCATACGGTGTTGTGAACAATACCCTTTTCATAACGGGAAAACCTCCCTATTGCACTTGAATCGTGTTTCCATTTCGAACCATGTGCTCGGTTATGATAATTTGATATGTTTTCTGGCCGCAACGGACAAGCTGATTTTCCAAGGATATCGAGGGATAGGGCACGATCAATTGTTTTTCATGATTGCTTTTAAGCTGATAGGGGATTTTGTGTCCATTCGGGAGAACTAATTCCGCTTCGAGTATGCCTTCTTCCGGAAGCTGGATTCTGCAGCCCGGCACAATCTCATAAATTTTAAACCACCAGGGAAACCGATGTCCTCCTTCAGAAGTCTGCTCCTGCGAGAGCCAGACCAGTCGAAAATGGTTCAGGGCCGGAACATAGACACCTCGTTCTTCATAGGGCGCGCTCAGGAGTTCACACAGGCTGAAGCCGATGGTCTTGATCATGGTTGGTTTAGGAAAGGCTTGAGCACCATCATAATCGAAATAATAATCGAGTGTTTTATCGATCCAGAAGGGGAAAATGTTCAGGGTAGCATAAAAATCGCGGACCATGATGTAACGCTGTTTGTGATTTCGGGCCAGAGCATAAGCATGGAGCTCATCGTCACTCAGATACAATTCTGCGACCCATTTCCAGTCAGTTGACATAGGTCCCCGGGCATCGATGATCACCGGTCGGCGAGCGTAATACTCGACCATAGGCGCATATTCCCAATCGGTCAGCACGCCGTATTCGGGCTCGAGGGCGGGTTCTGCCCAACCCTGGGTCCGAGGTGTTGCCTGCCAGAAGCCCAGGCTCGAATGAAGCACTTTTCGGTCGGCTCTGATTGGTTTGGGTGTGACCGCTCCATAGAGCGGGAAGAGATTGGCCAGGAGCAGGAAAAATGCCAGGGCTTTCCCTTTGGGCAGGAGCCACCAGCCCAGCACTATGATCACAACAACAAAGGGTGCCCACTGGTTCGAATACCGGGCCATGGTCATGGCTGCCGAACCGTGACACAGATATGCGACTATGAGAAAGACCCTTTCGGGTGTTATTTCAGAACGCCAGCGGAACACGAGATAGACGCAGATAAACGGGGCAAGTATAGCCAAGGGAGTGAGCAGATATATTAAAGGCTCGAGTGTGAACTCACGGTACAGGAAGAGTAATGGTGTGGATTCCTGGACCGACTGTAACCAGGGGACCGGATTGAAATAGAGGACCAGAAAGCCCTGGATCACGACCGGAATGACAGGCAGCAGAAAAAGCAGTCCCAGACCGGCCCAGAGCAGTCGTTTTCGCTCGAAGGCCAGGCACGAGAAACCGAGCCACAAATCCAGCAAGAGGGTCCCCCAGCCGAAGAAGCCGGGGCTGAGCAGCCAGACACCCAGCAGATTGGTATACAGGACCATGATTGTCAAGATCGGGGCCGATCCGAAAAACATCCGTCGCAGCGTGTTAAAAGGGGACATATCTTTGCTGAAAAAGCCGTAGACAAAAAAAGAAATGCCCATGATGAAGGGTTGATACAGGCCGGCCTGCCAGGTCCCGATCAGCAAAACAAATGCCATGACAGCCAGGGGAACGCTTCCCCGCAGCAGGCTGTAATAGAGTATAAGCGTCGTAGCGATGATAAAACCGTGATAATCGATGTTGCCATACGAAGTATAATTGATGGCGATCGGTAGCAGAGCATAGAGGCCGAAGCCGACCATGCGCGGCCAGGTATCTCTGAGAAAATGCCCTGAAAACAGGTAGAAAGCCCACAGGGCCAGAATGCCACTGACGGGCCCCCAAAACGCAAGTATTCTCCGCATCGACAAATCGGACAAAGGCTTGAACAGGGAGATAATCTTAAGAGGTGTGGCCAGCAGTAACGGATAGAGCGGCGGTGATTCATAGTCGGAGCCCTGCGGATACTCTTCATATTTGGTCGTGACCGGAACGAACGGATAGTGCTCGAGTGTCTGCTGGATACGGACCAGGTGGTAGAGAGCATCCGGGTCGGTTATGAACTCTCCGTAGGAATGCACGGCTTGATACGTGGGCAGGAGCCTCATCGCAAAAGCGAGTATGGTCATGCCGATGAAATAACTAATTTTGAGGATAAGCAGCCAGTATTTCCTTGACATTGACAGCTTCCTTGTGTCGGGGATACCGCTCGAGAAATTCGGCGAAAAGTCGTCGGGCTTGCACAAGATCGTTTATCTCGAGGGCGATTGTGGCCCAACCCAATATAAATTCTGGCGAGATGTAGCCCAACTCATGGGCCCGTTGAAAGGAGACCAACGCAGACTCATTTTTTTTCTGGCTCGATTGGATATATCCCTTGATCAGCCAATATCTGACGGATGATTGCAGTTTCTGTTCGACCTTATCGAGAAAAAGAAGGGCATAATGGGGATTGCCCTGATACATGCGCCAGACAGCCTCGGCCAATATGCCCGCTTCTTCCTGAGCACCATACCTGAGAAGCAGTTCGACCTGCGGTCGGGCCTCATCCGGACGACCGCTGGTCAGGGCAAGGATCATCAGGGCCAACGAGGGTTCGATGAAGAGCGGGTTTTGCTCCTGGGCTTGTTCATAATAATTGGAAGCTTTCTCTTTGAAACCCTGCTTTTCTAGATATTGTCCCAGCATATAGGCGGTTGAACCCGAATTATCGTAATCAGGTTTTATCGAATTTATGAGGTCTTCGGGTAATTGCTTATTCAATCGCAGTGCAGCAGTGAGCAGGTAAAAGTGCAGGGCCGGGTTGGACCGGTCCGCATCCAGGGCATTCATCACCCCGTCCCAGATTCCCTCGAAATTGCCGGTATCCAGATCAAGAAAAGAGTTATGTAATGCTTCGAGGACCCGCCGTTGATCGGACCGTTTGATAGTCCTGATTTCACCGTCCGAGACCGGGCTGAGATAGCCCAAGGCCAGCAGCTCCGGGTCGCCGCGGGGAGTCTCCCTCGAGGCCAGCTTGACCGGGTCGAGTCTGGTCTTGCATTGTCGGACCCGGTCGGGAAATTCCTCGGCCAGGTTCTGTGTTTCGCCGCCTTGATCAAGCTTGTACAATTCAAGCCCATCACCCTCGATGTACTTCCAGCCGCCCTCGACCAGACCATACATTTTAGGCCAGCGCATCAACTCATACGCTGCCAGGCTCTCGATAATACAGGTTTTCGAGTCCGGATCGGTCAGGGAAGTCCCGGTCATTTCCATCGGCTTCTCAATTCCCAGATAATCCAGTATGGTCGGAGCCAGGTCAACAAGCGAGCCGGTTTGTCTCAGCGTCCTTTCAGCCGGAGCATGCAGGAAAAAAGGAACACGAGTCGTGGTATCGTAGAGATAGAGTCCATGCTGAAATTCGCCGTGATCGCCCAGGTCCTCGCCATGGTCCGAGGTCAAAACGACCAGGGTCGATCCCCACCTGTTCTGTTCGTCCAGGAATGACCAGATCTGCTGTAATTGTTGATCGACATGGGTAACCTCGGCATAGTATGCGGCCCGGCTGTTCGGAGCCGCCCGATCATGGCCCCGATAGGGTGCATGTGGATCGTACAGATGCAGAAAGACCAGGGTGGGGCGGTCATTTACTCCTTCCTGCTTCATGAATTCCAGGCAGTGCGCAATAGTGGTTTCAGCCGGCTGTTCCTTGAAGCCGATCGGCGGTTCGTGATACACATCAAAACCTCGCTGCAGACCGTATTTTGCTGAAAGGACCTGGGCCGAAACAAAGGCGGCGGTTCGATACCCCCGCTCATGCAGGAGCTGAGGCAGATAGACCGTCTCATCTTTGAGCCGGTAATGACCATTGTTTCTGATCCCATGTTCATAAGGATAGCGACCGGACAACATCGAGATATGTGCGGGCAGCGTCAGCGGGACCGGCGTCCAACAGGACTCGACCTGCTGAAATCTGTGCAGGTGCTTACCGGTCAAGGGCATGGACTCGAGAGCGTCGTAACGCAATGTATCGATGGAAATAATCAGGATAAAACTGATGAGTAGATTCATGGCATCTTGACCTGCCCTTGTTGGATACGGTCCTGGACCATCTGCCCGATGATCTGGTCCACACTCTTGGACTGGCGAGCAATCGCCTGCTGCAGAATATCGTTTTTTACCGTTTCGAACGAAATAGTCGCACTGCTTTTGGTCTCGATCAATTGTACAAAGTGGTAGCCAAACGAGGTTTTGATCGGACCCTTGTGCTCTCCCGGCTTCATTGTGGCCAATGTCTCGCTGAACGCACTCTCCATGTCTTCTTTCTTGAAAAAACCAAGATCACCACCGTCAGTTGCAGTCATGTCCTCTGAATACTGCTTGGCCAATTCGCTGAAATCCTGACCGTCGGCCAGCATTTTCTGAATCTTTATGATTTTCAGCTGGGCCTGTTCTTCATCCTGGGCATCGTCTTTTGCCGTATTGTACAGCACGGGATTCGGTCCTGGCGTGATCAGGATGTGACGAGCGTGAAACTGTTCCGGTTGGGAATAGCGTTGCGTGTATTCTTCGAAGAGCTTTTTGAGCTCATCATCCGAGACGATGTTGGTATAAATTTCTTCCCGGATATAGGCCTGGGACAATAGGCGATGGGCCGACCACTTGAGAATTGCCTGCAGTTCAGCCTGATCGGTCAGACCCTCTTTCTTCGCTTTATCGGCAAAAACGATCTCCTTTAACATGAACTCACGAAAAGCGTTCAGGTCAATCTGACCGTCCTTGCCAATATAATTCCGTTTTACAGAAAAAGGATAGGAATTGAAAATGATCCGGGCTTCATCTTTCGAGTAGGTCACATCGCCGATCGTGAGAAATGCAGCCTGTTTGTCTTTTGTCGAGTTACAGCAGAACAACAGCAGGATCAAGATCATGATAAGATATGTTTTCTTCATCGTCCAACTCCTTGTTTACGGTAATGACCAACAAAGTTGATCGTGACGTTATCATCTTGTAGTATTTGACCATGCCTGTCGCTTTTACCCTGAATATAATAATCCAGATTGCCCTCCAAGGCAAAGCATTGGATGAAACCCGCTCCGATCAACAGACCGATCAATATACGTTTCAACCAGCTTTTAAAACACAGGGTCAAGCCGGTCAACATGAGTACCAACCACAGCGGCGAGAGAATCATCATGCTGCGCAGATAAGGGAAAAAGAGGGCATTCATTCCGAGTCGATACAGAAGAAGCACGCCGGCGATCCCGAGCAAGCGTTTTTCTTTTCTCAGATGCCAGGCACCCACACCAATCAGGGCCAGACACAATGCGAAATAAAGGCCCGAAAATGAATGGGCCATATCGACCGGGGGCCGCAGCCAGGTTTGTCTATTGGGCACATCTCGCCAAGTCCAGCCATAACTCACGGCCCGCATCGAGAATAGGATTTTGTTGCCGACTCTGAGCAACCATGGGCCTGGTCCGGAAATAATCCGCTTCATGCCAAGAGAATAACCGTGATTCATGTAGCGATTATGAGTCGGGGACAGGGGATCGAGTTGGGCATCAGTCCCTTCAGTTGTCGGGAGTAGTGACCTTGAAAAAAACAGATCATCGCTGGCCTGGGCCAGCGCAAAGTTCAGCGGACCGTACAGGGTAATGGGGACCAAGACCGGCAAGGGTTCGATCAGCCGGTCCTTGAAAGCAGAGTTGTAGGCATTGATCCGTCCGGCTGTCACAACCATATAGGGGGCCAGCACGCAGAGGCAGCCAACCAGGTTCATAATCACGAAACGACGCCGGTCCCGGACAAACAAACCGACTATGCAGACAAGCACCAACAGCCAGAGATGTTCCGCCCGGGTCAAGCAGGCCAATGCGTTCAGTAGACCTCCCAGAAACGGACGCCGAAATCCCAGCCAGAGAAGAACAACCAGTACAAAACGATAGACAGCCTCACTGTTCACGGCCGAGGACAGGAGCATTTCGCCGAAACTGAAGGGGAGCAGCATGCAAAACCAGAAAGCATGGGGGACACTGTTTCGTATAAGCACGAAGAAGAAAGTCAAGGTCAGGGCATTGAGCAACAGCATTACTATTTTGGAGGCGATATGGACTGCCTCGGGTGTGGGGCAGAGCCACCACAACGGGACCAATATCCAGGCGGTCAAGGGCGGATGAAAGGGCAGATTGGCGTTATACGTCCGCCCTTGTGCGATGTGACGGGCCTGTTCCAGAAAATGGACGCTGTCACCGCGGAAAAAAATACTGCTTGGAAAGGTTGCATCCAGTCCGGAAAATATCCAGATACCCTGCACGACCAGCACCCATATCAACATGGTAAATAGCATTCTGTATCTGATCTGGGTTCCGCCCATGTCACCTGCCTCGTTTGTTATTGACGAGATCGGACCATTGTGGACAATCCGGTCAGAAATCGATCAAAAAACCAATAAAAGGGCTGCAGCCGGAGGTTATCCGCCACATTGGCTACGCAGGGCAGCAAACAGCGGTTACAGCGAGCCATTTTCAGACAGGCGGCCTGATAAACCGGGTCCACTGCCAACCGTTCGAGCGAATAATTCGGTATTGAACCATAGGGCTTTAAATCCGGATTGATTCGCGGCTCGCAGGCATAAATCGAACCTTCAGGCATGACCTGGACCGATAACCGGGCCGTTTGACAACGGAAAGGACGCGAGGAAGCCATGAGTTCGAGTGCGAACCGAGTGTTTCGGACCGGGTAGCCCGAACGCTTCAGTGCGAGAATCTGGTCAAATACAGTCCTGCGCTCACCGGCATCGAGCAGGTATTGCTGATTATATTGGGAGAAATGGGCCATGGGAAAAAACTCGACCCCGATCTTATACTCGAGGGCAAAACGGGCCACTTCCGAAACACAGTCAAGATTCAACTTGCTGACATTGCACCAGAGCACAGTGGTCGTGCTGGAACATGTTTTTACTTTTTCGAGCCCGGCCACAATGTTCCGAAAGAGCCCAGGTGTTCTTCTGATCTCGTCCTGACGATCATCGGCACATTCAAGCGAAACCAATAATCGATCGGTCTGGGGCACAATTTCGGCCGCACGTTCCGGCAGACGATAGCCCGAAGTACACAACGAGACATAGAAACCGGCTCGTCGCGCATAAGCTTGCCAAACCGGTAAATCTTCAAGCAGAAGCGGTTCACCTCCCCACAGAATATAATGGGTCATACCCGCTTGCCTGGCCTGGTCCAGCATGACCATGACCAGCTCGGTCGACAGTATTTCCTCATCATCAGATGCCTTGACCCAAAAATCACAAAAATGACAACGACAATCACATCGTGACGTCGGCTTATGATAGAGCATGATCGGCCGGGCCGGCCCCACAAAAGCCCGGACTACTTTGAGTGTCTGCCTGATGTTCATCCGAATGAAGACCCTTCAACCCATACTCCGTCCCAACTCACAAAAACCTCGCTCATGACCAGAACCAGATACTCATAAGTATAATCGAGGCTCCCATTATATGAAGCAGCCGATAATACCTACGGAATGCCCGGGCATTTTTTAATACAAATATCATGATCACAATACTGAGAGCTAATAAAGCGAACACCAAAAACCAGAGCACGTCCGTTGGTGCATAAAATATACTCAGACAGAGATCGCCGGCAACAATGACACCACCGGCCAGATAATGGACCGTATTCTCTTTGAATCGATGGACCAGCGTCACCAAGCCCAACTCGGCATCCCGCAGCCGATCGACCAATAAATGATTGAGATAGCCCCCACTGAATAATGCCGCCAAACCCAATCCGGGCAGGACCAAACCTGGGCTATGACCCTGCCAACTCACGCCATACATATAAAACACAAAAGCCCCGAAATAATGACATAAAAAATCCAGGGGAGGACGCATCTTGACCACAAAATGACGGCTGTTATACAACCTGATCAGGATGAATACGATCATCGCCCACGGTAATGAGCGAGGTACAGCCAGCACTGTAATCAGAAAGAAAACCGCAAAAAGGACCTCCCGACCAAACCTGATCGTCTGAAAAAAACCAGGCGACAATGTCACCGGATAATCTCCGCTCCTGGCATCGCCCGGATGAAACAGCACGCCCTCGACGTAATTATCAAAAATGATGGCCAGACTGAGAATCAGGCTCGAAAACACCAGCATAAGCGGAGGTAGACTGTTGTCGGCCACTATATGTCCGATCAAGGGAAAAAGCGAAAATCCTATCAATTCCATCGGCCGGAATAGATTGATGACACCCTGATCCTTCTGCATACCCGATCTTCCCCCGGTTGTCTCATAAAGCAGCATTGCTTTCCTGATGAAACACATACTATAACACAGCCCTCTTATTTATACAAAAAAAATCCTGAATTTCCAGCTCTGAAGACTACAGTATGATAAAGGGATAGCGCAGCGATCTCCCATTATTTTCTGCATTTGGGAAAGATGAACAGGGCATGCGAGGGCAGAAGCGGTTGGGCTTCTTCGGTTGAGACCCGTTCTGTGCTTCCCTGTTTCTTATGTGGTGGTTGGATGTCAATTCTTTACCACGGAGATCACGGAGAACACAGAGTTTGTATGCTCAATGGTCCAGTGTGAACCGTTTGATACCATTCAGTTACAATTCTCGAGCCAAACAATGCTGATATGTCATTTTCAGTAATCCAGGTCCCAAAACACGGTGGATTTCGATAGCACAACCAATGATTCGTTCTGTTCATTACACACGAACCATGTCTTTCTTGAATTCTCAGTTGACTTTCGGGATGTACGGACATATAGTACATCTATGACAGCTACCTACCATATAAAGTATAATGTGGGCGATCATGAAGACATGTACCGGTTGCATTATCGTCTGCCATTGAGCAAGGATAGTCGGGTCCTGGAATTACTGCGGGCGTTGAATGAGCAGATTTTACCCCGAGACACGGTTTTTGCCAAGGTCTGTTCGATCGCGGGTGTGCCGGTCAGGTTTTATCAGTATCGTGACGGGAGTTATTATATTTGCGAATGAAGACGTCGTGGTGAGAGTCTTGAATACGAAGCGTCAGGGACCGGGTTGTCGATGAAGCGGGAACGGATCGTCATAGTACTGGTAGAGCCTGGATCACCGGGCAATATTGGTTCAACCGTTCGAGCGATGAAAAACCTCGGTTTTGATCGTCTTCGTTTGGTACGACCTGTTTCATGGCGTGATAATGCCTCATATTCCGCGGAAGCCAGTCGGATGGCCTGGGGTGCTGTTGATCTGCTCGAGCGGATCGAGCATTATGATGATTTGGCGGAGGCAGTCCGGGACGTGCAGTGGGTATATGGGACATCGGCCCGTCCCGGCAGATATCGGGACCCCATTTCCTTACCGTTGGCCGTTGATCAGATTGGCAGTTATTCGGACGAGAACGATGTGGCGATCATATTTGGTCCCGAGCAGCATGGTTTGAGGACGCGTGACCTTTCACATGTCCAGCATCTCATAACCATACCCACGGCGGATGAGTATCCCACCTTGAATTTGGCTCAAGCGGTTTTGATTGTCTGTTACCAGCTCCATCTGAGTGGACGAGTCGTCAGGGAAGAGGGACCGGACTGGGCCCCGCAGGCTGAAATTCAGGCTATGTATGATCAGATGAAGCAGACCTTGTATTCAATCGGATTTTTAAAGCACCAGAATCCCGAACATGCATTTGAGGTCATCAAAAAGGTTCTAGGGCGGTCCGGATTGACAAGGGGTGAAGTGCGGACATTACGGGGTGTATTTCATCAGGTGGCCTGGGCGGCGGAGCGTTGGACCCCTCCCTTGGGACTGGATTAGAGCCGTCATTCATGGTAAGATGTTCATAACCGGACTCTCCGGACGCGATCTATCATGAGATCAGGTGCATATGAGAGCATATTATTCAGTTATCCCGTTGGGAATTGTGGTTCTGGTCATGGTTATCGTTACGCTCGGCCACCCGGTCGACTACTCGGTAGAACGCAGTATCAAGATTGGAGTAAAACGCTCGGACCTGGTTGCTTATTTGCGTCAACCCGAATCGTTCCTGACGACCATCCCGCTCGGTGATGGTATTCTGTTTCCCGATCATGGTGAGATCGAGACGATAGACCGCTATGATCAGGAGCGGGCCCGGGTCATTCTCACATGCCCTGATCCGTTCGGGTTGGACTATCATTTTCATAAGGGTCGCGGGACATTACAGTTGATAACCTATCGTGATACATGTTTTGAGGCAGGTCCGGACAAGCAATTCGTGCAATTCTGGCGTGTGACCAAACTGGATCATGAGTATTCGCTGATAACCGTGGTAGTTACGTTTCGGCCCGAGACCTTTGTGCAAAAGCTGCTGGCCAGGTGTGCGGCCGAAAGCCGGACCACAGTTCTGTTCGATGAGGCCCTGTTCCGGTTACGAGAGCGTTTTGAGATTGCCCAGCGCCGATGAAGTCCGGTCAAGTCAGCAAGTCAGCATGATTTTCTTGGCAAAATCCGACGTTCGTGTTATAGTGATCAGACAAACGCACATAATAATAAGTTCCTTTGCCTGTTTCAGGCATTGGTCCTCAGGATTGCATACAAGGAGAGACACAATGACGACGCAATCTACGCATTCGGAAGAACGGGAGGGAAGAAGTATTCGCGGAAGATTGATCACTTTCCTCCTTATCATTTTCATTCTCGGAGTGGTGGGGCTCGGATTATTCTTTCGTTTTTTGTCCGTGTATATTGGTCCGGGTGAGTTCGGTATCAAACAGGTGAACATCGGTTTTCTGATCTGGGATGAGGGTATTCAGGAGCGGGTGTATGACAGTGGATATACGTTTCGTATTCCCGTTATTCAGACCATTCATCTGTTTCCGAGGCAGCTTCAGGTCCTGGAATTCACCGATAAGGCCCAGACACACATGAAGTTTCGTCATTATGAACAGGCGGTCAACATTCAGACTTCCGACGGGTATTACGTTCGGGTGGACTTGTCCTTGATTTACAAGATCGTTGATCCGTACAGGGTCATTACGACCCTGGGTCCTCAGGATAAATATCTGACTCGGGGTATCTTACCCGAAGCCGAACCCATCTTACGGCAGAAACTGGGCGAATTGACCACGGAGGAATTCTACAATTCTCCGATGCGTGTGGCTAAGGCTGAAACGGCTCGAGAGGTATTAAACAGCAGTTTGGAAAAAGAAGGGCTGGTTGTTGATGCCGTTTTGATCAGGTATTTTCAGTATTCCGACCAGATTCAGAAGAATATTGAAGAGAAAAAACTGAAGGACCAGCTCGTCTACAAGAATCAGGCTGAAGCACGGGCAGCCATCGAGGAAGCGAACCTGAAAAAGGTGATCGAGGAGGGCGAAGCCGCGGTCAGGGTGAGACTCGAGGAGGGCCAGGCATATGTTACCCAGCGCACCGCGGAAACGGAACGTTACGTCAGGGAGCGGAAAGCGGAAGCGAACCTTCTGGTCCAGTTGGCCGAAGCGCAGCGGACCAAACTGAAAAACGAGGCCATGACCGGTCAGGGCGCCCAACGCCTCGTCGGCCTCGAAATGGCTGATGTGCTTGAAGGCATTGAATTTATTCTCATCCCCAGTGACGGCACGGACGGTTATAATCCGTTAAATTTGAAACAGACTTTGGACTACTTTGAAGTCAACAAATAGGATGGCAATGATGATGAAACACGGGCAAATAACTCGACAATTCCTGCTGCTGGGCTGGGTGTTGGCAGTCCTGTCCGGCTGTATCCCCTACTCGACGGGAACCACTGAAGTGGGTGTGTGCGTGGTCCGATGGAACCCTTTGGGGAGCCAGGGTGTCATCGATAAATGGTATCCCGAGGGCGAAACGCATTTTTTCATTCCTTTTCTGACCGAATGGCACACTTACAGTTCCAATCAACAGGTCATTGAAATGACTTATTCACCGGATACGGGCGATATTACGGACCGAGACGATCTGCTGTTTAAGACCATCGACGGCAATGATATCGGTCTCGATGTGATCATCAAGTATCGCATTATCCGCGAGAAGACCCCGTATATACTCCGAAATATTGCCAACACGGATGAAGAGTTACGGACCAACATCGTCCGGACCATATGCCGCAGCAAACCGCGTGACATTTTTGGCGAGCTGACCACGGAGGATTTTTATGTTTCGGGTAATCGTGAGCAGAAGTCCGAGCAAGCCAAGGTTGCCCTGAACGATTTACTTAACCATTACGGGGTGGTTATCGATGCTGTTTTGACTAAGGACTACCGGTTCAACAAACTGTATCAGAAAGCGATCGAGGAGCGTAAGATCGCCGATCAGACCGCCGAGAAGAACAAGGCCTCGGCGCGGGCCGCCGAGCAGGAATACAAGCGAAAGATCGAGGAAGCCTCGGGTGAAGTGAATAAAATGACGGCCAATGTTGACGGTCATTATCAGCAGGGTAAGCTCGGGGCTGATGCTTTTTACAACAGCCGGGTTGAAATCGCCCAAGCCATCGCAAAGGAAGGCACGACTGAAGCCGAGGGTATACGTAGTATGACCGAGGCTTTAACCGGACCGGGCGGAGAGGTCATTGTCAAGATGAAAATCGCTGAAGCCCTAAAAAACAAGCAGATTTTTCTTCTGCCGGTTTCCGGAGGTGGGATTGACTTGAAAACCACGGATGTCAACAGGCTGCTCGAAACGTACGGTCTCCAGAAAGCGGTGGAGAAGAAGGATGTTTCCGCCCCGTCAACTAGCCCCAAAACTCAGTCACGTTCGGCCGGGTCGGCTGCAAATCAGCCCGTCCCAACGCAGCCCGAGTCGCCGCCGCTCAGCAGCCCCGAGACACCGCCTGACAACAGCAGTAGCCCGTCGCAACCGACACCTTAACTATCGTCCGGGTCCGGCACAGGACACATCAATAGAGGGAGGTCCGCATGTCACGACCTGTTGTTCTCGTAACCGCAATAATTCCCGAAAAAGGCATAACCTTACTCGAACAGACCTGTTCCGTGCGGCTTGATCGTGTTCGGAGCAGTCTGTCCTATCAGGACATCAAGGCCCGGGTTGGCGAAGCCGATGCTCTATTATGTCTGTTGGCTGACCGTATCGATCGCGAACTGATCGATGCCGGGCCGAGATTGAAGATAATCGCAAACTATGCGGTCGGTTATGATAATATCGATGTATCGTATGCGACCGCTAAGGGCATCATGGTCTCGAACACGCCGGGCGTTCTGACGGAAGCCACGGCCGAGTTGGCCTGGGCCCTCATTTTCAGTGTCTGCCGTCAGATCGTCCCGGCAGACCGGTTCCTACGCCAGGGCCGATTTACCGGCTGGGGTCCTCTGCTATTCCTCGGTTATGGCCTGTCCGGTAAAACTTTAGGGATTATCGGCATGGGTCGGATCGGTCAGGCCGTAGCCCGGATGGCCACCGGGTTTCGTATGCAGGTTTTGTACTCGGACAAGACTGAAATCCGGCCCGTTCCCGGCCTTCAGGTCCGCTACGTAACCCTCGAAGAATTGGCCCGTGAGGCCGATATCATCTCCGTGCACACGCCGCTCACCGACCAGACGCGTCATCTGTGTAATCACCGTTTTTTCAGTCAGTGCAAGAAAACGGCTGTTTTTGTCAATACTTCGAGGGGTCCGGTCGTTGATGAAGAAGCCCTGGTGGCCGCACTTGAACACAAAATGATCGCCGGGGCCGGGCTTGATGTGTATGAGCGTGAGCCCCTCGTTCATCCGGAACTCCTGAACAAAGAGAATGTGGTCCTGCTCCCTCATATCGGCAGTGCTACTTTCGAAACCCGTGAAAATATGGCCATTTTGGCGGCCACGAGTATTCTCGAGGCCATGGCCGGGCAGACCCCTCATAACCTGGTCAATCCCGAAGTCGTGCGGGGCTACTGATTATACATGCCGAGAAGTATCGATATAATGGCAGGTGATAGACCACGGGCGATTTCATCGACCGGTATGGCCAAAACCACCCGTGTTTCGCTCAGTCTGGTCCAGGTCCATGGTTATGGCCCATTCCACGGGTTGATAACGGCAGATAATCAACTGGGCGATTCGATCACCGGGTCTGATAGTAAAGGGCATCTGACCATGATTGATCAGGATGACCTGTATCTCACCCCGATAATCGGAATCGATGGTCCCGGGTGAGTTGAGCACAGTGACGCCGTGTTTGAGGGCCAGGCCGGAGCGTGGTCGGACCTGACCTTCGCAACCCGAGGGCAAGGCGACGGCTATCCCTGTTGGAATGATAGCCCGTTCGCCCGGTTGGAGGACCTGATCATCTGAAAGGGCAGCCACGAGGTCCAAGCCAGCCGCACCGGTTGAAGATGTTTGGGGAACGACCTCGTGGGAGCAGGTCCGGACCCTTTTCAACAGTATCTTCTCAGGTGTAGTCATGGTCTCTGCCTTGCCAGAGAGCTACTGCCTTCCCTCCCTGTGCGGGGAAACTCGCTCTGTCTGTCTGTTCATTCCCGGTCGGAGTCATTCCGATAATTGTTATGGCTCGTTGAATGGCGGTCTTTATCCTTAGGGCGAGGCGATTGCTTTTTATAACCGCCCTGTCTGCCATGCGGATATTTTTTACCGTCCCTGGTTTTTGACTCGGACCGGGGCTTTTTGGTCTCGGTGTCCCGGTTGGGTCCGGTATGGTTTGACTGGTTTTCGTCCGAAGCATCCGTTCTTGTTTCCGCGGGCGGTGAATCGAAACTGAAAGTTCGCGATTCGCGGGAATGATCGGTCTCTTTCAGAGCGGCCTTGCGGCTGAGTTTCAAACGACCGAATTTGTCGACCTCGATGAGTTTGACCAGAATATCGTCGCCTTCTTTGAGTTCATTTTCGATCGATTGAACGTGGTAATCGGCAATTTGGGAAATGTGAAGCAGACCGTCAACGTTTGGAAGAATCCCGATAAAGGCACCGTACGGTTCGATCCTCTTGACTTTGCCCAGGTAGATTTTGCCGATTTCGACTTCTTCGATCAATTCGAGGATCATTTTCTCGGCGAGTTTTCCTTTTTCCACGTTTACCGCTGCTATCTCGATACTACCGTCATCCTCGATATTGATCTCGGCCCCCGTCTTCTCGATAATACCTTTGATGATCTTGCCTCCCGGACCGATGACATCGCGGATTTTATCCGGATTGATTTTCAATCTGATAATCCGGGGCGCATAGGGTGACAACTCCGGTCGGGGTGAGGAAATGGTCTGGTCCATGATATTCAGGATAGACAATCGTCCGATACGGGCCCGCTCGAGCGCCTGGGCCAGGATTTCCCGGGTAATGCCCGTGATTTTGATATCAAGCTGGATGGCCGTGATCCCGTTTTTCGTGCCGGCTACTTTCAAGTCCATATCGCCCAGTGCGTCTTCGGTCCCGAGAATATCGCTCAGGATCGTGATGGTATTTTCGTCTTTGATCAGGCCCATGGCGATACCGGCAACATTGCATTTAATCGGCACACCGGCTTCCATCAGGGCCAGGGCGGAAGCACAGACTGTGGCCATGGAAGAGGAGCCGTTTGATTCCAGGATTTCGGAAACGAGTCTGATTGTGTAGGGGAACTCGGTCTGGGGCGGGATCAATGGTTGGATGGCCCGTTCGGCCAACATGCCATGTCCGATTTCGCGTCGGCCCGGTCCGCGAAGCATCTTGACCTCTCCCACGCTGAAGGGTGGAAAATTATAATGGAGCATGAAAGTTTTACTGCTTTCGCCTTCGAGATCGTCGATCCTCTGTTTATCGGCAAAAGTACCCAGGGTGACCGTGGTCAGACTCTGGGTCTCGCCCCTCGTGAACAGGGCCGATCCGTGCGTCATGGGCAACAGGCTCAAATGACACTCGATCGGTCGGATTGTGTCCACGGCCCGACCGTCGATCCTGCGACCTTTACTCTTGATCATCTGGCGAAGCTCGCGTTTGAATACAATATCAAATATTTCATGGGCCTGGTTCAGCCGTGTCGGTTCGACTTCCTCACCCAAGGAAACATCGAGGTCATTCAGAACGATGTCAATTTGCGATTGGCGGTTCTGTTTCCCGACAGTGCTGAAAATCTGGGGAAAACGTGGAAGAACGAAATGTTCAACGTGCCCGGCCAGGGCCTGGTCGATTTCGGCGGGGACAAAAACCTGTTTGGGTTTACCTGCCCGGCGGACCAACTCACGCTGCAGATCGAAGATAGGCTGGATGGCCCGGTTGGCGAACTCGATCCCATCGATGACTACGTCCTCGGCAACTTCCTTGGCGAAACACTCGACCATGCAGACAGCTTCAGGGGTCGCAGCCACAATCATATCGAGCTTACTGTCTTCAAGCTCCTGATGGGTCGGGTTCATGACAAACTGATTGGCGATATAACCGACCCGCACCGCAGCCAGATTGGTAGTAAAGGGAATGTCCGATAGAAGTAGAGCCGTGGGTGCGCCCAGCATGGCCAATATATCCGGGTCGTTTTTCTGATCGGCTGAAAGGACCATTGAAATAATCTGGGTTTCGATGTTGTACCCCTTGGGAAACATGGGCCTGATCGGTCGGTCGATCAAGCGCGAGGTCAAAGTTTCCTTATCACCGGGCCGACTCTCACGTTTAAAAAAACCACCGGGAATTTTACCAGCTGCATAGGTCTTTTCGCGATAGTCTACGGTCAGGGGCAGAAAATCAACGCCCTCACGCGGCTTCTTCTCAGCAGTTACAGTGGTCAGGACCGCGGCCCCGGCATATTTGACAAGGACCGAACCGTCGGCCTGCCTGGCCATCAAACCGGTCTCGATAATCAAGTCCTCTCTTCCCCAGTTTATACTTACTTTTTCTAGCATTGTTTCGTTTTTCCTCCTACCACTCCAGGCCAGGTGACACAACCGATCTTCATCAAGACAAGTCTAGCCCTTGTCCAGCGTGGAAAAGAATGCACAGGATCAGAATGATGCGCGTCGCCTATTTTCTGATACCCAATTTTGTGATGACGTTCTGGTAACTTTCGAGATTGGTACTTTTCAGATAATCGAGTAAGCGACGTCTTTTACTGACCATCCGCAGGAGACCAGTCCGTGAATGATGGTCCTTTTTGTGCTGGTCAAAGTGTCCCATAAGATGGTTGATCCGATGACTGAGCAGTGCAATCTGGACTTCCGGACAACCCGTATCGCCCGGATTGCGCTGATATTCCTGGATGATCTTTTGTTTTTCTTCCTTTGTTGATGTCATTTTGTATTCTCCTTGCTTCTTTGCTCTGACATAATTCAAAAGACACAAATCGGTTGTATGAAAACCGAGTGTATGTTTCCATTATCTAAAGATAACTCACCTGCTTTAATTTTTGCAACTGCTTTCAATTCATTCTGGGCCGAAACGACCCGAAACAGCTCGTTTTCATTGACTGAACAGGTCGGACGAGATAGGTGCGGTCTGACCTGAACAGCATTCCCGAAAGATATTTTCATCAATTCACTTCCTGATAGGACAAGTGCAGGAAGAAATCCAATAATTTCATTCATGGGTATGAGCGGGAGATTGCCCGGATCGTTCTGGCAAAGCAAAGTGAAGTCATCGAGTGTGATAGCATGATCGAGCTCGAAGGGACCGAGTTTGTCCCTGACCAGATGATGCAGGTGAGCTCCCAGGCCGGTTTTTTTGCCGATATCATCGCACAGGACCCGGACATAGGTCCCTCGATCACATTGGATGGAAAAAGTAGCCAGGGGATATGACCAGGAGATCAGTTCGAAGCTATGGATTTTGACTATTTTCTTCTGGCGGGGCACAGTGATTCCCTGTCGAGCAAGGGTATAGAGTCGCTTTCCCTTAAACCGGCGGGCCGAAAACATGGGCGGTTCTTGATAGATGGGCCCGATCAGGCTTTCAAGGACACGCTCGAAATCTGCCTGGGTCAGCAGATCATTTTCGTTGCTGAAAACAACTGTCCCGGTCCGATCCATTGTGTCTGTAGCTTCCCCGAACTTAATCGTAACCCGGTAGGATTTGCGGGTCTCTAATAAGAAATCGAACAAACGCGTAGCTTTCCCACATAAAAGCGGGAGCACACCCTCGGCGATCGGGTCCAATGTCCCGGCATGACCTATTTTACGCAAGCCGGTCAGCCTTTTCACTTCCTGGACAATGCCCTGGGAGGATAGACCCGGCGGCTTATTGATGTTGAAAGCCCCATTCTGAGTGTGTAACTTACTTGTCATTATAATGTAAACTCATTTTTTGCATTGCGGGTAGCAATGATTCGAGAATCAGGGCCTTGGCTTCAGATAGCGAGGCATCGATCAGACAGGCTGCAGCATTCTTGTGGCCGCCCCCACCCCACTGTTTGGCAAATTCGGCCACATTGGCCTCACCTTTCGAGCGAAAACTGACTTTGACCCGCTTATCATCGATTTCATGGAAAAAAACCGAGACAAGCACACCCTCGATATAACGCGGATAATTGACAAAGCCTTCGAGATCGCTCTTTGATGAATTGAACCGGGCCAGGATCTCTCGGGTGATGGTTATCCAACCGATTTGCCCATCATCGCTAATTTCGAGACTGGACAGGGCGTGACCGAGTAGCCGCATTTTCGAAAGAGAGTAGTTCTCATAAACGATCTGGGCCACATAGTGCGGGTCCAGTCCACAACCTATCAATTCGGTCGAGATCATGAAAGCGTTCTTATTCGTGTTCGCGAAACAGAATGCGCCGGTATCGGTCAGGATCGCCATATAAAGAAACGAGGCGGTCTGCACATCAATGGTCAAGCCCATTTCCTTGAGCAGAAAATACACTATTTCACCAGTAGCGCACGCTACCGAATCGACGTAATTATACTGGCCGAAATAGGAATTTTCGAGATGATGATCGAGATTGATCACGTGCTCTCGACGGTCCATTTTTTTAAAGGATGAACTGATTCGGTCCTTGTTGGGGCAATCCAGAACGATCACCAACTCGTCCGGCGTCGGTTCGATGTTCTGTTCGGCACAAGCAGTGCCCGACATTAGATCGATCGGATGTGGCACACCATCATCAAGCGAGAAACGAAAAGTATGGCCCAGCGATTTCAAGGCATTGCCCAGGGCCAGCGAAGAACCGATGGCATCACCCTCGGGATTACGGTGCGTCGTTAAAAATAATTTTTTGAAACGCCGGATTTCCGCGGCTATTTCGGCATACGTATTATTCTGATTCATGCTGATGTATCTGTTCGAGCAAGGTTGTGATCTTTTGAGCATAATCCGGATTATGATCGAGGATAAAGCTCATTTTGGGTGTGTATCTCAATCGCAATTGCTGGCCGGCTTCATGCTGGATGAACGAAGCTGCATGTTGCAGGGCTTCGAGACTGCGATTCTTATCCTGTTCACTGCCGATTTGACTGATGTAGACTCGGGCGGACTTGAGGTCCCGGGCCACGTTGACATGGGTCACGGTCACAAATCCGATCCGCGGGTCCTTGACTGATTTCACAATGATCTGGGCGATCGTGGTCTTTAAGGCTTCGTTCATTTTTTCCAAACGGTATGAAACCATGACAAAAACTGTCTCCCCCGAAATGCCGGTTGGTAATGCGCCCCGGACCGTTATCCTATTTCCTTGCAGCAATCAAGGAGCTGAACCCGGCCATCGTTTTCAATGATAGTCATAATCTGACTGAATGTTTTTTCTATGATCAATCTGTTCGAGGAAACCATGGCTACGGCCACCGTTGCCTTTTGCCAGAGGTCCTGATCGTCAACCTCGGCCACAGATATATTGAATCGATGAGCAATCCGGTCAATCAGGCTTTTCAGGGCGAACCTTTTTTCCTTGAGTGACCGACATGCGCTGATTCTGAGCGAAAATAGACACGTTCCCACAATCATGGGCATAACTTACAAACTAACCTCGATTTCTTCCTTACGATAAGCCTCGATGATATCATTGACCTTGATATCCAGATAGTTAACCAGACGAATACCGCATTCCTGGCCCGAGACCACTTCTTTCACATCATCCTTGAAATGTCTGAGCGATTCGATGCGGCCATCATAGACCAGAATATTGTCCCGCACTAAACGGACCAGAGCGTTATTCTGGATTTTACCGGTCAGAACAAAGCAACCCGCAATCGAACCGACTTTGGGAATAAGAAAAATCTCACGGACTTCCGCTGTGCCCAATTCAATGTCCTTGAATTGGGGTTCGAGGAGTCCTAGCAGTATTTTTTCAATGTCCTCGATCAGTTCATAGATAATCTTGTAGAGCCGTATTTCCACATTCATATGCTGGGCCAGCGTTTTGGTGCTCTGGGCCGGTTTGATACGATATCCGATAATTATGGCTGACGAGGTGGCCGCCAAATGAATGTCAGCATCTGTGATCGTGCCCACGCCTTCATGTAAGATCTGAATCTCGATCTTATCACTCTTGAATTTGTTTAAAGCATCGCGTATGGCCTCGCAGGAACCTTGAACATCCGTCTTGACCACAACCTTCAATTCCTTCTTCGAACTTTCCTGCATTTGTTCAAACAGTTCTTCGAGTGTCGCCTTCCTTTTTCCCCCGGTTTCGCGTTTGAAGCATTCCTGTATACGCTCCTCACTGAGCTGCTTGGCTTTCTTTTCGTTGGTGACCACGATCAGGGCGTCACCGGGAACAGGCACGCCCGAGAGACCATCGACTTCAACAGGAAAAGAGGGACCAACCTGATTGTAGCGTTGCCCGGCATCATCAATCAAGGCCCTGACCTTGCCGCAATGGTTACCCACCACAAAAGCATCGCCAACTTTGAGGGTCCCTCGCTCGATCAGGACGGTCGCGATGGGGCCGCGCCCCTTATCGAGTTGGGCCTCGATAATCGTGCCCCGTGCGGGCAGGTTCGGGTTGGCCTGTAATTCCATCATTTCGGCCTGGAGCAGGATCATTTCGAGCAGATTGTCAACACCGGTCCCTTTTTTTGCCGAAATATCGACCACGATCGTCTCTCCACCCAGGTCCTCCGAGAGCAAATCATATTTGATCAGTTCATTACGGACCCTTTGTGGATCGGCATTTGGCTTGTCAATCTTGTTGATCGCCACGATGATCGGGACTTCTGCGGCCCGGGCATGGTTGATGGCTTCTTTGGTCTGGGGCATGACCCCATCATCAGCCGCAACCACCAGGACCACTATGTCCGTGACCATGGCACCCCTCGCCCGCATCGCGGAAAAAGCTTCGTGGCCCGGCGTATCGATAAATGTGACCTTACCACATTTGGTTGCAACCTGATACGCACCGATATGCTGGGTTATACCACCGTCCTCTCGTTCGGCAACATGGGCCTTGCGGATGAAATCGAGCAGGCTCGTTTTACCGTGATCAACATGGCCTAGTACCGTGACAATCGGAGGTCTGAGTTCAACTTTTTCCAATTCCTTGCAACTGACTGACATGTCCTCGAGTTCGAGCGGGACCTCCTCGACCGAGAAACCATGTTCCAAAGCTATTTCCTGGGCTTGCTCGATGGACAATTCATCATCCTGGCTCACGGCCTTGCCCGTCTGTTGCAACTCTCGGACCAGGACTTTGGTTTTGAGACCAAGGAAACGGGCCAACTGACACAAACGAATCCGACCGGCCACATTGATCGTGGTCGTCTCATTGAGTGTAGCCGCGGTTGCTTTGTCCGATGAACGTTTCCTCTTCGAGACCTGTTTTGCGGAAGCCTTGGCAATCTTCTTTTTGGGGGTTGTCTTGCCCCGCTGAATCAGGGAGACAATCCGGTCCGCCGTCTCCTGGTCCACAACATTGAGCGGACTCTTTACCGAGAAACCCAGCTCATTCAGTTTCTTGACCATGTCTTTTGAGGGAATATCCAGTTTTTTTGCGATTTCATAAATTCTTATTTTGGCCATGCTCGACACCTCATTTCTCCTCAGTCTTCTCCGAATCGATGAATGCCTGTGCCGCTTCAATAATCGCTTCGGCTTTCTTGAGACCAATCCCGGGAAGATTCATCAGAAAGTCGATATCCGTTTTGGCAATATCCTCATAGGTATAGAGATTGTTCTGAACAAGGAATTCAGCCACTTTTTCGCCAATACCGGGCAACCGCTGAAAGAGCCAGATCGCATTCTTTTCCTTAATAAATTGTTGATCATCTTCCTGCAGGATGACCGACTCGGACTTGATATCGATGTCCCAACCAGTCAAACGCACGGCCAGACGAACATTCTGACCCTTCTTTCCGATGGCCAGTGAAAGTTGATCATCAGCGACAATCACCTTGACTTTCTTTTCCTGGACAAAAACCTCGACTGATTGAATCTTGGCCGGATTCAGAGCATAACTGACCAGTGTGGCGACATCCTCGGTCCAGGGTATGATATCGATGTTCTCCCCGTTGAGCTCACGCACAATGGATTGGACCCGGGCACCGCGTTGTCCGACACAGGCCCCGACCGGGTCGATGTTACTATCCTTGGATTTGACGCAGACTTTGGCCCGCTTACCCGGCTCACGCACAACATTCACAATCTCGATGGTCTTATCCTTGATCTCGGGAATCTCCATCTCGAACAGACGTTCGATCAACGAAGGATGCGTCCGCGATAAAACAAGTTCGGGCATGCCCAACGTATGCGAAAAACGACGTGCCTCCAACAGAATGGCCCGGATGCGATCATTGCGATGGAAATTGTCCCGTGGACTCATCTCGGACCGCGGCAGGATCGCCTCAACCCGTCCCAAATCCACAATCATATGGTTCTTCTCGTCCCGGATCACAATGCCGCTGAATAATTCATATTGCCGGTCCTTATACGTATTATATATGATGTCGCGTTCGGCCTCACGCACTCGCTGAGTGATCACCTGCTTGGCCACCTGAGCCGCAATCCGACCAAGACCACCGACCACCTTTCGAAATTCCAACTCATCACCCAATTCAGCATCAGGATTCAATTTCTGAGCATCCTTCAAAGTAATTTCCAGCAACTTGTTCTCGACTTTCTTGACCACAAGCTTGACCGAAAAAATCTCGACATTACCGGTCTCGAGATCGAGATGGGCTTCGATTTCTTCCTTGGTATCCATCATCCGCCGGGCCGCGGACACAACCCCCTCCTCAACAGCCGAGATCAAAACATCGCGGTCTATTCCCTTCTCCCGGCAGATCAGGTCAATTATTTGTATGATTTCCCTGCTCATTTCTTACCCCTTTTAGCGTGCACTCGTCCTTGATGTTTCTTGGGAAAGAGAAGCGGATCAAGACGGACCAGCAAAATGCTGCCGCTCTCGAAACATTGCTGCGTTCCCTCCTCGTCGAGAAGAGTCAGAGACATATCCTTAAAATCGGTTAAGATGCCATACGTCGTCTGGGAACGTCCGTCAGACGCCCGATACTGGACCATGATCCGTTTACCCCTGTTCCGCAGAAAATCAGATTCACGCTTCAATTCAAAAAATATGCCCGGCGACGAAACCTCCAAGGTATATGAATTCATCTGGATCTGTTCGACATCCAAGACATAATTCAGCCGCGAGCTGAGACCCTGGCAATCATTGATGCTGATCCCGCCCGGTTTGTCGATGATTACCTTGATTAAACCTCCCTTTTTCAAGGGTTGCAGATTGAGGTCTACCAACTCGAGCTGCTCCTCGTCAACAACCGCAGCGACGATGTCCCAAACCCGTTGATGCAGCGATGTCTGTCCGTTCCGGTCCATATCTCCATGTCCTCAAATGAAAAAAGTGGGTTTGAGCCCACTTTCAAGGTCATGCATCCGATAAAAGTGTCTGATCATTCTAATACAGACATCTTTATATTTATCTTTTCTAAAAATTTCAAGTCCAGGCAGGAATGAGTCAAGGCCCCGTCATTTTCGGATTACATAATCACGGCTTGAACAGATTTCCTGAATTTTAACCTTACCGGTCTCATCATATACTCCCAGCCTTGACCTCAGTATTGATGATGAAGTAAGTCGCCGCTCTAAATAAAAGTTGTTGTGAACAAACCATTTTCATGGAATAAACGAAGCATCCTAATGCTTCTTGTTGTCCGGAGTAGGTATATTAAACAACGACATGATTCGACTACCGATTTGGTTTATATGGATATTTTCTCGTGCGACGCCGAGATCATCAGCAGCTTTGGGCATGCCATAAACGACACAACTGCTTTTTGATTGGGTGATTGTCCAGGCATCAGCTAAAAAAAGACATTTCAGACCTATTGCACCATCCTGTCCCATGCCGGTCAACAGGATACCCAGAGAATATCGACCAAAAACCTCGGCCACCGACTGAAAAAGAATGTCAACAGATGGTCTATGAGGAGAGACTTCGGGATATTGGCTCAACGAATGATAAATATGATTGTTTTCTTTTCGAACTTTTAGATGGAAATCACACGGCGCGATATATGCAGTGCCCGCTTCAAGGATTTCCCCATGATATGCTTCCCGAACAGGGAAATGAAGATGTGAATTCAAACGTTCGGCAAAAGGTTTGGTAAAACCTGTGGGCATATGTTGAACAATAACAATAGGGACTTTTGGAACGGGATTCAGGTTTTCCAGAATTTTTTGAATCGCTGGTGGACCGCCCGTGGAGGCCCCGATAGCTATAATTTTAAATTCGGATAAAGGTTTTTTTAATATATGCCCAGAAAGAACAGGCCTACTTGTGGTTTTTAAAATTTGTTTTTCATTGCTGATGACACCCTTGCCAGTAACATGCAGGATTTTTTCTCTGAGGACATTTCGGAGTGCATCGAAATCGACAAGTGAATATTGCTGTTTATCAATGAAGTCGACTGCTCCCCTATGGAGTGCCTCAATAGTCATGGGTGCATCCTTGCTGGAATGAGTTGATAGGATAATAACCGGGATTTTTTGCCGGGCCATTATTATATCCAATGTTGGGATACCCCCCATTCCGGGCATTGACAGATCAAGGGTTATCACGTCTGGTTTCCAGTGATTGAGATTATTTATGAGTTCCTCACCGGTCGCTGCAAGGCCAACAATCGTGATGTCATCATCACCTTCAAGGACCCGTTCTATCGCTTTACGTATAAAAAGAGAATCATCGACAATGGCTAAACGGATTTTTCTCACGATCACACCTTCCGATATGCGATACAATCACCAAAGCGGGCAGTTTCAAATAAAGATGTTATTCCAATGATCGATTCTGAATGTCCGAGATATAACAAACCGCCCTTGCGGAGTACTCGAGCGAAATTTTCGACTGCCTGGCGAAGCTTCGGTTCTGAAAAATAGATCAGAACATTTCGACAAAACACGACATCATACGGCAGGAACTTTTGATAAGTACTACAATCGCAAATATTACCCTCAAAGAAAGTGATCCCATCACGGAAAACCTTTTTGAGCGTATATATATCATCATGAGGTGTTCCGAAGTAGTGGTTGATTTGATCGGGACTGAGTGTTCTCATCGAACCGAGATGATACTTGGCTTTCCTCGCTTGCTCCACGCGATCAGGATTAAGATCAAATGCATCAATCTCCACAGAATACCCATATATCCTATATTGATTTTCCATATAAAACATTTTCAGGGTATATGGTTCTTCACCCGACGAACAGCCGGCACATAAGATACGGATGGCTTCATTCTGCAGCACATTTTGTTTGAGAAAAGTGAGGGCATGTTCAAAGAGAGACTCGAATTGATGAGTCTCGCGGAAGAAAAAGGATTCGTTGTTGGTAATCAGAGTGGCTAACTTTTGGACTTCGCTGTTCGAACTGTATTGTAAAAGGAAGTAATAATCTATGTAACGCTTTATTTTCAGATCATTCAGATGTGGACTGAGACGTGATTCCAGAATTTCTTTTTTGTGATCGGGGAAATATAATCCAAAATGATTGGTAAAGAACTCGTTTAGTAATTCCAACTCCTCCGCAGTCATAACAATAATGGATTGACTCATCGAGGTCTCCTAGTTCGTCAGAAAAGAAATTGCCCGTCGAGCGATAATCGCTGTTGGATCACTAGTCAAAGTTTCCAGTGCGTGAATCGAAGTTGGATTCGGATAACGACCAAGTACTTCAACCGCGGCAAATCGAACCATCCAGTCAGGATGCTTTGTTGCCGCAACGAAAAATTCAATATCCTCCTCCACGGCACATTGTGAAAGGGCATGGAAAGCGATACGTTCTTCCGTGGCCGTATCCCCCTGGGCGAGTTCACGCAGGGCCAATCTGGCTTCAGGTCCACCTATTCTTCCCAACGATTCAATTATTATTGCTCTGACCAGTGGTTCAACGTGTGGTAGAAGGTGCAACAAAATAGGTATACTTTTTCGATCAGCTAATTCACCAACTGCACGAATTGCTGATTTGTCGGCTTTTGTTTTCAAGACATTGCGTAGAAGGTGTAAGATTTCACGATCATGAGTTTTCGTAATCACTTCGGCGGCTATCGAGATATATAGGTCGGGATACTTACTCAACCATTGTCCCCACGGCAGCAATCGTATGACATCCTTACGAAAACTGAGTATACTAATAATAGAGAGTTGGGCTTCTTGATTCAATTTCATGATAAGTCGAGCGATCACAGTGGCCTTGGCACCAATTATTGAGCGAAAAATCAAGCCAGTTTCAGCATCCAATCCAGTTTTATTAGTTATAAAGAAAGCTCGTAAATAGCGCCGATATTTAATAATGATCGGCAGAAACGCTAGTCGTGCTTCCCGTGATATATGACAGAAAATGTTGAATATATAAGGTGTTAAACATGGATTGCGCATTCTTTCGATTATTATTTTGATTTGATCGAGATGTTCTTCAATGTTTGCACGGTGCAACAATGAAACCGCGTTATCGATTGTGATTGAGTGCGGATATCGAGCAGTCAGTTGTAACCCCCACTGAAAAAGAGTACCATCATTGGCGATCAGATAGGAGCATAAGTCCTTGCGGTGTGCCAGGCAGGCTGGTAATTGACCTTGTTTATATTCATTCATTGAGGTCGCGAGGATATCAAGTGCACATTTATCGGTCGATCCGGGTCCATGAGCGAGAAGACACCGTGCAGCTTGGTTCTGGACTTGTTTCTTAGCATTATTAAGTAAAGATTCGAGAAGCTGGCGTAAGCTGAGTATTTCACTCGGAAAACGGTGTAAACCTTCCAATATATGGGTTAAAAGACTGAGGGTAGTTTCAAGATCGACCTGTATATAATACTCCAGCCAATAATGAGCGATAGCACGAAATACACGGAAACCACCGATACGAGCAAGAGATTCAGCGACGAGCGGACCAATCATCATGTCTGATAGAAGTGCTTGTAACGATTTTATTGCTTGGGGAGATCGAAGATCACCCAAAGCTTGGATTGCCGCCATTTGCAACCAGATGTCCGCTGTGAGAAATGGAAGCAGATCAGACACAACCCGCTCGTCTCCAATATGACCTATGGCGATAATGGCTGATTGGATTATGTTTTCATTTTGATGCTTTAGTAATGGCCGAAGAGCTTCAAGTGCGCGGGGATCGCGAATATGATCAATTATCAGGATCGCCTGCAGAACTACATCAGGATCGTTATCTCTGAGTAGTTCCAAGGCCAGAGGAAGCGATGAGGAGCCACGATGTTTTAATATTTCCAGACCAATGTTACGAAGGACATCATCAGCTTCATCGCGTAGAAAGGAGACCAGTTGCTCACTGGATAACAATGTGGCACCCATCATTAAAGCCCGCTGTCGTATCCATGGACTCGAGTTCCTGGCTAAAGAAATGATAATATTACAACGTGATTCCAGTGTCTCGAAAGGTAGTTTTTCAAGGAGTGTGATGCTTTCTTTCCATGTTAAAGTCGAGTTGGTCATATCTTGTACCTTCTCGGTGAATAATCAGACTATCCCGGACCGTATTGGCCATAATCAGTTAAAACTCGGTTTATCAGTCAGGGAAGATAGAAATCCTCCCTGACTGACAATCGCGGTCTCACCCCGATCCAATGTGCCGGGATTGTTTTTTTTATAGCCTTTATAAAGAAAATTGATCAGCCATATTGTTGAGTCGGTCTGCTTCCTTGGCCAGACTTTGTGTCGCTTTAGAAAGTTGTTCGGTGGCTATCATGTTCTGGCGTGAAATTTGGGCGATTTGCTCGATTGCTCGGACCACCATATCACCACCTTTCTTCTGTTCAATGCTGGCATCGGCCACTTGCTGGGTCATTCTGTTCATGCCCTCGACTGCTTTCATGATTTCCCGGGCACTCTTGGCTTGTTCAGTGGCAGCAGTCGATACTTCATGAGTTACGTGTTGCATGTTGTTTGCGGTTTTCAGAATTTGACCGGCACCACTACTCATCTCCTGAGTAGCCGTGTATACTTCACTGACCAGGTCCGAGTTTTTGGTGGAGGCCTCTACAATTTTTTCGATAAAACTTTTCGTAAGCTCAACCGCAGCAGTGGTATCTTTCTGGACATTATCAACAAAAGAGGAGATTTCACGAATCGAATTCATCGATCGTTCCGCGAGTCGTTTGACCTCTTCGGCTACTACAGCGAAACCTTTGCCGGCATCCCCTGCGCGAGCTGCCTCGATAGCCGCATTGAGCGCTAAAAGATTAGTCTGATCAGCAATTTCTTCAATAATCTTGACAATCTTGCCAATGTCTTTGCTACTGACACCAATACCTGCAATGACTTTGGACAGTTCGCCCCCATTGTTGTTTGTGATTATTGCCGATTCTTTTGCTACATCATCAACCACTTTAACTTTGGCGGTAACAGAAGTGATCGATGTTGCCATTTGCTCGATCGTGCTGCTCGTCTCTTCTACGGAAGCCAATAGGTTCTCAGAGTTCTTGGCAACCTGCTGAATTGAAGCACCGACTTCCTGAATCGAAGAAGAGGTCTGGTCCACATTGGCTGCCAGTGATTGTGCTAATTTTGCAACATTGTCAATCTGACTGGCTATCTCGATCATCGTTGAAGAAGTCGCCTCGGTCGATGAAGACTGATTCTCAGCACCATTGTTAATCTGAACGGTCGTTGCTGATATCTCATCAGAGGAAGATGCCAGTTGACTGGATGATTGCTTTATGCCACCAAGCATACCTCGCAGCTTTTCGATTGTTTCAAGCAAGGATGTTGACAAAACACCCAATTCATCTTTTCGCTCGGAATCAAGTCGTGGAATGGCCAGATTACCATCGGCGATTAAGGTTATCGCCTTGACAACCCCAGACAGCGGCACAGTGATTGATTGAGAAAGAAAGAGACCCACAATCAGGGCAAACAGAATGCTCAGGATAATTGTTATGTTAAACGTTTTCTTTTGGGTAGATGTTTCTATCTGTTCTTGATCTAATTGTTCACGGGCTGTTTTACTCTGAATCTCAATCAACTGGTTGAATGTTTGACGGAGTAAGTCCGCTTGCCGTTTGATGTCCGGATGATACAGATGAAAAAGTCCCTGTTCCTTCCGTTTTGCGATTTCTATTGACGTGTCCTCAAGAGTACGAATAAACTCCTCGCCTTTGGATTGATACTGTCGCCAAATCTGACTGAATTTTGAAAAGAGTTCTTTTTCCTCATCACCCATGTTTGTTTTACTGAATGTTTCCATCATATCCGAAACAATTGCCGATTCATCTAAGAAACGGCTCTTGTATTCCATATATAGATCAGGTGATTCGACAATGACTGCCATCGAAAGTTTCGCCATCCGGGCATGCTGCATGGATTGGGCAGCTTGTCCCAATATCTCGGAAGGAAGCAAACGGTTCGCATAAATATTTTCCAACTGACTGTTAAGTCTGTCCATGTAGTTGATACCTTTGAAGCCGACATAACCGACAACAGCCGCAAGAAGAGTGAACGACGCTAACAGTTTAACCTTGATTTTAATGTTATTGATGAAATTCATTGTTGTTCTCCTGTAAGGTTTGATTCTGACATGATGGCTGTTTTATGTGACTCCTGAAGAGAATCCTTGATCACAAAAATTTGTTCGACATCGAACAGAATTACCAATTTATTTTGCAGATGATAAACACCTAATATGTAGTCTGATTGCGTGGTCATCACATCAGGTGGTGGTGGCTGAATGTGACTTCTGGCCAGTCTGATGACTTGTTGAACAGAATCGACCAGCAAACCAATAAGACGTTCTCGAGAGGTAACCACGAGTATACGACTATGGCAATCAATGTCGACCTCGACTAAATCAAGCCGTTTACGCAAGTCTACCACAGGCAGGACTTTCCCCCGCATATTTGTCACTCCGCGAACGGGATGAGGGGCATGAGGGACACTGGTTATTCCGGTCACTCTGAGGATTTCCTGGACATGGGATACAGGCAGACCATAAAAATCTCCACCCAGGCTGAAAATAACCCATGTTTCGAGTTTCTCCTTCTTCTGCTGCTGGATTGTGTCTTCGCCGGACAAGCTGTCGGCAAAATCGTAAATACGTTCCGGATTTGTGAGGGATTGTTGATCGGATGTCATGGACGCATCCGTTCTATATCCCAACACATCCTCGGCCAGACCGGAGGGAGGAAGGACCTTGCTTATTTTGGTTTCCTCGGGTTTGTCCTTATTTTTTGATTGATTGCTCATTACAAACCTCCTTAATATGGTAATCTATTTCGTCCATATTCGAACAATCGACATCGAACGTTCAGTATTCCGTCGAAATAAATGGTTTGAGACTACATAGGCCGGAAGGATCGAGTATGAGGACTACACGTCCGTCACCAAGAATCGTCGACCCGCCAATCCCTGACGGGTTGCCAAACATGGAATCAAGCCCCTTGACAACGATCTCCTGAATACCGACCAGTTCATCGACCAGCAATCCCCGTCTTCGACCATCTGCCTCAATGATGATAACATAGCCCGTATGTCGAAGCCCTGTTGAAGTTTCAAAGACCGAGCCGACATCGATTAATGGGATGACACCGGATCGCCATTTGAATACTCCAGCATGGTTTACTATGTTACCCTTTTCAGGCGAAAAATGCAGATGTTCTATCACTGATGAAAGCGGTAGGGCATAATCCTCACCATCTACCTGAACAATAAGGGCTTTGGTAATGGATACACTTAGCGGGAGATGCAATAGAAAACAGGTCTCACGGCCAGGTTCACTGGTAACTTCTATCCGACCGCTCAGACGTTGAATGGCTTCTGCTGCGACGGACAATCCCAAACCTCGGCCGGCACTGATATCCGCGATCGTCTGTGTCGAAAAACCGGGTTGAAAAAGTAATTTGAAGATATTTTCTTGATTATTTAGTGTAAGATTCATTTCTGTTGCCCGATGTACTAATACCTGTGGATCAATGCCTGCACCGTCGTCCCGTATTTCAATAATAACCTCATTTGATAATGCTGTGGCACGGAGTAAGATTGTTCCAGTTTCCGATTTACCTGACCGACGTCTTTGTAGGGGTGATTCTATACCATGAATGACCGCATTTCGGACGATATGCCCCAAAGCTTCATTTGCGACTTCCAAGATGGCCTTGTCCATAGGCGTGTCCCCTCCCGTGACAACGAAAGAAACTTCTTTCCGGCAACGAACACTTTCATCATGCACAATCCGTCGTAACCCACCAAATAAACTTGATAAAGGCACCATCCGTAAATTCATCACCTGGTTTTGGATAAATGCGAGTGTCTTGATGAGTGATTCCTGTGCTTTTTCCACTTCATCCCAAGCCCTTATGGAATCCTCCATGTGTCGACCACGGCAGATCGAATCGGTCAAGCGATTTCGGAAAATAACCATTTCTGCTAAAAGGTCCATCAATTCATCGAGTGCCATGAACGAGATCCTAACACTTCCTTGTCCCCGAATAATGTTGACATTAGTGTTTTTTGGGGCTCTCTTGAGCGAAGAAGGGGGTGCTTTTGGAGCTTTCTCATTGAAAATGCATTCGGATAATCGACGAAATTCATCGATCATTGTTAGGCTTTTTTCGATCATTGGTGAGGTATGGTCGATCTGTGCAATCTCGTCCTCGATAGAATGAGCACAGACTTGCAAATCCTTTAATCCCATCATACCAGCATTACCTTTGAGGGTATGGATTTCCCGTTGAGCTTCCACTAGTTTCTCTTGAATATCAGGGGGGGGGGCTTCATGCATCATAAGGAGCAATGATTCAACGTGATCTAACCGCTCATGAGCCTCGAGAATAAATTGATCGACTAATTCCTCAAAACCTGGTTGGATCATGGCTTTTTCCTTAAATCTGGGTGCTTATCTTTTTAGATATCACCTGAGGAGGGTTCTGTTGATTGCCAAGTATCGGTTCTTCCTGAAGAAATAAACGCTCGATAAGTCTATAAAGATCGCTGGCTTGAAACGGTTTCTTGATATACCCCCGGGCGCCCTGCTCCAAACCACGGGCTGTATCTTCATCCTTGCCCTCAGTACTGACAATAATCACAGGAATTGATTGAAACACCTTTTCCTGCTTGATCCTCCGGAGAAATTCAAAGCCACTCATCACGGGCATGTTGATGTCCAACAGAATGAGGTCCGTATCTGGGTGTTCGTTGAGTTTGTTAAGTCCTTCTATTCCATTGACCGCATGAATTAACTGTGTCCCATTTTTTCTATATCTCATCAGGATGACTTGATACATTTTATGGATAAGGTCTGAATCCTCCACAATCAACACTTTGCGCAATTCTGCCATATTCACCCCCTTGAGTAGTATATGACAAATTCAGAAGAGCACTATTTTGCGACCGTATTCTATGGTCATATGGAGTTAGGTCCATACTAAAACATGAGAAGACCGGATTTCCTTTAGTGTCACTTTGATGTTATATCTTTTCCAATGTGATTCCGTCATGTCTGTGCCTATTTCATAAAGAACACTGTCTCAGTTTTGGAAATTAGTATGATACTAGTTATTGTCAATAGCGTTGGATTGCCAAAAAAATCTAAGTCTTTTGTCGTTTTCGTCTCGATGAAATGTTGGACGAGAAATCCTAGCACTGGTATTCTGTAATGGTTCTGGGAAAAGGGTCTCGATCTTTTACTATTCCCCGAAAAGAATATCAACAACACAACACTAAGCTCAATCCTGACTGTAGAATGCAAATACTCTCCTCTTGACTGAATATTCAGTCCGTTATAATAGATACTTATCATAGCTTAAAAAAAAGAAAGAAGGTAAGCATGACGAGAAAAAAACAATCGAGTAAGCGGACTGCAATTCTTGAAGCAACGCTGGAACTGATTGCAGTCCAGGGTTTCCATCAAACTCCAACCGCCCAGATTGCCGAACTGGCTAATGTCGGCGTGGGTACGATTTACCGTTATTTTACTGATAAGGACGAGCTTATCCGTAAACTGTTCGAATATGTTATCCGCCAGGAAAATGATGAAGCCTTGAAGAACTATAACCCCACAGCCCCCTTGCGTGAGCGTTTTCTGCAGCTTTGCAGCGGCATGATTCAATTTGCCGTGCGGCATCCCAAACACGCCAATTTTCTCGAACAGTATTTTCATTCACCCTATGGGCTCAACCACCGGCGGCAAGAGGTTCTTAATCGAACACACCGGGATACAACCCAACCACCCCTCATTGAATTGTTCGATCAAGCCAAGGCCCAGCAGGTGGTCAAGGATTTTCCGGAATCCATCCTGGCCGCTTTGACCCTGGGTCCTATTTTGGAGCTGATCCGGGATATTAATGCCGGCTTGATGGAATATGATCCTGAATTGATCAATCGTTTTATCGAGGCTTGCTGGGACGCACTTAAACGATAGGAATCCCTTTTCGGTACGTTCCTAATTTTTTTACGGAGTGAATAATCACTCAAATAAAAGGAGTTAGAATGAGAAGAATTTTCCTTATGAAAACAATCACCGGTCTGGTTGTAATCACGGTTGCCTTATCCGGCTGCCAGTTAAGCGAGACAAGTGAAGATTCTCAAAAAAGCAACCATCAAAATGCCGTGCCGGTGGAGGTTATGCGAATCCAACCGGAAACAATCAGTCGATATACGACACTCACCGGTCGGATCGAGGCTGGTTCGGATACTCTGGTCTTCAGTAAGATCAGCGAGCAACTCGAACAGATAATGGTCACAATAGGTGAGCATGTCCAGGCCGATCAAGTTCTGGCTGTTCAATCCGACCGACTGGAGCGGGAGAGTGTCAATCAAGCCGAAGCTGTTTATAACAGTGCTCTCGTTCAGGAGCAGTTGGCTTTGAAGAGTTATGAGCGGAGTAATGGACTTTACCGGGACGGATACCTGAGTCGGCAGGACTACGATCAGGCAGAGAGTAACTTGAAGACAGCTCAATTAGCAGTGGAACAGGCACAAGCCCAATTATTCCTGACCCGGACGCAATTGAATAATACGAGTATCAAAGCTCCCTTTAACGGAACGATAGCCCAGATTCTATTCGAGGTAGGGGACATGGTCAACGCTGGTGAGGCTATATTCAAGGTTGTCAATGAAAGGACGTTCAAGGCCCGGTTAGACGTTCCCGAAACCGAGATCAACGATATTGTTCTGGGATTGGTCGTTATTGCTACTTTTCCAGCAAGCCCGGGAACAGAATTTGAAGGTAGGATCACCCGGATTGATGAAGCGATTGCTACTAACAAGCAAGCTCTTGAGATTGAAGTGGGTTTTACGGATAACACATTTGAGAATAATGACTCGGATGCCAAGGCTGGTCATTGTCGTTTGAGATCCGGTTTATTCGGCCAATTCAAGATAGAGCTCGAACGTCATGTCGGAGTTCTGACCATACCGGACAAAGCTCTGCTGTCACAGACCGAAGTCCGGCTTGATGAAAGGGGCGCACAGACAAGCCATAAAACCTTTTCAGTCTTTGTGGTTGAACAAGGTCGAGCCGTTTCGATTCGTGTCACTCCCGGACTCTATGAGTCAGGACGCAGGGAAATAATCTCCGGTTTGAAGCATGGGGCTTTAGTCATAGTTTCGGGTCAGAACATCGTCAGGGATGGTTCTCTCGTCGTCATTATCAATCCAGAGAACGATCCGATACAGGAGTGATTGACCATGCGTTTAGTCGAATTTGCCCTGAAGCGTCGGGTGACGATCAGCATGATCTATCTGATAGTTGTGGGTTTTGGCATCTTCAGTCTGACTCAGTTGAAATTGGCCTTGTTTCCCGATTTGAACCTGCCCATGATCATGATCAACACGACCTATTCCGGAGTGGGTCCGGAGGAGATCGAGGAATTAATCACCCGACCAATCGAAGAAGCGGTTGCCACAACTGAGAATATTGATGCTGTCTCGTCCGAGTCCTCGGAGGGCTCTTCGAGGGTTGACTTGGAATTCAGTTGGGGGACTGATATGGACCAGGCTGAGATCGACGTGCGGAACAAGTTGGACCAGGTCCGTGAAGCACTGCCTGATGATGCGGATGAACCTCTGGTTATGGCCTTCAACTCCTCGATGATGCCGGTCCTGGTACTGGCGGTGTCTTCGCCAAATCTCGGAGCCGCTGAACTGCGCAATTTAGCTGAAGACAAGATCGAGCCTCTCCTGGAACGGATCAATGGTGTCGCCTCAGTCTCGACCATGGGCGGGTTGAGTCGTCAGATAAATGTCAATCTCAACCCGATATTATTGGCGTCGTTCAAATTGTCTGCTCAGGATGTGGTCAACGCCTTGGGCAAGGGGGGACAACTATACCCTGCCGGCACAATCGAAACCAGCACGCGGAAGTTCACCCTCAGAGTGTATAGCGAATATCGTTCATTGGACCAGATCGAAAATGTAATCCTCACCCGGCAAGGAGGTACTCCGGTCCGGCTTAAGGATGTTGCCGAGGTCGAGGATGATTATGAGGAGTTGACATCAGATGTGCGGGTTAACGGTGGTCAAGGTATCATCCTGCTTGTTTCGAAGCAATCTGATGCCAATACACTCCAGACCGTCCGCCAGGTCAAGGAGATGTTACCCCAGGTGAAGGCAGCTCTTCCCCAGGGCACGCAATTAAGCTTGATCATGGACCAGTCTCAAACGATAGAAAGTTCGATCAGCAATTTATCCAGCACGGGCATTCAAGCCTTCATTCTTGCAGTCATAGTCATTTATCTTTTTTTGTTGAGCTGGCGGGGCAGTCTGATCATGTCTGTCTCCATGCCCGTATCAGTCATCGTTACCTTCGGAGTATTGATGCTGTCGGATATCACCTTGAATATCATTTCCATGGCCGGTTTAGCCCTGGCGATCGGTATGCTGGTCGATAATTCGGTTGTTGTCCTGGAAAACATCTTCCGACATCAAGCCATGGGCAAATCGATTATTGAAGCAGCACAAACCGGCTCGAGTGAGGTTGGAACAGCTATAACTGCTTCCACCTTGACCACTGTTGTAGTCTTTATTCCAGTTCTGTTCGTACCGGGGATGAGTGGCGAATTAGTACGTGACCTGGTCTTGACGATCACCTTTAGTTTGGGTGTTTCGCTGCTGGTTGCCCTGACCCTGGTGCCCATGATCTGCTCAAAAATTTTGAACAAATCCAACATCACCGTCTCGATGAACCATTGGATCGGAAAACGTTGGATTGAGAAAGCTTTTCTTTGCCTGAATGAGCTTTATCACAACGGATTACATTGGTCCTTACACCATAAGTTGATCGTACTCAGCGGAGTAACCCTGGCTTTCGTTTTGTCAATATTTTTAGCTACAACACTGGGCGGAGAATTTATATCCTCAATGGATCAGAGCACGATTAGTATTACGGTACGGCAAGCAGCAGGTTCACCTGTGGAAGTCTTACGTCATACCGCCCTGCAATTGGAACAGATCGTCACAAGCGAGGTAGCGGAAGCAGACGCGAGCTATATCAGCTTCGGCTCACAAAATTCCGGGCCCTGGTCCTCCAGTGAGAGTTCTCTTTCATTAAACATCAAGCTGCCGGATAAAAAGCAGCGAAAACGAAGCGAGCTGGAAATAACGAATAGCCTCCGGAGAAGATTGGACCAATTCCCCGGTGTAACCTACTCGGTCCAGCAGAACAATGGACCGACCTCGGGCGATAATGCCATTGAGATCATCATCAAAGGTTATGATCTCGACGCCTCCAGAACACTGGCTGAAGAGTATCGGGAGCAGATGCTGAAGATACCGGGCCTGGTCGATGTTGAATTAAATGTCAGGGAAAGCGTTCCTCAACTTCAAGTCAAACTGGATCAAAATATACTCAATGATTTAATGCTTTCAGACACTGCGGTCGCACAGATAGTCTCGACCGCTTTGGCCGGCACAACTGCCGCCCTCTACCGGGAAAGTGGGGATGAATACAACATCCATGTGCAACTTGCTCCTGTTTTTCGTAAGGATCGGGAAGCATTGGGTGATGTGCTCATCCCGGTGAATAGTACTGAAACTATGGTGCCGTTGCGGCAATTGGGTTCAATCGAGGAAACTCAGACAACACCTACGATTTACCGTATGGACCAAGAACGTTATGTAGCCGTGGTCTGTAATCTTTCGGGGATTGATCTGGCCAGAGCCCGGAAAAAGATTGAGCACATGATCGAGGTCACTCCATGCCCGGCCGATATATCCGTGGTGATCGGTGGTACGGCCGAGGACCAGCAGAAATCAATCGTGTATTATGCAGTCGCCTTTCTGGTCTCGGCCCTGTTGGTCTACATGGTTATGGCCTCGCAATTCGAATCTCTGGTCGATCCGTTTATCATCATCTTTACCTTGCCGCTTTGTCTTATTGGTCTCGTGATTGTGTTGTTTTTAACCGGTACTCCCTTAGGAGTCATGGCCTTGATCGGGGTCGTTATGCTGGCTGGAATCGCGGTGAACAATGGCATCGTGCTGGTCGATTATATGAACCAGTTAAGAATGACGGGAATGGAGCTCTATACTGCTGCCGAAACAGCCGGAAAGCACCGTTTGCGACCTGTATTGATGACTGCAGGCACTACCATTCTGGGTATGTTACCCCTGGCTCTAGAAATCGGTTCTGGTTCGGAACTCTGGGCACCACTGGCCCGGACCGTTATTGGTGGCTTGCTGAGTACAACTTTTCTGACACTGATTGTCATCCCAATTCTGTACATCATCTTCGAACGTATGGCTGAATGGACACGACAAAATCACAAAATGAGGGTGTAACCTCATACAATAACTTTTCAAAAATGGATAAAAATGAATAGGATTAAACCATTTCAGGGATCACACTGTCTTAACTAATAAATTTGGGGAATTACAATGTTGAAGGGGATTAGCATTCTCGTAATCGAAGATTAGAAATATGAGGAGTAGATCATGACACGCTCACAAATGATTTTAGTTGTTCTGCTGAGCATCTGTTTGTGTTCAAATCAGATCGTTCATTCCGCTGATAATTCAACGGAACTGACCAGTATCTGGAAGCACGCGGAAATCACGATCGATGGTGATCGAGGTGATTGGCAAACAGCCTCGTGGTTCGATCGGCAGAAGCTTTTTCTGGGGGTCGAGAATGATGCGGATTTTCTCTATCTCATGCTTACCCTCAACTCAAGAACGAACATCCAACGGATACTTTCTCAAGGTCTGACAGTCCGATTTGAGCCACAGGATGGCAGCAACACTATGTTAAAACTGCGCTATCCCGCCCAGCCCCCCAGATCAGGTGGACCTGCTCCCGAGGATGGATCAAGGATTCCCCCTGAAGGTCATGTCCCACCTCCAAATAGTCAAGAGCGTCAGCCCCTTATTGAACTATCCTATTCTGCCACCGAGCGACCTCGCCTCGTGTCATCCGGGGAGATACAAGGCCTCGAGGTCAACCTTCACCGGACCATGTCATCACTGGTTTATGAACTCAAGGTTCCCTGGCACGACCAATCGAACTTACCTTTTACGCTCAATGTCTCTGAAGTTACGCCGATTGCTGTTACGATTGAAGCCACTGACGATCATGGGCCTCAAAACCAAGGCCCTGATCGATCCCATGAGTCCGATTCAGCCAAACCGCCTCCAAGGTCAGGGCAAGGTGGTCCTGGTGCTATGTCTGGTGGGTTCGGTCGACCGCCGGGCAATCACCAGATGGAACAAACTGACCAGCTCGTCCTTCAGTTTCTCCTGAAACTTGCGGTATTTCCAACAATAAATAACAAGTAGAACTAGTAGAGCTGGAGTTTGAAAAAATAAGGGTAAAAATATTGTATTCGCCATTGTCTGGCTATGTGTCAACCTCCATTTTTAGCCGCTGGAAGGCATTACAACCTGCTAACACATGAGTCTTTTTAAAAAAATCCAAACATCACTTATTTCATATTTCAGAGGTGTTTAGAACGGATGCTTTTTTTCGCTCCAGAACGATTGACAGTATCTCGAAAAGGGCATAATGTAAAGTTTGTGTATTATTAAGTCAATTTCTATGAACGTTTCAAGATCAAAGGATGTGGACATATGAAGACTTATGGGGATAACGATCGAGGTTTCGAATTTGCGGTAGACCAACCTAACAGACAAATGACATTACGAGCTTGGGGATTCTGGAAAGCAGATCTGGTAGAGATATTCAAAGATAAAATGAACAACTCAATTAGTGAGTTTAAGGGTTCCAAGTGGGACCTTCTGTTCGATTTTTCAGAATTTCGTCCTCAAAAGACTGAGATTCTTGAGGTTTTCGAAAATATCATCATAAAGGCGTCAAATAATGGTTTGGAGCGGGTCGCCGTTGTTGTCTCCAGTGCTATTACGCGTTTGCAAATCATGCGTTTCGCTGAACTAACCAAAAAAGAGAATTGGTCTTTTCATGTCGAACAAGAGGAAGCGGCGCGTGCGCTAAGCGGAGCGAAAAAAGGCTTTACTTTCCCCACTAAAGTAACTGGCAAGTAAATCAAAAAATCAAATGCCCTCGAAGTAGGGCCAGGGAGAAATTCGGATGAGTACAAAAGACGAAGTGATGCAAGCCCACAAACGTTTCTATGAGGCATTAAATCGCGTGGTCAATCTTGATGCTTCCCTGATGCCTGATGTCTGGCACCACGATGAAACTGTTACGACCGTTCATCCGTTGGGTCATTGGGCCATCGGCTGGGATGAAGTCCACGCTACCTGGATAGAATTGGGAAATGTTTTATCAGACGGGAAGGTCACGGTCGATAATCTCAATATCTCGGTTCTCGGTGACGTTGCGTATACAACTGGAGTCGAACATGTCATTTTCACTTTGGTTGGCCAGAAGCTTGATTTTAAATCGAATACGACTAACATCTACCGTCGCACTCAAGATGGTTGGAAAATAATCCATCATCACGCAGATAAAGCACCTGAAGCAGAAAAAGCTACTAAGGCCTAATTTTTATTGAAGTAGCCAAGTAAAAACTGACACTGCATATCCGTGGAATAGTCTGTATCGGGCTTTTGTAAAACACAGCACAATAGGTAATATTCCGCATTTTTTTTCGGATCGCTGAAATCAGCGATCGGAAAATGGATGGCCTTGCCGAGGTTGGGCGGTTCGTAACCGTTCGCCTTCTTGCGAGCCTTCTTCCTGCCTGACTTTTCATCCCTCAACTTTGCCTCGTTATCTAATATTTTGAGCTGCTGAGCAATTCTGGTATCGGCCATGCTACGAGACTTCTCTGTCGTCTGGTTCGGCAGCCTTTGCTAAGAGCTTTCGACAGGCTGCTTCCAGTGGACCCAGTTTGCTTTGAATCACATCCCAGATGATAGGCAGGTTGATACCGAAATACTCATGGATGAGAATATTACGTCAGCCTTTGATTTTACGCCAATCGATCTCCGGTGATTGATGTCTTCATTATGGTTTCTGAGAGCCACTATTCGAGTGAGCACCGGATTGACCGAGCCGTATCTGGCCAGACCGAAATGATTACCAATTGATAAGAGTGTCGCTTCGCAGGTGACAGATCAGATACATAGCCACATTGGGAGGTCCCTTGAATACGACCAATGGCTTATGAACGGGGCCTCGGGACTTAAGTCATAAAGCTGGAGAAGGGCCCCGAGTGTCGATAGTGATTCGCGAAATACCTGCCCGAGCATCACCCTCTCTTATCACTCGGTGTTCATTTTACAAACTGAACTGTGCAAAAGCAGTATTTTGACAATATCGGACAGTGGATGTTCGATAATGAACACTCGGTTAAGCCGATCAAGCACTATTCTGATGAATAAGGTCAAGTCATCGCTTGGACTTTTCGTGCTACTTATGCTTTGAATCAGTTCATACCGGACCGTAACACAATTATGCTCATTCATTAGAAATCAGTGGCATGGTCTTTGCTCTGAGAAGTGAAGGAGATATTTGAAGACACAATCAAAGACAGGAGGTCCCAACATGTCACAACAAAACATATTCTTTAAGAGAGCAGTGGCAGTCGTATTCATACTTTTGGCAACGTTTTTATTCATTGCCTGCACAACATCCGATGATGACGACAACGATGACAACGATACTCCTCCACCGGGGCCGTCGGAAAATGTGGGCATAAAGGCACTCATGTTGATCCCGAAAAATTATGGTGCGAATTACTACTTAATCAGGGACAATTTCGATCGATATGGCTGGTCAGTCACCTTGGCGTCCATCAATCATACAGTCAATCCCTGTCCGGTCTATGCCGGTCCGTTGGGCTGCCCAACCCTGACCATGGATATCTTGATCGAGCAGATTGACGAGGCGTTTCTCGACTCGATCGATGTCGTCTGCATCATGTTTGCCAGTCATTGGGCCGGTGACCCGTTTGCAGATTTCATAGCCAGTACTGCTACTCTGGAGCTGATTCGGTCAGCGAACAGCAAGGGTAAAGTCATTGTGGCCTGGTGCTCGGGTGTGCGGGTTTTGGCGGCGGCCCAAATCCTTCAAGGGATCGAAATCACGGGTTATCCCGCGTATCAAGATGAGTATGAAGCAGCGGGGGCGATATTTCTTGGTGGCAATTTACCTTATGTCGTGGATGGCACTATTATCACGGCACGGAACGGACAATCACATAATGTCGAGGTTTCGGAGGTCATTGCTCGGGTTATTGAGGGCAATCAGAACAGTTCGTGCTGCGGGGGGATTGCCATAGGGTATGACGATAAATCCTCTTCATCCGCTCTGACCGTGACCGATCTGTCGTACTTCGGGACAAGTGATTCGGAAGGTGCCTGTGCGATCAGCCTGACCAATGATGGTGGAGTGGTTTTAGCCGGCTATGCCTGGTCGTCAGATTCGGGCGATCTCGACGGTTTGGTTCTTAAACTTGATCATGAAGGAAATGAACAATGGCAAACCAGGGTCGGAGGGCAGTATTGGGACCGGCTTTATGATGTCATCCAGAGCAGTGACGGTTGCTCAATTGTCGCCGGTTCCTCTTCAGAGGGGGGAGCCGGGTTCAGAAACGGCCTGGTCTGTAAAATCGATGCCAATGGAAATCCGGCCTGGTCTTCGACATTTGGAGGACCGCTCGATGAGCAAGCACTCTCTATCTGCCAATCAGCTCAGGGCACTTATGTTGTGACCGGTTATACGACGGAGGGAGCGGGTGAATATGATATCTGCCTGGCGGCGTTTGATAATGATGGTCGTCAGCTTTGGTACAAAACGTATGGTGGAACAGCTTTTGAACGTGGAAATGCCGTGAAACCAACCAATGATGGCGGTTTTATCGTGGTGGGGAACACAGACTCATTCAGCGCCGGTCTCCGTGATGTCTATGTGATTAAAACCGATGCAGAAGGCAATGAACTCTGGTCACAGTGCTACGGGACCGCCTCGGATTACGAAACGGGTAACGATATCCTTCCACTGGCCCAGGGCGGATATATCATTGTGGGTGATCGAGACGGTCTGTACACTGAATTGATGAATATGTACATCATCAGGATCGATGAAAACGGCGAGATCATCTGGTCGCGTTCGCCTGGTGAAGGGACCTTCTACGACTACGGGACCGGTATTTGTGCCGGTACTAATGACCATATACAAATCGTGGGTATACGGAAATCGAACATATCAACGACTAATGATGTCGCGCTTCTTTCGATAAACCTTGACGGGGACATCCTGTTCAAGGATTTTTTCGGTGGGTCCGGTTCGGAATGGGCCGGTTCGCTGACGCTTAATCACGATCTGACCCGGATTCTCATAACCGGACAAAGTAATTCAGGTGGAAATGGGGCTTATGACGCCTGGTTCGTTTCAACCGATGCCCAGATTTAAAACAGGGATTGCAGGCACCAATCCCTAACAACAGTTACCGGTTAATTTCCTCAGTTCAAGTGCGTAACTAAGCGAAATATGTATCTTTAATCTGCGTAATCTGGATGAACGTCAGAAAAAAGAGGAAGGAGATTCAAAAATGTATGCTATCATTGGAGCAGCTATGGAATAGTGTCACTTGAAACAGTAAAACAGGGTATGATGGTAGCATGGAAGCCCATCGATCGGTTAGACGCCACATTTCACCGATAAAAATCCGGATTTCGCAGATAAAAAACCGGCAGATCATGCTGGGTTATTATTGCCTATCGGTGTGCTGGTATATGTTTTTGGCACCATATGGCCTCAGTTACACTGATGAGGGTTTTTTTCTCGAGAGCGTCCAGCGGATTGTGTCGGGTCAGCGTCCCTTTATCGATTTTTACTGCAGTTATTTTCCGGGTCGTTTTTACCTGGGCGCCGCGATCGTGAAGATTCTGGGCGATGATATTGTAACGATGAGGCTGGCTCTGTGTTTGCTCTGGGGATTGTTGCCGGTAATGCTCTACCGGATCATCTTGTTTTTCGGGCACAGAACGGTTGCCCTATTCGGTTCTGCACTGATATTGGTGCTGGCGGGACCGTATTACAATCGTTTCTATCCCCTGTGTGTCGGGGGCAATCTGCTGCTGATGCTCTTATATTTGCACAGAAATACGGGCGCAATGATCTGCCTGGTTGGTTTAACGGCCGGTCTGAGCACTTGGTTTCGTCAGGATGTCGGGCTAGCGGCCCTGGTGATTGACCTGGCTGTACTCCTGATTTTCAGTTTAGAGGACAAGGTCTGGTCCTGCCTTCGGCGGTCACTGCTACTGGTCGGAACATATATGGTTACGGTCCTGCCTCTGTTTGTGCCGACCCTATTCAGTCAGGCATATCGGCACGGATTGTCAATCACGTTTGATTTTGCCGGTCGAGCGTATTTCAGCACCTGGCAATTGCCGTATCCGACTCTTTTTTCTTTATGGGGTGATGGACTTTGGCTCGAGTACGGTTTCTGGGAGCTGTTCACCCGGTTTTTATTTCCTTATCAACTGATGATAATACTGGTCCATTGCCTGGTGGTGTTGTGGTCGATCAGACCAAATGTCCACGAACACAGGGACATCTGTCGACACATCCTGCTGTTGTTCTGGCAATTGACTGCCTTATATTATGTCAGTCTCAGGACATCAGAAACACATTTTTTCATGGCTGCACTGCCCTTTTATGCGGCCCTGGCCATTTTATGGGCCAGGGGCCTGAAGGCATTGTTTAGGAGTACGAACAGGTATGTGCGTCTAGCCAGTACCTTGAGTATGTTTCTTTTGCTACCCAGTATACTATTGTTTGTTTTTTCCTGGTCCAGCGGTGATTTTTATTCCGGTTCACCGGGTGTGTTGCGTCATGGCATGGTCCGGCCCATCAGTGCAAGGGTGAATGTGAAGATGGAGCCTGCCCTGGCCGGGCAGTTGACTGAAATCGTCCGGACAATCCAGGAACGGACCCGAACGGACCAGAAGTTACTGACCTTTCCCTGTTTTTCGATGCTCAATTATGCCTGTGATCGGAGCAATCCGTCGTATTATCTTTGGTTGACGCCGGAGGTAGTGACCGAAACGGTCGAATCCCAGGTCATATCTGAGCTCGAGTGTCGGGATACGCCCTATCTGATCGGGACCGATCTGAGAATAGATCAGATCGAGTCGCGTCAATTCAGCGTTTATGCACCACGGCTCTATACCTATATCACCGATCACTACTCACCGTTATTCGAGTTTGAAGCTAAGGGCTGGGAAGGCAGTCTGACCCTGTTGCGCAGAGAACCGGGGCGGATCATAGTCCGATTTCATGAATTGCTCCGGTGGGGTGCAGTGAACGAAGTCAAGGTCAAGGGCCGAGTCATGATCGAGACCATGGATCTCGGACATGGCCGGGTCAGCTATTTACTTCTTTCACCCGGCACGATCCTGGAAATGAATTGTCCGGTCCCCGGTTCGGGGCAGGTACAACTGGCCATGCTTTCACCAGAACTGGTCTCGCTCGATCCGATTATACCTGCGGGCCTACATCTGGTCATGACCCTCACGGACCTGGCGGAAATGGAGACGCAGCCGCTCTTATCCTACGAAAAAACCGTGCTGTCTGGCCCTGAGGTCACGGCCCATCAGACCGGACCTGTTTATCTGGATAGCACTCGCCCGGCCTCGGGATCCTTTCGGCTCAGAGTGGCCGCGGAGACAATCGGATTTGAAGCCGGACCGCACGCATCTATCTGGTTGGCTATTGGCTATCCGAGGCTGATTGCTCTTTCTGATCGGCCTCACAAACCTGCCTCGAGCGGAGATCGGGAAGAGGTACACTAATGAAAATAGCGAAAGCCGGTTCGGGGCGGTCCCTTATGCTAAACGGACTTCTGGCTTTACTTTGCCTCGTTCTGTTGGGACCTTTTGTCAACAAGGCTTTTCACATCGATGAAGTCTTTTATCTGGTTTTTGGCAAATATGTCTTGCATAATCCGACCGAGCCGTTCAAAATTCGCTATTTTTCGGGGACACACCAATATGAGCATGCATATTATGTGACGCACACGCCTTTACCGGCGTATATCAATGCCCTGGTTTACAAGGTGGTCCCTCGGGCCGGGGAAAAGACCTTTCATGTGATCTACCTCATTTTTTATGTGGCCCTGGTTGTTTCGTTTCATCGGATTGCGGGTCATTTCGTGCAACGATCTTTTATCTGGACTGTGTTACTGCTTGTTTCGCCAGGGCTTTTTCTGAGTGGTCAATCGATCTATCCCGATCTGGCCCCGTTATCATTAGGGCTGATGGGTTTTGCCATCTTATTCGGTCCGGGACCTGAACAGAGAAAATGGTTGACATATATATCAGCGGCGATCATGTTCATACTATCGTGGATGATGGCATATCCGCTTTTTCTGCTGACCCTGATCAGTCCGTTGATCGGTAAAATCAAGACGGGGGGGCGGTTCTGGTATTTGGGACCTGCTCTCATTTCCACGGCAAGTCTCGGATTGGTCTCGTGCATGACCCTGTGCCAAATGGGCTCACTCCACTTTATGCTGTCACTCGAGGGGTCTTTCGTGGTTGAACCTGATCGGCTGATCATTCTGGCCAGCCTGCTCTGCAACCTGGGCGGCTGTCTTCTGTTTCCACTCGTGCTGTTACCGGTTCTGTTCTATTTGAACGGGGCCGCGACTTCCGGAGTGTGTGCCCTGGTCAGTGCAATCCTCACGGTTATTTTACCGCGCTGCGGTCTGTTCTGTTCGGATTGGTTGCTGACCCCACTTTTATTGTGGATAGGGCTCCTGTTGGTAAGCTACGCGGCACAAGCCCTGAAAAATGTGTGGACCGCGAAGAGAGTAAAAGTGCCTTTGACTGAAAGGGCGGGCCCCTTCTTCCGAGACCTGTGGTTTGATCGTTTCAGTGCCGTTTGGATAGTGCTTTTTCTCGGGTTCAATCTCGTGGTTGTCGCTTTCGGAGCGGTCAGATATACGATTCATTGCACGCCTCCATTACTGCTGGTGCTGGGTAACGGACTCGAGAGGTCCGGATTGTCGAATAAAGCAATGAACAGGATTATCGCCCTGTTCCTGGCCCTGACCCTGCTCTTTTCTCTCGCTCTTTCCCGGGCCGATTATGAGTTTGCCGATTGTTATCGCGGATTTTTTTATACTCCTCAATTGCAACGTTTCAAGGAAGGACCGGGCACGATCTATCTGGTCGGCAAATTCGGTTTTCGCTATTATGGTGATAGCCAGGGTTATGCTTTTTATGGTCGTGACTCGGTCAGACTCGAATACGGTGATTTGATTATCCAGCCCCGTTATTGCGGTGCTCCCCTGTCGGCATTGATGCCGCCAGCGGAATTCAATCGCCTGTTCAAACTGACCGTGATCGAATGCCCGGGCACGTTACCGCTCAGGCTGGTCCAGTATGATGGAAACGCCGGTTTTTACTGTTCATTGGTTGGGCATTTACCGTATACAATCTCGAACAAACCCCTCGAAGAATTCAGTGTATATCTGGTTGGGCGATAGCATGGCCGGGGGTTGGTTGTTCGTGTCGGAGGTGATGTGCACATGAAGGACCAGAGAGTTTGGTCTTTTTTGGCTCTGATGATAGTGGCCCTGGGTCTGTCCTACCCGTTTCTAGGACAACCCCTTTCGATCGATGACCCTTTTACGGTCTGGTTAGGCCGGGCCATCGAGCAGATGCCACTACGGCCCTATCTGGCTGAAAGCTACTGGTATGATGAACCGGCAAGCCTGTTCGAGGATTTTCGTAATCCGCCGCTGGTGGGATATTACAGTTACCTGGTCCGAAGCCTAGCTGGCGAAACTGAGTATGCTTTTCATATGCTCTTCCTTCCTTTTTCAGTGCTGTGTGCCTGGGGCCTATATAGTTTCAGCCGGGGCTTTGTCCGGACGCCGCTGAGTGTGACCATCATTTTTCTCAGCATTCCGACCGTTATGATCCAATCGCACCATATCATGCCCGATATGATGTGTCTGTCCCTTTTTCTGGCGGGCCTGTCCCTGTTTCGATTGGGATGCGATCAAAACAGGCCCGGTTTGCTGGGCTTGGCCGGATTGTGCGGTGGGCTGTGCTCCCTGGCCAAATATCAGGGCTTGCTTTGGTTGATCGTCATCTGCCTGTATGTCTATTACCTGAAACCGTCCGTCCGTTTCAGGAGATGGGGTTTGGCCCCATTGATCGCCCTGGTCTGTCAGGCGGTTTGGATGATCGACTCGCTTCTGGTTTATGGTCGCTGGCATCTGTGGGAAAGTTGTCGTTTAGGTGGGCCGGACCTGCAATCGATCCTGGTAAAAACAGCCGTCTTGATCTGTCATAGTGGCGGGAATTTGCTGTGTCTGCTCGTTTTGGTGCGAGCGAGCTGGGGCAGATTACTCGGGACCAGTCTGGTCCTGACCGTGGTCTCCACGGCCCTGTTGGCCAATTTCTATGAAATCGAGAGTGTCCGGGAATTGGTCATGCCGGTCATTTTCCTGTTTTCCGGTCTGATAATACTCACATGCTGTCTTATCTTTTCAATCGCGGAGAAGGCAACAGCCATTTCAGGTCAAACCGAGGGTCTGGCAAAATTTTTAAAGGCCTGGATCATCCTGGGTATGGTGAGTACGGTTGTGTCCACACCATTCATGGCCAGTCGCTTTTTGCTACTCTGGTTTGCCCCGATAATCCTACTGCTTTTTAAGCAACTGCGTTTCGGAGAAAGCGGGCGATGGTCGGTCCCGAGTGTGCGGATTGCCCTGATCGGCACGGTCCTGTTAGGGACATTGATCAGTATCAGTGCCTATCATTTCAGCCAAAGCGGTAAAACGCTGGCCAACATGGTTATCCGTGATTTGAACGGGCAAAAAGTCATTTTTACCGGTCATTGGGGGTTCCAATACTATTTGACTGAAGCCGGTTTCAGCCCCTATTGGTCTGGGCTGGACCCAGCCGGGAGCACTTTTCTGGTCGTAGCCGATCAGTTCAGTGGTCAAAGGGTCCCGCACGAGTTGATGGGACGGACCTTGCCGATCGAGCACTATCGGCTCAAGTTTCATTTTCCGATTATGGTGATGGACCAGAGCAGTTTCACTTCACACTATATTCATTACGCTGGGCCTCTTCCCTGGAATTGTGCCCGGTCCGAACCGATCGAAGTTCGCGTGTATCAGGTTTTCCCCGAGATATCACGGGTCCGTAGGCCGAACATGAGGGGGCCAGATGCGATTGTTTCTCGAGTGAATGATCAGAAAAAAACTGGTTTTACTTGCAATTATTCGTTTTCTGCTTTAAAATAGAGTATGGTTCTGAAGGTGTGTTTCACTTCGATCAGCTATGCGACCGCTGCAGATTGAGAAGGCTTTCCATGGGCAGTGTCTGGTCTGTGATCGAGCCTGATCGGGACGGTGAGGTCCCTCTAGTTATGAGAAAGAAGAATTCGGTCAGGATTAAACCGAAAATATTGCTTGTTGATGACAATCCGATCATCCTCGAGATCGAGAAATCGGTCCTGAAGGTCGAGCAGTATGAGATCGAGACGGCCATGGACGGGACAGAGGCCCTCGAGAAAGTCAAATCGTTCAGACCGGACCTGATCCTGCTCGACATCATGATGCCTCAGATGGATGGCTATCAAGTTGCCCACCAGCTCAAAGAAGAAGATGAGAGCCGGGCAATTCCCATCGTCATGGTCACGGCCAAGAGGCGGCCCGAGGACATGAACGAAGGGTATCTCGAGGGGGCTGCCGGCTATATCACCAAGCCTTTCAAAAGCGAAGAACTCCTGAAAGTTGTCAAAATCCTTCTCTCGAACAGTTGACCCCGTATTTTGTATTTTTCCAGCCCATCCGTTTTTTCTGTAGAGCCTGGCTTCATTCACTGGAAAAAAGTAAAAGCAGGTAATAGTAAAGTGTGTTCGAGTTGCAAGTTCCATGTGCGAACACAATCCAAGGAGAGTTATCATGAAGAACGTGTTGGTTTTGGGAGCCGGGTTGGTAGCCCGACCATTGCTGCGTTATCTTCTGACCCATTTCGAGCACCGGGTCCTGGTAGCTACGCTCGATGTTCCTCGGGCCAAGGCTTTGATGGGCGAACATCCGAGAGGATCGATCGTCGAGCATGATGTGCGCGACATTCAAAAGACCACGCCACTGGTGGCGGAAGCTGATATAGTCGTCAGTCTGTTGCCGGCGGATTTGAATGTGCCCATTGCCAAGCTGGCCATAGCGTTGCGCAAGCCGATGATCAATACATCCTATGCCGCACCTGAAATGTGGGCTTTGGATGAGGAGGCCCGACGGGGTGGCGTGTTGATCCTCAACGAGATCGGCCTGGACCCGGGTATCGATCACATGTCGGCCCTGGCGAAAATACATGAGATCGGCTTCAGTGGCGGCAAAGTGACCAATTTCATGAGCTGTTGCGGTGGTTTTCCGGCCCAGGATGCCAATACCAATCCATGGGGTTACAAGTTTTCCTGGACACCGCGTGGGGTGATCAAGGCCGGACTCCAGTCGGCCCGTTATTTGAATGATGGTACTATCATCGAGATTCCCGGGAACGGCGGTGTCTTCGATCATTGCTGGCGCTATGATCTGCCGGAGTTGGGCGTCTTTGAAATCTACCCGAACCGGGATTCGCTCAAATATATTCCGATCTATAATCTCGAAGGAGTGACCGGCATGTTCCGTGGAACAATACGTTATCCGGGTTGGTGCGAGTCCATGAAAGCGGTCCGCAAGCTGGGTCTGTTCGAAACCGAGGAGATGGAATGGCCGGAAGGCACGACCTATCGTGAAGTTACCACGCGGCTGATGCCCGAAAACGGCGGTCATCTCTCGGACCGGCTGGCCCGTTTTCTCGATATTTCGGCGAATTCTGAGGAAATGGCCGGGCTCGAATGGGTCGGTCTCTTCTCGGAACGACCGATTAACAGGTTGAAAGCTTCGCCACTCGAAGTGTTTCTGGACCGGATGGAGACCCTGATGATGTACAAACCGGGCGAACGTGATCTGGTCGTGCTCCAACATGTGTTTACCGTGGCTTTCCCGGACGGCAGTGAAGAGGAAATTCGGACTTCGCTGGTCAAAACCGGGGAACCCTGGGGTGATACGGCCATGTCGCAGACCGTTTCCTTGCCGGCTGCCATCGCCACACGGCTCATCCTGCATGAGGGGGTTACCGCCGAAGGGGTCCAGATTCCGGTGCTTCGTGAAATTTACGAGCCGGTCCTGTCCGTACTCGAAGAGTATGGTTTGAAACTCGAAGAGACCAGAATCCGCCGTTTCAAAGGGCCCCTGGACAGATAGATCATTACTGGTTTTGGTTGGACGGGTCAGCAGGCTGTTCATCCGGCGCCGCTTTAAGGCGGACTACCCGTTCCCTGACCAGGTCACGTAGGGCCGTGACGGTCAGGTCCCTATATTCCTGATAGGGAATGGGCCGGCCGAATGTCCAGGTGACGATTTGTGGATTGAGTTGCCAACTATGCTTACTCTTGTAAGCGTACAGTCCCTTTATGGCAAAGGGTAGAATAGTCGCTTCGGCAGCCAGGGCCAAATGAAAGGGTCCTTTCTTGAACGACTGGATCTCACCGGTCAGGGTCCGGTGTCCCTCGGGCAGGATGATGACCGAAGCGCCAGTCTTGATCACTTCCTTGACCCGGGCCAGGTCGCGAATGGCCTGACCCATGTCGTTTCGATCGATGGGCAGGCAACCCCAGCGTCGGACCAGATAACCCCAGATTGGCAGTCGGAAATGATATGCAGCCTCGACAGCAACCAGAAAAAAGGGGATAGCCACGGGAATTATAAAAATATCGAACAGGCTCTCATGGTTGCCCATGACCAGATACGAACGACCGGGTTCGATCTGCTCCTGTCCCCGAACTACTGCCCGGACACCCATCAGCTTGAGTTGCAGCCCGAACGCTTTCCGCACCAGCGGATACATCCGGGCCGGGGGCACAAAAACCAGGAGCACTGCTAATACCAAGGCCAGACACCCGAAAAAAAGCGTCCCGACTGTCCAGAAATAGAGTGAGCGGATCGTTTTCATAGGCAATAGCGGACCAAACCGGGCTTGATCCCTATCTCGACCGGGGTGCAGCCGAATAATTCTCCATCGGGTAATAGCTTTTTTTGAGGTGAACAGGTTACCGTCGCATGCTGGGCCCTTATAACCTCGATGGCAGGATGGCTGACATGGCTCCCCCGAAAAATCCGGGGAAACGTCCGTAAAAGACTCGAACGACTCAGCGGACTGGCGATGACCACATCAAAGAAACCGTCATCGATCCTGGCCTCGGGGGCCATGATCATGGTCCCGCCCGTGAATCGCGAGTTGCAAAACTCGACGAAACAGTTCTCAGTCTCGTAGGTCTTGCCATCGAGCGTCAACGTGATTTGGTGAAAATGGAGCCCGAGCGTTTCGATGATCACGCCGAGAACATAACTGAAATCGCCCAACACATCAAAACTGGCAGCCCGGGCGGCTACATCAGTGATGAAGCCGAATCCCATCAGGTTGACAAAATAGTATATGTCCTGTCCCTGACTGAATGTACAGACATCGACCGGTCGCGTTCGAGTCGAAAACAGGGTCCGAAAACCGTCCTCGAATGAAAAGATATCCAGATCACGGGCGAAAGAGTTGCCCCGGCCATTGGGCAGTACGGCCAGAGCAGGTAAAGAAGCCGGTTCGTGATAATAGAGCAGGGCGTTCAGCATCTGGTAATTGGTGCCATCGCCGCCACAGGCCACGATCCGGTCGAACCGCCCGATATCAAGCTCCCGAACCAACTCATACATATGATTGTGATATTCACTCCAGACCAATTCGAGCCGGCAACCGTTCCGGTGGCACTGCCCATTCAGCAGTTCGGCCAGTCGGTCGCTTTGTCTGGTCTTGCACGGCTTTTTAGCAAGGCAAAGTATGTTCATGATCTCCGGAACCGCCTCGAAAACCCATTCATCGAGAAAGGGAAGGTGGAACGATTTGGCTTTACTTCAGATTATTGTGTATGTATACTATCTCAAGCACATCTCGTCAACAGTCTGACCGGATATTATCTTGTGCCGGTGATTGCTCGAGGTCCAACAGTGGTGATGATGTCTACCTGGCCAAAATCGATAAGCACGGGGGATTTTCAACCCCGACTCCGACCCCGACCCTGGAACCTCCAGAAACGCCAACAGCAACGCCGACACCCGATCAAACGCCGACACCAACTCCCAGTCCTCATCATGCTCTTGCCCTGACAAAAACCGATCGATCCGGGCAGATCGAGTGGTCAAAGACATATGACAAGGGAGGTGACCCGGAATGTTATTGGCTCGAACGGTCCCTTGACGGCGGCTATGTCATGACCGGATCACTCTTCATCGAAAATGATAATCAACATCCGGCTGATGTGTGAGCCATGTGCGATGTCTATAGACCAAAGAGCGGAGCGATTTTGGTCGATCAGAAAAAAACATTTTCCCCAAAATGCGCACCATGA
>JAFGSJ010000079.1 GCA_016934675.1 bacterium | reverse complement strand
TCGCTCAAAGTCACGGGCACGTTTCTCTTCTGCAAAGCTGATCACTGTCTTGATTCGCCAGGGTCTATGTGATGCCGTATAATGATGGTGACCGCGATTGTGCTCAGCTATTCGCTCAGCGAGATGTTCTGTAAAGCCTATATAGTAATGATCAGGATGCGATTGGGATTGAAGAATGTAGACATGATACAATGTGTGAAGAGGAGCGGTACCTATCATATGGCTAAAAATGATGTCCGTCACGCCCTGACGGGCTTGCGACGATGTGGTTGGAAAAGATGATTTTGTTTTTACCCTTTATATTGGTAATTTAGATAAAATTTCAGTGTCATGTGCCTGTGTTCAGGATAGAGTTCTTGCCAATTTGATGATGTTCTTCTTCTCCGTGGGTTCCGTCTTCGCTCTTCGAGCTACGACGCGACATTTTTTTCGGTACAGCTGAAAAAAATGGTCCCACGGAGACTCGAACTCCGGTTTTCGGCGTGAGAGGCCGATGTCCTAGGCCGCTAGACGATGGGACCGCGGGTAAAAATACAATAAGATTGGCTGAGGCGGGAGGAGTCGAACCTCCAATCGTCTGATTCAGAGTCAGGTGGCTTGCCAATTAGCCGACGCCTCAACTCAATTATCTGTGTCTGCTTTTGTAAGACATTGCCCGGACTTTGTCAAGATGCACCGGGAAAACCGATCAGACTAACTTAACACAGCAAAAAGGGTTCAACTTACTGTGGAATCTGACGGACCAGTCCGCCCGTCTTGCCCAATATTTGAATGTGATCACAGGCCCGACCGGCACGTATTCGATTCAAAACGCAGCTCCTAATCCATATATGGCATCAGAATTGCAGAATGAGAAATGAAATGATGGGGAGTTATATGGAATGAAAACAGTATTGCTCGTCGAAAACAACCAGTTGCTGCTCGATTTGCTCAACCTGGCCCTGGAAGATTGTGCTGACCGGTTCACCCTGAAAACGGCCCGGAACGGCAGTGAAGCGTACCGGATTTTGCACGAGGAACGGATTGACCTGTTGATTACCGACCTGCTCATGCCCCTGATAAACGGTTTCGAACTCATCCAATTCACCAACAAGTTACAGCCCGAAATCCCCATCATTGTTATAACAGGCAGCACCCCCGGAATCGAATTCACGCCTCAAGACCTGAAAATTCATCATATCCTGACCAAGCCCTTTGAAATAGATACCCTGATCGAACTGATCCATTCCGAACTCGCCCTGCAACAGTCCGGCCCTGTGCCTGACCACAAGACCCGGTGACAAGCCGCGACCCGATCCGGACGATCACGCAATATTTGGCATATATCCCATTTTATCTGCAAATATTGCTGAGATAATCATGCACATTTTGCAGAATAGCGTTCTTGGGATAGGGTCAAGCGGGTTGATCGTCTGGAAACGGATCATTTCCGTTCTCTGATACTCTGTTCTCTGTTTTTCTCCCTTGCATGCTCATTTATCGATATATGCGTTGAGCAGTAATGGTTTTGGAAAAGAGTCCCAAATGTGATGATGATCTGGTCTAACATGAGACATTGGATTGCGGGAACAGGGTGATGATGATAATGTGAGCATATCAAAACAGGTGATAGGAACAGTTCGGTGTGTTTTGTTTTGCAGATGAGAGATCATTCAGGTCAATGGAGGTTTGTGATGAATTGGAAAGAACGTAGGGCAATACGATTAAGCTCCATAGTGGTAATGCTGATGCTATACACTCTAGGTATGGGAGTGAGTGCTGTGTTCGCCGCGACGCACTATCACCGGGCGATGACCAAGCGTTTTCGGGAATTGGACCTCAAGACAATCCCGGCACGTGAAAATGGAGCGGATGCTTCAGCAATCGTCATTTTGGAAGAAATCACGGACCGTCAGTATTACGGTTACTACTCGATGTGGGACGTTACACACATTGAAGAGCGGAATCGTATCTGGAAGGTATTGGATCCTAGTGAAGAAAGGACAGGCTGGCTGGAAGTTGACCTGGCCGATACTCTCGAGATTGTATCGTTCAAGGTAAATATCTATTATCCTGATGGGACAATGGTCAAATTGCGAAAGGCAGATCTGCGATTGGAGAATTATCGAGATTCGATCACGGGCGAGCGTTATCAGCGAGGTCTCCTGTTACTACCTGGGATTGTGGCCGATACGATCATTGATTTGAGTTCGGCGGTCCATTACGATTATCCCAAGCATTGGGAGAAGATGTATATTCAGGGGCCGGACCCGATTGACCTGTTTCGTTATACTTTGACCAGACCAGTCTTTCATCGATTGGCGCCGACCCGTTACTACGAGCCGGTCACCCAGTTATGCATTCCGACCTATCGCTTTCGGGCGTACGATTCGAACAAGCGGATGTATGTACCGGTGCACGAGACCCCTGAGGGTCATACGGTCGTGTTCAACAACGTGCCGGCCTGTGTTGGTTCGGACCATTCTTTACCCTGCGGGAACACCTCGTCGTTTATCGAGTATAATGTGCAGGAGCTATTGGTCAAGAATCCGTTAGACACGGTCTACAAGCCGGAATACAAGCAGTATATGAACATACCGGCATATTTGACCGAGGAGTTGAAGCCCTATCCGCTTGACAATCAGCAAGCCAAGGAGAATGTTCTGAAGAGTGCGGGCAGCCCAGCAGCCTACCGGATTTCTTTTTATACATGGGATTTCATCATAGATTATTTTTATTATGATATTTTAGAATCACTCACCAAATCAAAGAAGTTCCGCGAGTATGCCGAGCAGCTCCGTGCAGCCGAAGAACAGTCTGGTCCGAAAGGGCAATTGGACCGTGCCCGTATTCTATATAACCATCTGAGTCAATCATTCAGGTGTTATCGCAGTCCGGACCTGAGTCATCGGTATGCGCCGACCATCAAGGTCCTCGAAGAATCTCTCGAACAGAAAACGGTGACACCTCTGACCGTGGGCTTGATCTACTGGGGTCTGCTCTATCACAGCGACATTTACAGTCGCATCGGTTTCGGTTTTACCCGGGACCAGTTCAGTGGCAAATTCGATCGGCAGTATCCTGTTCCGCTTCATTTTAACGCCGCCCTGGTAGTTTTATCGCACGGTCGAGAGGAGCATTATCTGTATCCGGGCAACAAATATGTTCGTTTCGGTGACCCGGCACCCGAACTCGAGAACGCGGACCTGTTGGTGACCTATTTTCGGCCCAAAGACCTATTGCGTCATGCAACGAACACACGTCGGGACGTGTTGCATAACTTTATTGAAAAACGTGAATATCCCCGATTGACCACATACTGGGTCCAATTGCCAGCAACAGCACCAGAGATGCATACTTGCAATACCATGCTTGAGATATCGCTCACCGACCCGGGCCAATTCAAAGCCCGGGCCACTACCCGTTTCAGCGGACATCCGGAGACTGAAATGCGTCAGGCCCTGGGAGAGCTCTCGGGGCCAGAGCAGTCAGTCTTTGTCCGGAACTGGTTTCAACAGCAGCTAACGGATTGCGAGGTGATTTCAGTCGAGTTCTCGGGCAGTGATTCACTCGATCGACCACTCATGTTCGAGGCCGTGCTCGAAACGGACCTGGATCAGACCGAAACGGGATTGAAAGTGCCACTGACCTTTTTCAGTCAGAAAAAGCTGTTCTCATTCCTGTGGGAAAACCCATTCAAAACGACGATCTTTTTCCCCTATCTCTCTACAATGGAAACGACTTTTACCCTGAAGGTTGGCAGCAATTGGCACATTGTCGATACGCCTCAAGAGGTGACCTATTCCACGCCTCAAGGCAGATTCGAACAGCATGTCTTTCAGTCAGAGGACACTCTGATCGTTACCCGCCATTTTCAGGTGAGCCAATATCTTTTTTTGCGTGAATCACAGCAATTCATCAGGTCATTTTTCGAGACAATGTTTGCCCACGAACAATCGGATTGGATCACCGTGACCAGAACGCGATGCGATACAGAATGAAAGAGCCCTCTGCTACCACATCTCGCCGGGCTCATTGAGCACGATTCAAGCATAGGATCATCGGGAAAGCGGTCCCTGATTTTTATTCGCACGCACAGTTGATCTCCCATCCAAGACGATTTATATTGTTGAAAAGAATGAACTTCAATTCATGAGACCAACTGGAAGAGATAAGAGGAGAACGGATCAATGCGGGCAATAATGAAAAGAACTCTTCGTGGTAGTTTAACAATAGTAGCAGTCAGTCTACTGTTTGTATTCTGGATCCAGGAAGTCGAAGCGCAGACCCCATATGGTTGGGGCTTAAACTATTACGGAGAATTGGGTAATGGTCTGGACGGTAGTTATGAAACACCGGGACAGGTCACGGCGCTAAGTGGAGTTCGCGGCATGTCTGCGGGCAGTCAGCATACGCTGGCGATTGCGAGCGACAAGACCGTGGTGGCTTATGGTGATAATACATTCGGACAATTGGGCAATGGGACGAATGAGCGTTCAGCCTCACCGGTAGCTGTACTTAATCTAACCAATATCAAACAGGTCGCTTCCGGTGGCTGGCATTCGCTGGCACTGACCGAGGACGGCTATGTCTGGGCCTGGGGTTGGGGATTTTTCGGGCAATTGGGTGATGGAACGAACAGTGATCAATGCACGGAACCGGTCCAGGTATTGAACCTGACTAATGTCATTGCGATCAGTGCCGGCAATTCACATTCACTGGCCCTCTGTGCAGATGAGACGGTCTGGTCCTGGGGTTATAATGGGGATGGTGCGCTCGGTGATGGGACCAATGATTCGTCCAATGTGCCGGTCCAGGTCCTCAATCTTAGCGGTATTACGGCAATTGCTGCCGGATTTGAGCATTGCCTGGCCCTGAAGGGATTGGACCAGACTGTTTGGTCATGGGGGTTAAATTTTGACGGGCAATTGGGTGACGGGACCAATGCTTCATCCAATGTGCCGGTCCAGGTCCTTTCTCTGAATACTGTTCAAAGCATTGCTGGTGGCGGTTTTCATTCGCTGGCGGTCCTTGATGATACCACGGTCTGGGCCTGGGGTGCAAACATAAACGGTCAGCTCGGTGACGGCACCACGACAGGGACCAATGTTGCCGTCCAGGTGTCAGGGCTGAGCGGTGTTGATGAAGTTGTGGGTGGAGCGGACCATTCATTGGCCCTGTCAAGTAGCGGAACACTGGTAGCCTGGGGTCTGAACGAAGATGGCCAACTGGGTGATGGGACAAATACGGGTACGACCGTGCCGGTTTCGGTTACAGTCCTGACAAATATGGACACACTTGTTGCCGGCCACTATCATTCCACGGCGCTCGGTAATGACGGTCTACTCTGGTCATGGGGCAGCAATAAGGATGGTCAACTGGGTTTTGGTATTCTGCCCAATAGCAATGTGCCCGACCAGGTCCTGAATTTGACGGATGTTGTGGCTTTGACCGGTGGTGACGAATTCAGCCTGGCACTTGCTGCAGACGGGACTGTGTGGGGCTGGGGCAAAAATGACCTGGGTCAATTAGGCGATGGAACAAACAGCAGTTCCGTATTACCGGTCCAGGTCGGTAGTCTGGCTAATGTCTGTACGATTGCCGCGGGTCTGGTACACGGACTGGCCCTGAAAACTGACGGCACAGTCTGGGCCTGGGGCGCAAACGGCAACGGCCAGCTTGGTGATGGGACTAATCTCGACACAAACACGCCTGTTCAAGTTTTGACGCTTGATGATATCACGGATATCGGAGCCGGTGCTTTCCATTCCCTGGCAGTTCATGAGGATGGTACGGTCTGGGTCTGGGGACTTAACAACTACGGTCAACTCGGTTTGGGTGATACTCTTTCGATCAATACTCCCGCTCAGATTCAGACCCTTTCTGCAATCGACGAGGTTGAAGGCGGTTTTTTTCATTCGCTTGCCTTGAGTGAAACGGGCCTGGTCTGGACTTGGGGCAGAAACAATCAGGGCCAGTTGGGGATCGGTTCGACCAGCCCTTCGACATCCACAATCCCGATCCTGATCGATAATTTTACCGAGATTGCATCTATCGGCGCGGGCAGTTATCACTCCCTGGCCGTGAAAGAAGACGGTAGTGCCTGGGCCTGGGGTTACAACAATAACGGTCAACTCGGAGACGGTCCTCTACCCAGTATCAGGCAGACAGAGCCGGTCCCCGTATCCGAAATCGATGGAATTGTGGCCATGACCGGCGGTAATTATCATACTGTCGCCTTAATAAATAACGGAACAGTCTGGGCATGGGGCGATAACAAGGATGGAAAACTCGGAGACGGGACCTTTCTCAACTCGAATGTACCGGTGCAAACACTTGATCTAGTCGGTGCAATCGCGATAGGATCTGGTTATTATCATTCGTTGGCCGCACTCTGTGATCTTCCGGACCAACCTGTCATCACCCAAATAGTCGACAATGACCCTTGCTTACCAAACGGGATCACCATTACCTTTTCACCGGGTTACCCTGCAACACGCCACGATCTCTATCAAGATGGAGTTCTGGTTATTGCTGATGTGACCAGTCCGCTTGTCTACGACCCTGGTGACCTTGTGAGCCATAACTATGTCATCAGAACAGTAGCCAATTATGAAACCTGCTACGCAGAATCAGATTCCTATCCGTTCGCTGATGAAGTCTGCGATCCGCCGCCCGAGATTGCTCCCGGCGATACTCCTGAAAACGGTCAGAACTGGTCTCAAGACAAAAACCTGCAAAGCTGGCCCCCCTCGGAAATGGCCGCGGGTTATAAACTCTATCGAGGGACTTTTACAGAACTGCCCGGTCTGCTCACCGGTACCATGAATTCATGCCTCCGCTATGAAGGAACAGCAACGACTGTTGATCTTTCAGCGGACGACCCCTCGCTCGAACCGGAAAAGATGTACTGGTACATCGTGACCGGGACTAATCCTGTGGGCGAAGGCAGTGCCGGTTACGGAACCGATCAGGCTGGTCTCCCTACATCAAGGATGATCAATACTTCGGGGCAAGTCTGCCCCGAAACAGTGGTCACCTCTGCTCTTGACTTGTAACGAACGGTACCTGTAATCGGCGATTCCCGCTTCGTTTCCTGGATCAAGCAGACCTTTTTTAAAAAGGGTGTCGAGCCAGATTCAGAGAGACTTGAGACACGCTTCCTCGACCCGATCATAGCTCAGATAAAAAAAGCGTCGCCGCTTTCTATGGTGTTTCAGAAGATATGCTCGATAAACTTCGGCGCGGACACTCGAATGATCCTCGTGATCTGGCTATCTATCTCTGCTGCCGTCTACGGGGTGATACCCTCACTGACATTGGTCTTCATTTCGGTATGCTCAATACAAGTCGGTAAGTTTCGCCATCCAGCGAATGACCGCCCGAATGCACCGGAAATCTTTCAGAAAGCAATCTACACAAATCATTGCAGACCTGCAATCGCTCTAAATGAAAGGATCGGGTAGGTCAGGGCCTCTCAGCCCCTTTCCCCCCTAAGAACCGTACGTGACAGTTTCCCGTCATACGGCTCAAGCATT
>JAFGSJ010000078.1 GCA_016934675.1 bacterium | reverse complement strand
GTTGAGGACGGGCACAAGACCCGTCCCTACAAGATTTTGATTTTTGTGATCCAGAGATTTGATGTGCAGGATTCCGTGCATGTGATTTGGCATTATTACATATGCATCGAGGATCACCTGGCGAAATCTCTCTGGAAGACGATTCCATTGATGATGGTTTCAGGTTTTGCTCATAGGCCATCAGCAGGTTCTCGGCGCTGACTCGCCAGTTGTAAGTGCTGAGGACGGCTTCACGGGCTTTTTTCCCGAGTTCTTTGCCTTTGTCGGGGGAGTGGACCAGGGTGATGATGGCTTGAGCGATAGCCTGAGCATCTCCGGGAGGGACCAGGACCGCTCTGCCTTCGAGCATATGATGGACCTCACCCACATCACTGGCGATGATTGCTTTGGCCATGCCCATGTATTCCACAATTTTCAGGGGACTCTTGCATCGAGTAATGAGGTTATCCTCGAATGTTGCCACACAGATATCCGCCAGAGCGAGAATAGCGGGTATTTCCGAGTGAAGGACATAGCCGGTAAAACAGATGGCATCGCCAAGATCAAGGTCCTGGGCGATGGTATGTAATTCTGCCAGGCGAAATCCGCCACCAACGACCAGAAAGCGAGTCTTGGGTTCTCTTTTCTTGACTGCAGCAGCAGCCTTGAGGAAAAGAGAGGCGTAATTTGCTCCTTCAATCTGACCGGCATACAGCACTAAAGGTCCCTCACCCGGTGGGAGCTCGATGGTGTGATCCGGCTCCCGGTCGGGCGAAAATTCATTGAGATCGGCCCCTACAGGGACCTTGACGATAACTTTCTCGGGACAAGCACGTTCAAAAGCCTTTAAACGCAATGCTTCACTTGAAACTGAAATAGAATCTACCATTCGAGGCAGCAAGGTCTCATTGAATTTGACCAGGGATGTGAAAATGTGATTGCCAAGGTAATCCCGTGTAATGCCCTCTTCCCAATCATCCCAATCATAATGGACCGGTGTTCTCGTTAAATAGGCGGCAATCAAGGTGGGTAGGATCACATGTGAAAAACACTTTTGAATGTGGAGAATATCTATTTCACGGCAGAGACGATAGAACAGTTTTGTGTTCCCAAACCAGTGATTTTTGTTGAGCCCATGCAGAGGGAAGGAAAAGGATTCGAGCTTATGGGTGACGATTCCCAGGTCCCGTCGTTCTGGTTCGAGAAAGTAAAAAACTTCAACCTCGTGTCCCATATCAATGAGGGCTTCCGCCAGCTTGATGATCCGGATTGTCCAGGGTGAATTCTCGATGTCATGAGGGTGAACCATTGCGATTTTCATGATTGTTCCTCTTTATAGCCGCGGTATGAAACCGATGTAACTTTGAGAACATGTTTCGAATAGAGTCGTTGAGCATGGAAAACAACAGCAATGACTCCGGTAAAGGCAATCATCAAGAGCAATCGGCCCCATTTTTCAATCGTTAGTTTCATCGAATAATCGTTCCTTTTGAACCAGGCTTTTCAGAAGAGTCACATCTTCATTCGAGATACCACCCAGAAGCCGTAACAGGAAAAAATACAATAACATTCCCAGTGTAACTGCCATTATCGGATGGTCTTTCAGGGGAAAGAGAGCAAAAAACATCAGCAAAGCAGCACCAAAAGGTCGTGCTGAGGTCTTCAGCATGGTCAGTGAATAGTCATGGGTCGTTTTCAAGAAATAACCCATGACAGGACCGGTAGCAAATGTCAGCAATGATGCAATCGCAGCTCCTATGATTCCATAAGAGGGGATCAGCAGAAAATTGAAAATAATGTTTACCATAAGAGAACTGCTGGTGAAGAGAAGATCGAATTCCTGTTTACCGATGACAATCATGAGCCGGGCATTCAGGATGCCCACATAGACAAAAATGGTCCCCCATAACAATATTGAGAAAGGAAGATCAGCCTCCATGAACTCGGGTCGATAAAATAAGCCTATGATCGATGAGGACAGGAGGGTCCCTCCCAAAGCCATGGGCCAGGACACCATATTCAGTAATCGAAAGCAATCCTTGTAAAAACGTTCATAACGATGAAGGGCGTCTGTCGAGATAAAAACCCGGGCCAGTAAAGGAGCGGTAACGTTCGCGAAAGCGACTGGTAAAAGCCAGAGTGGTTCGATTAAGTTAACCGCTGCGGCATATACTCCCACGGCTGTTTTACCGTAATAAAAATTCAGGAAAAATTGGTCAACCCTCAGATGGATTGCAATACAAATGTTTGAAGCCAGGAGGGGGAGACTCTCTCTCAATAAATAGACCATCAACTGTGGTGAGGGCTTGAAACGAAACGAAATGAATCTCTTGATGTACAGGACATACAGCATTGTCTCGGGGATTGCGAGAATCGTGCGGATAACAATGAACAGCATCAATTGCGCTTTGAGAAAAATCAGTACAATGATAGCCATGGCCGTGAGAAGTCCCATACCCGATTGAATAAGGGCTGGAAATTTCAGGCGAAGCTTTGCTTCAAAGGCTGCGCTGAAGAAATTCTCCCAGTGAAAATACAAGGCGAATAAGGCAATCCAGATCAATTTTTTAACCTCGACCAGCGAGGGGAACAGGAGAGCAAGAACTGCAGCGATACAGAAGGTGATCGTCGTAAAGAACAGTTTCAAGACCAAGGCATTACCCATTAATGCAGACTCGAGTTCAGGGTTTTGCTCAGATGCCTTTGTCGAGAGTTCACGCATCAAAATGGGAAACAATCCGGCTTCACTGAAGGCAACGACGATGAAGAAGTATGAATAGACAAGATTGTAACGACCATTCTCTTCAGCACCAAGATAGTTGGCCAGAATTATGCCCACAATGCCCAAAAGCAAGCGTGAAAAGACATCCGCACTGAAGCGGTAGGAAAAATTCTTCAGGGTCAGCTTCAGTGTTTCCCTTTTTCCGAGTTGTTCCACCCATTCACCTTTTGGAATTCGAGCATCTGTTCAACAATTATCTGATCACTCTATTCATCCGTTTATTATAACGTATTATTGGCGATTTACCAAAATCATCCTGTTCACATATGAACTTGATTGTCCCAGATTGACATTGCTTGTTAATTAGGAGGATGTGCTATAATGTGAATGGCAATTTAAGAGGTATGGCACATGCAATTATCGCGAAAAAACCAGATATTGTTGGATACCATAGCACGTTTACTCAGGCGTAATGCCACGACGACCTTGAAACGTGTGATCAAGAAGCTGCATCCGGCAGATATAGCCTTGATCATGGACCATTTGCGCAGTTCAGAAGCGAAAGTGGTGTTCAATTGTCTCGAAGAGGATAAGGAACGGGCCGCTGAAGTCCTGAGTGAAGTATCATATTCGACAGCGGCAGAGCTGTTGGAGACCCTTGATCCTCAGCATATAGCCGATATTTTGACCGAGATGGCTTCGGACGATGCGGCCGGGATCATCGCCGATATGCCGGATGAGTTAACGGACCAGGTCCTTAAGTTGATGGAGGACAAGGACTCTGATCTGGTCGAGGAGTTGCTGTCCTATTCTGAGGAGACCGCTGGTCGGATCATGACGCCTGATTTTCTGGCCTTACAGGGCGATGTTTTTGTGGAGGATGCGATCCGCGAGGTCCAGAAGGCTTCAGATGCGGAGATGGTTTTTTATGTCTATGTCGTGGACCAGGACAAGCATTTGCTCGGGGTTATTTCGTTGCGTCAACTTCTGACAGTGTCCCCCAAAAAGCTTTTGAAAGAGATCATGGTCACGGATGTGGTCCGAGTCCGAACGGAACAGGACCAGGAAGAGGTGGCCCGGTTGGTTGCCCGTTATAATCTGTTGGCCATTCCGGTTGTCACGGACCGGAACAAACTGGTCGGCATCGTGACCGTTGACGATATTCTCGATGTCATCACCGAGGAAGCGGCTGAAGACATCAAGCGTATGTCCGGGGCCTCGACCGAGGACATAGAATCTTCGACCGTGATCGAGGCTGCGAAATCTCGTTTTTTATGGTTATTGATCAGTCTGATCGGTGGTCTCGCGGCGTATTACATCCTTGTCCGGTTTAAGCCAGTCGTCACCAGTATTTTTGCCATCGTAGCCTGTATACCGCTGGTTTTAGGCTTGGGGGGACATATTGCCAATCAATCGGCGACCCTGGTTGCTCAGGGAATTGTGTCCGGCGTCATCTCACTGCTCAAGATCAGGACCATCATTTTGCGGGAGCTTAAGATCGACCTTATCCTAAGCCTTCTGTATGGTCTGTTAATGTGCGGAGCAATGTTTCTGATTTCTGGTTTTCAACTGGAATTTGCCCTGCTAATGGGTATCATCTTTATCATCATCATGTTGTTGTGTTCTTTACTGGGAGCCATGTTTCCCATTCTTTTTCATAGAATAAACATAGACCCTGCATTGGCCTCTGGTCCCATTTCGACCGCCCTCATTGCCGTGATCAGCATCACGCTCTATCTCATGTTGCTCTCACTATTTTATTGAACGGATGACGGTACAAAGTCATGCCCGCACAATTGAAACTTCGCCTGAAAGCCGTGATCATGTCAGCATTTCTAGTTCCCGGTGCAGGTCAGTATTATCTGGGCAGGAAGCTGTGCGGCTTGATTCTGATGATTCTGAGCATGATCGTGGTTATCATTATTTTTTTCTCGATATATGATTCAATACAGACAATGGTCCGACAGGATTTTCTCGATGGTAGAATTGATCTTTCATTGACAGGAATGCTACACTATGCATTCCAGAAAACCACGATTGTAACCCCAGCGATTGGGAAGCGGATTTGGCTCTGGCTGTTGCTGTTCGTCGCAATTTGGATATATGGTATCTGCGATGCTTGTTCGAGTCGTGGTCTACGACTGTAGATTCATGGTTTCAGGCGTCATAGAGTCGGTAACGGAGACCTCATACAAGACGGTCAAAACGTTGAGCGAGGATAGTCACGATGGGATTGGTCCAGTACAGTTATAGTAAAATCGCCACGTTTCTCGAGTGTCCGAAGCGCTATCATTTTCAATATATTCTGAATATACCCACCTTGGCGAAACCGTATTTCAGTTTTGGCACGAGTATTCACAACACCTTGCGTGCGTTTCACAGTCATGAGATTTGTATAAGTCTGGACGCACTTCAACAACTCTATCGCGAATGCTGGATCAAGGAGGCGGGGTATGCGTCCCCTGTGGAGGAGCAGCAGTATTTCGAGTTAGGACTCGATCTTTTACGGACCTATCATGCCGGTCAGCGTGAAGAGTATAGACGTCCGTTGTTACAGGAAGAACGTTTTCAGCTTGAATGTGATCAGTATATTCTGACCGGCGTGATCGATCGGATAGACCGCAGTCCGGACGGTTCACTCGAAGTCATAGATTACAAGACTTCACGGCGTAAAACATCCCTGACCGAGCTTCACGATAATCTGCAGTTGGCCCTGTATGGATTGGCAGTCAAGAGTATGCTCGGGACCTATCCTCAACGTATGAGTCTGTATTATCTTCGCTTTAACGAAAAAATGGGTTTTAGTCCTGAGCCGGGCTATTTCGAGAGAACGCAAGAGCGTTTGGACGGAGCTGTCAAGAGCATTTGTGAGTCGGAACAACGGGCCCAGTTCCCGGCCCATCCCGGGAATTTATGTATTTATTGCGATTACTATAAGCGTTGTTCGGAGGGCAATCGTTCCGGTTCAGGTCCAGGTCGAATTTCTGATGGTGTATCGACCGGAATAGGGCTGGGGACAGTCGAGGTCGCATCAGCGGATCGGGCCGAGTATCTGTCGTCTCAGGACGAATTCCAGGAAATATTGGAGCGTGCGGGGGATAAACTCATCGAGAAGCAGTTGACCCTTTTGCGGACGAATTTTCCCTTCGATCATTTTCGTCCCGGTCAACTCGAAGTGATCCTCTCTGTCCTGCTCAATGGAGCAGTATTGGCTGTCATGCCCACGGGTGGTGGTAAGTCACTCTGTTACCAATTGCTGAGTCTGGCCATGGAGGGTTTGACCGTGGTAATCAGCCCGCTTATTGCCTTGATGAAAGACCAGGTCGAGGGCATTCGTGAACTCGGTTTCAGGAATGCGACTTTCTTGAATACGTCTTTGAGTCTGGATCAGTATAAAAAGCGGATTTCAGCCATAATCCAGGGTGAGACCAAACTCGTTTATCTTGCGCCCGAAGCCTTGCGGAACCGGAACATTGTACGGATTCTCGATCAGCGGGGCGTATCTCTGCTGGTCATTGATGAGGCCCACTGTATTTCCCAGTGGGGGCATGATTTCCGGCCTGATTATTTGAACATCAAGTCACTGCGGTCACGGTGGGCGAAAGCTCGTGTGCTGGCCATGACTGCCACGGCGACGCCGGAAGTCCAGCGTGATATTCGGAACCAGCTTGGTTCATCGGACATGATGACCCTGGTGACCAGTATTGACCGACCTAATCTTTTTTTCGAAGTGGTCCAGGTCCTCTCTGATCAGGACAAACAGGCCAGGCTCGCCGAATTGCTTGCTGAGCTCGAGGGAGAGGGGATCATATACGTCAATACCCGTAAGCATGCGGAGAAAATAGCCGAAATGCTGCAGGACTGGGGCTACGAAGCGGCCCATTATCATGCCGGGATGAAACGGACCGAACGTTCGCGGGTCCAGGATGCCTTCATGTCGGGACGATTACCCCTGGTCGTAGCCACCAATGCGTTCGGGATGGGTATTGACAAGCCCGATATCCGATTTATCATCCATTATCATTTACCGGGCAGCCTCGAAGCGTATTACCAGGAGATCGGACGGGCCGGTCGCGATGGGGCCCAGTCCAGGACCATTCTCTTCTATTCCGAAAGCGATCGCGGTATTCAGCAATTCTTCATCGAAAACGCCATTATCAATGAACTCAACCTGCGACAGCTCCTGAAGGTCATGGGGGCATACAAATGTGGCGATTATCTGCTTATCCCGCATGGCACGCTCGAAAAACAGACTAATCTCGAGGAAACCCCGGTCCGGGTCGCCCTCTGCCAGATGGAGAAGGAAGGCATTCTGGTCAGATTGCCGGATGTTTCATTGGAAATGCTGATCAGTCTCAATCCATTCGGCTCATCGACTCATCTCGATGACCACGATCTTGATTTTTTCGAGAATCTCATTCGGACCATCGGCGTACGACCCGATCAATCAGTCACCGTTACGCTCAAGACACTTGCTCAACAATTCGCCTTACCGCCAGATGCTGTCGAGGAAGCACTGCTGAACCTGAAATTTTTCAATATGATCAACATAAAAACTGTAACCCGGGGTTTTGCCCTGAAGTTATTGGACGATCGTTCCGGTCGGTCCGTATCCGCCATCGCCGAGGGTTTACTCGATATTGCCCGCGAAAAGACCAAGAAACTCGAGGCCCTGAATACTTACTGTTTAACCCCGGTTTGTCGTCGTTATGTTGTTCGCACTTACTTTGGTGAAACTCATGTTCACGACAAATGCGGTCATTGTGACAATTGCCGGGGCGGGCATTTACTCAAAGTGGAGTTGCTTGAAAGTCAGCAACCCGGTTCGATTAATGTCTCGGCATGCCTGAGGCTTGTCGAGACCTTGCGTTTCCCCATGGGACGCAATCGCCTGGCTGAAATCCTGGCCGGTTCGAACAATAAGGAGATCAAGAGTAGGAAATTGAATTTTCTACCCGGCTACGGGAGTCTGAAAGAGCATGGTATTCAGAATGTCAAAGCGTTGTTGACCACTGCTTTGCGTTTGGGTTATCTCGATATTTTTTATCGACCTGATGATGAAATGCACAAGTTTCCTTTGATCAGAATCAGTCCAGAGGGTAAAAATATTGCCCAATCAGAGCAGGATTATTACATTCCACTTCAATCCACAACGAGCATGCGTCCACGACCGCGTCAGAAAAAGCGGGAGCAGGTCCGATCCGAGAAAGAGGTTACAACGCCGCGAAAGCGGACGAGAAAAGCAGGTGCTGATCGTACGCTCCTTGAACAGAAAGCGGGGGCATTAGATCAATATCAACTTCAATTGTATGAGGAACTCAAGAAATGGCGGCTCGATATGGCCAGGAAATTAAGGACTAAGGCCTTTTATATTTTTTCGAATGAAACCCTCGAATTGATTGCTTTTCATAGTCCGCGGACCTTTGACGAATTACTGGCTATTAAAGGTGTGGGCTCGGTCAAACTGACCGATTATGGTCAGGAAATCCTCAACCTCATTAAAAAGCAGAGCACATGAATGATTGTTTTTGGGACCTGTCAGCCTCGATTCACGTGTGTAGAATGGCATCTGATGACGTTTTTGAAGGTTCAATCAGAAAAAAATAGAAAATATTGTATAAACCGGATGAAAAATGATATGGTAAGGAATAGTCTCTTGAAGGAGCACAGGATTACCGATACGGAATGCTACTCTTTTCAATTTCAATCGGGAATGAGAATATGAATGATCAGCGTGAACTGGAACAGGAAAAAAGAAACCAGGTAACCCAGAAATTCAAGATTGGGACTTTGGACGTGACTCCTTTCCCGAAAATCCTTCATTCTCTGGCCATGGCTCGGGTGACGGGCATATTGAAGGTAAACCGCGATCAGATTGCCAAGACCATTTATCTCAGGAATGGTTTCATCGTTTTTGCAGGCTCCAATTACGTCAAGGACCGGCTTGGTAACATTCTCCAGCAGAAGGGCGTGATTACGCCGAACCAACAGCAGATGGCATCACAGAAGTTTCAGGAATATGGCGGAAAGGTAAAATATGGCACCATTCTGACCGAGATGGGTTTCATCGACGCCAAGAATCTGGCCTATCATATCCGTCTTCAGATAACCCGGATCATTTATTCACTTTTTTATTGGAATAAAGGGACATTTTCCTTTAAAGACGAGGATTTTCCTGTCCAGGAAGTGCAATTGCAGTTTACGGCCGGGGATTTGATCATCAGTTGTGTCAGAAGTATCAAGATTCGTGACCTGCTTGTTTCTCTCTTACCGGACAAGCATTTGTATCTGCATATCTCGAACAGCCCCTATCTGAAATATCAGAAAATCAGGCTTAACTCCGATGAGAAAAAGATAATGGATATCATTAACGGACAGCAGACCATTGAAGAAATCATGAGTTACAAGCATTTCCAGAAAATGGATGTGGTCCGGGCCCTGTGCGGGTTGATATATTCCGGGTTACTGGAAACATCGGACGAGACCAGTGTTGAAGAGTTACCCAGCTTTCTTGGTGAGGAATTTGACGGGATCATCAGCTCGGACCTGATAACTCCCGGTGAAGATATACCGATCACGGTCGAGGTTGAAGCAGCGGACTCGGAAACAGAATCGCGAGTGACCAGTGGTGATCTGGCTGAACTTTTCTTACCTGATTTCTTTCTGAGTATCGTCAATGGCAAAAAGACCGGTTTACTCGAATGCAGTCGAGAGAATGTGACCAAGGTCATCTATTTCAGCAAGGGCAAGCCTGTCTATGCTACATCGGACGCACCGTTCGAACAGCTCATTCCACTTATGATCCTGGCTGACAAGCTGACTGAAGAGCAGGCTGAGGCAGCGATTAAAATCTGGGATACAAGACAATCTGAGTGGCAGGGGACAATCCTCCTCGAGTTAGGGTATCTCGACTTTGATGATCTCGAATGGCCCTTTCAGTTGCAGGTCCGCGAAATCATCGCCGACCTCATGACCTGGGAAGAAGGAACCTTTCTCTTTAAAGAAGGTGATTTGCCTGATACTGCTTTCGTGCTGGCTGAATTGTCAGTTCCGGAAATCATTATCGATTGCATCAAAAGAAACATCGATTCCAAAATGACCCGACAAAGGCTGCCGACCCGGATAGTCCAGGCCCGGTTGCTGGTCCCGTCCATCGATATCGCCGAAAATCTGCCTTTCACGGCCTTCGAGCTTGAAGTCCTGAAACTGGTCGATGGCGAAAGGACTATTGCAGAGATCATAGATCTGTCCCATTTCCAGGAGGATGAAGTCCGTGCTCTCTTCCTTATTTTCCAACTGCTCAAATTGGTTGATATTCCCGAGAGGGATGATGATTATATTACCGAGGAGGAGCTGGCCAGAGCCATGAAAGTTGATATCATCGAAGAGGAAGATGAAGAGACTGAAGAGGCTGATGCCGAGATTGCAGAAGAAGTCAATATCGAAGCTTCGGCCTCAGACCGGCTCGAAGCCCATTGCAAACAGATCAGGGAATTTCATGAAAAGATTGACTCAATCCATGACCCCTATGCTCTCCTGGGAATAGAGCGGGATGCCCAGGACAACCAGATCGAAGTCGCTTATCATTACCTGATCCGGCAGTTCCATCCCGATAAGATCGTCGCCAGTGACGATCAGACCATAATTCTTAAAAACCAGGAGATCGTCTCGAAAATTACCGAGGCCCATCGCATCTTGAAAAATGCTGAGGAACGGAAAGTAATCGATGCCATGCTCGGTGAATCGGTGACAGAAATGGAAATGATTACCGAACCGATCAGTGATCTGGAAACAGCAGGCGACGAGGCCCTTAAACGAAATGATCCGCTTGAAGCCATGCTCAAATATCAGGAGGCACATCGTTACCATGGGCAACGTATTGAATTGCTGGCAAAAATCGCGTTCATCCTGGCTTTTTATGAGGGAAAGCTGCATGATGCCAAGAAATATTGCCGCAAGGCCATCGAAAAGCGACCGAACCAGGCGATTTATCACGCGCTCATGTCGACCATCTGTCGCTGCAGCGGATTGAAAATTGTAGCGGAACAAGCGCTCAAGCAATCGCAAAACCTCGATCCCGATAACAGATACGTCCAGGAAGAAGCAAAACTGCTCAAGGCCACACAAAATACCATGACTGAAGAGCATCGCACGAAATTCGTCCGATTGCTGATCGAACATTTATAATCGTCCCATCGCCTCGAGATGGGCAATCAGTAATCTATTGGCCCTGTTCCGGCTCCGACTGTTTTCTGACCGTCATTTCACCCGCGATCGGGGTCTGAAAACTTCTGATGACTGCACCCTTATCAGTTAAATGCCCCAGGAGAAACATCAGTTTGACGATAGCCGAAGGAAACGTCTGATCGTAGGCTGAAATTGCTCCCGCTTCCAGAATACTCAAGCCGCCGGCATAACGCTCGAGATCGACGTAACCGTGGGGGACTTGGCTGGTAATGACGATGATTTTACCGTGCTCGGCAGCACGACGGACAAAGGGGACCAGTGATTTCTCGCCCGAGGGTACATTGCCCAACCCGAATCCTTCAATGATAAAAGCGCGAATATCCGTATCCAGCAGAAATTCGAGATAATCAGGTTTTAAACCCGGGAAGAGCTTGATGACCAGGACCCGATCATCAAAGGTGTGTTCGACGTGAAAAAAACCCTCATTCCGGCGATGATTGCCCTTCAAAACGATCTCGAGCCCGATTTCGGCCAGAGGATCGTAATTCGGTGAGGCAAAGGCATCAAACAGTATACTGCTCATTTTTATGGTCCGATTGGCCCGAAAAAGAAAATTGCTGAAGAGGATCCCCACTTCGGGCACGGGATAACATGCCAGCTCGACCGCGTTGATCAGATTGTTTCGGGCGTCACTCCGCAATAATGAAATGGGACGTTGTGAACCGGTGAAAATGACCGGTTTGGGCAGATTGTTCAACATGAAGGAAAGGGCCGTGGCCGTGTATACCATGGCATCCGTCCCGTGCACGACCACAAAACCGTCATATTCATCCATCCCTGCGGCAATACAATCGGCAAGTTTGGTCCAATGCGGTAGGTGAATATCGCAACTGTCAAGATTGAACAGCACTTCAGTCGTAATATCAGCTATGCCATGGATCTCGGGTAAATACTTGGAAATGATTTGGGATAAATCACCCGGAGCAAGGGTCCGTCCCGGTCTCATTGGGACCATTCCAAATGTCCCGCCGGTATAGATCAAATGAATTCGTTTCATAGTCAGTCTCTCTGATTGAAGTGGGGATTGAGCTTTTTCAACTGTTCGAGAACATCTTCTATCCGGGTCAAGGGTAATTGACAGGTCTGGTTCGAACAGATATAGACCGTGACCGGATGGTCTGACGCCTGATACGAGCGGGTATACGGTGCGACCGTATCGAGTCTCACCCGCTCCTCAGCAGGATCGATGAGGAGCACGGTCTTGTTCGGGAGGTAGCATTGTCTGATAGCCTTGATCATGTCCCGGGTCTGACGATCGTCTCGATGACCAAGCACCACGATCTCATGACTGGGATTCAATGCGGCCTCAGCCGCTGTCAAATAATGGGTGTAGGCGTTGGGAATCCGGTTAATGGTTTTGGTAAAGACTCGGATCATTGTCGTTGCGACCCGCTTGAATTCAGGTTGTCCGGTCATGTGGGCCAGGCGGACGCAGTCACTGAACGCTACGGCATTACCGGAGGGTATGGCCCCATCATACAATTCCTTTGAACGGGTCAGCATCTGTTCCGCTTCAGTTGAGACAAGATTAAAACCGCCTTGTTGTTTGTCCTCGAACAGTTCGATCATGATTCCGGCCAAAGTGCAAGCCCTTTCGAGATAGGACAGCTCGAACGAGGCTTCATACAATTCGAGTAAACCCCAGACATAATACGCATAATCATCAAGGAAGCCCGAAATGCTGGCCGAACCCTGCCGAAAACGATGCCAGAGACGACCCCGAGAGTCGGTCAGGGCCGTTTCGACGAAATGGGTCGCCTTTACCGCTGCCGCAAGATACAGATCGTTCTCAAAAACCTGGGCTGCCCGGGACAGGGCGGCGATCATCATACCATTCCAATCAGTCAGGACCTTATCGTCTTTGAACGGATGAACCCGCCGCTGGCGGATAGTGAAGAGCTTTTGCCGAATTTGCTCGAGCCTGTTTTCGAGCGAGGTTTCACTCAAGCCCAGCCTGTCTGCGAGCTCGGTCCGGGGCAGGGCCTCATGAAAGATGTTCAGTCCGCTCTTCTGGCCGGTCCGTTCATCACGAAAATTGCCTTCAGGTTCAAGTGAATATATCTCCCGAGTCAGGGCGAATTCCTCTTCGGTCAGATACTGTTCGAGCTCGGCGAAGGACCAGGTGTAGAATTTGCCCTCGATGCCTTCACTGTCCGCATCTTCCGCTGAATAGAAGCCTCCCGTTCGATCAGTCATGTCTCGCAGAATATAGGTCATGATCTCTTGTACGACCCGAGCGTAATACTCATCTCGAGTGGCTTGATAGCATTCAGAATAAGCCAGACTGAGCAAGGCCTGATCATAGAGCATTTTCTCGAAATGGGGGACCAGCCAATACTGATCGGTGGCATAACGATGAAAACCATAACCGAGATGATCGAAGATGCCGCCCTGACGCATCGCCTCGAGCGTCTTTCGGACCGCATGTATCAGGTGTTCATCCCTGCTTCGGGCCCACATGCGCAACAAAAATATTAGTTGGTGCGGCGAGGGAAATTTGGGTGCCTCACCGAAACCACCATATCGTTTGTCGTAATTGTTTTTAAAGAAATGGACTGCCCTTTCCAGTGTCGCTGTGGTGAGCTCGTCCCCCTCACGTCCGCCAGGTGAAGGTACGCTCGAGTGGAGAGCTGCCATGATCTGTTCCGTCGATTGGCTGATCAGGTCACGATTGTGCTGCCAGAGCTCACCGATTCGCGGCAGGAGCTCGAGTAAACCCATCATCCCGGACCTGCTCTCCCGGGGAATATAGGTCGCGGCAAAGAAAGGCCGACGCTCGGGAGTCATGATGATGGTCAAGGGCCAGCCACCCCGCCCGGTAATGAGTTGACAGGCAGTCATATAGTGAGCGTCTATGTCCGGACGCTCTTCACGATCGACTTTGATCGCGACGAACAACTCGTTGAGTATATCGGCAACATCCTGGCTCTCAAACGATTCCTGCTCCATGACATGACACCAGTGGCAAGTCGAGTAGCCGATCGACAGAAAAATGGGCTTGTTCTCGGACCTGGCCCGATCAAAGGCCTCATCACCCCAGGCATACCAATTCACGGGATTGCCGGCATGCTGCAATAAGTAGGGGCTTGACTCGACTGACAATCGATTGCCTGGCCTGAAACCCGACTCGTGCTCAGTACGCATCAATTATCTCACCTATTCGAAGCATTCGGGTCGATCGTCAGGACCGACAACCCGGTAATGCTCAGGTTCCGATTCAGATGAATGGATTACCAGAACGATTTTGACTCCCGAATCACCTACGAGTTCGATCTGATTATACTGTTTGAGTTCCGGCTTCTTCAGGGGAGTGGTAATACTCACCTTGATCGTTGCCGCCAGTGACCGTTCCTTCACATCCTCGTCTTTGATATATGTTCCGTCTTCAGGGTCTATCGACCATTCATCTTCGGACTGGGTATGGACCTGCCAATCCTCGATATAGACCTCAAAACCCATGGATTCATAAGGATTGCTTTTGACCATAAAGCTTTTTATTTTCTTCAGGTCCCAGGGGACATGTATGCTGAAAGGTAAGGTGAATGTCATCCCTCGCTCGACTAGGTAAACATGTTCCAAGCAAGGTTGCCCGATATCCAGGACGCCTTCATCCGTCCACCGCTCATGTTTATTTCCCTGCAAGGACTCCATTCTCTGCTTGGCATTGTCCGGACCGGTCATCTTTCTCGTCCTTTTACCGACCAATCCCGACATATCAAAGTCCATGACATAGATTAGGACCACCGCACCGATCACAGTCATTATCAGGAGCGTTAAACATGTTCTCATAATTTCAACCTCCTATTCCCGTATATTCTATCACTTTCTTAATGTCTTCTAACGTTTTTGTCAAAACAGTATCCGGAACAGGCGAAAATCAATTTTCCCAGGGCACGAATGACGGGGACCTGCTCATACGAGAGAAAGCACTTTACATTTCTCATAGCATCGAGTATAAGTGAACGAAGAATAAAATGAGGGAATATAAATCAGAAACAGATGATATGGATGAGCAGATCAGCATGGGAGGTCCGCTATGAAGAGTCATGAAGTCGATTATGAGATTTTTGGTGATGATATGCAGATCGTCGAGGTCGAACTCGATCCGGGTGAAGTGGTCATCGCCGAGGCAGGTGCCATGAATTACATGGACGATGGTATCGGTTTTGAGGCGAAGATGGGCGACGGTTCAAAGCCTGAAGAAGGTCTGATGGGCAAGTTGATGGGGGCAGCCAAGCGTAAAATTACCGGTGAGTCCATTTTCATGACCCATTTCACCAATACTGGCAGTGGCAAGAAGAGGGTCGCCTTTGCGGCGCCGTATCCCGGCAAAATACTGGCCATGGATTTGACCCAGTATGGCGGTGAATTGATGTGCCAGAAGGACGCATTCCTGTGTGCGGCCAAAGGCACGGAAGTCGGCATTGCTTTTACCAAGAGGTTCGGTGCCGGTCTGTTTGGCGGTGAAGGTTTCATCCTGCAGCGGTTGCGGGGCGACGGCCTGGCCTTTGTCCATGCGGGTGGGACCGTGATAAAAAAGGAGTTAAAGAACGATCTGATCAAGGTGGATACGGGTTGCATCGTGGCCTTTACCGCGGGCATCAATTATGACATTCAAAGAGCAGGCAATCTGAAATCCATGTTTTTTGGCGGTGAGGGCTTGTTCCTGGCTACTTTGAGCGGAACGGGCACGGTATTTTTGCAGAGTTTGCCTTTTTCCCGGTTGGCGGACCGCATTCTGCGGAATGTGCCTTCGATCGGGGCCAAGAAGGGAGAGGGATCGGTCCTGGGTGCTCTGGGTAACCTGCTCGATGGTGATTGATCGGGTCTCAGTCTTGGCCATGATGACTGAAAACCAGGACTGGTCCTTGAGACGAGGAACCTGTCCGAGTTGTCGAGGATGCACGTGTGTGACAGACCGGCTCCAATCCTATCGAAACTATGACGATGATCAGACTGTACGATACGCATGCTCATCTGGCTGATGCGGCATTTGAGCATGATCTCGAGACTGTGCTTGAAACTGCGCGTCAAAAGGGCGTCGAAGCGGTTGTTGCGGTTGCGGAGGACCTGGACGATAGCCGAAGGAATCTGGTCCTGGCTGGCTCTTTTAGCATGGTCCGGCCGGCCGCCGGGCTGTACCCGGCTATTCTCGATCTGGCTCAGGCCGAAGATATGCTTTCTTTTATCAGGCAGAACCGGACCACATTAGTGGCGATTGCCGAGGTAGGACTCGATTTCTGGCTGGCCAAGACTGAACAGGAGCAAGCTCAACAGATCGAGATATTGACTGCATTTATCGATTTAGCCATCGAGCTCGATCTGCCCTTGAATGTCCATTCCCGCTCGGCTGGTGCCGCAACCATAGACCTGCTCATGCGGCGGAATGCCCGAAAGGTCCAATTGCACGCCTTTGATGGCAAGGCGAGCAAAGCGGCGGCCGGTGTGGAAGCGGGGTTTTTCTTCTCGGTCCCGCCCTCGATCGTACGCTCGCGCCAGAAGCAGAAACTCGTTCGGAGCCTGCCCCTCGAATGCCTACTCCTCGAGACGGACAGCCCTGTGCTTGGCCCTGTTCCGAATCAACGAAATGAGCCGGCCCTGATCACGGTTGCACTTGAAACCCTGGCTGAGATCAAAGCCCTGCCCATGATCGAGTTAGCCCGTATCATCGCCCGGAATACCGAAAGGCTTTACGGGCCTTCCCTGCTGAACGGTCCGTCTCATTCCTGAAACAGTTTTCCTATTTCTTTCGGTATTTTTCGATGAGATGAGCCGGTGGGGTCAGGTCAACCCGGTGTTTCTCAGCGATTGCATCCGCATATTCCCAATCCTGAGCGGTCGTCTGGCTGTCTTCTGAATACAACCATTGCATGAAGCGGTCGTACATATCGACATTGCCATAAGTCTGCAAATAATAAAGCAAATCGAGCGTATTGAAAGGCTTGAAAGTATAGTTTGCATGGACATGTTTCAAAAAAGAGATCATCTGGGTCCGTCCACCCAACTCCATGGCGCAGGCCTGCATGATCCGCGCACCTTCTTCATAACCCCGTGTGTCGAAACCCACGGCAATGGGCGAACGTCCGCTGACGATATCGGAATAGAAATTATCGCCGATTGCTGGAAAATTAGGGTCCTCGGAATATTCATACCACATGTTGATCGCCTCGTCCCACCAGGAGTCACGATAGGTCCGGGCCACGGTGCTGCAGCCGAAGTACATATGGAAAACTTCGTGTTCGAGGGCCCAGACCGAAGTCATTGTCCCGCCATAATACTCCATGCCTCCACCACCAGACAGAAGAAAGACACTGAGTCCCCGAGCCATGGGAAAGGGACCGAGATTTGTTTCCAATTCAGGGAGCCAACTTTCCAGCATGCCTACTCCCCGGTCGATTGAAGCTTCTCCACCAAAAGACAGCCAGCGGACCGGCACATTATTGATCAGGGTCTCACGATATTCAGCATCAGCAGCAGGCAGAACAATGAACATAAGCGTGTAGGAAGCGATGGACTCCTCGGTATCGATCGTCCAGGTCTGAATACCGTCCGCTGAACTTTCGACGACGTATCCCGAAGCGATCAAATTAAAATCCTCGCTGCTATGGACGTTGATCGTGATAACGTGCCGGACCAGTTCATGAGGCGTGTTCAGCGTCGGCCAGAGTTCCTCGTTTCCGTAACCGTCAATATCATTCACATCGGTAAAAAAATAGGGGTATTCATACGGCAAATTTATCCGGTATCTCACGAATATATCGTGAATGCTGTTCGGATCGAGATCGCGTTGAAATTCAATGGCTTTCTGAGTGGTCTCGGTGTACGTGATAATCTTGATATCAGACTCGTTCTCGTAGTCCAGCAACTCATTATCCAGCCAGATTTCCTGAAGTTCGATGTGATACCGCCCAAAATCGAAATGGATCACGGGCCTGACCTGGTCGGGCCGCATATGGAAAACGGCTGTGGCTGAGCCATCAACATAATAGTCATAGGGATAGAAATCATACACGACATTGATATTCTCGAGATCGATCCGATAGGTCTGATCGAGAAGCAGGTTTTCCGCTGTGTTGTCAGGGACCCAGGGCTCATTGTTGTCATCATTGTTGTTGTCGTCATCATCGTCATCCGATGTGCAACCATAGAAACCGATCATGCCCGCCAAAGCCAAAGTTAGCATCACTACAAACATAAATTTCAAGAACCCTTGTGTCCTTTTCATAACCATTCCTTTCTCCTGATATCTGGATTGACTCTGTGTTCTTTCACTCTTTTATCTTCTGATATACCATACCTAGTTAAAAGTATATATCCGTTTTGTATTAGACTGGGCAGGTCGTGAAAATGGTAACACGCAATCTGAAATCACTGTTTTTTTTGTTGTGTCTCGTCTTGCTCGTAGTCCTGATCTGGTCTATGATCAGCATGAATCGCTGGAACGCACGGAATGATTATCATCAACGATCTGCAGGTGAGAAACATTGTGATCTGACTTCGAATCGTCCGATCCTTTTTCAATCCGACCGGGATGGCGATTTCGAAATTTTCGCCGTGTATGCGGACGGGAGCGGTTTGCGACAGTTGACTTTCAACCAGGTAGAAGACGAATATCCAGTCTGGTCGCCCGATGCTCGCGAGATTCTCTTTCAGTCAAATCGCGAAGGCCATTTCGACATTTATGTCATGGATCCTTACGGGCACAATCAAGTCCGTCTGACCGACTCTCGAAGGGATTATTTTTCGGCCAGTTGGTCTGCAGATGGTTCACGTATTTACTTCGATTCTCTGGAAAATGGAATATACAGTATCAATTCCATGAGGCGAGATGGCTCGGACAAGCGTGTTTTCAAGAAGGGCGGGCCACAACATAGTTATGTCCTGACCAGTTGCAGTCCTGATGGGAAACACATTGCTTTCACCGTTTCAACAGCGCGGGGCTGGCATATACACATTCTGGATGTTGAGACAGGTATGGAAAAGGTCCTGACCGATCGAGGCGGTAATTGCCGACCAGCCTGGTCCCCGGATGGACGCTATATCGCTTATGTCTCGACCGTCACGGATGGCAAGGGCGATATCTGGACTATGCGAGCGGATGGCACTGACAAGCGGCAGATAACGACCAGTCCGGATTACGATTATTGTCCGACCTGGTCCGCTGATGGGTCCAAGATCGTCTATGCACATGCCCGGGAAAAAAATCAGGGCAACTGGATGTTGTATCTTATCTCGATCGCTGGCGGTGAGTCCGTTCCGCTCGCTCATCATCCAGCCTGTAGCAAGAGCCCCCACTGGTATTAAATCGGATTCAAAGGTGTCGCACAGTGTACCGTCGATGTCGAAGATATGATAACCAGTGACGGGTCCATAATGATCGCCTTAATGCAACGGAGCGACTCATTTCTGGTTTAATTTATAGCCAATGACCTGAAAGAGATCGTGGAGTTGGCACTGATTATTGATTTCCATGGTAAAAGCTACTAACTTCCCGATCCTCTTACTCTTCTTAAAATCATTTTTGATCGTCTCATCAATATCCAAGTCTTGAATCCCTGTCCCGGTTTTCTCGGTAAAATAGAGACTTGTCTTGAAAAAGCCGGGCCAGACCGAGAGCCACACTATGGTCTTTTTTAAACGGCTGATCTTACAAAGCCAGGCTTTGCCATCCCGATAATATCGCCATTCCGGTGTCAGGCGATAGTCTGGTCCTTGTATCCTCGTCATGAACATTTCAAAAACCGGATAGGAATTGCCTAAAGCCTTATCCAGAAAAGGGCCGGTTGGGTATTCGTCTTGATCTCGTAATAATTGTTCTCCTATTGCGTTGTGACTGGCCATCCTGATCTCTCCTCATTGAAAAAATGTTCATCTACCGAGTGACCGGGCAAGTAGACGACAAAGCCAAAAGACATCGGCGGTAAACGACGTAACACGTGACAATTCACGTTCAAGAAATGGCTAAACCAACGTTACTAAATTTTCCTCTGAATATCAAGGCGGAGTATTCCGATTCCGATATGATATGAATGTGGTATACGCGAACATGATCTCTCAAAAATGATCCACCACTATTTTCGTCGCGTAGCGACGATCACCGCAGGTCCG
>JAFGSJ010000077.1 GCA_016934675.1 bacterium | reverse complement strand
AACCTGTTTTGCTTCGCTCGAAACTCCTGGGGCCTTCTATGTGCCATCATCCAGAAAATCAAAACCGAGACATCGCACATAGCTCTGTGCATATTGCACTTGACATAGACTACCTGGATAACGTAAAATAAATATTGGTTTTGCGCTTTGGATAGAGTTACTCAACATTACCGCCATTCTCCGGATGAGGGAAATCATGGATCATTTCACAAGAACACGCAGTTGGTTGTATATAAGTGGAGTCATAGGACTCATTGTTGGGCTGATGTCTCTGACCGGTTGTGCTACAAGCGGGAAAAAGAGCACGGACACGACAAGCCAGGTCCCGATTGAACACAAGTATGGCATACTCAAGGGACCTGTCTATTTCAATGAATTCTACAAGTTTCAATTGACCGCGCCTCATGGTTGGCAAGCTGTTCGCCCAAAAACCGAAACCGTGGTCCGGATGACGCCCCAGGAAAAAGAAATTAAAATTGAGATCATCGTTCAGGAAGGCGCTCTCGATCCGGTCGTGGAAAACTATCTGCCCAGGATTATCAAACAAGGCGAATACGAGCTGTTGAGTCAGAACAGCCTGACCTTTCAAGACGGGCCGGCCCTACAGGTCGAATTGAAATCAACAACAGGCGTGGTTCCCCTCAAGAAGAATCTACTCCTGATCCAACGCTTCAGTTTTCTCTATCAGATTTATCTGATTGGCCCGCTGGAAACCGTCTCGAGCTATGAAAAGAGTTTCGAGGAAGCCCTGAATAGTTTCCGTTTCACCGACAGCTTGATCGAAGGGATCGGTGCATATGATTGTTTCAGTTATACGGTCCAACCTACTGACACCTTGAAGGGGTTGGCCACACGTTTTTTAAACGATCCGAACGAAGCCGTGACCATTGCCCATTTCAATCAGATCACCACCATGATGCCCGATCGTCAGATCGATATTCCCCGATATCGGCACTATGTGGTCCAGGAAGGTGATACTGAAGAAACGCTATCGCGGAAATTCTATAATACCCACACTCATTTCTATTTAGTACCACCATATAACGCTGATATCAACACGGCGGAATTACTCAAGCCCGGAACGGAAATCAAGATTCCCATGTATTTCCTGTATACGGTCCAACCGGGAGACACTCTTCCCGCATTGGCCTTGAGTTTTCTGCGGAGTGAGGACAAGGCGGACCTTATTCCGATCTACAATAATCATGAACAGATCAGAGTCGGCTCGGTCATCAAGATTCCTCTGCTCTGGGCTGAACGGGATTATATCGTTTATACGGTCAAACGTGATGACAGTCTCTCATCGATAGCCGAATATTTTACGGGGAGTATCAATAATTTTCCCATTTTGGCTGAGTTCAACAACATACAGCCACCATTTGAAATCGGGATCGGCCAGCAGATCAAGATACCGAAGGACATGATCAAAGAGCGTCCGAAAACACAGTATCCGAAAAAGACCACCAAACCCGAGACCAAAACGGAGGACGGGGGTCCAGAAACGACCGAGCCCGATCTCGAGCTCGAGGAGGAGCTTGAAGGTCCGATTTACGAGCCTGAATAGCTCAGACTACTAAACCTGAACGGACATAATCAGGGTCCCGATCTCGGACTTTTTCCGATCGGCCCCCTCTATATGCTTTCTGACCTCGCAGATGACTGAAAACGTATGACTTGGAGTGCTGGCATCATCGGTTTGCCCAATGTTGGTAAAACCACTATTTTCAATGCTTTGACCGGTGCTCGCGCCGAAGCGTCTCTCTATCCCTTTTGTACCATCGAACCCAACCGGGCGATTGTGTCTTATATTGACCAGCGTTTACGCGACCTGGTTCGACTCCTCGAACCCGAGCACTGGTCCGGGGCTTCAATCACCTTCCTGGATGTGGCCGGGTTGGTCCGTGGAGCCGCTCAAGGTGAAGGCTTGGGCAATCAGTTTCTCGGTCATGTGCGCACTACCGATGTGCTGGTCCATGTGGTCCGTTGCTTCCCCAATCCAAAGGTCGCCCATGTATCCGGTAAATTGGAGCCGGTTAAAGATATCGAATTGATCAATACCGAACTGATTCTGGCGGACCTCGATGTGCTCGAACGGCGGGCTATCAAGGTGCGCAAACAGCAGCGGAGCGGTGATAAGACAGTGGATGATGCGATCAAGCTGATTGAACGGATCGACCTGGCCCTTAAGACAGATCAACCTGCCCGGAATGTGCCTCTCTTTAATGAAGATGAGCGAACACTCATGCAATCATTTGACCTGCTTACCGCACGACCGATGATCTATTGTGCCAATATCGGAGAAACTGATACTGACGAGCACATGGCCCTGCTCGAAAAGATCAAGACCAAGGCCGGTGATGACGGTGCAGAATGCGTGAGTCTGTGTGGCGATCTCGAAGCGGGACTGGTCGAACTTGAACCTGCAGAACAGGAACTGTTCAGACAGGAATATGGATTGACCGTAAGCGGTCTTGATCAATTGATCAGCACCGTTATCAAACACTTGAATTTATCGCTCTTTTATACCATCACAGGCGCCGAGATGCGCTCCTGGCTCATCCCGGCCAACACGCCCGCGCCGCAAGCTGCCGGTCACATTCACAGCGATATGGAGCGTGGTTTCATCAAAGCTGAAGTGCTGGCGTTCGGGGATCTCATAGCTGCGGGTAGTTGGTCTCGAGCCAAGGAACAGGGCGGGATCAGGATCGAAGGGAAGAATTATCTGGTCCGCGATGGCGATATCATCCTGTTCCGTTTCCAGGCCTGACCGCGTTCGCTATTTTCGAACATGGCCCTGCTTTATAGGCTGGCAAAAACCGAAACTCTCAGCTCTCCCAGCCATCGACTCAATCCTGAAGGATTTCAGTTTCGGACTGCTCATGTCCTTGGTCCGACACGATCTTCTCTGTCACGGATGGCGTGACTACGTCCCGCCTTTCAATATACTGCGCAGATTCCTCGACCAAAGTGTTTAAATCTTTGGACAGCTCGTCAAGTTGGAGGATGACGGTGTTGATGTTCTTACTCGATTTGACCGATTCACCAGCTCCCACGGATATTTCCTTCAGATGTGAGACGACTTGATCACTGGCCGTTTTCTGCTGTTGTGTGATCAGGGATATCTGTTTTGCACTTTGCAGGGATTTATTGACAATCTGCAATATCTCTTTCAGAGAATCGCCTGATACTTCGGAAAGATGCACACCTTCATCTATTTTCTTCGTCTCTTCTTCAGAAACAAAGACCAGTCTATTTGTACTTTTTTGAATTTCAGTGATGATTTTCTTGATAATATCAGTCGATTTAACTACATCTTCAGCCAGGCGTCTCACTTCGGTGGCAACCACTCCGAACCGCTTGCCGATTTCGCCTGCGGCTGAGGCCTCAATCGAAGCATTGAAGGCAATAAGCTTGGTTTGTGAAGCGATACCGGTGATAATCCGCATGACCTGGCCGATTTTCTGAGATTTTTCTCCGAGTGAAATGATTTCTTTGGCGCTCGTTTCATTTTTTTCTTTGATCTCCTTCATGCTTTTGATCGTATCTAAGACCGAGCGATAACCATTCTCAGCATTGGTCGATGTTTGTTCGGTCACTTTTACGACCTGTTCGGCATTACTGGCGATCTGCTTGGTAACCGTGGCCAATTCTTCCATGGTCGCTGTCGTTTCGCTGATCGAAGCCGCCTGTTCGTCGAAGTACGCCGCTTGCTCTTTGGACGACCCCAGAATCTCAGTCGAAGTCTGATTGATATGACGGGAAAGGTCAATCATTTTGACAATGAGTTGCGAAATACGCTCGGCCATGATGTTGAGTGAAACGAACAGTTTATCGGAGAAACGATTTGAGAGAAAACGCAATATCACAAGAGACAGGAGCGAGGTCACTATTATCAGGAGTATGATCTGTTTCTGGACTCGAGAAAAAAAGTCAAGGGACGATTGGAAAAGAGCCTTCTGATCATAACCCAATTCCAGAACGGTGACCACTCGTAAATTGTTATCTCTGATCGGTAAATATGCGGAATAATAACCCTTGTCCATAATCGCCACATTCTGATGATACTCAATATCAGTATCGATTTGATTCTCTTGAAGATTTAATGAGACAGTCGTGTTATCGAGATAACCCTTTCGGGCAATGAAATTTGAGACAATTCGATTGTTCTGAACGATGAGTGCCAAATAAGAATCGACTCGATGCGGGGCCAAGAGAGATGCGCGGGCTTGTTCGATGAAAGCACTATTACCGTTGAGCAGAATACCTCCCCAAATAACGCCGACAGGATGTTCATGCTCTGACTCAATTACTGGCAGACACATCTCTAAACACAGATACTGGTCGGATGCCGAAATGCGCGCTCGAGCTTTCTGCTTATCGCCGTCAACCTTTTTCGTGAGAAGTGTTGACAAACCGATCTGGGCCAACCAGTCACGATTCTCGAGGATTAGCCGATTGTTCGCTTTTCCAGACAATGCCTCTGCGACCAGAACATGGTCCAGAAGAACCAGTGTATCCTGATCAAACTGACTGTTCGCATAGATGACCTGGCCAGTCGATGTCAGCACAAAGAAAAAATCCAGACCCTCTTCATTACCCAACAGGGACGCTTGATCAAACGCTCTCGTTTTTAACGGCAGGCTTTTCCCATCGCGCATAGAAGTCAATAAGGTTTTGTCCCGGGCCAGACAATCCATCTTCAGGAGATACCGCTCACCCGTCTGGCTGACATAATTTTTGACCACATCGAGTTGTTGTTGAAGCATTTCCTGAAAAAAAACTTGATCATGTGCCAGGAACATGTTTCGATAATAGGGGAAAAGCGAAAAACAGAACAACAGGGAAAAAACAAAAATCCCGATAACAAGGGTCGCCAGAGAAAGCAAATGCTTGATGTATTTTTTTTTCATATCAACCAGGACCACTCTTGAGAAACTGGAGTATTCCTGTCGATCCGGTATATTCTCTTGTTCGGAGCCAATCATGCCGTGACCTCCTCTATGCGAGGACTATTAAGAGGGTAAAGCCCAATCAACCGGCCTGTCATCAGGACCAGCCGAAACTGACCTTGCCTTATCCGCGTTTCTTCATGAATAGATATTCTATTATCAAACACGCTCTTCTTTTGCAAATATGTTTTTGCCAGGGAATTGAAAAGAGTATGTGTTCTGACCGGTCTAAGCCCGAAACGGGGAAGAATACCATTTCAAGCATGACGACCCGCTTACTCGGCCAATCCAAGATGCTGGCGAAATCGGTTGTATTCATCTGAGCATAAACCTGCCAGCCCCAGCGGACGACGGACCCGATCATGGCAATCGGAACCTCCGGTCACCACCAGGTTATATCGTTTGGCCCATTCGATTAAAATACTTTCGAGTTCGGGAGTGTGGCCCGGATAATGCACTTCGAGTCCGGCGATACCGACCACCTGCGGATCGAGAAACTCGGGTAACAACTGCTCGACAACCTCGAGCGGCGGTAAGACTTCCTTGTAATGACTCTCACCGGGAAATGAACCGGCAGCGGGATGGGCCAGCACACACAGAATCTCGGTTTGCCGAAGCAGATCGCTGATCAGAGACATATCAATCCCCGAAGGAATATAAGCCGGACTGTCGTTGCCGAGGAGTCGAGCCACCTGGTCCCGGTCCTTCAGACCATGCAACTCTTCAAGAGCCTGGGCAAAGTGACGCCGGGTAATATTATCACCATACCGCATCACCTGCTCGACAGTCAGAGCTTCGTTTAAAACCGGTTCAGGACCGTCAGGACCGAAAACCTGGTTTATGGCGGTCACGCGGTCTCTTACCAATGCAGGTCCACGCCCCTGGCTGACAATGCTCATTACCCGTTTGCAAAAATCTGTATCCGTGAGCAACTCGGGCTTGAAATACCAGAGCAGATGCAAGGAACCAACAAAAAAGGGACGCTTGAAACGCAGAGTGACCTCGATGCCGGTGATCACCTCGAGGCCCAAAATCCGACCTTGTTCGAGACCCTGCTCGAGTCCGGCCAGTGTATCATGGTCCGTGATGGCCACCGCCTGTAAACCCAGATCATACGCCCATCGGACCAGATCAGCCGGAGACAGTGCCCCGTCCGAGACAGTGGTGTGATTATGTAAATCAGCTACTATTGATCGTTTCATTCCATCCCCTTTTCAGGCATTCCGGCCATTACCGAACAAAATGATGCTTGACCGCCCGTTCCATCCGGCTCCGCTTCAGTTCCATATCCCGGGCCAGATATACCATGGCCCGGGCCCGGGCCAGATTGTGCTCCGGCCGTGAACTATAACGAGCCGTATCCCAACCAAAATATTCATCCTCGACCACATCGGTCAAAAACCGGGCCGCTAATTCATACGTGATCAAGAGTCCGGCCTGGACGATCAGCTCTTTTTCCTCCGGTTGGATCTTGACCGCAGATGCGGCATAACCCTGCACCAGAGACTCGAACCGATCGAGCATGAAATCACTTTCCTCGTCTTCACGACCCGCTCGGCACCAGGATCGCACCGCATCACCCAGATCGACCAGGACCGTATGATGTGTGCAGGTATCGAGATCGATCAACCCGATCGCCTGCTCAGCACGGTCGAACAGAAAATTCGAAATCTTCAGATCGCCATGGACTACCCATAAACGCAGTTCCGGTAGGAGCAGCCCTTGTAATCGCTCGATCACCTCCCCGGCCAATCCGGCTATCTGTCCGTAGACCGGTGACTGATTGTGCTCGGACAAGGTTTGCTCTAACCGGGCCAGATGATACCTGGTGTCATGCAGAGGGTGCCTGGATTGAAAAGCATAGTCGAGACCGGCTGCTCGCTCATGAAAGGCACCGAGCAAACCCGCAGCCTCCCGCACCATCTTTAACGAAGTAACCGAATCATGACTCATACCCGCTAACCAGCTCGATAACCGCCAGCGACACCCGGTCTCGTCCCGGGCGGATAAACCACCCCGCCTGGTCAAGAACAGGACCGGACAGGGAAAACCGCTTGCGGCCAAATGACCGGTTACGGCCTGATAATCCGACAGAATCTCCTCTGTGGCCAGTTTCGGGTGCAAACGCTGAAAAGCATATTCGGCATCGACCGTTTGTATATGATATGTCAGATGAATCAAACCGGTCAGAATCTGGCCGATCATACGAATCCCGCTTAATCCATACTCCTGACGCAATAAACAATCAATCTGTTCGAGCGTGGGAACATTGTCCGTCATGTATCCATTCCCTATTGAGCAGTTACTGGTCATGCCTGAAAATTAGTATGCTCCCACTCAATATGCAAGATTCAACTGGACATAACCAAATGTATTTAAGCGGCATTGCCTGCCCAAGGGGCTGGATAGGTGGCTACAATTCTGAGATATTCTTTTCTGTCAATGAAACAGCCCACCAAAATACTGCTGCTTGTGTCGTATAGGCTATTCATTCATTCCAAAATCCTGTCGCTTGAGCCATAAGTAGGGCAGGGCCCACAGCGAAATAAGGGCGAATGGCAGGAAAAGCAACCCACCCGGAGATATGGCTGTATAGGCATCCCGAAAGAGAATGAGCGTCATGGAATAGAGCCATAAAGCATTTGCCATTTGTGCAGCCAACCAACCCCAGCTCTTGAGTTTCCAGAGTCCGAGCCAGGCCAGAAGGAGTAAGGGCGTTGAATAGATCAAATCGCACAGCATGAAGCCATATGTTACCGCTGCTTTACCCCGTTCAGCCATATTAACCACATCGCCCGGGAACGGCACCATGCCCGTGATATAAACCATTCCCCAAAAAATAAGGGTGATAAAAAAGGCCACGGCATTGACGATTGAAAGAAACGTCACTGCTCCGGAACGATGTCTCCTGGATTTTGTCTCCGATCGGATCATGTGCATCTTCACCTGTTCTCCTGGTGCCTCTTATTGCTGGGCGATATGGTGAGTATCGTTGAGTCGGACCAGGGCATACCCACGATAACCGTGCTCGACTTCATTGAGACAACACGGCCCCTGTTTGATGTGCCAATAGTGTTCAGGACCACTGCCCAGAATGGCCAGAATAAGCATCTGAAGAGTCACTGAATGCGAGACGATCACGACGGTCTGACCGGTATGAACGGACCGGACCCGCTCGAATTCAGTCCAAACCCGCTCCTGTAGGAAGGCCAGCGTCTCTCCGCCCGGGGCCTGAAAACGGGCCGGTTGGCTGTCATAAACCGCATACAACTCAGCCCACCTTTGCTTGATCTCGGTGCGGAGCAAACCCTGCCATTCGCCAAAATCGAAATCGTTGAAACCCTCGGAAGTGATGGGTTCGAGCCGATGATGAATCGCGATTTGTTCAGCCGTGATCACGGTCCTTTGAAGCGGCCCTGAATACACGCAACTGACCGGATAATCGGCCAGGAGTTCACCAACAGCCCGGGCCTGAGCCTGACCTCGCTCAGACAAGCCGACATCTTTGCGACCGCGCATCCGGTCCTCGTCATTCCAGATCGTGTGACCGTGACGGACCAGAAAAAGACGGGTCCGAGCGATCTCATGCACATGTGCTGCCATATCTTCTCCTTTCTCTGCACTGCGGGATTGATCAATAGCATACCACACAGGTATACTCAAACCAAAACGATCCATCACTTGTAACATTGGCTTGAATCGGCCCATGAAAACGCTGTTGCTTGATTTAGTCGACAGAGTGCCATACTAGTGTCTAGTGAAAAGAAAAGTTCATCAATACTATAGCCATGTTTTTTTCATTCAACCAGGGAGGGTCTGTGATGACAAACCAATATGTGTCAGGGTTAACTATCGGCTTGCTTCTGACCACGTTCTGCACTCTTTTTGTGACGATGAGTACTCCGGCTTACGCTGGCCCCAAAGATATGAACCCGCAAAAAAGTGCGCCACCCGAGCTGAATCGGATGCAGCCCGACCAACTGCCTACACCTTTCAGCGCCGAACAGATCAGAGACTTCTGCAAGAATGGCCGTAAAATAATGATGCTTATCGAAGTCCCCGGTAAAGCCCCCATGCTTCAAGTCACAGACTTTGCCAACAGCACTGATGAAATAGCGTCTTTGACCTCATACAATATGGACTTGAAAGGCACACTCATCGGTGAAAAACAAACCAGTCAAAAATCCTGGAAAGACCTGCAGGCCCACGCCGCTTTCCCTGCAGTGCTCGCTACTGTCCGCTCAGACATGATGCAACTCTCAATCGGAAAATACGATTGCTGGTTTTATACCATGACCGAGGAAAAAGATGGCAAAAAAGAAATCAACTCGCTCTGGTTCGCCAAGGATCTGCCCGGACCGCCTATTCTCTACCGCAAAAAGATCGATGGCACGATTGCCCTGACCATGAGCATGGTCAAAACCGGCCTGGAAAAACCGACTGCGCCAGCGAAGCCTGCACCGACACCAACCCATACTCAAACAGAACAAACCCCGCCGGCTCAGCCAACTGTTCAGCAACCGGAGCAAACTTCAGCTAAACCCCCAGCCGATCCCCAACCGATACAAACACCGACAACAAATGAAGAATAATAGATTAATAATGTATAAAAGAAACGGGCCATGCTTACTGCATCGCCCGTTTCTGCATTTACGCACCGAAAGTAAAAAACGCTGAGTTTACGCCTTGACTTCGATCTTCCGGGCCTTCTTCTCCGCGGGTAAAGGAACATCTATATCGAGCACGCCATCCTTGAATGTCGCCGCTACCGACTCCGCTTCGACTCCGTCCGGTAACTGGAACGATCGACGGAATGAACCAAACGATCGCTCCGAATAATAGCCATCACGCTTCTCTTCCTTCTCGTTCTTCTTCTCGCCTGAAATCGTCAGAACATTGTCCTTCAACTCCACATCGACATCTTTCTCGCTCAATCCCGGCATCTCAGCCTTGACCCGCAAACGACCATCCTGCTCGTAAATATCTATGGCAGGCTGAAAATCGGTCAATGACTGGAACAATCCCGAGTCTCCCTCAAAAAAGTCCAATCCAAAAAAATCGCGTTCGGGCCGCCGGGTCATGGTAAATGGTTTCCATTTCATGAGTTTCATGGTCACACCTCCTGTGATCGGGTTCGATTAAGCATTTTATCTGAGTCTATTCATAATATAATACTTGACAATGCATATGTCAAGTTATTTTTAAAAAATTATTTAAATTGAAGAATTCGAAAGATTCGGGGACAGTCAACGCTGTAAGAACTAAGTTCATTCGTTCGTTCATCGGACAGTCAATTCAAAAAGGATTGATAATGGGAGTCGGGTAGTATATAGTCTTGGCAATGTTTCAGGAACACGGAGGATCGTGACCGAGATGAAACTTATCGGTGATTTTCATATTCATTCGCATTATTCACGTTCAACCAGTCGGGATTTGTGCCCTGAAACGCTTGAATATTGGGCAAGGATAAAGGGTATCAATGTGATCGGTACGGGTGATTGCGTTCATCCGGGCTGGCTCGAAGAATTGCAGACCAAGTTGGAGCCTGCTGAAGAGGGCTTGTTCCGATTACGTGCTCAATACCGGCGTGTTGTCGACTGGGATGGTTTTCAGGAGTCGGAGAATTCTCCCCGTTTTTTGTTGACCACGGAAATCAGCACAATTTACAAGTGTCGTGAGAAGGTCCGCAAGGTTCACCATTTACTATTCGTACCTGATTTCGAAACGGCTGAAAAATTGCAGCATCGTTTGTCCCGAATAGGCAACATCAGTTCGGATGGTCGACCGATTCTGGGACTCAGTTCACCTGACTTACTGGAAATGGTTCTCGAGTGTTGCGGGCAGATTTTTTTTGTGCCGGCACATATCTGGACGCCATGGTTTTCCTCATTGGGGGCTAAATCTGGATTTGATTCCATCGAGGAATGTTACGGTGCTTTATCCGGTCATATTCAGGCGATCGAAATGGGACTGTCTTCCGACCCGCCCATGAATTGGTTATGCAGTTTTCTTGATCGATACACGCTTTTGGCTAATTCCGATGCCCATTCACCGGAAAAGCTTGGGCGGAATGCCAATGTATTTCAGACGGACTTGTCATACCCGGCTTTGATCGAGGCGATGAAAACCGGTCGATCCGATCAATTTCTGGGCACGATCGATTTTTTTCCTCAGGAGGGCAAATATCATTATGATGGTCATCGCAAGTGCCAAATTTGTTGGAATCCGTTTCAAACCATGCGTCATCAGGGTATGTGCACCGTCTGTGGCAAGCCGGTAACCATAGGTGTCATGCACCGAGTAGTGCAATTGTCCGATCGTCAGGCGATTGATAGACGCAGTATGAAGGCTGCTCCTTTTTATTCACTCATTCCTTTGAAGGAGCTCCTGGCGGAAGTATACCAGTTAGGGCCGCAGTCCAAGCGTGTTCAGCGGCTTTACCAGACCATAATCGGCCTCATGGGTCCGGAACTGCATATTCTGCTGGATTTGCCACTCGATCAACTTCGGAAAAGCGGTCAGCATGAATTGGCCCTGGCCATCGAGCGGATGAGAAGGGGTACAGTCTATATCCAAGAAGGTTACGATGGAGAATACGGTCGGATAACGGTATTTAAAGAGAATGAAATCCGTCGATTGGGGCGGCAGACTTCTCTGTTTGGTCCCCCGGATCAGGCTGAGGAACAACAGTTGCCCCGGCATATGTTCCCCTTTGATCTCGAGGAGTATCGGGCCCTGTTTCAGACACTGGCCTCGAAGAATGATCAGAGTGATCTTGCTTCAGAGGTGCATGCACAGAGGGAGGAACTTGATTTTGCAGGGGCTTTGAATCGGGAACAACTCGCGGCTGTCCGGTATTGTGACGGTCCGGCACTTATTCTGGCCGGTCCGGGGACAGGCAAAACACGGACCCTCACCTGGAAGATCGCCTATCTGATCGTCGAGCAGGGGATTTCTCCGACAGCTATTCTGGCTCTGACCTTTACCAATAAAGCAGCCCGCGAGATGAAACAGAGGCTCAAAAAACTGTTAGGTCGCTTCATACAAACCGATCAGTTACACGTAGACACCTTTCATGCATTTGGTCTGCAGATTCTGAGGGAATACGGTCATCTCGCCGGTCGGAGTGCTGATTTCATTATTTTGACTGAAGCAGACAAGCTGAGCCTGTTGCACGAAATTGTACCTGATACCCAGCGTGATTTGAAGCAGATCGCGGCCATGCTCTCTTTTATGAAGCAGTACATGAAAACCGAGCACGAGGTTCTGGATGAGAGTCTGAGCCGAGTTTTTGTTGAATACGAACGATTGCTGGTCCGACACAATGCTTTTGATATCGATGATCTGGTTTGTCAACCTGTCAAAATACTCGATGTGCATCCTGACGTTGTTTTTAAACTTCGTGACCGGTTCCAGTGGATACTGGTCGATGAATACCAGGATATTAACTCGATCCAATACACCCTGCTCAAACGTATTCTTTCCGATTTCAATCCTCATGTCTGTGTGATTGGCGATGTCAACCAGTCCATTTATGGTTTTCGCGGTTCTGATCCACGGTATATTCAGAATTTTACCAGTGATTTTCCGACAGCCGAACACTTTCGTCTGGTGCAAAGTTATCGTTGTTCCGATACGATTCTCCGCGCCGCAGCGGATGTTCTTTCTTTAAGAAATTCCAAGACAAAAGTGCCGCTTGGTTCGGAGTTGGGAGAGCGAGTTCGGCTAGTCAGCCATAAAACAGATCGAAGTGAGGCCGAGTTTATCGCACGAACCATCGAACAAATGATCGGTGGCGTCCAATTTCTGTCCATGGACAGTCAGATCAGTTCCGGTGATGAAGCGGTCCGGATCAAGGGTCTTTCGGATTTTGCGGTCCTGTGCCGGACTCGCGATCAGATGACGGTCATCGAACGTGCTCTGACTGACCATACCATTCCCTTTCAATCTATCAGTGAGATGCCTTTTTATCAGAGGGAGCCGATTAGCACATTGGTCGAACTGGCCCGTCTTTACAATGGTCCGGATAATGAAATTTTAAGACAGAGGTTGGTCAGAAAAAACATTATCGGCTGCCATGAGGTGGTACCGCCCGCATCATTCGACCCACAGGATGATCTTGGGCGGATCATGACCACATTGATCGGGAATCACTTCTCGCACAATGGTCAGTATGAACCGGGTCAGTTCCGGGACCTGCTCGATTTTGTGAACGAGGAGCACATGACCTGGGATGAATTTATCCAACTGGTGACATATGGGACCGGTCCTGACACCATGCGTTTTGAGCTTGAGCATGTGTCGATTATGACTTTACATGCAGCCAAGGGACTCGAATTCGAGTGCGTGCTGATCGCGGGTTGTGATGATGGGCTCATGCCCTATAATTTGTTCGAGGAGCAACAGTGTGATTACAATGAGGAAAAGCGTCTTTTTTATATGGGCATGACCCGTGCTCGTCGATATTTGTATTTGTGTCATGCGGACAAGAGGCTACTGTATGGTCGGACATTCAAATTGAACCCCAGTCCTTTTCTCAGTAAAATACAGGAAGAACTTCTCGAACAGGTCAAAACATCCGGTCCAACACAATCTGAACACGATGAAACCGTTCAGCTCAGTTTATTTGATAGCCTGAACACATAAACAGATCGGTCTATCATGCGGTGAGGGCTCCACGTGAAACAGGAACACATACATCAGATCATGAGCCATTTCGGGGGCTTGGATAAGAAGACAACGAATCTGTATAACCGGGCCTTGGTTAGGACCGATCTGGACCTGGTCGATTATTATACGATTCATGATCTTGTAAAACGTGAAAAAAACGCCGACCATTCCTTTCATGGCTTACTCCTGTGCTTATTTCTGGCCAGGAATGAGGGTAGTCTCTGTATCAAACTCGATCAAGCTGAAATGACCAGGCTCCTGGTTAGCTTGACGGATTCGAATCAAGAATCTGCCGAGTTGGCCGGACACATTCTGGCAGCAGTACAATCTTCACGTTATCAAGATACGATTTGCACTGATGCCCAGACATATTTTCCTCTTATTCTTCAGGGCCACTTTCTCTATTTCCAGAAATACCTTCACCACAAACAGGAATTGGAGAACATCTTTCGTGGTTTTCTTGAACAGCCCGGGTTTCAGCCACTTTGCGCCCAGGAAAAAATCCCGAGTGTGCTCGAAGCTGTCTTGCATACAAATCCGATCATGCTCAGGGGAGCACCCATCCGTTTCAATCCGGAGCAGCAACTAGCCATAATCCTGACCATATTGAAAAATTTTGTGATCATTTCAGGGGGTCCGGGAACGGGGAAGACGTCGCTCATTGTGAATATTCTGCGTTGCCTGGTCCGTTGCCACATTCCGATGGGATTGATTCAGCTGACTGCACCAACGGGTCGGGCAGCCCGGCATTTAACCGATTCGATCCGACAGGGTCTTGCGACCATCGGGACTTCATCTGAGACTGAGCGATACGATCGGCCGCTCGAACAAATCAGTGCCGGCACTATTCATCGCGTATTAAAATATTCGCCCAACCGAAATAGTTTTATTTACAATCGTTATAATCTGTTACCAGGCTCGGTCCTGATCATCGACGAGGTTTCGATGGTCGATATCGTTTTGATGACGCAATTACTCGAAAGTTTGGACCAACAGACCCGGGTGATCATGCTGGGTGATAAGGACCAGCTTCCTTCAGTCGAAGCCGGTGCGATTCTGGCAGACCTCATGCCCCAGACCGAGCCTGTTTTCAGTCCAAACCTGCTCGATTGGACCAAGTCTTTTCTATCAATTGATGGGCTGATTCGAGATACGGATAACACTCTCATGCAAGACCGTGTGGTCGTGCTTCGCGACAGTTATCGCTCCGAAACATCGATCCGCCTGATCAGCGCACAATTGCAAACAGTCGGATCGACTCATTTTGGGGCTGAGAACATCCTTAACCAGTTTCGTCTTCTGGAGCCGGTCGGTCCAGTCGAAGCTGTTTCCGGACAAGGGTCCGAGCCGGAACTGGTCTTTCCGGAACTGGTCCAATCCGGCCATGAGTGGTCCTGTCTCGGTGGGGGATGTTGGCGTATCCCCCTTGAAAAATACGATCAGAAGCTGGTCGGTATCTCACTCGAATCATGGTTCCGTACATTTTATACTCGAGTATATCCTCCGGTGGGACATTCTTATAGCGCGCTGCTGGCCCGCCTGGCTGATATGCCCTTGAGAACCCTGGTTGAATATGGTCTTACCGATGAAGAACACAATCTGTTACGGGCTCTTTTCGGCATCCTGAACGGTGTGCGCATCCTGACATTTGCCCGCACTTCACCGCTCGGTTGTATCAGGATCAATGAATTTCTGTGTGAGCAAGCCCGGGAACAATTCGGTCATAACAAAACACATCAATCATACTTCCACGGGATGCCGCTGATCATAACCCGAAACGATTACGATCTACAACTCTTCAATGGCGATATTGGCGTTATTTTACAAACGGAATATGACAAGTCCTGGCGGGCTTTCTTCGAGCATGCGGGCTGCTTTGTTTCTTATGCGCTCCCGACTTTACCGAGCTACGAACCCGCCTTTGCCATGACTGTTCATAAAAGCCAGGGCTCCGAATTCGACCATATTCTCATAGTCCTGCCCGACGATCCCCAGCACCGCCTGCTCTATCACCAGATTATCTATACTGCCCTGACCAGGGCCAAATACCTGGCGGTTATTCTGGCTCGACACGATGTCCTGCTGAAGGCCCTCAATCAGAAAATGATCAGAGAATCAGGACTCGATCTGTGGGGGACAGACAAACCGGAAATTTAGATTGACACATCGTGGTTTCCGAGTATACTGACGGTGACTTGTTTTGTTTCGACAATGTAGGAGGTCGTATATGGATAGAACAGAAAAACCCGTTCACCCTGGCCAGTATTTGAAACAGAAAGTCATCAAACCTCTCGGTCTGACCGTGACTGAAGCAGCCCAGTACCTGGGAGTGACGCGTAAAACCCTGTCTGCGCTCATAAATGGGAAAGCCATGCTCAGTCCTGAAATGGCCATCCGGATCGGGACCGCGACCGGGACTTCTCCGGCACGATGGTATTCTCTCCAGGCCGATCTGGACATGTGGTACGCCGCTAAAAAGAAAATTGAACGCCAGGTGAACCGGTTCGAGAATAACCCCAACCTGTCCAGCATCTTTTAAGTCTATGATTCACGTGTGGGCACTAATAGCTACAGTTATAGCCATTGGAGCCGTGTGCGGATTCTTGGGCAGCTCAATCTTACCGTTGAGTCTCGCTGTGTTGTTCTCGGGATTAATACTGCTGATCGGATCGGCTCTCATCATCGGCAGGCATATCTATAGCAAAACGGTGCTGCCTTTGACACATTGTATCCTTCTGCTGATCGGACTCCTTTTCCTCGATATTTGTCTGTGTGGTTATTTTCTGCTCGATATAGCTTTAAAGCATTCAATGCAGTCCCGGTCTGTCTTGCCGCTCAAATGCTTCATTTCATTCGTAATTGTGGTTCTCGTGCCTGTGATTGTAGTACTGATGTTTCGCCGACAGCAGTTATCCAACCCGGAACGATATTCACAACCGGGTCCTCGTTCGGAATATCGGTTTCTAAGGCCCGTTACCCTGATGGTAATTTTTATGCTTGTGGCTCTCTTTGCATTCATTCTGTTGCCACTTTATGGCGGTTGGCCACCGCTTATGCTGGCAGTCAGGCTTGGTTTTCCGAGCCTGGTCAGTCTTTGCCTCAACTTCGGGGCAGATGTCAATATGGTCCAATCACGCAATTCACCATTATTAGTTGCCCTGGAAAAAGGTGATCCCAAAACAGTTGAAGTGCTCCTCGCACATGGCGCACGAACGAATTCGATCGACACGTATGTACCACCGCTTTATTATGCGGCCGGTCGGGGCAACATTGAACTAGTCACATTACTTCTACGGCATGGAGCTGAGATCAACACTCGGGTCAATGATTATGGGCGGACCGCTCTGATCAGGGCCATAATGTCGGGTTATAAGGATATAATGCTCTTGCTGCTCGAACATGGTGCAGACCTGAATATTCAGTGCCGCCTCCTCTATAATGATTTTACAAAATCTGAAACGACGGTTTTAATGAAAGCGTGCATAATGGGTATTGAACCTGCGATCAAGATACTTCTCGACCACGGTGCTGACCCGACTCTCAAAGACGGTCAAGGCAAAACAGCATATGCATTGGCTTTAGCCGCCCATCAAACCGAAGTTGTGACCTTGCTGCAATCGTATGGCATCAGTGAGTGAGGCTGTAACCTGCTAGTCATTACATTTAACGATGATCAGGGTGGAATCTTTCAGGAATTCGCGATCGCCTCGGAAACTGTTCCAGTCACGCTCGAAGATTTCGAGCAGGTCTTGCGGTTTTTGGGTTGCGTGCTGTTCTAGCAGATGTTGCAACCGGTCAAGTCCATATTCCTCTCCCTCGGGATTGGTGGCGGTAATGATCCCGGGCGTAAAAACCACCAGAATGGCACCTTTCTGGAATTCAATCGCTTCGGCTTTATACTCGAAAGTGGGCTCAAGTCCGAGCGGAATGCCCTGACCCGTTAACATTTGGACAAACTTGCCCTGTTTGAACAGTAACGGATTGGGCGTCCCGGCATTGATATAAATCAGGTTATGGACCGGTTTCAGATAATCGAAAAATACGGCTGAGATCGAGAATAAGCCCTGAGTAAATTTATTCAGATGCTTATTCATACGTTGCACAACGGGCTGAAAGGTGTCGCTTTCTTCAGCCAGGAGTTGAAATGAGCCTTGAAAGTTACTGGCCAGGAGTGCAGCGGGCAGCCCGGGGACCGGTGTGTCGGCCAGGACCATCCAGAAGCGGGTCTTGGTGAACGGGATGAAGTCAAAATAATTTCCGCCGATTATATTTTCACCAAAATGCTTCATGACAACGGTCAGCCCTGGAAATTCGACCGGTTTATCCAGAAGCAGTTTCTTCTGGACCTCATATGCGTCCTTGATCTCTTTTTCCATGCGCATCTGGACGAAAGCGTGCTCTTGTATCTGAGCATTCTCAAGTAGGGTGACTGCATGCGAACCGACCTGCTTCAGGAAGTCGATATCCTCATCACTGAAATTGCCCGTGCTCTTGTTGAGTAATTGCAGCACGCCTGCGATCTCACCCCGATAGGAATGGAGCGGCACGGTCAACATATTGCGAGTCCTGTAACCGGTTTTTTTATCGATGTCCTGATTAAAGCGGGGATCGCTATAGGCATCTGCGATATTGATTACCTCACCGGTTTGAGCCACTTGCCCGGCGATACCCTTACCCAATGGTATCTCGATTTGCATGTTTTTTTCACCGGCGGAAATCTTGCTCCACAGGACCTGGCGTTTTGGATCGATGATAAACAGAGTAGCCCGGTCTGCATTCACTTCCCGGACCGCGGTCTCGAGCATGACATCCAGCAGATTCTCCATCGAGGTGGTGCTCGATAACGAACGGTGGGTCTCGAGTACGGCCATCAGCTTGACCACTCGCCGCCGAGTCGAAGTCAACTCATGAAGAATTTCATCGACCAGGGTCCCTTCATAACCCTGGATCGCCGATAGGAACTCGTCAGCCGATTGGAACCGGTCATTAGGGGCCTTTTCGAGTGCCATTAAAATTATTTGTTCGAGTCCCTTGGGTATCTCCGGGCGAAGTTCTGATGGCGGAGTTACTTTGTCCTTGAGCGTTTTGGCCAGGGTGATATAAAGATCGAAATCGTGAAAGGGCGGGACGCCGGTCAACATTTCAAACATGATCACACCCAGCGAATACAAATCGGTCCGGGCATCGATCGGTCCGTTTCTGATCTGTTCCGGAGCCAGATACTCCGGCGTGCCCATGATCGGACCCGATGCCTGGTCCGGCTGGTCCGCCGCCCGCGATATGCCGAAATCCATGAGAAAAACATGGTCATTCTCACCAAGCATAATGTTTTCCAGTTTGAGATCGCAATGAATCACGCCCATGCGATGAGCTGCATCCAGGCCCCGCAAAATCTGCTTGACGATGTGCAGGGTCCGACCGATCATAAAAGGCTCGTTTGCATCCAGATTTTCACGCAGATTCGTGCCCGTGACCAATTCCATGGTGATATATTCCTGACCGTCGATTTCCTCGAGATCATAGACCCGGCAGACATTCTCGTGTGTGACTTTCCGGGATAGAAGAATTTCCTGGCGCAACCGCTCCATGTTAACCGTATCAGCCATTGAAGGCAACAGCATCTTCAGGGCGATGGGAATATTCAATTTCAGGTCCGTGGCCTGATAGACGGCCCCCATGCCCCCCTGACCCAGGACCCGATCGATCCTGTAACGTTCGCCAATAACCTGGCCCGGCTCAAAACTTGTTCTCGCTTCAGTCATGATCCTGCTATCCGCTTCTTGAGTGTGTTCACGTTTTCAGTATTTCTGTCATTCTACCAATCCGGTCGAAAATGTCCATCACTATTTTGACAGGACCTGGCCCGTGAGCATAATCCGAATGGCAATGACAATCTGTTCACGAACATGATCATCGAACAGAATTAGCCCGTTCCGCACGACCATACCCTCAGTAATTTCCCGGACCAATCCGTTCGATCGTGATGAAACCTGATCCTGGGATGGGGGTACATTCATCAGGAAGGATAATGCCTTATCCCTGGTCCATGATGCCTTTGAATGCCATTTGGTTTATGAGAGTACTCGAGTACGACTTCTCCTCTTCGGACTACGACAGGTCAATACCATTCTCGCTAAACCTAGTCATATTGGAGTAGCTTGTTCTGAAGAACGGATTGACTTTTTCGGTAGAGGGCGGGCAAGGTGACGGTGAAAGTCGTGCCGGGACCGGATTGATTATTCCGGAACGAAACGGTACCGCGATGACAGTTGACAATTGCCATGACCACACTCAAACCCAAACCCTTGCCGACCGAGGCGTTCGTGCTGAAGAAGGGATCAAAGATGAAATCCTTATGCTCCGGAGCAATGCCCGTGCCCGTATCGCTGATGTGAATGGATACATATTCCTGTTGGTTCGAGTCAAAAGCGTTATCAGAAGTACTGATGCGATTCGAAGAAACGGTGATGGTCCCTCCCTGAGGCATAGCTTCGATACTGTTCCAGAACAAGTGTTGGAATACATCGACCAGGTCGTCATGAATACCCGAGACGCCGAATATGCTTTCTGAGAGATGGCAGTTGAAGCTAATACGGGTATGATCGAGTCTCTGGATGATCTGGGTGATGGCTTGACGGCAGATGAGGGTTAGGTCGACCGGTTGCAGATCATGGGGAGTCGGCCTGGTTAAATCGCTGATCTTCTGAATGTAAGCCGCAATCCGCGTGATTTCAGTCATGATTTTTTCAAGATATTTCAAAACCAGATCCGGTTTCTCGGCTTCGATCCGAATCAACTCGCAATAACCCCGGATTCCGCTCAGAAAATTGTTCATATTGTGAGCGATATCGCCGCTGAAATTGAGCAAACTCTCGCTTTTCTTCAGTTCGAGCAGCTTATTCTGCATATCTTGATGAAGTTGGTTGATAGCCTGATATTTATGGTCGTCCCGGATGATATTAACATACAGGGGGCCCAGGTTGGTGTCAAATTGTTTGTGGAAAAGGGCCGGCGGCATGTGAACACCTTTCGCGTCAGTCCCCCTCGTCGATCCAGCCTGCACGGGAATCGAGGCAACACGGGCGTGGTCAGCTCCGGAAAAATGAATTATATCCTGAATGTTACACCCTTGAACATCGAGTGATTGCATTCGATCCAGACCAGCACCAGTCGAAATAATCTCACCCTGATCGTCGGTGATGAACAGCTCATCACCCGCTTTATTCCATAACGACCTGAGATAACTGGCCATCTCGGCCAACATATTGCCTTGAGCTACCAATCTGGTCCGGACCGTCAGTAAGGTATAAAACAACAGAAAAAGAAGTTCAACATATAAGAGGATACATATCGTTGCGACCAGAGAACGCTGATCACCCTGTCGAAGCGAAACATAAACCAAGGGCACAATCAAAGAAAACTGAATGCCGATCAGCATCTGACGGGTCTCGGCCTGATCGGGTCGACTGGATAACCTGATGGCGATAAATAATATCAGCAAAACACATATAGACAACAATTCCAGCAAACCGTGTAACCAGGGCGACCGAAGTCCTTCACTGACAAAAACTGTATTCAACAACGAATTCAGAAAATAGAAAAAAACAGCCAACAAGGCCAGCACATGCCGGCTCTTTATGCCGGTGAAGTGACGCCCATTTAGAAATACCGAGCCAACGATATAAATGACTGGAACTAGAGCACTCAACGATAGAATGAGTTTGTAACCGAAGTGAACGACCAGGTCCATGTCAATCAAACCAAAATCGCCCAACCTGATAAAATAATATTCAGCCGTAACGGTGTTCAGAAACACTATACCCGGCAGAAAATACACAAATTGAAAGCCGACACCCATAATCATGAGCCATTTGGGCACGGAAACAAATTTCTTCAGAAAAGCCCAGATAAAAATCAGTAACAAGGTATACTGAACCAGATTGATCGAATAATAGACCAGGTAATCAAAAAAATAATATTTGAGCGGGGCCTGAAAATACTGACCGATTAAAGCAATCAGCAATATGTGATCGAGCCGGTTTTTCGGTTGGACCCGAACCAGGGCCACGATCCCACACAAAACCAGTGAAAGAAAAAATACGTTCTCGAGCGTATACATCCGCTCAGGCGGCACGCTGAACTCAAAAACCATAATCGTAACGACAACTGAGAACAACGCTATGAGTGTACTTTCACCTATGTTGCGGTGCAGAAATTTCATGTCCCTTCCCTCCACTTTACCTCAGAATATCCATCTACACCCTACTCGCTTCATACTCGAAGAAGGGGGCTGTGAACACTTCAAGAAACCAATATCTGAACTTTCTTGCTCTGAAATTATACAAAGCTTTCCACCTGGTACAATTATCATATCTTAAACGAAAAATACTCTTTCTTCAAGAGCGATTCCAACAAATTCACAAAAAAATCAACAATTCGGCTCATTCGGTTTCTTGGGTGGCAGAGGTCCGCCGTTACCATCCTTCTTGGTAAAGGGATGGGTCGCCTGCATTATATGTTTGGCACAAGTTTCGAGCGTAAACATGACCTCTTTGACCTTTCCCTGCCAGGTGTGGGTCTTTTCCATCCATTCCGTGGCCAGTTCCGCCCATTTGCACAGGGCTTCCACCTTTTTTTCAAGGTCCATGTCATCCCAGTTGAGATGAGAGGCACAGGGCCGCCTCACAGTTTTCCTTGCCATCATCAATCCCCTTTCTGATGTTTTCCCTCCTCGGGTCAGTCCCATTCACGACCTGAAATTCCAGACAGAGAAGCACTACCACTACTGTTTAATGGAAGCAAATCTCATGCCACATACGGATCAAATCCAAAAGTTACTGAATATAAGGCTTTCAAGACACAGCCACATCCGGTTTCAGGTAAATGGCTCACAGATTTGAGCTCAAAAGTTGCCAAATTTGCGCATTTTTTGACACATCTGTTTCCGAGATAGCTATGATCAAGACTTTCCTGACTATTATCTGCTGATCTTGTATTTGGCAATCTTGTAACGCAAGGTCGAATAAGGGATCGAGAGAATATGGGCGACCTTGTTTCTATTCCAGTGGTGCTGTTTGAGTAGTGACAGGAGATAGTCTCTTTCGGACACGGTGATGCGCGGTTCATCCGGCAGGAGTGCCTGCTCGTTATAGACAATTTCTTTGAAATTCTTGCAAATAATCTTGTCTTTCGTGCAAGTAAAGACAACCCGTTCGATCATATTTCTCAGTTCACGGACATTGCCGGGATACTGGTATTGTTCGAGCAAGATGATGCTGTCCTGGTCGAAGCCCTTTATGCCTTTGTCGTATTTCTGATTGAATAGTGCCAGAAAGTGTTTGGCTAAAGGCATGATATCCTCGACCCTTTCCCGAAGAGGAGGCACATAAAAGGTATGGACATTCAAACGGTAATACAGGTCGGCCCTGAAAGTGCCGGCCTTGATCTGCTCCTCGAGTATTTTATTGGTCGCCGCTACGATCAGTGTGTCGATCGAGTATTCGTTCGAGTGACCGACGCGTCTGAACGACCTGGTTTCGATGACACGAAGCAGTTTCGCCTGCCCAGACCAGGACAGGTCCCCGATTTCATCCAGATAGAGTATGCCTTTATGGGCCAGTTCGAAGTAGCCCCGGCGATCAGCAGTGGCCCCGGTATAAGCACCCTTGGTATGTCCGAAGAATTCGCTCTCGATGAGTGTATCGGGCAAAGCGGGACAACTTACGGCCACGAACGGCCGAGATGGGTCCCTTAAGCGGTGGATTTCACGGGCAATCACGTCTTTGCCCACACCTGTTTCGCCACGGATAAGCACCGTGTCGCAGTTCGATTGGGCGACGATGGCAATCTGTTTGCGGATAGTCTCGAGGGCCTGACTCGGCCCGATGAGTTGCGGTCCCGATGGTCCGTCCGCGTTGAAACCAGGACCGACTTCGGTATATGATTGCTCAACGCTGGAATATGATCGATCCGGACAGTTCATCATTTCGAGAATCGCGTCGATATCTGCCAGACTGATCGGTTTCTTCAGAAAATCGAGCACACCTTTACGAAATGCGGAGATAGCCAGGTCCATATTGCCGTATCCGGTTATGATCACAACTTCTGTTCTGGGACTGAGCGTTTTGATCCGCTGATGGAGTTCGATCCCATTAATGTGCGGCATGCGGATATCGATCATGGCCAGGTCTATTACATGCTGTTCGACTTGGGCCAAGGCTTCAAGACCATCACAGGCCGTAAAAATGTGGTGCTCCTTGCGGGCCAGATATTCCGAAAGTATAGTCCGTATGTTGGACTCATCATCAGCAATCAAAATCTGCAAAGCACAGGTATTACTCATGATCTTGGCTTTTCCTAGTGCGGTTCGGCTGCGAACAGAACGGTATCCGGACCATGACCCTAGTGCCCCGCTTATCCGATTCGAGTTCCAGACTGCCGTGATAATTGTCGATGATCGCCCGGCTAACCGTCAAACCTATTCCGGCATTGCGTGAGGTTTGTTTGGTGGTATAAAATGGTTCAAACACTCGGGAAATATGCTCTGGTTCAATACCGCCGCCCCGGTCTACAACTGATATGAGAATATTTTTTTGGAGGCCGGATTGCTCGACAGCAGTGGTTATCAGCACCGAAGGAAAACCATTCCCGCTCGGGTCATGATCGGCGTTCATCAGTATGGCCTCTGCCGCATTACGGATGAGGTTGTGCAGGACCATCTCCAGAGCGTGCGGATGAATCCGGCATAACAGCGGTCCGGGAGCAAGTTCAGTCGCTATGGTCACCCGGGCGTGCTCTTGAAAACGCCCACTCAATTCAAGCACGGTATCAACTATGATGTTGGCATCGATGGGCTCAAACTGCGTATTCGTCTCATGTAAAGTCAGAAAGTTCATACTGCCCACGATCGTGGTTATTAACTCGATTTGCTCCTGAACATTGGTCAACTGTTCCCTTAAAGGAGCTGATTGAACGTTTTCAGCTTTTTCCAATGTCAAAAACAGGGAATCAAGCATGATACTGATTGCGTTCAATGGTTGATTGATCTCGTGACATGTTGCCAAGATCAGATTCAATACAGCGTCTGATTGTCTCGCTTTGTTCGCTTCCCCCTTCATTTCAGCCGAAACTCCCGGGATCGTCGCCATCATCCCTCCTTTCCTTCTATAGTTAAAGACATATCAAATTCTGTTCAACAAAACAAGAAAAAACCTGCTTCAATGATAGAACTACAAACAGTACACTAAGTTACTTCTCAGAAAAGTAAGTACCCTGATGGATCAAGGCAGTGTTTTTTGTTCATACAGGAATGACAAAGTAATGCGAAGGAACAGAAAATTAAGTGGAAGGAACGATGAAATATCAAGAAGAAGGGACCATCTCTTGACCAGGAAATGGTCCCTTTACTGTTTTAGGTTTGAAAAAACTTGTAGTACAGACTACGGATTGATATCCAGGTAAACATCATCCATGTATGAGTTGGAGCTTTTATTCGAGAATAGATCCATTGCTTCCACTTTGTTTGAACCGGTGGCCTGCCAAACGGTTTGATCGAACATGACATCATTGTAATAGATTTTCTGTAGATTGTTGTCCAGATCGATCTCGACCCGTATTTCGACCCATTGATCGAGAATAGCCGGCGTGGTGGCGGTCGATTCGAAGCCCGTCCCACCTATGGATTCGACCACACCTTCCGTGGCACAGATTCTTATCTGAGTTGACCAGTTTGGGTCTTCAACACCAATAAATTCGTTCAGCAGGATAAACAGGAGTTCACCGGTCTGGCCCGTAGGAACATACGTCCATACTTTGGCATACCATACACCGCTGGTGACTCCGCTGAAGGTATGGACCATGTCAGACGCTTCCCTGACCGCCAGTGAATTGGGGGTTGAATGTGCCTGTTCGTCCACAACGGTCGCATCATACGCCGCTGAACCATCCCAGGTCTGCCAACCGCCCTGGCCGGCCAACGTTGAGCCGGTGGTATAACTATCGAAATTATCAAAGAAAAACACTTCCGGCGGTGTGGGGGTCGGTGTGGGGGTGGGGGTGTATGTCGCTGTCGGCGTGGGGGTAGGATCATCATCATCATCGTCATCACAACCGGTGAACATGAATAGCGACATTGCCAGAATGATACATGGCAAAACCAGTAACATCAAAAATAAGCGTTTCTTCATAACAAGTCTCCTTTCCCATGAGAATACTCTCTTGAAAAAAAAAGCCTCACCACATGGGCTCTGTCGTATCGAGCATGATTAACTCTAAACGCTCTTCTTCCCCCTTTTCAGTTAATGGTTAGTTGATGCTCGAACTATAATTTTGCAACCCATGAAGTAATCCCCGCAGTATTTTTACCAAGAAAAAACGCTCTTTGTCAAGATTAATGAGAAAAAAACCTGATCAAAGACTCGGTCGGGACTGATATGCTCTCAGGAAAAGCCCCTCCAGGACATCCGGTTCCCACAAATCTATGTCGCTGCCAGAAGTTCTTTGCGACTGTACAGGATGTTGAATTCGTGCAATTCCCGTTGTTTCTTTTCCTGGTCCTCGGAGAACACTTGTTGAGCCCGGGCAGCTACGTAGTTGGACCAGTCATTTTCCTTGTCAGCCAGAAGTATATCGGTCAGATGGTCTCCTATTATTTCACGTAGAAACGAGCTCTGCTTAGCCAAATTCAAAGCTTCAATCAAACTCCCGGGTAGGGGCTGAATATTCCTTTTATGCCGCTCTTGAGCGGACATGGCATAAATATTACTGTCGACGATCACGGCATCGTGCCGCTTTTCCTCGATTCCTTTCAAACCCGAGGCCAGCATACCGGCTAGGGCCAGATAAATGTTGCAGGACGGATCAGGACTCCGGAGTTCAAGCCTTTTCGCCCGGCTATTCTCGCCATAAGCCGGTATTCTGATGCAGGTCGAACGATTGCCGAGGTCAACGGCCCGCATGGTTGGCGCCTCGAATCCGGGAATGAGGCGTTCATATGAATTCAACCAGGGATTGGTGGTCAGCATGATTTCGGGCAGATAATGAAGGAGACCGGCCAAAAATTGGAAAGCTAATGATGATAAACCGAATTCACCATCCGGATCGAAAAAGAGATTGGTCGTGTCTTGCCACAGACTCATATGAGTATGCATTCCGGAACCATTGATCCAGGGAAACGGTTTGGGGGCAAATGTTGCGTAAATACCGTTTTCTCGGGCTATTTTCTTTACGATATAACGAAATACAAGGGTCTTATCTGCCATAACCCGGGCCTCGTCAAAAACAAAATCGATCTCATGTTGACTGGCGGCGACCTCATGATGGTCATATTCCGTCGGTATGCCCATGATCTCGAGCAATAACTGGACTTCGGAACGAAGGTCCCCATAAGAACCACCACGGAAATAACCACCTTGATCGAGCGGTCGGGGATCATCCAAATCCGATATCAGAAAAAATTCCATCTCATTTCCGATGTAAAAATGGTTCGCCCCCGCATGCTCCATTTTTTCTAGCGTGTGTTTCAAAATTGTGCGCGAATCACCCTCGAATGGCGAGCCGTCTGGATGACGGATGTAGCCGAAGCAGATTGCATTCCGCCACATCAGACCCTTGGTTTTCCCTTCATAGAGAAACGGTAGTATCCGAAATGAGCTTGGATCGGGGAAAAAAATTAGGTCCGATTCTTCGATCCTCATCATACCTTTGACCGAGGAACCATCAAATCCCTTGCCTGTCGCGAATGCCGATGCCAATTCAGCCGCCGGGATGAAAAAATCGTTGATCATACCGTTGATATCTGGGAAAAAACAGCGAATAAAACGAATATTCAATTCTGAAATTGCAACCGTTTTCAAAACATCCTGCGCGTCCCGAAAACCGAAAAAGGGGACCTTCATTCTATGAAATTGTTCGATATTCCAATATGTTCTTCCCGGTTCATAATTATCCATGCAAATGACCTCCTGATCAGATGTTAGGAGCACGCCCTCTTTTTGAATGCCTCACCATAACAGTTTTACCGAGGATGTCAACTGCTTATTCACACCACCTTTAGAAAAACTATCGCAAATTTTGCGGATATGGACAATTATGTTCGTATTCCTTCAGTAGCCAAAATCACTCTTTTAGTATATAGTCAGAAAGGATGTCCCTGTAGTGTAGTACAATAATATTTGAGTGCACTGTTTTATCGAGGTTGTCTCAAACTGTGAATATCTGCTGAAGGAGGATTGCTATGAAGGAAATTGTGGTTAATACCAATTTGATTGCTGCGTGCGGGTTGTACTGCGGTGCTTGTAAAGCCTATCTCCGCGAGCGTTGCCCGGGTTGTAAAGACAATGTCAAGGCCAGTTGGTGCAAGGTCAGGACATGTTGCTTCGAGCACAACTGGTTAAGCTGCGCCGAATGTACCGATTTCGAGCAGGTCAACGCCTGTGCCAAGTACAACAATATTATCGCCCGCATATTCGGTTTTATTTTCCGATCAGATCGTACCGCATGTATAGATTACATCAAGAAAGAAGGCAGGGAAGACTTTGCCCGGTATATGACCGAAAAAAAACGTCACACTTTTCCTCGGACATAGGCTGGGCATCATGAAAATGAAATTGGCGGTTTTGATTGTCATGATTGTGACCTGGATAGGTTCGAGTTTCCCGCTGGCTGAAGCGGATTCCCGCTCGAACCCAACCTCTCAGACCACAGTCCTGGTCCTGGTCGGTGAATGGTTCGGCGACAGTTATTACGCTCTTGAAAAAGAAATAGCAGCATATGGCTGGCAACTCGTGCGGGTCGGAGTCGATCAAACCTGTCGCGGTTGCTACCTGAAAGAGCGAAATATCGAGCTGAACAGTAACATACTCATCAAGGATATCACGGATTTTTCCGCTTATCGTTGCCTGATAATACCTAGTGGTCCACACTTTCGCAAATTCGTCGAGAATCAGGAGGTCCTCGAATTTGTCCGATCAGCGTATAAAGCCGGATTACTCATAGCCTCATTCTGTACCGGTAATTTTGTCGTCAATGCTGCGGGCATAACCGATTTTAAAGATCAATCCGAACTATCTGTGACTGAAGTGACCCTGGTCAAAGAACGGGTCTTGTTTGGGCCTAGGGGTGGCGGACCTCCACCGGGTAGTGGTTTTGCCGAGGCACCGGTCATCGATCTCTGCCAGGCCATTGCCTACGAATTGGGGCTCACGCATAAGACCAGTGCGATCCTTACCGGAACGGTCGGGCCATATCAAGTCGGCTTTAAACTGCAGGAAATGTCCGATCCGAGCCGATCATATCCCAACAATGCCGGTGGGGAGTTGACAGCTCGCCGGATTCGGATGTATCGCTGGTATCCCGCGGCTGTATCCGAGCAAGACAAGACTCGAATGACCCTACGCGACTATGCCATGCTGGCTGCTGATGATTTTGGTCTGATGCCACCATCAGGGCTTGCTGGGGATGATGAACTCCCGCCTCTACCCATTCCGCTCGAAAAGGGTCTGGATTCACGACATGTCAAGGAGTTGCTGCAGCAACCGGTAGCCGCGATTCACGATGCCCCCGAACTCGTGGGACAATTTCCCATCGTGCTCATTGGGCAAGGTCTCTATTATGAAGCTCCTTTTGCCCAATATGCTCTGGCAGAAATCCTGGCCGGTCAGGGCTATGTCGTGGTCACATGTCCCTTGATGGGTTCGCATTACCGTCTCGTGAATCTGAATGCAGCCGATCTGGAAACCCAGGTCCGTGACCTTGAATTTTGTTTGGGTGCGGTTCGCTCAAATTCGAATGTTAACCCTGACAGGATCGGGATCGTCGGATTCGATCTGGGCGGCATGGCCGGTCTGATCATGGCGATGCGTCAGCCCGAGATTAAAGCCCTGGTGACACTCGAAGCCGGTATATTAAGCCCCCATTTCTCCGGATTACCCCAGAAACATCCATCGTATGATGAAAGTAAGTTTGTCATTCCCTGGCTGCATATGACCCAAAGCCGCTTTGTCAGCCAGGATCGAGCCGGTACTGAGCAGATTCTCATCGACCGGAAAAAGTATGGAGACAGTTATCTGGTCTCCGTGCCCACAACCAGTCATGGCGCTTTCTCAGCTTATGCTCTCTTCGATATCAGGGGTGCTATAAACGGATATTGGGAAGCCCAACAGACAAATCAGATGTTACTCCATCAATCCATCTGTCGATATGTTCTGACCTTTTATCAGGGCTATCTCGGAAATGAACCGCAAGCATTGTTCGCGTTGCAGCACCAAAAAGCTCCGATAGCCTCCGATTTGTTTCAAATCGAGTTTAAAAAGGGACAACCACCCCATGTCCTTTCAGAAACATTGGTCCAATTGATCATCGATCAGGGCATGATCGCAGCCAGACCCATGATTGAGCAGGTCCAGTCCAATTTTCCTGACTGTCCCGCAATCGAGGAGCCGATCCTGAACTGGCTGGGGTACCACTTCCTCTATTGGTGGGGTCGTGAACAGGAGGCTATCGAGGTGTTCAGATTAATGGTCGATCTTTTCCCGGACTCATCCAATGCATATGATAGTCTGGGGGAAGCGTATCTGCGCACTCGACAGCATGAGTTAGCCCTTGAAAAGTATCGACGAGCACTCGAACTCGATCCCAATAATCGTTACGCAGAAGCCATCATCAAGCAATTATCAAGCAATTAAGTCTCCAGATGGTGTTAGGGACACACAACTAAATGTTGCCATTTTTTTTTT
>JAFGSJ010000076.1 GCA_016934675.1 bacterium | reverse complement strand
TCGTCGCTACGCGACGAAAATAGTGGTGGATCATTTTTGAGAGATCATGTTCGCGTATACCACATTCATATCAAAAGGGTAACATGATGAGGTAACGCTGCATGATTAAATCGACAGGCCCTTGACGCGGCTTCACGAGATCTTGAAAGAATCCCGAAATCCATTTCACCTCTCTTTTAAGGTGCATGACAGTCACTTTTGTTTCATGGCAATTGCTTTTGTATCCATGATATGTTTTTTAGTGAACGAAAACTGTATATATTCATTCTTTATCATTTATGAATCACTTTGCACCCCTGATGATCGGTTTGTTAAGTGTTGATGAATACATAGACAGAGCAAGTATGAAATTGTATCGCGTCGTCCCTGTTATAAATATGCTAAAAAACTGCGATTTTCGTGAAAAATTGTACTCATGATCAGCATCTATGAGTATGGACTGACTGGGCCTTTGACGGAGTGCGCTGGGGTTTAACGCAGAACGCTGAGGCGCGGAGCAGAAAAAAAAGATGCAAAGAGCTTCGTTCGGTTGGTCCATAATTTTGTAGGGACGGGCTTTTGTGTGAGATGAGATTCGCTGTTCATTGCAGGTTATTTGAGCACGAAGCCTTCTCCTCCAAGAGTTCGGTGTCATTGTGTGGCCCTATCCTTCTTCATGTCATGGCATGCCCGATCAAAGGCGTTCCAAAGTTTCTCAATGCTCAAATACCATGTCTCGCCATACTGAACAGCAATATGTATAGGAAAGGATAAAGAAAGTTGTTGTTTCAATTCTGATAATTTTGTTCGAACTTTGCCAATAATTTTCCTTCTTTACTAATGAATTCAATGAAAATTGACTTTACTGATTGATAAATCTCCTCTTTCTCATGCTCCTCTTTTTTCGCCATTTCCGTCCATGAAGGATACAAGCTGTGGTGCAAATGATAACTTAAATGATAGTGGACGTTCCATTTGTAACAGTGATCATCAAATTGAAGTGTTGGAAGATTTTCTAGAACATAACCCTTACTTACAAATTTCCCCTTTTCTGAAATAATGACATATCGATACCGAACTGAGTTCCTCCACTCCGGAAAGTTACAAATATCCTTATCAAAGTAAATGCAAGTAAAGCTTGATACTGGACCGATTTGGGTAATTCTAGGCAACTCTTCGGCTTTATTACATTTTCCCAGTAGAAGAGGAGATACTCCAATAAGAAAAAAAAGTATCACTTTGGTTTTCCCTCTTGGTATATTTTGACTTGACATATCAATCTTTCATTCCGGAAATTTCATATTCTATTCTTCCAGTAGTCTGGTCTTCTATGAAGGTGAGCGATTGCCACAACCAGTATTTCCTGCTCTCGTATTTGGTAAATAACGCCATAGGGAAAACGACGGGTTTGACATCGTCTGGTCCGTTTTGAACAGTGATGCCATGCTTCAGGAAAAACTCCAATCCTGTGAAGTGCACTCAACACTTCAGCCAAGAAGGCATCACCAAGACCTAGAAGCTCACAGTTAAAATATTCTACCGCATCATCCAGCTCAATCCTGGCGATTTCCAGAAAATTTATCTTCATCAATAATCTACCTGTATTTCTGAAGTACCTTTTCTAAGGATATCGCCTTGATTTGTCCTTGATCATAGGCATCAATCCTGTCCTCAGCCTCTTTTGACCACAATTCATCGATTTCTTTGTCGGACTTGTCAAGAGTGGAAATCAGTATATCAATGAGTTGTGCCTTATCATAAGGGCTCAGAGACAATGCTTCCTTAAAAATATCTTCTGTTTTGGGCATTCTTCCTCCTTTGTATCTCAACAACAACTTACTTAAAAAAAATATCTTGAAGATAATTCCGAATATCCCTGGTTCCGAGCAATTCCTCTTTCCTCTTCATTTATCGGATGAAGCATGTTTTGTCAAACATAACAGGAGGCGATCAGAATGCAAAGAGCAGCGAGATGCCTGCCAGGGTACAGAGATCGCCCAATATGGCCCGCATGGAAATATCTTCACGCAGGTAGAACGCAGCCAGGGGCAGCACAAAAATGGGGCTGGTACTCATGGTACAGGGGTCACCTCTACGGTTGACCTTTTTGAATTGTGGTGATGAGGGCTGCTCTTCGTTGCTGTAACTGCGTATCATGTTTGAGTCTCTTATGAATAATCTGGATCACTGAGCTGATGGAACTGTATCGTTGGAGACCAAGAGGAATTCTTACAATAAATTTTCCACAATACTTTTTTGATGCCAATGGCTCCGGTATTTCTTCTCTATTCTTCTTCATGTCGCTAAGTATATCACTGACTAAATTTCTGATTCCCTTAAGTGCAGCTTCAGGTGTTTTTGAGAGCCAACCCAAACTGGGGAATTCAATACATCTCCCAACATATTCGCTGTCTTCTTCTGATCAGGTGACTCGATAGGTATATTTATCGTTTTTAAGAGTCATTTTCTTGCTCCAATCGGTCAATTGCCCGAAGTACTTGCCTGACTTGATAAGCTTTTGCTTTCCCCGAAAAAGATGTCCTACTCGACCATGTCGAAGGTTAAATCGCGTGGTATGGGTCACTCATTTCAGACTGGGTCAACTTGCCGCGGCATCAGGGCGAACACGCCCCAACCCAGGTATTCACGCGTGTAAGTGGCGTATCGCACGGGTTCTGAGGTTAGTTTGGCTCGAATATCTTTCGCGAACTCGTCATCGGGATTGGCTTCAAGCCATCGGCGCATGGTGAGCCACTTGGCCGCCTCGTATCTATCCCAGCCGTCCTGGTCAGCCAGAACCATTTCCACAATATCGTAGCCGAGGTGGTCGAAGGAGGCGAGAAGTTCTGGAAGCAGGAGAAAGTCAGAGATCGAGTTGGCCAGACACCCCCTGGCAACATCTTCCGTCGGCGGTAACAGCCGCCAGTAGGGCTCACCGATGAGAATGATTCCTCCGGTGCGCAGGCTCCGCTCCAGAAGCTCGATCGTGCCGACGAGTCCCCCGGCTATCCAGGTGGCACCGACACAGGCTGCCAGATTGACCTTCTCGTCAGAGACATAGCCAGCAGCATCGCCATGGATGAACGTGACTTGATCGGCGACGCCGAGTTCCTTAGCACGGTATCTTGCCTGTTCAGTGTACAACTGGCTCAAGTCGATACCGATCCCGATAATACCATGATCGCGTGCCCAGGTGCATAGCATCTCCCCCGAACCGCTGCCGAGGTCGAGCACTCGGGCCCCCGATTCCAGACGCAGCGCTGCACCGAGAGTGGCTAGCTTTTCGGGTGTGATCGGGTTGTGGATGCGGTGAGCACTCTCAGTGATATTGAATATCCGGGGAATGTCCATTGTTGAAATTCTCCTTTCGGGTCAGATATTGAAACCGGTATTGTATTCGGGCTTACTGTTGTCCAAAATAGGACAGACTTGGCCACTATGCTAGAGGAAAAACAATGTTTTAGTAAAGTGAAAATCAATTTTTCAAAATGAGGTTCACTTCATGTGCCACCAGGCTGTCCAAATCTGAATGCCGAATGCATTTTCACTGGTTCCCACCAAGGTTTTTACTTTCAGTTTCTGTTTGAGTGCTTTGAAAAAGAGTTCGATTTTCCATCTGTCCTTATAAATGTCGGCGATCGTGGTCGCTCTCGGAGATAAGAAAATGTCTTTCGGACATGAGCAACGTGATGTCTCTAAAGTATCCCTGTTGTATGTCAAATCGAAAGCGATTGCGATCCCGATCCCGGCATGTCTTCTGATGGCAATCCAGTCCGGTTTCAGAATGCTGAGATGATACGGTTTTTGAAAGTAATTGCAT
>JAFGSJ010000075.1 GCA_016934675.1 bacterium | reverse complement strand
GTCCTTGGCCTTCTACTATGCAAGATGGCAGCTACGCAGCCTGAGGCTTTGGGCTGGGGGTCACCGCCTTGAAAGGCGGTGCTTCGGACCTGCGGTGATAGTCGCTACGCGACGAAAATTATGGTGGATCATTTTTGAGAGATCATGTTCGCGTATACCACATTCATATCAAAAGGGTAACATGAAGAGGTAACGCTGCAAGATTAAATCGACAGACCCTAAACGCGGAACTCATACCATTGTACCAGGCTGAACGAGGCGCTGCTGAAGACCGACGCTGGTCCTGAGGGCATGTCTGTACTCTTTCAAAGCAGACCTGCCACGACTGATAAGGACCCGGATGCAGGCTGTTGCTAAGAGGGACAGTCCATGTGCAGATTTATCGAGTCGGTTTTGGGCACTGTTCGAGCAGGACCAGTATCTGGTCCATATTCGAGAAATCCGGGACGATCGCTGAGGCGCCCTCGGCTCTGAGTTGTTGGGCCCGTTCAGCATGACCTACGCCCAGGAAAGACCAACCGTGTTTGGCTGCGACCCTGACATCCCATTGGCCGTCACCGACCAATACGGTCCGAACGAAGGCATCAGACCGGCCGTGCCCCGCCCGCTCCCAGGCAAGCTGAAAGATTTCGGACCGGTCCCAAGCGTCATCGGAACTGGCCAGAAGCAATTCGACCGGTATCTTGGCTGCCGCGAGTTTCAGATGAGCGAGTTGGCGCCAACCGCCGGTGGCGATAGCCACGTACCAGTCCGGTCCGGTCAAGTGTTCGAGCAAGTCCGGAGCACCGGGTGTTATTCTGAAACTCTGCGGTCTGGCTTGCAGCGCGGCGACAAGGTTAGACCTGTAGTTGGTAATCAGGGTCTGAAGTTCAGCCGCTGTCGGCGAACGATCACAATTCCTGCGCCACAACCAATCAGTTATGGCGGCATCGGTGATGGATTCGGCCTGCTGCCAGTCCGTGAGCCCGATTGGTAGGGGCAATATCTGTTGAATGGCCGCAAGGTAACACTCGAGGTCCACCTCGAAGGTGTTACACAATGTGCCGTCGATGTCGAAGATTACCAGTGACGGGTCCATAACGTTCGCCTGCGTGCTGTGAATCACATCATTAATGACTGTATGTGAAGTATTCCTTGTGTGCTCTGAACTCAAGACGACGAGAGGGACATTCCCTCATACATAAACATCCGGTCTCATTCATGGTCCTGTCACATGAAGGGAATATGTTAAAAAAAATCAGATCGTGCATGCTCTGTGTGATCATGTAAAGCGTACGAGAAAAGACACACATGTGCGGGACGCTCATGAGTGGACCTTATCACTTACACGGCCGGGACGGTCGTACCACTCCAGCATGAAATAGATTTGGGGCTTTTTGCATAGTCTCGAGAAGCCGCGTGAACGCCGAACTAAGAACCATTGTACCAGGCGGAACTAGGAGTCACTGAAGAACAGTGTTGGTTCTAAGGGCATGTCGTTACTCTTTCAAAGCAGACGTGCCCCGACAGATGTGTCTCCGGGGGACGGTCAAACGCCAACTGCTGCGAAGCAGCACGCACCGCAGGTCCGAAGAACCAGGCTTCAGCCTGGTTTCAGGTAGATCACAAATCATGGGCTGCGACGCTGCCTTTCTCTAAAATCTGAAAATGTGCTGTCCCCCAGCGGAACGATGGACTATTGTACCAGGCGGAGCAGGCAGGCTGACAGCTTGGTACAATTGTTTGAATTCCCCCTGAAGAGGTCCACCCGCGGCAATTCCTCAAGTAAATCAGGTATTGATCGAGCAAGTCCGGACATTGTGCTCCCTTCTTCACAGACTGAATCGTGCTGTGCGCGAGGGCAGGCACAGGACTTGCCAAGTCTCGACCTGGAATTGTGCCCAATCGTATTGAATCAGGAAGGGAGGGAAAACCAGTTCATCTGCAAGTTGGGCTCGGGTGAACCAGGCTACTTCGATGATATTCTCATTGATCGCGCCGTCAGTCCTGTAAACATCACCGGCAACGATTTCACAGAGCATCCAGACCTTGATCATCTTGACCCGCAGGTCAACCATATCTTCGATGGCAATCACCCGGGTCGGCTTGACGCACAGGTCCGTTTCCTCTTTGACTTCGCGGATAATGGCCTGGACCACATTCTCGTCATCCTCGACCGCCCCGCCCGGAGCGACCAAATAGGTCTCATCCTTGTCGACATCACGATAGCGGACCAGCAGGACCGTCTTATCCCTGAAGACGATCCCACCGGCAGATATACGCCGAGGTAAGCTCATAGCATTTCATCCTTTGCTCAAGTGCCGTAAATCAAAGGCATGTTTTGGTAACAGTTGCAGCAACGCCGTTCTCTGCACAACTATGGGTATCTGATATCGCAGTAACAGAAGCCGGTGGTGCCCCTCAGCTCCTGTTCTTGCCTCCAGGCCGCCGGACCGATCTGCTTGAGTCGTTGACCATCAGCGATCAGGTTGGGATAGCGCCGGGCAAACACATTGATATTCTCGCAGGGATAATCCGGACAAAGCGGGCAGAGCTCTACGCCCCGTTCAGTCGCACACTTGCGGATTGTGCAGCCGGGGTCACCGCAACCGCCCCGGCAATCCGGACAGTCGGTCTCGAAGCCGGCCAGCTTTTCGAGCCCCGACCAAAACGATTTGAACTCAGGGATGACATATTCGCCGAAATTGAGCCAACCCTCCTGGTCCAAGGTATTACGCAACATGGTGGACGTCCGTGGTATCCTCGACTTGGTCGAACAAAGACGGCAATACAATCCGCAATAGGTAATATCATCTAACTCGCTCATACCTGCTCCTCTCTCGCTTTCTTCAGGCCTGATGATTGGGTCCGAGCAAATCGGTCACTTTCTTGACCGGGTTGAAAGTGATCAGCGGCACTTCGACAAAGACAGTCAGCCAATTAGCCATACCGCCGTTCCACAAGCCCGGATGCTCGAGCACCCTGATTTTCCGATCATTCTGAAACTTGGTCGTCAGAAAATAGGTCTCGGGATCGATGAAGTCCTCGAGATGATAACACTCCCCCCGATAATCGCGGAGCGAACAGACCAGGTCCACCGGATTGAAATGGGTAGCGGACTCGAAAAGAGAACGCTGCCGGTCCGAAGACAGGTCGATCTGGGCTGATTCGACGATCTGGGGGGTAATTCGACCACGCTCATCACGGACCCAGAAAGGACCGCCACCCGGCTCATTCCGGTTTCGGACCATTCCACAGACCCGCAATGGCCGGAAAAGATACGAGCGAATCGTGTCAGATAACTGTCCCCTATCGTCCGGATCGCGCTCAAGCCCCAGATCGTAACCCAAATCCTCGACGAAAAAAGCGGCGATCGAGCTCAGCACGGCCCGGTCCGTGGGCATGGCCTCGAAGAGACGCTGATATTCCTTGAGTCGGGCCTCGATCTCGAGCAGATAACCGCACAGCAGACGCTTCCAACGGACTGTCTCGCCGCGTAATCGGTCCGGAACCACATTATCGATGTTCTTGATGAACACGATATCAGCCTGCACATCAGCCAGATTCTTGAGTAATGCACCATGGCCGCCTGGCCTGAAAACGAGCCGCCCCTCCGTGTCCCGTAGTGGAATCCCGGTCTGGTCCGCGGCAATCACATCGGTTGACGGGTGCTGGACCGAATCCGTCACCTCGTAATGCAAGCCCGATAGCGATTCATATTCAGGCACGATCTGTCCCAGAAACTCACGCACGGACTGAACATGCTCAGCCGACAGGGTCAAATGGAGCCGGCAACAGCCCCTTTGATCGTTTATCAGCTCCTCCGCCTCGAGAAGATGCTCTTCCAGGGATGTCCGGCTCCCGTTCGGAACCGCACGATGAAACTTCAGCAGACACTTGGGCTTGCTGGCATAACCCAGACCATGATCCGCCAAAATATATTCAACAAGACGATGAAAATTACCCCGTTTGTACTCGGCCTTATATTCATAACCACCACGCTTCAGTGCCTCAACCAAATCCTGATGAAATGCAAACTCGGTCAGTCTCTCGAAAAACACGGTCGTGTCTTCGTCCAGCTCCTCATTTGACACATCATCGGCACGGAACGTAGGCCTGGTTTGAAGCAGTGAGATCAGACCCTGAAACATTCGTGTGGCCGCACCAGATGCCGGCACAAATTTCGATAATCGACCCGATACCGCAGCAGCTCTCCACCAGGTCTCCCATTCCTCCGATCGGGATATGTCCAAAACTCTTAGACCATCACCTATCGTGCAGGGCCGCTCCAAATTGATATAATGAGGACCTCGCCGCAATAATGACAACTGACGCCGATACTCCGCTTCCGAAATACCTCGCTCCCCCAACTGGGCCCGGTCCCGATCCGTTACCTGAATCTCCATCGTCCAATACCTCGATCCCTTCTGCTTTCTATGATGTTCAGAAGGCAACTATCCGTGCTCCCAGCCTCTATAGTCCCTGATCACACTCTTGTCCAATCCCCCCCACCCACCAATCAACAAATTAAAAACATTAAACTTTTGAATATATAAATTAAATTTTTGAATTTTTTACTAGAATTCTATTGAATAATTGAATTTTATATTCTATATTGTTGGATAGATGTCTGTTTGAAGTGAAGGAGGTGAGTAAAGCATGGCGGGGCGTACGAAGCAAGCGAATCGGATCGGCAACTGTCCGGTCTGTGGTGAGGAGTTGGTGATCACGGGTTTGGCCTGTGAGTATTGTCGGACACAATTGACCGGTAAATTTGCTCGATGTCGTTTTTGCAGTTTGAGTGAGGAGCAGGTGCATTTCATCGAGGTTTTTCTGGATTGTCGAGGCAATATTCGCGAGGTTGAGCGTGAGTTGAACATATCGTATCCCACGGTCCGGAACCGTTTGGAGGAGGTTCGTCAGGTCCTGGGTTTTAGTGGTCGGACAGAAATGGACCGGGAAGAGGTCCGGCGGAACATACTCGAGTCGCTTTCTCGGGGGGAGATCACTCCCAAGGAAGCTCTCAAGCAGATTCAATCCGACAAAATGAAATAAAGCTGAAGGAAAAGAATGATAGTGTGGATGGGGTAAACCGAGAGGAGCATGAAAACAAGGAGGTTAGGTATGTCGGAAGAGAAACTTTTGATATTACAGATGTTGAAGGAGGGAAAGATCACGGTCGAGGAGGCTGAGAAATTGTTGGCTTCGATCGGAGAAAGCAGGGACACGAGTGATCAGGCCCACAGCGGAGGTTCGGATACAAAGGACGGTGAGAAGAAGGGCGGCGGTGATCCCTGGGAAGAGCTCGGTCAGGTCTGGGAGCGGTTCGGTTCCGAGATGGAGCAGTTCTGGTCGAATTTCGGCGAGAGTTTGCAGAGCCATATCGGTCAGAAATGGGCCAAAAAGATGGAAAACTGGGCCGAGCATTTCGGCGATTCGCTCAAGACCATGTCGCGTGATTGGGGTGATCTGGCCGGTGAGGCAGCTCGACAGTTTTTTCATACCGTGGGTGTCGATCCGGAAATCGTGATAAGTGTTCATGACGATCGGGTCAAAGTCGAGGACACATGGCATTGGGAATCCGAGTCTGACGACCTGAAGGGGCTCCACCTGAAGAATTTCCGGGGAGCGGTCGTGGTCCAGGGCACGGACAGCGATAGGGTCGTGCTCGATGTGCACAAGGAAGTTCGGGCCGCGAATGAGGAAAAGGGCCGCGAACTGCTGGCCGCGGTTGAAGTCAAACCCGAAATCCGCGCTGGTATTTTACATATTGTTCCGGTCAGTGCCGAGAACAGTCCTGAGTCTTTACTGCGAGCGGTCTCGTTGCAATTCGATCTGAAAGTGCCCCGGCAGCTCAATCTGAATCTCAATCAGCTCAAGGGCGATTTTTCAGTCGAGCATATCATCGGAGAAAACGTTCTGATTTGTCAGCGAGGTGATATAGCTGTCCGTGACTGCCAGGGTCCGTTCAAGATCCATGCGACCAAGGGTGACATCTCTTTGAGTGAGACTGAAGGCCAGCTCGGAATTCAACTCACCAAGGGTGACATCAGCCTGGTCAATCATCGCGGCGATTGCACGCTCAATATGATCAAAGGTGATTGCGATATTACCGAACTGATCGGCCAATTCAATTGCCGGACGACTCTCGGCGATGTCTCGATCAGGAATTATCAGGGCGAGGCCTCCATTACCTCCGTGAAAGGCGATATCTCGCTCGAATCGTCACAAACAGCCAAACTCGATCTGGTCACAAATCGGGGCGATCAAACCGTCAGCATGCATCCGGAGGAAGGTGGCCAGTACAGCTTTACGGTGCATAACGGCGATCTGAAATTCAGTCTCGAGGGTGAACCGTCGGTCGAATGCGACATTCAGGTCATCAATGGCGATATCGACAGCGATCTGGTCGAAATACCCAAGGGTCGACCACCCTACACCATCAAAAAGGTGATCGGAGACGGGGCTGCCAACATGAAAATCGCCCTGATGAAGGGCGATCTTTCCTTCAATACTGCCGAGAGCACCTCGACCCGGGACAATGATGATCCAGAATCCGAGAACGATGAAGACGAAACTGAAACTCATGATCAACAGGAGGATCAAACTGACAAGAACGACGATTAAATGATTGTAACGATATGATTATGTTCTCGATATATATGATAATTTGAAACAGGGATAATTGTACCAGATAGTTCGATTGCCTGCATCCGGGTCCCCATCTGTCGGGACCCGGATGTCTTTGAAAGAGTAAAACATGCCCTGAGGACCGACGTCGGTCTTCAGCGTTGGCCCGTTCCGCCTGATACAATGGTATGAGTCCCGCGTTGACGTGGCTGTCGTGAGATTGTGACCGAATCCTGAGATTAAGTTGGAGTTTGTCTGTCCCCCTTAATAAGCATATTTTTACACTTTAACCTCATGCCTCTCTGCGGACTCTGCGTTTAAAAAACCAAGTCCACCTCGTCGCATGCCGCAGGTACTCTCGTAAAGAGGGTACTCTGAATCCCCAGGTTATTATCTTGTATCACTCAAGGACCGGCGTTGGTCTTCAGCGCTGGCCCGTTCCGCCTGGTACAATGGTATGAGTTCCGCGTTTACGCGGCTTTGTGAGCTTACACAGTAATCCTGAACCACAATTTCATTCCCGAAGCTGATGATTAGTTTTTTCAACCCCTGAAGGGGCTGTCGATTTAATCAAGATTATAGACGAAAATCTTGAAATTTGATGTCCCCCTCTGGAGGGGGTCGGGGGGAGGAATTTCAAAAAATTCAATAAAAACAACAAGTTAATATTT
>JAFGSJ010000074.1 GCA_016934675.1 bacterium | reverse complement strand
GAGTCACAATCTGTGGGTGGACGGTTCGCAGGCGGCGACGGGCATCACCAGTCCGTACACCTATGTGCCCGGTGACACCTCGAGCCACAGCTACGTGGTCCGGGCGATCAACGGCGGTTGTTACGCGGATTCGAGTGCGGTGGCCGGGACCGATGTCAACGATGGCGTGGTTACTGTGCCGGTAATCACCGATATTATTGATCCTGATCCCGCTACTTACAGCGGTCTCGTCATTACCTACACTGCCGGATCGCCGTACACCTCACATGATCTCTGGATGGACGGTTCTTTACTCGTGACGGGTTTCAATTCCGGTGATATGACTCCTCCCGGTGACGGAAATTCGCACGACTATGTGATCCGGGCCTGGAACAACACCTGTTATGCTGATTCGGTTGCGGTCCCGGGCAGAGATAATCCAAGTGATGTACCGCCGGAGATCACGCCCCTTGATTGGAGTGGGACCGAAGCAATCACCTGGACCGAGGAAGCGACTGCAACGAGCGGATATGTACTCTATCGAGGTGTTCTGGCTAACCTGGCCAATCTGTTGACCACAGACACCGATTTTTGTATCCGTTGGACCGGTTCGAGTTCGAGCGATACGTCCGCGACGGGTCTGACTGAAACAGCCACCGTGGGGGATTGCTACTACTTCCTGGTGGTCGGGGTCAATGGTAATGGCAATGGCACAGCCGGCTATGCCACCGCCGGTGAAAGACAGGTGAATGACACCGGTGTGTGTCCTTAATCAGAAACAATTGAAATAACCATGAGCAGGGCCGGGGCGATTGACCGGCCCTTTTTTCGTTTCCGAATTCGCTTGATCGCACAGAAAACCACATGAAATCTTCGATCAGGTCATTCGACCGTTCTGAAATGTGAAACCAGACAGAAAGGTCCGGTTTGTATGAGCCAGTCAAGTCCACGTTCTGAGAAAAACGACCGGTCCTACCGCCGTATGGTCAATTCCTGGTCCATGTACGATTGGGCAAATTCAGCTTATGCCACAACCATTCTCGCCGTTGTGCTTCCCGTCTATTACAGCCAGGTGGCTGGTGCAGATCTCCCTGGCAACACAGCCACGGTCTTCTGGGGTTATACCCACACGATCGCATTACTGATTGTCGCTCTATTGGCACCGGTCCTGGGTACTATGGCCGATCTGTGCGGTATCAAGAAGCGTCTTCTCTTGGGAGCGGCTGCTCTGGGAACGGTGTTCACAGCTTGTCTTTATATGGTCCGAACCGGAGACTGGTTTATTGCTTCATTTTTCTTCATTATCAGTTTCATTGGTTACGCGGCTGCTGATTTATTCTACAACTCACTCCTGCCTCATGTTGCTCATCAGGAAGACCTGGACCGGGTCTCGACACGTGGATATGCATTCGGATATTTGGGCGGTGGGCTACTGCTGGCCCTGAATGTTGTCATGATCATGACTATGTCCGACAAGGAATGGGCCCAGAGACTATCTTTTCTATCGGTTGCGGTGTGGTGGGCCCTCTTCACCCTACCACTTATCGTGAATATACCGGAACCGACCTGCCCGCACGAAAGGGTCCGTTCGGAATATCTAATTCGGGCAAGTTTTCGTCAGTTGAAACAGACTTTTATGCATATCAGGCGGTATAACCAACTACTGTTGTTCTTAATTGCTTTTTGGATTTACAATGATGGCATTGGGACTATCATCAAAATGGCTTCAATCTATGCCCGGGAAATTGGATTAAGTATCGATACTATCATCGCGGCCTTGTTGTTGACCCAGTTTGTAGGTATCCCCTGTTCGTTTGCCTTTGGCCGTCTGGCTCGCCGGATCGGCACAAAAAACAGTATTTATCTGGGTTTGATCATCTATACCTTCATTGCGATGGGGGGTTATTTCATGAGCCGTCCCGGACATTTCTGGCTGTTGGCGGCACTGGTCGGTCTTGTTCAGGGTGGTACGCAAGCTCTCAGCCGTTCTCTCTTCGCAGCTATGTCCCCCAAGGCTCACAGTGCCGAGTTTTTTGGTTTTTATGGCATGAGTTCGAAATTCGCCGGGATTGTTGGTCCCTTTGTATTTGCTGTTGTGGGACAGATGAGTGGTTCGAGTCGATTAAGTATCGTCGTTCTGGTGGTGTTTTTTATCGGAGGGGGGCTGCTGCTTAGCCAGGTCGATGTTGATCAGGGTATACTGGTTGCCCGTGAAGATGATGCTTGCCCTGAAAAACAAGCATGATCTCAATTCAAGACATGCCCAGAATAACAATTGACGGGTTTATCCCACCGGTCACATCAGTTGATGGGCTTGTCCCGATTTTTCTTGGACTGCTCGATCAAACCGGTTGTTGTATTGTTAAGATCACGCATGAGATTCGGCCAAAAAGGATACGTTTTCATGACTGCAATGTAATACATCTGCGATTCGCTGAGTTGGCCTGTCTGATGCAGAAGTCTGGCCTGATAATAGAGCGGGCGCTGATTAATTATCTTTATGGCTCTTTCTTTCAGGTTCGTGTCCTCGGGGTAGTTGAGAAAAGCAGGTATGCCTTGTGATAAAGGGCTGAGAAGATTGATCAAGAGTTCAATATTGGCCGGCACCGTATCTTGATTGATCGCAGGCAGAGATGAAAATTCGATCGAGGGAAAATCATCGCTGATGATTATTTTGTCGGGATTCTCGACCAATCGTTTTGGGTCCGAGGTAATAAAAAGAGCGTACAGTGAGAAGGGCAGTGTCATTCCGATTTGTTTGAGTAGTTCTCCCAATGGCCCATCTCTGTCCTGCCAATGTCGCTCCAGACTTTCAAACGAGATGGGCGTATTGCTTTTTTTGGCCAAAACAATCAGATCATGATTCAGAGACCAGAGACTAATATAGGGGAAAACATCATGCATGGTCGTCAGAACTTTGAGAACGTCGTTCGGGGCGAACTGGTACAGCGGAATCCACTGGGCCATGATGCCCTGATCGTTTAATCGCATGGCACAATCCCGGAAATATTCACGTGTATACAGATGGACAGAACCAACTTGGGTGGGATGCTGTGGACCGGTCGTGATCACATCGTATCCTTTTGCCACACGTTTCAGGTATTGACGTCCGTCTTCTATAGAGAGAGTTAGACGCGGATCATCATTGATATGTCTGTTTTCGAGCACAAATTCATGAGCAATAATAGAAATATCCGAAACGATCTCAACAGCATCAATTGTTTCAAGACTGAAATCACGGGCTGCTCCAGCGGTAATCCCCGAGCCGAAACCGATGACTAAGAGTGACTTGGGATCAGGATGTAAAAGTAAAGGCAACAGACTCTCGAGCCGTTCGACCTGAATTGGTCCAGCTAATCCTGATGCTGAGGGATTACCATTCATATACAGTCTCCTGACCACACCCTCGGACTGGTCTCGTCCGGTAGCAATCGCTACCGTTGCCTCAATGTCTTCATAAATATGCTGTATTTGCCAACCGTCCGGTATACGTCCAATATGAATTTGATGCATGCCATCCTGTGGCATGACCATGATTATTGTGCTCACAACCAGAGTAGAGGCACAGACAAACGTCCAGAGGCGTCGGGTTTGTTTTGCTCCGGTCCCAATGAGTAACAGCATCACACCAGCTAGAGCTATGTTCAGGCAAATGATAATCGAAATGCTGTTGTCCAAACCAACTAGCGGGACCAAGATAAAGGTCATTAATAACGAACCAAAAGTTGCTCCAATCGTGTTGACGAGATAGAGCCAGCCGATGCTTTGCCCCAGCTTCGTCATCCGATTGACCAATAGATCTGCTACTACCGGAAAGAGATAACCGTAACACGTCGCCGGAACAAGCAGAAAATACATAATAAAAAGGGCTTGTATGAGCTGAAGCAGCCAGAATGAAAGTCCATATGCCTCGAATTGACCAGCTATCAAGGCAGGCACCGAACCAATAATCATGTGCAAGACCAAAGAAGACAGGGCAATGATTATCTGGAGTACGACGAATTTGTTCTCGCCGGTAGTAGTTTCAAACATTCTTCGCGTTGCCAGCCAACTCCCCAGGCTAATACCTGATAAGTATGCCACCAGGACTGAGGCCAAGCCATATGACGTATTGCCCAACACTACCGTGAAAAAACGTGTCCAACCGACTTCATATGCAAGACTGGTAAAACCGGAGCAAAAAAGAAGGAAAAAGATGATTTTCAACTGCCAGGCCGAGTACGAGATCCTGGCTACTCCCTGGATGTCGGGCTCTTCTTCAATATCTTTATCTTTGTGAATGATTGATGCTGTTACCGTTTTCGGTTCGATCTCAATAGCCCGCCTGTTCGATCTACTCAGAAATATGACTATAACTATGATCAGGCCATTGATCATGGCAGCACAGCGAGTTGTCATACTTAAGCCTAACCAACCAAGCATACAATAACCGGTCAGAGCTGCACCCATCACAGCACCTGCAGTATTGACACCATAGAGCAATCCTAATCCGGTCCTTAATTGATAACGCTGCTGGATCCAGAATTTACTGACAAGGGGGAGAGTCCCACCCATTAAAAAAGTGGGAAACAGCAACAAAAGAAAAGACAGGACTGCCTTGACCAGATACAGCCTGGGACTCATTAATCCCGGCAAACCCAGATAAAGTCTCTCCATCAATCCTAACAACGGTCCAAAACCGAGACCATACAATCCAACCAAACCCTCGATCAGACCAAAGATCGCCAATGGCGCCGCGACACGATCGGCCCAACGCCCCAGCACCAATGCGCCCAGTCCCAGACCAAGCATATATGAACCCAAAACAAGACCAACCGAAGGTGCCGCACCACCAAATACCAATCCGAGTTGCCTGATCCAGACGATCTCATAGATCAGGCCGGTCATCCCGGACAAGAAAAAACAGAGCAGAACACAATATTGTCGACGATTCCAGCTCATCTTGCTTCCTTCATGACTCGGCCAATGCAGGACACTCTCCCGGTCAGACTCGAACCAGGGTCTTTCATTGATCCCATGTTTAAGTTTGTTTCGTTCACTGTGTTAATGAAAATTGAAAAATAACACAACAGGTTAATCAAGTCAACCCGCTCAGAAACCTAATATATACGAAAAGATATCGAGTGCTTTCTGGTCTTCCTGCTATCTTGACAAATATTGTTTTGCTCCTTATTATGCTTCTCAAATTGCATGTCCATGTTTTTTTTCCAGTCAATATTGTCAAGGAGGATTGTGAGACCAAAGATGTGAGGTGTTGTTCTGTCAAATGTTATCCAACCGGGTCCTTGAGAACTGATACATTTCAGGCATGAGTGATCCATAATAGGGATTACCTTAGTGTGGAATCCTTTTCAGGGAGTAAAAATATGACAAAAATATCGTTACAGTTGGAACATCTGGAAAAGCTATTTCCCCCTCATTTTACGCAGGAACAGATTGCTAAAGGACAGACAGCTTTTTTGAAACAATTGGCCTTGTATACCCATAAATTCTATGGTGGGAAGATCATGACCGTTCCCAAATGCGGCTTGTACAGTTTTAACTGGTTCAATGTGTGGTATACGCCTGGTGTATCGAAAGTTTCGACCACGATACGTGACAATTTCGATACATCATTTGAGTTAACCAATCGTGGTAATTCGGTCGCAATCGTATCAGATTCGACCAGGGTTCTTGGTGATGGCGATTGTACTCCTCCCGGTGGTATGGGCGTTATGGAAGGTAAAGCCATGCTTATGAAGTATCTGGGTGGTATTGATGCCACAGCAATATGCATCGATAGTCGTAATGAAAAGTGTGAGCATGTCGCCGAAAAGATAATCGATTTTGTCAAGATGCTTCAACCCAGTTTTGGCGCGGTCAATCTGGAAGATATCCAGCAGCCCAATTGCTATAAAGTATTGGATACCTTGCGAGAAGCCTGCGATATTCCCGTATGGCACGATGATGCTCAAGGCACGGGTTGTGTGACCGTAGCCGGCATGATCAATGCCCTGAAAGTCGCGAATAAGAAAATGGGTGATGCCAAGATCGTGTTCTGGGGCGCCGGCGCTTCCAATACGACCATTGCCCGACTCATGATTTTGGATGGGGCTGATCCGGCCAAGATCATCGTCTTTGACAGTAAAGGTGCCTTGCATAAAGACCGGGAAGACATTAAAAAGGATACGCGTTTCTACCGTAAATGGGAATTATGCGAACAGACCAATCCCAAGAAAGTCAACGATATTATCGAAGCGTGCAAAGGTGCAGATGCATTGATTTCATTGTCAACTCCGGGGCCCGATGTCATAAAACCCGCCTGGATCAAAGCAATGGGGACAAAACCGATCGTTATGGCCTGCGCCAACCCTGTTCCTGAAATTTATCCTTATGCCGCCAAAGAAGCCGGTGCCTACATCGTGGCAACAGGCCGGGGCGATTTTCCAAACCAGGTTAATAACTCGCTGGGTTTCCCCGGTATTTTGAAAGGAGCCCTTTTGGTGCGTGCCAAAAAGGTTACCGACGAAATGGCTATTGCAGCCGCTCATGCCATGTCTGATTTTGCCGAGAAGCGTGGGATCAATCCCGACAATATCATGCCCAAGATGGATGAGCACGATGTTTTTCCTTTTGAGGCGAGGGCGGTCGGTTTGAAAGCAGTGGAACAAGGTGTTGCCCGCCGGAATTTGACCGGTGACGAAATCTATAATCAGACCAAGAATGATATTGCCAAGGCACGTCAGATTTTCGAGACATTGATGGAACAGGGTTTCGTTCCGAAACCACCTGATGAAATCATTCAAAAGGCTTTAACTGAAGCTATTGAATCCGTGAAGTAGTCGCACATCACATGAACGATCGCACTATCCAGTTATATCTGTGATCTGAGAAATTACACGAGAACACCGCCCCATTTCTTGGCTCTTTGAAAACTGAGCAGGGAAATGGGGTTTTTTTTCCACAGCATTGGTAGAATCGTAGTTGGAACACTCGGCTTTATTCTTTTAGACACCATTTTCTGATATTTTTGAGTTTCCTTTTTAAAAGTGTTTGCCCTACAATATGTTAAAACATGAAGCTCTATCAGGCGATGAGACCCGGGGGAAGTGAGAACGTGACGAGGAAATGCTTTTTAATTCCTAATTGTTCGATGCATTGACCTTGAAACCTGTGTTCAGCTTTTTAATGAGCGGAATTTAGCCACTCTACATTATACTATAATGAGTTAAGCGATCATCTGAACCCGAAAACAAGAGAAAATATTCCATGAGCATGCAAACAGAACAGGATAGACTCGGGCAGATTTTGCGATCAAGCAGGTTTCTGCTTCTGGCGATGGTGCTCTTCATTTTCAGCACGGGTTGCACTGAACGAACGAGCTCCGGTCCAACTTTATTGGCCGAAACGGAAACAGATGACTCGATTTCCCCGCATTTGGTCCTCGATTGTTGCGCTGACTTCGAGAAGCGGCCGGTTGAACGTAAAGTCATTATGCTGCACGAATTAACCGATCGATCAGTCGCTCTTCGACGTGACTGGATTTTTAAAAGGACCGGGAGCGAAGCTATCTGGCTCGCGATGAAAAAAGCCCGATGCACAATACCTATAGCCCTCAACCAGCCTCTGAAGAACGATCAGCACCTTCCGATCTTTTTTTCTGTGCGAACACAGTGGCTCGAAACAGATGCGTCCATTTTTCTGAACGTGATTCTGAATGGAAAGATGATTGGCCGGATCGGTCCAACCCCAACAGAACAAACCTGGACCTGGAAATTGGAGCCGGCATTGATTATAAATGGTAGTAATCTGCTGGAATTTCATATGGATGAGGAGCAGTTTCAGTCGTTGAAAGCTATCCCCGCCTTTCAGTGGCTCGAATTATCCGTCACAGAGTCGACCACCGACCTTGAGTCACCTTTTCCCGAAACATGTCGCTCAATAGAACTACTACATGTTGAACGAAAGGGTTCAGAATTGAAATCACTCATAATGTGTCCCGGAACAGCTATTTCCTTTACGACACACTTGCCATCAAGCCCAGGCATATATTTCGCTTTGACCAGCCCTGCACTTGATATGACAAGTGACGCTCCCCTGCCTTCAACCGCCCGGGTAACGGTCAATATTGTCGGTCAGGACCGGGTCGTCGCGGTCTGGCAACGGACACTTCAGGGAAATGAAAGAGATCGCTGGTCGTATTACTGGGTCCCTCTGGGAGAATGGTCCGATCAGCACGTTGAATTGACCTTGTCTGTAATGAGTGATTCTAAGCACACAAAAAACCAGTCTGACTATCTGGTCTGGGGACATCCACTCGTCCTGGGTAAGTATTGCGATACTCCACCATGTTCCGAGACGAGCAATAATGTCTTGCTGTTGCTGATCGATACCTTGCGGTCCGATCGCCTGGGATGTTATGGCTATCCTTCCGGACAGACACCTGAAATCGATAAATTTTCGAAGCAGGCCCTTTTGTTCACAGAAGTCGCTTCTCAGGCCCCAGCGACCTTTCCCTCCGTGTCTTCACTTTTTTCAGGGCGTTATCCCCGCTTCAGCGGTAGATCAGAAATACCATCATCATTATCATTTTCGGCAGCTCAGCCCGGGAATGAACGGGAAAAGAAACCAATTACTCAAAGACTGATAGCCCCGTCCCTTTCAGAGATGAAACAGGACCAGATCAGTAACAGGCACGATACCGGAGAACGATCTGAAGCAAATGCTGTCTTGCCTGAACTCATGAAACAAGCCGGTTTCTATACGGCCGGGATCAGTACCAATCCGCTCATTTCTCGGAGATATGAATTTGACCGTGGTTTCGATTGTTTCGACGATACCTTGGGATTCGGACATGCTGACCAAGTAGTTGCCGACAGCCATGCCCTTTTCTTTCCGCCCCACCCGCAACCATTTTTCCTCTATCTTCACTTTATGGACCCTCACTATCCCTACGCACTACCCCAAAAAGATGCCTTTCCAATCAATAACCTGCTTCCGGTGAATAGCGGACCAAATATCATGAGAAATGAAGCGAATTACAGCGTCCTGTATGATTTTGCCATTCGTTACACTGATTCCATCCTGGGTGTGTTGTTCCGGAAACTTGCATATCAGGGAACACTGGCGCGAACATTCTGTTTCCTGGTCTCGGACCATGGCGAAGAGTTCCGCGAACGCGGCCATCTTTTTCATAACTCATCCCTTCATAAGGAACAAATATCGGTCCCACTGATCGTTTCATTTCCGTTGTCTGGGCCACAGAGAGGAAAAGCAGGCCTCGAGACTTCAATCGTCGGTGTCATTGATTTGAATCCTACGATCCAAGCCCTGGCTACTGCGAACCTTACCTCTCAGAACGAGGGGCTCCCAATTCAAAGCATCCTCTCGCAAGGTGAACCCTCGACTCGAGGTGAACGTGATTTGTTTGGCGAATTGAGTAACTTCGGACAACTCGAGGAAGCAGAAGAACTCTATGTCCGACGCGGACCTTGGAAACTCATAAAACCAGTGACACAGAAACAGGGAAAACTGTATCACCTCGAGAAAGACCCTGACGAGCGGGACAACCTGGCTGAAAGTCAATCAACCGTTGTTCGCGATCTCGTCGATGTGCTGAATACCACATTTCAGGACGATGCTGCTCGTGATCATTATGCCGATCAGGACGAATCCTTCAAACAGGATTTACGAGCACTGGGTTACTTGGAATGAATGTGAGAGCGTCAAAAAGAGAGGTCATGCCAGGACCTGCCACGACTCGTTACAAGGTGAGGTGGGTTTGCTGTGATTGTCCGAAAAAGGTGCAAATTCGATTAAAATAGTCGGGATGGGAAATACCCTGTAAGTGATCGAAACCCTCGATTAGCCAAAGTTCAGCCTTTTTGTCGGTAGCAGCGAAGAGTTTCAGTGATTCGGTACAGGGGATCACTCTGTCCTGGGTGCCGTGAATAAGAAAGAGAGGACAGTCAGACAGAAGGGGGAGCAGATCGCCGGGACGATGATCGTAAAGATCGAAACCAGCCCAGAGCCACCCCCAGAAACGCATGGCTTGAAGAAAGAAGGGGCGGATTGGACCATACGGTTCCAATATGGTTTGTTCAGCTACGGACACAAGATCATAGAAAGTTGAGTCCAACACGATTTTCGTGAAGTGGGTCTGTCGACTGGCTGCCCTGATGACTGCAGCCCCGCCCATTGAATAGGCCAGAGCATAGATCGGTACGCCAGGATGGGTCCGGGTCAGCCAATTTTGGATTGCCTCGATATCCCGGGCCTCATGATAACCCATGGTGACCAGATGTCCGCTGCTGTGCCCATGCCCCCGAAAATCGAAGATACAAACCTGAAATCCCCGGCGATTTAAGATTTGGACCGGGTGGAGAAAATTTTCCTTATTGGCATTTAAACCATGCGTAACCAGGATGATCGGGGCCTGGGCATTCTGGCCAGGTAAAAACCAACCGGATAAGGTCAAACCATCGACATCGAGACTGATATCACGACACGGTAAACCCCATTTTTTGGGATGATCATGACCGATGATCCTCTGCGGAAACAACTGTATGGTGGAGAGGAGAAAGGTGCCTCCAAGCAACGCGATCACAAGAATCTCCATGAGGAGCAGACCGAATGAGACCAGAGGTCGATTTGCCGAGACGATTTTTTTCAGCGCATTCCTGAGCAGAGTGCTGACAAGAACAATGAACCCGATACAGAGAGTGAGCCCCAGAACATCGCGGACCAGGGCTTTGACAGGATAGGTCCCACCGATCATTTCGGCAAACAGCCGACCGCGTCCCGCGACGAGCATCGTCAGAATGGCCAGGACTGCAACAGTCAGACTCGAATAGATTGCAATGAGTCGAGGCCACTTTCTGTCCTTGTGCATACCGTGTTCCTTATCATCGGGTTGTTCAGGTGTCATATATTCAAAAGAAAGTTCGATGAACATGGTTGACTTTCAGACTCGATTGTATGAGAGATCAGACCGAAATGCAAGGTGCAAGAAGATATTCCGAAATATATGTCGAACAAAGATCGGCTCGTTTTGCCAGTTCGTTCAAGATGATATACTATTTTCATGAAGCATTCCAGCGAGTGCTCGATCTATTTCTCGCTTGGTCCCGAGATGAAACTGATGATCAAACACTTTTTCCAGTTTCTGAGACGTACAAAACATAAACCGGTCCCAAAAGCTATGCCGGTGATCAAACCGATCAAGACCGCTTACTGGTGCAATTGGCCCTGGAATACACTGGTGGTCCTGTGCGATGGGAACGTTGTCTGTGGCTGCGCCGATCCACGTGCTGAACGTCCAGTCGGCAATCTACGCGAGGAGTCCCTGGCTGAGGTCTGGCAGGGCATACTTATGAACCATATCCGACAGGGATTGCTGGAAGGATACACACCATTCTGCCAGGATTGTGGACTCAAAACGCTCCTTCATGACACAGCCTGGCCACCTGAACAGCCCGTTGTGCCCCCTGGCCCAACCCGCTTGTTCGTTGAACCGACCATTTGCTGCAATATCAACTGTTATAACAGCCATTGCAATAAAAGCAGCGGCATCACTCGCACTCGGCGAAACAAATTGATGTCCTTCGACTTCTTTCGTTCGATCGTTGACCAGGCTGCACCCACTCTGCAACGATTAGAACTGTTCAATTACGGAGAACCCTTTCTCAATAAGAAATTACCTGAAATGATCGCTTATGTCCGCCAACACTATCCCCATGTTTTCACCTTTACCTCGACCAATGGCCTGGTCTGGAATAATGAAGACCAAATCAGGCGAGTGATCGAGTCAGGCTTACATGAGCTCGTCTTTTCGATCGATGGGGCCAGCCCTGAAATCTATACGAAATATAGACAGGGAGGTGATTTTAAGCGAGTGATCAGAAATGTCAAAACCATGGTCCGACTCAGGAACGCCATGGCCCGTGTTTACCCGATCATTACCTATCGGATGATCCTCTTCCACTGGAATGATTCAGATGAAGAAATGAACAAAACCAGGTCACTCGCCCGTGATATCGGTGTGGACCGCCTCTGTTGGGAATTGACTGATCATCCCGAAGGATGCCCTTCCCTGCGATTTCGGCCCGGAACGAAAGACTATGAAACCATTCGCTGCGAATGTTGGGACAATGGCGCCCTGGCGAACGCCCTGCCTGAAAAATCGCTCCGGGCAACAATCAGTGCTGACACTGATGCTCTCGCCGTTAAAAACGGTGAACGCGTCGACTTGAAGATCACTGTCTGTAATAGTGGCCACGATCTATGGTTTGCTACTTCACCGGATAATCTTCGTTTCGTTACCATGGGTATTCAACTCCTCGATCAACAGAACACCTGCCTGGACCGCGATTTTTTCAGGGCACTTCTACCCAATAACGTCCATCCCGGACAATCCATGACCCTGCCTGTTCAATTCAAAGCTCCATTACCAGGTAAGTATCGACTTAAATGCGACCTGGTTATGGAAGGGTATGGCTGGTTCGAAAGCGGCGGTTCGCCCACCTACTCCATCGACCTGACTGTCCCTGAACAGGACTGATCGAGAATAGAGAATTCCTTACGAAGGAAAAAAACAACAATATTAAGGAAGGAAGATCCGCTTCCCTTATCCCGGTTGAATGCCTTTAATCACCGGAACCGATACACACCCCGCATCAAAGCCCGAACAATCCTTTGGCAAAACAAGGGTGACTCGAACTCAGGAAACGTGATAGATGATGATACTGCTAATCTTCAAGCGAAGTCGTTTCTGTGCTCAGTTCCTCAGCTTTTAATTCTTCAGTATCTTCAAGATCAGCCATGGAATTTATCAAGATTGCTTTCTTGCTCGTCTCGGACTCGACCAGTATCCGTAATTCCTCATCCTGCGTTTCCTGCTTATGCAGTATCTCGTCCATTTTCGATGCCGATTCGTCTAAAACATTGACATTCTCACGAAAATTCGGGTCCTCTTTCTTGGCATGCTGCAGAAATTCATCATCACTCATGTTCAAAACCTTATTCTGCATCTCGTCGACTTTGAGATCTCTCGTCTCTTTATATTGCTCCGGAAAAGTGCACCCAAAAGCGAATGCGACGACTACCAATACGAATGCTACTTTTTTCATTGTATTTCTCCTTACAAAGAGGATTATGTGCTCGATAATGGACATAAATCTTGTTCCTATACCCGATAGTATAACAAAAAATAAAAAAAAATCAAGGAAAAAATAGCTCAACAATTGGTAGAACAGAATTTTCTGCTGCTTTTTCAAGCGAGGAGATGAAAAAGGGGCAGTCGAGGAATAATGAATTGGTGGGGAATAGGGACAGTCAACGATGACCATTGCTGATTGGGCGATTCCTTTCCTTTCATGGAGCCGATCTCCACGCCCTCTTTATATGTCTATAAAAATAATTATAGAATACTTGACAATATAACACTAATATATTATATTGAAAGGGTGATGTTGTGATGTTTACGGTGAGTGTTACCGTTAGTCCGAGGGAGTAGCAGGAAGGAGAACATTATGATCCGGATGGAAAAGATGACCATCAAGGCCCAGGAGGCGATTCAGGCGGCTCAGCAGCGAGCGGAGTCCGGTCAGAATCAGTCTGTGGAGCCGGAGCATATATTATGGGTGTTGCTTGAGCAGGCGGAGGGGGTAGTGGTCCCGTTGCTGCAGAAGCTAGGTTGTGATCCGGGGCAGGTCAAGCAGGAGTTAAAAGCTGAGTTGGAAAGGTTGCCGAAAGTGTATGGTGCATCGGAGGCTGGCGGCTATATTTCAGATGGGAGCAAGAAAGCGTTGGATAATGCTTTCACTGAGGCGTCGCGGTTGAAGGATGAGTATATCTCAACGGAGCATATTTTATTAGGGATCAGTGGTTTGTCAGGGGGTGTGGTATCGCAGTTGTTGGCCCGTCATGGTGTAACGCGAGATAATATTTTGAGGGCTTTGGTCGAGATTCGGGGCACACAGCGGGTTACGGACCAGAATCCTGAAGAGAAGTATCAGACCTTGAAGCGATATACGCGTGATTTGACTGATATGGCTCGTCAGGGCAAGCTTGATCCGGTGATCGGTCGTGATGATGAAATACGGCGTTTGATGCAGGTTTTATCGCGTCGGACCAAGAACAATCCGGTTTTGATTGGTGATCCTGGTGTGGGCAAGACGGCGATTGCTGAGGGTTTGGCCAAGCGGATCATCGAGGGTGATGTACCCGAAGGATTAAAGAATAAGACCTTGGTGGCCCTTGATCTGGGAGCACTCATTGCCGGTTCGAAGTTTCGAGGAGAGTTCGAAGACCGCTTGAAAGCGTTACTCAAAGAGATCGAGCAATCCGCTGGCCAGACCATATTGTTCATCGATGAGTTGCACACTTTAGTCGGGGCGGGGGCAGCTCAGGGTGCGGTCGATGCGTCGAACATGTTGAAGCCGGCCTTGGCCCGGGGTGAGTTGCGTTGTATTGGTGCGACCACGCTCGATGAATACCGCAAACATATCGAGAAAGATGCTGCGCTCGAACGGCGTTTTCAGCCGATCATGGTTGAAGAGCCGAGTGTCGAGGATACGATTGCCATACTGCGAGGTTTACAGCAACGCTATGAGGTCCATCATGGTGTCAGGATCAAGGACAGTGCTTTGGTGGCGGCCGCGGTCCTCTCGAATCGGTATATCAGCGATCGTTTTCTGCCGGATAAGGCCATTGATTTAGTGGATGAAGCGGCGTCTCGTTTGCGGATCGAAATTGACAGTTTACCGACCGAATTGGATGAAATCACTCGTCGGATCATGCAATTAGTCATCGAGGAGCAGGCCTTAAAAAAGGAAAAGGACGAACAGAGTCTCGAGCGATTGGAGCGTTTACAGAAAGAGTTGGCTTCGTTACGGGAGCGTGAAACTGGTGTTCGGGCCCAATGGCAGAACGAGAAGAAAAACATCGAGACCATACGTCAGATCAAAGAGCAGATCGAGCAGGTCAAGATCGAGGAACAGAATGCCGAGCGGTCAGGTGATTATTCGCGGGTAGCCGAGTTACGTTACGGGCAGTTGAATGAATTGAACCGTCAGCTTGAAGAGCAGAACAAGCAGCTTCAGGCCATCCAGCAGGAATGCAAACTGTTGAAGGAGGAAGTTGACGAGGAGGACATTGCTGAAGTTGTCTCGCGTTGGACCCACATCCCCGTCTCTCGAATGATTGAAAGTGAAATCCAGAAACTGATCAAGATGGAGGAGCGGTTACGTCTTCGGGTCGTCGGGCAGGACCAGGCCCTTGGTATCGTCTCCGATGCAATCCGTCGCTCACGTTCGGGATTGGCCGATCCGGATCGACCGATTGGTTCTTTTATTTTTATGGGGCCGACCGGTGTGGGCAAGACCGAGTTGGCTCGGGCCCTGGCCGAATTCTTGTTTGATGATGAGCGAGCGATCATTCGCATCGATATGTCCGAATTCATGGAGAAGCACGCTGTTGCCCGTTTGATCGGAGCGCCTCCGGGATATGTCGGTTATGAAGAGGGGGGCTATTTGACGGAGGCTTTACGTCGTAAGCCCTATTCGGTTGTGCTTTTTGATGAGATCGAAAAGGCCCATACCGAAGTTTTCAATATTTTGCTGCAGGTCTTGGATGAAGGACGTCTGACCGATGGTAAGGGTCGGACTGTTGATTGTAAGAACGCCTTGATCATCATGACCTCGAATCTCGGATCGCATATCATCCAGGAATATGCGGGCAGGGATAATGAGCGGATGAGAAGCGAACTCAAAGATTTGGTCCGCCAATCTTTTCGGCCCGAGTTCTTGAACAGGATCGATGAAATCATCTATTTCAATAATCTGGAGCTCGAGCAGATTCGTGCGATCGTTGACATACAGCTCGACCTGTTTCAGCGGCGTTTAGCCGAGCGTCATATTGTGCTGCATTGGTCGGATGAGGCCAAGGATTTTGTGGCTCGCCAGGGTTTTGATCCGGTTTTTGGGGCGCGGCCTCTGAAGCGGACCATTCAGGCGTATGTCCAGAATCCGTTATCCCTGGCTCTCCTGAAAGGGACCATCAGAGAAGGCGATCAGGTCAGCGTGGATTATGATCGAAATCGGCATGAGGATGCCTTGCTTTTCACGACCGCGAACCAGCTTGGTTGTGATAAAAAATAGAACGCTTTTGAGGGACAGTCCGCATGTGCAGCTGGGTTTGAAGAACAGGAGAGCAGGAGTCAGGAGAGTAAAAAGCAGGAGACAGCTTGCCCCGAGCCCGGTCGAGGGGGAGAGAGGATTGATGCTCGAGGCAGTTATTGGAGAGTTGGCAGCCCCGGGAAATCCTCCCCCCGACTCCTCCAAAGTGGGACAGGACTATTCATGCGGGTAGCGAAGGTTTCGAGATGGTGAAATGAGCGGGTTTTTACTCTGTATTAATCAAAAACTTCTTCGGCTTTGGATCGCGTCAACCAGATCCACTCTCATTTGAAAATTAAGTTGATGGTCGGAGATCAGGCTCTGAACGCGGTGCTTATTGTCTTTTGGGCCGTGAATCGGCTCTGTCCACCGCTGGCGGGGGTCGGGGAGTGGAATTCTCAAGGAATGATCAAACAACGCGAATTCAGCATGTATTGAACCTTTTGTTTACTCGTGATGTTTACCCATAAACGTAATCGTAAACGTAATCGTAAACGTGATGAACATCACTGAAGACACATTGTCGTAAGCAGAGAAACCCTTCAGACCAGGAAGCTATTCCTTTCGAATGGTGAGCTTTATCTCAAATATTTGCTCAGGATCACGCATAAATTCCCAAAAAACTCGACAACGATTACGTTCACGTTTACGTTTACGAAGTTGGTGTTTGACTGTCACTGTTATATACACACGCATGTCCTGCGGAACAAAATTGTCTTTTGGGCCGTAAACCGGCTCTGTCCCCCGCTGGCGGGGGTCGGGGGGTGGAATTCTGGAGGAATGATTAAGCACACACCCTGG
>JAFGSJ010000073.1 GCA_016934675.1 bacterium | reverse complement strand
TCGTCGCTACGCGACGAAAATAGTGGTGGATCATTTTTGAGAGATCATGTTCGCGTATACCACATTCATATCAAAAGGGTAACATGAAGAAGTAACGCTGCATGATTAAATCGACAGCCCCTTCACGCGGCTGCGTGAGTTTATACAAGAATCCTGAAACACAATTCGTTTCTCGAAGAAACATGAAATCATACATGAGTATCCGCTCTCTTCCCTTGCTGTACGGAAAAGTTACACTCCGTTCAGAAAATGAACAGTTCAACCTCTGAGGAAAACCGTGCTACCTGTGCGAAGCTCTGATCATCAGTCGCGACATGGTGCTATTCTTCGGTTTCATCAGGGAAAGTTCGACCCAGGTCTTGTTCTTCATTCTTTGGCATGAAATTTGCCGCTGGAAGAGGGCAGGTCGGTGGTGATTGAACGCGAAACGCCGATCGGGACATGAACTCAGTTTTGAGAAAGGTTAGGGTGATGGGAATGACTAAGATATGCAGTCAGTATGTAATCTGCACATTCGTTCTGTGTTGTCTGATCAGGTTCTTGAGCTGTAGCGCTGACAATGCTGATGACACGCCCACGGAAACCTCAAGCCCAGTCCAAGAAACCCCGACCCAGACTATCACACCGACCCCCACCCCTGGTTCAGAACCTTTGGCGGACTCGGGGAGGACAAGGGCACAATGGTGCAACTGACTGCAGATGGAGGGTTTATTGTGACCGGTCATGCCTGTTCAAACTCCGGTTCTGGGTGCAATATGATCTTGCTCAAGACCGATCAGAATGGCGAAACAATGGATTAGTGGGGAATCATAATGAGAATATCCGCTCTCTCCCACATTGGGGATGAGAGATAAGGGAAATGTTGGGGGCCTTTTCATAAAGGTCCACACAGAGTCACCAAGGCATGGAGAGATACTCTGAGTGTCCCCCCTTTATTACCGGGATTCTGTATCTCTCAACAGGGTGATGTATGTAATACTGATCGATCTTCTCGTATGAATAATGGCTACAATCTGAAGTGATTGCCGAAGCGGATGAGGTGGATCGGCTGAAGATCACTTCTGTTCGAGGCGGTGAATGGGCAGCGAGCCTTCCTTGAGGTGGACGATACCTTCAAGGCTCAAGCCGCTTTTATCATACTTTGTATATTCGATGCGGGCCTGGTCCCAGTCGGTTCCTTTGAGTTTGAAGACGTTTTCACTGAATGGCTCCATCTCGAAGGCTTTTTGACCGGGAACGTAAGCGAACAATTTTCCCTGATCAACCAGTTTGATTTCAACCTGCATATCCTGAAATTGGAATATCCCGGTATACTTCTGGAGGTATTCCCTGTTACTGAGTGATGTATCAGCCACACGCGTAAAAACGATATCACCGATGCTGCGGCCATCGATATCAGGTTGAAGGGGGACCTGGAGGCTCTCGATTGTGCCAGTCAGGCTCACAGGAAAGCAGAAATGAAGTTCGTTGAATTCAGTGATATCATGTTTGGCACGAAAAATGTTGTATTGGGCATGTCTCAGTGGAACAACAGTATCCTTATTGAAAATCGCATTGAGAACGCCTTCATTTTCGATTATCTCGATTTGGCCATAGGCGGGATGTTGGTATACACCGGTGAACGCTTTCAGCGGATGTGTCGTTTTGTGTGCTGATTCTGAATCAGTTGTCTCATCCGGCCCGTGTCCATCCATGTCAGCATCGGGTGAAAGGTTGAGGGTCCAGTCGTTTTCCAATCCCAGCAAACGGTGGTAGATGTGGTAATTCAGATAAAAAGGCAGAAGCTGGTTTCCCTTATTACTCAAGACAACGACGGCGATCTTCTTTTGGGGCATGACGCTGACCCAGGAGACGAAACCATCTATCCAGCCACCATGATGCACGAGGTGATATCCTCGATAAGGTCGGATTGTCCAACCCAGTCCGTATGTTTCAACCGGACCTGTAATGCCGTTGGGAACATATCTGATCGGTATCTGGGGCGTAAACATCTCTATCAGTGAGGTAGCGGACACTATTTCCTTTTCCCCTGCTTTTCCTTCATGTGTGTATACTTTGAGCCAGGCAAGCATCTCTTCAGCGGATGAGATGATGCCGCCAGCTGGCGTTGAAGCTGGTGATTCATAAATCGGAATATTGGTGAGATCACCGGTTCGATTTTCATATGCCAGTGCAAAATCCGAATCCTGCTGCATAGCAGACACGGAAAAAGTGCTCCTTATCATACCAAGAGGAGTGAATATCCGCTGGGTGACATATTCCTCCCAGGTCCCGCCTGAGACTCGCCCGACAAGATACCCGGCAGTCATATACATCAGGTTGCTGTAGAGATACATCTCGCGAAATCCGGCAATCGGTTCGAGAAAACGGAGCCGGTTATAAATCTGTTGCCGATCGTAATTCGTTGCCAGAAACATCATGTAATGACCGGGCATGCCTGTTCTGTGACTGAGGAGATCACGGGGAGTCGCATGCGTCGTTGCATAATCATCATAAAGGCGAAAATCCTTTAAGTATTCGATGACCGGTGTGTCCCAATCCAGTTTTCCCTGATCGACAAGTTGCGCTGCAGACAAAGCTGTAAATGGTTTCGAGACCGAACCGATTTTGAACAGTGTTTGAGGTGTCACCGGTAGTTTTTTCTCGAAATCCCGGTACCCGAACCCCTGCAAAAATATGGTCTGATCACCTTTGATAACGCCGATCGCCAATCCGGGAACGTTCCACTCATCCATCTTTTTCTCAACAAATTCCGACAATCCATTTAAGAGATCACTATCAGTCGTATCAGTTTCCTGTGTTCCGGCTGAAACAGAAACAGCACTGAACAGAATACCCAACGTCACAACATGCTTAATCACATATAAAATGCGAATCATACCGTCCTCCACTCAAATACCCCTTTTCGTTTCTATTCACAATTCTGAAGCAGTGGTAGAAAAAAAGCAAGCAAAAAGTTGAGAGTACCTCTTTTTCTTTTACACGTGCGCTTTTTCCGTCGATGGTACATAGTCTCTGATCATGAGGCTATAAAGACCATCAATGGGAAAAATGGGGGACACTCGAATATGTCCATGATTTTTTTCTAACCGGGCTGATGCCTGGTGCTTCGGACCTGCGGTGCTTGCTGCAGCGCAGCAAAGGCTTTGATAAAGCTTTCTCCATTCCTTTGCTTTTGTTTTCTTGCAATACAAAATTATTTGACGCTATTTTACGGGATAACAGGATAAACAGGATGCGAGATGATATGGATCTGACTGCTTAGCAGAAATCCTGACGATCGGTTCTGGTTAGACTTCGAAAGAGCGGATAAAACATGACCAGAGTGAGAAAGAGCTGACAGACAATCAGTTTCAGCCAACATCCCCGGGCAAAAGTATTGAGGAGATCATGATATTCAGCCAGATGAGCGTTGAGATAGACAAATAAACCCGATGAGCCGAGCAGGACGAGCAGAACATAGCCCCAGAAAAGCTTGTCTTTGATGACTTGGTGCAGGACCGTCCGATTGTTTTGGAACCATTTCAGGCCAAAAACAAGGATCCAGGGGAAAATGAGAAATGATATCCGGATTTCCCGGGCTCGACCCAGGATGAGATGGCTGGCTACAATCAAGCCCAGGGCCCACGGTCCGGAGCATGCCAGAAACCTCAACGGTCGAGATAGTTCATCTCTCGATGACCAGCTTTTGATTAAACCCGCCAGACCGGGTAGCCACATAACCCCGAAAACCAGGAACATGCCAACTGCCGTTTCATAAGGAAAGGTAACATTTTCGGCCGAGAGACTCAAGGGATCATAAGATGAAAAGCCCAGGACGAATCTGATCAGGAAAGCGGTGATCAGGGGGACCGCTACATGGACAAATCTGAGCCAGAGACGATCGGGCGAGACAATGAAATAACATATGGGCACCAGCAGTAACGTCTCCCGGCAAAACATGCCGATACTATTCACTACACCAAAAGCAAACATTCGTCCTTTTAATAATAATGAGAGTTGAAGTACTATTAACAAAAAAGCGATCGGGTCCTCACGCGTATGGACCGGATGGATATAGGCAAAGAACATGGGTGGGCTGAAGAGCAAGAGTAGTACCCCCAGAAACGCTGATCTTCTGCCAAAGTTGAGTTGCTGTAAAAAGAAGTAAAACGCGATCACAAGAGCATAGCTGAAGAAAACGCTCCAGAAACGAAAGACCATGACGAAACCATAGGCATCAGTCTGACTGAAGAACAAAGACCACGTTCCCTGAACCAGACTGAAAAATAGAAGCCGATATCTGAACGGGGCCATAGTTTGCAGGACCCAACTCTGGGGTGAGTCCACCGGTGAAGCCAATTCGTTTGCCAAATAGGTTACATTCTGCCAGGAGGCACCTATCACCCAATTGACCCGAAAAACGATGAAAACAAGCCCCGCCATGATGATCATGGCACATACATCTGACACTCTGTCACGATGTTTTATGCTCAAAACCTGTCCCTCCTGGTTTTCTTTTCGATTGAAGAAACTCAAAAACCTGCAGTTCCGGTATTATGAAGAAACACTGTGTTCAGTATAGTAGTCATTAGAGTAAAGGGAAAATGATTCCTTGTCAAGGTGCTTCCCAGCGACTCATAGCATCCTCAAAGGAGCATCCTTGAGGGCTTTGGAAAATACATTCTGTATAAACAGAACAAAGAGGCAGTTTGAAACGTTATAGAAGAAAAGATGAAATGCACAAACGAGTTGTTAATTTAGCAGGGCTTTGTTACAATAATCGTGGAGGTGAGGAGGACATGTCATGGTCCAGTTAGGGACGATGTTCAAGAAAACATGGAGCAGGTGTTGGCAGTTCAGGCTCTTCGTGGTTGGGCTCACTGTGTTGGGTCTTTCCTTCGTGTTCAGCTTCATGGGCGTTCCGGATGCGCTTTTATTTGCGATACGGATCGGGTCCTATCTGCTTTTTTTGATAGTATGTGTCGGCTTTGTACTCAAATTGGTCCGTTGGCTGATCAACCATTTCTTTTTCAAGGTCAGGAACCGGATCATTGCCGGATATGTTCTGACAGGTATTCTACCGATCGTGCTTCTGATTCTCCTGGTCTATATCGGTTTTAATCTCTTCATGCTCCAACTGGTCAGTTTTCATGTGAAGCATGTTTTGGAGGAGGAGTTGGCCGGTTTGGGTGCGATCAGTTATAAGTTTGCTTTCGGCCTGGTATCGGGCAGTGAGAGTGGTTTGATCGAGTACGCCGGGCAGCTGTATCCTCAATGCAGCCGGGATTATCCAGGGCTACAGGTCATGATTTGGAGAGTCCAGTCTGAGCCTGAACTACTCTGGGGGTCGACCGGTGCAACTTTACCCTTTATCGAGTTATCGGACATGGATCGGCAGATTTATTTTCAGTATGAGGACACGATTTATTTGCTCAGTTCGATCAAAAAAGCGGGGAGTATAGGGAATGTGGTCGTCATCAGTGCCGTCCCGCTCGAACGACCCTATCTCGATAAGATCGAGCACTTTTTCGACGGTCGGATCATGTTTGTATCTGGTGGCGTGGTGCAAACTGAACCTTCATCGGAAGATTCGTTCAGTGTGCACATATCGAGCACTCCCGAGCTGACCGAGAAGAATGATGAAACATTGATCAATTCTCCTCAGTTGCAGGAGAAGGTCGCCCGTTGGTCTGAGACTGTGCCGCATGGTTTGGATTATTTTACGTCCTATACCTATGCCGAAGGTTTGGGTTTGAGTCCGGAGGGGATTGACGCTATCGGCATCATTGGGATCATCAACACCCGCTATTCGTATATTGTCCGGACATTCATTCAGGGAGCGATCCCTGATCAGATACCGATCCAGAATGTCTTTATCACGGCCCTGATCATCATCGGCATTTTATTCGGTGCGATCGAGCTGATCGCACTGATCATCAGTGTGCTTTTATCACGCTCGATCACCAAACTGATCGGCCAACTCCATCGTAAGACCCAGTATATATCAGCCGGCGATCTGACCGGCTACCAGATCGCATCGTCCCGCCGGGACCAATTGGGCGAATTGGCCCACTCGTTTGATCGGATGTCCGAGGATTTGGAGGCAATGCTGATCAAGGTCAAGGAGAAAGAACGGCTCGAACATGAACTCGCCATCGCTCAACAAGTCCAGAAAATGTTTTTCCCCAAGCAATTACCGCAGGTCAGCGGGCTCGAGTTATTGGGCAAATGTGTTCCCGCTCAGATGGTCAGTGGTGATTATTACGATTTCATCAGTCATAAAGAGGGCTACCTGGATTTTTTTATCGGTGATATCAGTGGTAAAGGCATTTCGGCCGCTCTGTTAATGGCGAGTTCTCATACTTTTTTACGAAATGAGAGCAACAATCATCTCGAGTCCGATGTTTCATTGATTGTGCAACGATTTAACGAGCATCTGGTAACCTATGCCGCCGAGACGAAATTCAGCACTCTTTTTTATGGTCGGCTTGAACTGGAGACCAGGGCCTTGCATTATTGCAATGCCGGTCATCTACCGCCCCTGATCTTCAGGGACAAGGAGGCCATTCCCCTGACCGAAGGAGGCATGGTCACCGGATTATTTTCAGATCGGACATATGAACAGGGTCGCATTCAACTCGTGACTGGTGATCTTTTTGCCGCATACACCGATGGCTTTTCCGAAACAATCAACCTCGCCCAGGAAGAATTCGGGGACGAGCGTTTGGCCGCACTTTTTAGTGAATATTCAGCGACAGGACTGGATAATATCTATGCAAAGGTAATAGATACTATACACAATTGGGCTGCAGAACAACAACAACATGATGATATGACCATGGTCCTGGTCAAGGTCCATTGAACAGGAAATGAACATGCCCTATCCGACCTGTTTACTGAGCGTGACCGAGTTTTTGCCTTTTCGGGCCCAGTATGTCCGCGAATCCCGTTGCGTCGTTTTTACCAATGGCTGCTTTGATATTCTGCATAGCGGTCATGTGCATCTGCTTGAACAGGCCCGTGCTGCAGGAGATGTGCTGGTGGTCGGACTCAACAGCGATCGTTCGGTCAAACTTGGAAAAGGCGATCGACGCCCGATCATCTCTGAAGACGAACGGGCCCTTCTTCTCTGTGCTCTGAAACCGGTCGACCATGTCATCCTCTTTGACGAGCCGACTCCTCTCGAGTTGATCTCCCTGATCAAACCTGATGTTCTGGTCAAGGGCTCGGACTGGCAGGCAGATGAAATTGTCGGGTCCGATGTTGTCCGGCAAAACGGTGGTCGCATCATTCGGATCGAACTGCGACCCGGACGATCGACCACACAGATCATCGAGACCATCCGGGCCAGATTCGGCAGTCCTTCTACCGGATAAGGTCTGAGGAGCGATATATGGTTTTCAAGTCACTTTCAGCACTGCTGAACCAGCTCCAGCATCGCCAGTTGGATGAGGCCCATATCGTGGGGCTGTGGGGTTCTGCCCGCGCTTTTCTGGCCGATTATGTCCTCCGCCAATGGATGGGACCGGTCGTTTTTATCGCTTCGAGCAGTAATGAGGCCGAACGTTTTTTAAGCGATCTGCATTTTTTTTCGGTGGAAAATCGACCCGACCCGATCGATATGGGCGAGAAAGATGATGGGGCTTTGCCCGGTGCCCGCTGGAACAGTGATCCCGGGCAAGCCGAGCTGTCCGAACCCGTTCTTCGTTATCCTGAGGAGCATGTTTATTATCCTCCCTGGGAATTGCTTCCCCTCGAGAACATGTCGCCCTATAATGCAGTCTGTCATCGCCGGATCATCAGCCAGATTGCCTTGGCCCGCCAGAAACCGAGATCGGTGACGGTCACCCCGGACGCCTTGATGAAAAAAAACATACCTCGGGCCCTGCTCGAACAGAACTCGGTGAAATTGGAGCTTTTTCAGGAATTTGACCGGGACCGCCTGGTCGATACCTTGCACAACCTGGGTTATGTCCAGGATGACATTGTCGAAAGTGCCGGTCAGTATGCGGTCCGGGGAGGAGTACTCGATATCGCCATCCCGCTCTATAACCATCCGGTCAGGATCGAATTCATCGGTGACCAGATCGAATCGTTGCGTGAATTTGAGATCGAATCGCAACGTTCCCTTTCGCAACTACTCAGTATCGAGATTGTTCCGGCCCGGGAAGTCATTTACAGCAGCCAGGCGATCAACATGGCCATTGAACGGATCAATCAGAGCCGTGCTGGCAACAAAATCCAGCAACAAGCTTTCAAGGAATTGATCGATACATTCGAGCAACGCTTGTATTTTGAGGGTATCGAATGGTATCAACCCTTTTTTTTCGAGCAATTGGAAAGTTTTCTGGCGCCTTTTCCCGCCGAGACGCTCATCGTCATCCTGGATAGGGCTTCAATCAAACGCAAAATCAACGATTTTGACACACTGATTCAGGGCCAATTCCGCCATTTCAGGCCACAGTCCTTTCCCTATTTTCCACTCGAAGCCTTCTATCAATCATCCGAACAGATGCAGAATGAATTACAGAGATTCCCCCGACTCTATTTTTCACTTTTCAGTGACGAATTGAGTGGTGAAAATGTTCTTGAAGTGCACCCCCAGTCCATTCCAACCTTTCAGAGTAATCTCGAACGGGCCTTCGCCTTTCTGGAAAAGTATCTGAACGATGGTTATGACATCACCTTATTTTCTCGGACGACGGTCGAGCAGGGTCTTATTCAGCGTGGTCTGGATGATTTCTATTTGTCCGCGCGTGAGCAAGGGGATGCTCCGGCACCGTCCGGCACACTGAGTATCAGGAAGGGCTCACTCTCACAGGGCTTTATTTTTACCGAGCTGAAACTGGTTCTGGTCAGTGCATTCGAGCTGTTTCAGGAAAAATCGAAGCAGGTCCAATCCGCCCGTTACCGGGGTGATGAATTGATCGCCTCCTTTCGCGATTTGAAAATTGGCGACTATGTAGTCCATGTCGATAATGGTATCGGACGCTATCAAGGTACACAGGAAATAACGGTCGAGAACGTGACCCGGGATTTTTTGATCCTGGTCTATGCCGGCGATGACAAGCTGTTTCTGCCCATGGACCGGATTAACCTGATTCAGCGTTACTCGACTGCTGAAAACGCAGTGCAAATAGCACTGGACAAGCTTGGTTCGACCCGCTGGTCCCGCCTGAAAGTGAAAATTAGCAAATCAATTCGGGAAATGGCCCTGGAACTGATCGAGCTCTACGCCGCGCGTGAAGTGTTACCCGGTTTCCGCTTTCCGGCTGATGATCATTGGCAGAACGAATTCGAGGCCACCTTTCCCTTTGAAGAGACGCCCGATCAGTTAAGGGCGATCGAGCAGGTTAAGAACGACATGGAACAGGACGTGCCCATGGACCGACTCATCTGCGGTGACGTCGGGTATGGCAAGACAGAGGTGGCCATGCGGGCCGCCTTTAAAGCGGTCATGAGCGGTTTTCAGGTGGCGGTTCTGGCTCCGACCACCATCCTGGCCCAGCAGCATTACCTGAACTTTGCGGAACGTTTCGAGCCCTTCCCGGTCCGTCTCGAAGTTCTCAGCCGCTTCAGGACCTCTGCAGAACAGAAACAGATCCTGCAGGATGTTGGGCAAGGAAAGGTCGACATCATTGTCGGCACCCACCGTCTTCTGCAAAAAGATATTGAATTCAAGAATCTCGGGCTCATCGTCGTCGACGAGGAGCAACGTTTTGGCGTTTCTCACAAGGAAAAGCTCAAAAAACTGCGAAAAAAGGCGGATGTGCTGACCTTAACAGCCACGCCCATTCCCAGGACTTTGCACATGGCCATTGCCGGATTGCGGGACATGAGCATTATCAATACGCCCCCGGAAAACAGACTCGCTATCCATACCAAGGTCCTCAAATTCAACGCGGATGTGATAAAGGAGGCCATCGTTCGCGAAATCCAGCGAGGTGGTCAGGTCTATTTCGTGCATAATCGGGTCAAATCAATCTATTCCGCGGCTCATTTCCTGCAAACACTGCTGCCTGATGTTACCTTCGGCGTAGCCCACGGTCAGATGAAGGAAAACGAGTTAAAAAAGATCATGAACCAGTTTATGGCCAAAAAATTCGATGTTCTGGTCAGTACCACAATCATCGAATCCGGGATCGATATCCCCTCGGTCAATACTATGATCATCAATCGGGCGGACAAACTCGGGTTGGCCCAGATGTACCAACTGCGGGGCCGCGTCGGGCGAGCCCATCACCGCGCCTTCTGCTACATGCTCACCATCGATTTCTCCCTATTGTCCAAGGTCGCCCTGCAACGGCTTAAAGTGATCCGGGAATTGACTGAACTCGGGTCCGGCTTTAGAATCGCTGCCCATGATCTCGAAATCAGGGGGGCCGGCAATCTGTTAGGTGCCCAGCAACACGGCCATATCAGCGCGATCGGCTTTGATATGTACTGCTCATTGCTCGAAAAAGCTGTCAAGGAATTGCGCGGTGAGAAACAAAAGCCCGAGGTTATCACTTCAGTGACCTTACCGTTCGAAGCCTATATCCCCCAGACTTTTATTCCTGATACGAACCAGCGTTTAATGATTTATCGCACATTGACCTCAATCAACAATCAGCTTGAATTGGACGAGTACCAGGAAGAATTGCGTGATCGTTTCGGTGCAATGCCGGTCGTGGTCCAACGTATATTCACTCAAAGGGCTTTCACACTCCAATGCAACAGCATTGGTATCGAACGCCTCGAAATCGCCAAAGAAACCTGTTTTATCAGTTTTGCCCATTTCATCGACTATTCTCCCAAAACCCTGGTGCAACTCTGCACAGAACATGAAGCCCAGATTTCTTTCCCCAGCAGTCACGCCGTAAAAATTAAATTCCCGGATGTACCGGATAACCAGGTTTTTCTACTTATGCAGCAGATCATCAGAAATATGAAAAATATTGCCGATTCTGATACTGTCATGGACGGTGAATGAATACAACTGTGTCAATCTCTTGTGTTCAGCTTTACCTTTAGGTGTAAAAATGCTACTACTTGCTTATTGCTGTGTTTTTGATATATCAGATTTTCGATTCCGGGAGCTTCTCGATGAGGAGCTGGATGAATTTCAGCCTGAATTGATCCGGATGGCTCGCTTGGCTGAGGTATACTCATGACTGACAGTAATCTCATCATCAGAAAACAAGACCTGTCCGCAAGTCCTGCAAACCGCACCACTTCCATGACCAGGCTGTTCCTCATCATCACCTTTCTGATCATTCTGGTGGCAACCCTCGCTCTCGTCTTCATCATGAAGAACAGGTTGCTTCCTCCTATGATGGACAATCCCATCATTGCCACCGTCGGCCAAAAAACAATCAAACTCGATGAATTCCTGCTCCGCTATCGTGTGCTTTATGCCAAACAATGGGAAATGCTGACCAGATACGAACGGGAACAGCTCGCCCTTGACCTGATCAATCGGATGATCACTATGGAAATACTCCTTGAAGAAGCCAAAAAGAATGGACTCACCAATGACAGCAATCTCAACTCTACTATCGATGCTCTGACCGAGCTGTGTTTCCCTCACTCCAAACACCATAACATTAGTGATGACTATTTTACTTCTCAGATTAATGTCCAGGGAAAAATGAAGGAAAACATGCTGGCCAGGAAAGTCAAGGAATCCATCCTGTTTCAAGAACCGGTCTCGGTCACTGAGGCTGAAATTCAGGCATACTATACCTACCATCAAAATAAATATTTGAACGATACGTCTCAAATACATCTCAGACAGATACTCTTCGATCATGTCCAGACCGGAAAACGTATTTTCAGTGAGTTGAAGAAGGGTACGACTATCGAAACGGTAATGGAAAAATTCATCGATGCAGGCGCAGAAACGCCTGAACTGATTGACCTCGGATTCGTTCAACTGAATGATATCGAACCGGACGAACAAAAATTGGTCCTGGCCACCGCTGATAATGATTATGTCAGTTATACCTCGAGTGAGGGGGATTATCTGGTCCTGCATGTGGTCGAAAAACGCATGAAGGGCATTATCCCTCTCGGAAAAGTCCATGATGATATCAAGGCGATCATTCTCCATGAAAAGCAGGACCAGATTTTTACTACCTGGTTGGAGCAACAATATAATCAATTGCCCGTCACATTGTCTGAACAGAGGCTTCTGAAAAATCTGACCACGGATAAAGTCCTTTTTGGCCTTGAAAATGAACACAAAACCGGTTATTAACATGGACATAAATGCGAAGAAAACACGTTGCTATCATGTCAGCACCACAGAATCAACACGATAACAGGAAGCAGACGAGTCGGGAAAATGGTCCTGATCGTCAGGCTCGAGAGCATTATCACATGAGGGAGAGAGAAGAATGACCCGAAAATGGACCGGACTTACCGGACTGATAATCTGGTTAGGCCTTATTCCTGGTTTACTTTTGGCTAAGGAGATCGATCGCGTTCTGGCCGTGGTCAACGATGAGATTATTACTCTGAGCGAGTTGGAAGACCGTAAGCAAAAACTGATCGCCGAAATGACCCATATGGTGAATCCTGGTGAACTCAACGCCAAAATTGAGGAGGTCGAGGAGCAGACGCTCCAGATGATGATCGAAGAAATGCTCATCCTTCAGAAAGCCAATGAAATGGGGCTTGAAATCGATGAACAAGCGGTCAATAACGCTCTGGATAACGTCATGTCTGCCAATAAATTGACGAGCAGGGAAGAACTCGATCAAGCTCTCCGAACAGAGGGCATGTCACTCGAAGAATATACCGACCTGATTAAAAATCAATTGAAAATATTTCGTGTCCAGAATTACGAGATCAAGTCCAAAGTCCGGATCATTGAATCGGAATTACAGGACTTTTATCAGGCCCATCCTGACTTTTATATCGAGAAAAAACAATATCATGTCCGCCATATACTTGTCCAGATTACGAGCCTGCGAAGTGACGCTGAGACCCGTCAACAGGCGGAACTCATATATCAGAAACTGGAGGATGGCCTGGATTTTTGCACATTGGCTCAGGAACTGTCGGATGATCCGACCGGTCAGGACTGCGGTGATCTGGGCACAATCGAGGAAAACGCTCTTCTGCCGGAATTTGTCACGACGCTGGCTTCCCTGAAACCTTCCCAGTATTCAAGACCTTTTCAAACAAGATTCGGATATCACATTGTCCAACTCATTGAAATTATTGGCGGCGCTCAGCTCCCCTTTGAAGAAGTCAAAGACCAGATCAAGGATAACCTGTTCGAACAGAAATTCTTTATTAAACGGGCCGAATGGCTGGAAGAACTGAAAAAAACGAATTTCATTAAAATCATTGACCAGCAGGAAACGAGCCAAACCGCCGAATAAAAGTAGATCGAGTCCGGTCAGGCTTTCTCGTCCTCACGATTGACCGATATGCCCAATAGCTTCATTTTGCGGTGCAGGTTACTCCGCTCGATTTTCATGATCTCCGCGGTTTTTGATATGTTCCAGTTGTTCTCTTGCAGCTTGGCCAGAATGAAGACCTTTTCGAAATTGTCCCGGGCGGTCTTAAGTGTGTCCGATTCAAACAACTCGTCCGTTTTGCCGGATTCCGATTTCTTAACACCGCCCGCCAGAGATTGCCGCCGATAAACAGGCGGTATATCAGAAACATCGATTAAATCTGGCTGGACCATGATCACTAAACGTTCGATCACGTTCTTCAACTCACGAATGTTGCCCGGCCAACGATAATTCTGCAAAACCTGTAATGCCCCATCACTCAATTTCTTGAGTTTTTTGCCATTTTCCCGACAGAAGTACTTGAGATAATAATCACAGAGAAGCTTGATATCTTCAAGCCTGTCCCGAAGAGGTGGTACGGTGATGGGAATAACGTTCAAACGATAATACAGGTCCTCCCGAAATGTTCCGGCTTCTATTTCCTTGACCAGGTCCTTGTTCGAAGCAGCAATGACCCGGACGTCAATCTCTATGGTGATTGTCCCCCCCACACGTTCGATTTTCTGCTCCTCCAACACTCGCAACACCTTGGCTTGCGTCTTCAGACTCATGTCCCCGACTTCATCCAGAAATATTGTGCCACCATGTGCCAATTCAAATTTACCGATCTTGCGGACAGTCGCACCGGTAAAAGAACCTTTCTCGTGCCCGAATAACTCACTCTCAATTAAATCCTCCGGAATGGCGGCACAATTAACCTCGACAAATTCAGCCTTGTTACGCTTGGATGCAGAATGAATCGCGCGTGCTACAAGTTCCTTACCCGTCCCATTCTCCCCATGAATCAGGACTCGGCCGTTTGACGGGGCTGCCGCTTCAATTTGAAACCTGATCTCCTTGATCGCTGTGCTCCGTCCGATCATCTCGAATTTCTGCTCGATCCGCTGCCGTAAAGTGATATTCTCCTGTTCAAGCGAACGCCGCTCCAATGCACGCTTGGTGATCAGCAATATCTTGTCCAAATCGATCGGCTTCTCGATGAAGTAATAAGCCCCCTTCTTGGCCGCTTCCACCGCGGTCTCAATCGTCCCGTGTCCCGATATCATTACGACCGATGTCTGCGGATAATTCGCCGTGATTCGATCGAGCGTCATCAAACCATCGATCCCGGGTAACCAGATATCCAGAAAAACCAGATCAACCGGCACCTGTTCAAGAACAAGTAACGCTTGCTCACCCGACATTGCCGTCCGGACCTTATAGCCTTCATCACTGAATACACCAGCCAATGTCTCGAGTATGCTCTCCTCATCATCGACAACTAAGACGGTCGCATTTTTCTCCGGATTACCGATAAAGCCTCACCTCCCACCTATCAGATCATGAGCTCAATCCTTGCCTGTAACAGAATTAGATCGCACTCAAATTGATTGTATCATTCTAGCACACCATATCCTGAAAGCCAACTCTCATTACTCAGTTTTCACCAAAATAGCCAATTTTCTACTGAACATGATTTGTCACAGCCATGCTCACTTTTTTATTGCATTTGTATGTCGAAAGTGTTATGAATGAAAACATCGGTTTCTGGATCACTTTTTAAGAGAGAGGTCTTTATGGGCGGGACATTGATGATCCTGGGCATTATCGCCATCGCGGCCAGTACCAAAGTCTTCCGACTGGTTCTGAACCACAAGAAGGAAAGCCAATTACTGGCCCATCAGGAAAAACTGGCCATGATTAACCGAGGACTGGACCCAACCGGAAAAGTCCACGCAGAAATCGAGGAAATACGTGCCCAGAACACTCGCCTGACCAGTCGAATCGAAACCATGGAAACTATCGTCACCTCGACCGAATTCGAACTGAATAAACGCTTGCAGAAACTGATCGCCAATGAACGTGAGGAGAGTTTCCATAAACTTGAACAAGTCTCCCAAGCCATTACCAGCGAATTCGCCGCCAATTCAACCCTGTCCAACCGCTACAAAATCCTTGAAGAAATCGGCCGCGGCGGTATGGGGATTGTCCTCAAAGCCCAGGATACCCAATTGAACGAAATCGTGGCCCTGAAACTCATTACCCCTCAAATCTCTGCCGATGAAAAAATGGCGACCCGATTCAAACAGGAAGCGGCCGCCTCCCGCAAAATCTCTCATACCAATGTCATCCGTATCCACGATCTGGGCGAATTTAAAGGGACTCTCTATATTTCCATGGAGTATTTCCTGGGCCAAAGTCTCAAATCCATCATTTCCAGACAGAAACAGCTCACCTTTCCGGAAATTATACATTACTTCACTCAGATTTGTCAGGGAGTCAATGCCGCTCATCAGGTCGGCATCATTCACCGTGACCTGAAACCCCAGAATATCCTGGTCAATGAACAGAAACACCTCAAAATTATCGACTTCGGCCTGGCTAAAGCTACCTTCCTCCAAGGCTTGACCATGACCGGCCTGGTCGTCGGCACACCCGAATACATGTCGCCGGAACAGGTCAGTGGAAAAAATGTCGACCATCGGACCGATCTGTATTCCATGGGCGTGATCGCCTATGAAATGCTGACCGGAACCGTCCCCTTCCGCGGTGAAACCCCCATCTCAATTGGCTTTAAACACCTCCAGGAATCCCCTTCAATCCCGGACCAGTTCAAGAATGCAGTCCCCGAATGGTTCCAGGAAATCATTATGAAAATGCTCGAAAAAGACCCTGAACTCCGCTATGATAGTGTCCAAGCTGTTCAACACGACCTCGAACGACAGCAGTCTCCTACCGCCAACTGATCCAACACAACACCATGTCTCCACGCCACATACAGTGTCATCGACCCGATTCTGATGCGCTGATTGTTAGGGGACAGTCAACGCTATGAAGGTGAATTAGGGACAGTCAACGCTATGAAGGAGGAACGCTATGAAGGAGGAGGGGGAGGATATCTGAAGGAGTGGTTCATTGAATATTGTTCCCTGGTTCAGCAATCATGAGTCGATCAGTATCAACATTTATGAGTTAAAACTTGACAATCGATTTGATTGGGTCTATAAGCATAGCCTAATGATGATGTTAGCACTCAAACAGGAGAGTGCTGATAGGGAACAGGAAAAGCCAGAGTTGTGCGAATAATGAGCAGATCACAGGGTGATTCTGTGAGACAAGCGAGGTTTTCATAACAAGGAGGTAGAATTTATGAAGATACAACCATTACACGATCGAGTTATTGTTGAGCGGTTGGCAGAGACGGAGACGGTCAAGGGTGGGATCATTATCCCGGATACGGCCAAGGAGAAACCGCAGCAGGGTATAGTCAAGGCGGTTGGTCCGGGCAAGATGGGCAAAGATGGTCAGGTTATGAATCTGACGGTGAAAGAGGGTGATAAAGTCCTTTTCGGTAAGTATTCCGGGACAGATGTAAAGATCGATGACAATGAATATTTGATCATGCGTGAGGATGATATTTTAGGGATCATCAAGGACTGAGCTCATCACAGGGATTGTCCGCAGGAGATGATGGACTTCTGTACAGGAGGTACGAATAATGGCTAAAATGTTACGATTTGATGAAGAAGCGCGTAGATCTATCCTGAGGGGTGTGATTGCGTTAAGTAAGGCGGTAAAAGTTACTCTGGGGCCCAAGGGTCGCAATGTTGTTCTGGACAAGAAATTTGGTTCACCGACCATAACCAAGGATGGAGTGACGGTCGCCAAGGACATCGAGCTTGAAGATGCTTTCGAGAACATGGGTGCTCAGATGGTGAATGAAGTTGCCTCGAAGACGAGCGATGTCGCGGGTGATGGGACCACGACGGCCACGGTGTTAGCCGAAGCCATTTTTCGGGAAGGCATCAAGAATGTCACCGCCGGAGCAAATCCCATGGACCTCAAGCGGGGCATCATGAAAGCCACGGAGGTCGTGATCGATGAAATAAAGAAATTATCGCGACCGATCGAGGGGAAGCGTGAGATTTCGCAGGTGGCTGCAATTTCGGCGAACAATGACATGGCTATTGGTGAGATCATTGCCGAGGCCATGGAGAAAGTCGGAAAAGACGGTGTGATCACGGTCGAGGAAGCCAAGAGTATGGAGACCACACTCGAAGTGGTCGAAGGGATGCAGTTCGATCGGGGTTATCTCTCGCCGTATTTTGTGACCGATTCCGAACGGATGGAAGCCACGCTGGACAATCCGTACATTCTGATTCACGAGAAGAAAATCAGTAATATGAAGGACCTGCTGCCCATTCTCGAACAGATAGCCAAGATGGGTAAGCCCCTCCTGATAATCGCCGAGGATGTTGAAGGCGAAGCACTGGCCACTCTGGTCGTGAACAAGCTGCGTGGTACGTTCACCTGTGCTGCGGTCAAGGCGCCGGGTTTTGGGGACCGCCGTAAAGCCATGCTCGAAGACATTGCCATCCTGACAGGTGGCACGGTTATATCCGAGGACCTGGGCATCAAGCTCGAGAACATCAAGATGTCGGATTTGGGTCGCGCCAAACGGGTCAATATTAATAAAGAGAACACGACGATCGTTGAAGGCGATGGCAAGGCCAGTGACATTGAAGGCCGGGTCAGGCAGATCAAGGCCCAGATCGAAGAATCAACGTCGGATTATGATCGCGAAAAGTTGCAGGAACGTCTGGCCAAGTTAGTGGGTGGTGTGGCCGTACTGAATGTCGGCGCCGCGACTGAGACCGAGATGAAGGAAAAGAAAGCCCGGGTTGAGGATGCTCTGAACGCGACGCGGGCGGCGGTCGAGGAAGGCATTGTGCCCGGCGGTGGTGTTGCTTTCCTGCGAGCGATCCAGGCTCTCAATACACTCAAGCTCAACAACGATCAAAACATCGGGGTCGATATCGTGAAGAAGGCCCTCGAGGAACCGATCCGACAGATTGCCGCCAATGCAGGCTGGGAAGGTTCGATCGTGGTCGAAAAAGTGAAAACACTCAAGACCAACGAAGGTTTCAATGCTGAGACCGAAGAGTATGGCGACATGCTGGCTTTCGGGATTATCGATCCGACCAAGGTCTCGAGGACCGCACTCCAAAACGCGACCAGTATTGCCGCGCTCATGCTGACGACCGAAGCCCTGATCACCGATAAACCGGAACCGGAAAAGACCCCGGCCATGCCTCCTGGTGGCGGTATGGGTGGTATGGGGGGAATGGGCGGAATGTATTAATATCGTCTGTCCCAACAAGAAGCAATCAAAACCCTTCCCGATCGTGATGTTCGGGAAGGGTTTTTTTATGCACGTACGTAATTCCGGGACAGTCAAGGATATCGAATCTGTTCTCCGAAAGTGATCCAAAATCCAGCTCTGGATTCGATCAATAGCGTTTTCTGGGCTGTAAACAGGCTCTGTCCCCGTATGGAGCCATGTGCGATGTCTATAGACCAAAGAGCGGAGCGATTTTGGTCGATCAGAAAAAAACATTTTCCCCAAAATGCGCACCAT
>JAFGSJ010000072.1 GCA_016934675.1 bacterium | reverse complement strand
TTACCGATCATAACAGCTTTTGCCCACAAACTTGGCTTGGTCGAAGAGATCGACAGTCGGATCAAGGGCGAGATGGAAATAAGCCCTAGTCGTGTGGTCTTAGCTATGATCCTCGATGCCCTTTCCGGTCGTTCCCCCTTGTTCCGTCTGCATGAATTTTTTGAGGGGAAAGACACCGAGCTGTTATTGGGTGAGCAGATTGAGCCCTCCCAACTCAATGATTGGACGCTGGGGCGAGTTCTGGATCGCTTGTATGCGTATGGTACCCAGAAGATGCTGACGCCCCTTGCGGTGAAAGGTTGTGCTCTGGCCCGGATCAAGCACTGCTTTTTTCACGCCGACACGAGTTCGATCCGGGTCTGGGGTGATTTTGATCCACGTCATGACGATCCTTTTCTGCTGGTGCGTGGCTACAGCAAAGACAAGCGTCCCGATCTGAAACAGTTCATTTTCTCGTTGCTCACGGTCAAACGCACATTCAGCACCCTTTGGAGGTTATTTTTCTTTTATTTTCAGAATGCGAGTAAAAATACTCCTAGCATTTGCTCCATTCCAGATAACTCGCTTCCGATCAAACTACATTAATTTCGCGTTCGGATTGCGGGCTCTGTGTGTGATTCATTTTTCTTACCCTGGTTATATGGGCTGAGAAAAGGGGTCACGAAAAGGAGTGCGTTTCCCCGTTTGGTTCACCAGAAAATTGTGCACCGGTTGTTCGGATGTTGTTCGGGCCACAATCGGAGCCAGTATTCATGCGGGTTGAGGGTCGGTATCGTCGGTTCGTCCGTCTTCGCTTATTGAAAGCTACGACGCGAGTAAACAATCCGGCCCCCGCTATTTTTTATGCGCAGTGTTCATGCGGGTCGAGAGCTCCTCCGATACCCCCAATTTTCTACCCGAAACGAATCCGAATATCCATGTAAATTGATCACTTTTTCTACTCCACAAAATCATTAATTTTATCGTGACAATATCTCCAAAAAAAATCACTCATATTCTCGAGGGAGAGAGACTTGATGAGATAATATGCCTAGAAGAATATTAAATTATCGTCCCAAATAAAATGCTTACCGAAGAAGGTTACCGGCCCAAGCAGAAAGTTATTGTAATGCATGCACAATTCAATCACATCATGTAAAGCCCAGGTTTTGCAGAAAATCTATTCCTTGTAAATGGCGACCCTGTCCCGACCAGCACGTTTGGCTTCATAAAGCGCGACATCGGCAGCATGTATCAACTCATTGAGGGTCTGACCGTGCTCAGGATAAAAAGAGATACCAATCGAAAGCGTGATGTTGATAGTTTGTTGTTTATAGATAAAGTCATGATTTTTTATGATCGAACGTATTTTCTTGGCCCGTTTGATAGCATCATCCGGTGTGATTGCAGTCAAGAATATGATGAATTCTTCGCCGCCATAACGTCCGATCAGGTCAGTATCACGGGCATTGGCTCGCAGGAGATCACCTAGCTTCGAAAGAACAGAACTACCAGCCAGGTGACCGTAGGTATCATTGACGTTCTTAAATCTATCGATATCCATCATGAACTGGGCGGCACGAAGGGAGACCAATCTCTTCTTTTCAATCTCAGAACGAAAGGCAAGCTCATATGACTCCCTGGTCAACAAGCCGGTCAATTGATCATAGTTCAGCCGCCGTTGGATCTCTTCATGATATGAAGCATCGATTTCATCTTGAAGCACAAACTTCAGGATGGTATCACCGAAGGTGATTTTATCACCCGGTGAAATCTTACAATCGGATATTTTCTCGCCATTAATATATGTGTGATTAGTGCTGGCCATATCAGTCAAAATGTATTCGGTCAATTGCTTTTTCAGATTGTATTCGGCTCGGATAGAGGCATGCTGGCGAGAAATACGTGGATCCCCCGTAAGGGTAATATGGGCAGAAGCATCACGTCCGATAATGGTTAGAGACCTGTTCAGACGGTATTCCTTACCCAATTCCTGACCCTTGACTACGATCAAACTGGCAATCTTTTTTTCCATCTGCATTAAATGTTCAGCCGACATGGCTGGCACAGTCGCATCCGGATTGATTTTTTTACTTGCCATCCTTGCTTTCCTTCTGCCATACAATCGCGGCCCTGATGATTTCTTTGCCATCTTCCCGCCGATGTCCGCTCAACAGATGGCACCCTGCCGGTTGTGACAATTTCTGCCTGGAAATAACCATATGCTCACCCTCTTTCATTTCGGCCAGGAATGAAACCGTCACTTCCAAAACGATATGATCAGCGTAAAAAGAACTGTCGTAGCTGTCAAGCAAACTCTCAATATAACGGGCATTATTGACATGATTGTTGGCATCGATGTCCGAGTATTTGATCTCTTTTTCCCAGATAAAGTCCGGTGCGATAAGGGCTGGTAGCTTTACCGGTAAATCAGTCAGGCCATCCATGTCCTGCTGATAGTTGATCGTGTGTGGGAGAGTGTCAAGTTTACGGACTTTTCGAGTGACGGCATCCAGAAGGACCCAGGCCGATGTTGCCCTGCAGAAAGGCCTCTTATCCAAGCCGTTGAATCCCGCGAAATCCCTGATCGAGAACATCTTATGAGAACATTTCGGCCAGGTTTTCAAAGAAACATGCTCGGCAAACTGCGGATAATGCGTTATCGAAAGCTTTATCCAGGCTAACACCCAGTACAAACCATCCCGAGTCAACATGGAATAACCTACATCCAACATTTCCGCATGCACAGAAGCCGCATCCTGCAGATAATTGAACAGGGCCGCTATTTTCAAGCGATTGGTGAAATCAACATCATAATTTCGGATGTGATGAGTGCTATTCCAGATAGCGGTCATAGAATTACCATTCCTGATAAACGGTCAAATGTATGGTCGCTTAGACAAATTTCACAACCAGTAAGTTTATATAATCAATCACACTGCTAATGTCAAAAAACGCCCAAAGCACCACAAGCACTGCCTGAACCCGTTCAAAAATAATCTTTTGTTTTTGCTGAATGATTGTTATAAAATCTGTAAACGCAGCCATTAACCAAAAAAGGAATACTTTGTCAGATATAAACCGGTAAAATGTCAATGCGTTATCAATCATGTATCGATAGCCTAAGATGAGTCTCTGGGATACGAAACTCAAGAAAGGTCATGGATTATTGCATTAAGAGAATCGGATGGATCGAATCCCTTTCAGGGTAACACTTTATATTACAACCAAAGGACCAAAGATGGACCCCAATTCCTTTCGCCACCAAATCCGAATAGCAATACTGTTGGGTTTCAGCGTATTCATCTCCGTGGTCTATCTCTTCCTCTTTTTCCCCTTGAGAGAACCAGTCGGTATTTTCATATGTTTCACTGTCATCGGCTTTATCCTGCTGGCCTATCAAAACCTGAAAAATGGTCTTTATCTTCTTATCTTTCTTGTTCCACTCCTCCATCCATTCCATGAATTCCTGCATCTACCCGGAATTGCTGCCGGACCCTTATGGGTCTTCTCATTACTGATCGGCCAGTTATGCTCGTGCTTGACCGATCGAACCACTCATCCAACAGCTCGCTGTCTTGACAGCTCTCGATTGCACTATGTCAGTCAACCTGTTTTTGCCCTGGTTACTTTAAGCACTCTCTCCTTCATTACTGCGGTTTTACGCTATACGAACTTTTACCCCTTTTTGTGGCAGGCCTATGTCAATTTATTGGTAAATACTACCGGTGTTCGAACAACACAAGCCCTAACAACAATCAGCACTCATTACAGCATTTGTATGAGCGGTTTCATCCTTTTTTACCTGGTTTTGCGGGCCAGATTTTCCATGTCAAACATTTACAAAATATTTAACATATTTGCATTGGCAACAGTTATTGTTGTATTAGCCGGCATTGGGCAATATCTTTTCAATCCGGTCGGTGGTTTGGACAGGTATTGGTGGCAGTCCGGCCGTCTGAATGCAACCCTGACCGATCCCAACGCCCTGGGCCTTTATACCAGTATTGTTTTTTCCATTCTGATGGTCTTGTTGTTTCAACAGCGGTCGAGGTTGCGTCTGGGCTATGGCTTTCTTCTTGTCTTGGTTACGATTAACATGTTTTTCTCAGGTTCACGTTGTGCATTTATTAATATCGGTTTGATAGTAATCATTCTGGCATTATTTTTCTTCAAATTCCGAGTTATAGTCGGACGTTGTACCGGATGGGTCCAGTCATTATCACTCCTTTCCAAGGTCTTTCTAGTTGTCAGTTTACTGGGGGCAATTTTTCTAAGCGCCAGTGCAATCAGACCATATTGGGACGAGTTACAGCTCGAGGCCGGAATAAATGATTGCATCGCCATCTATATGGATAGTCCGAGGCAAAAAAGCAGATCTACTATAAGAAAGGGAGTAGCGGCTAAGAAACTATTTCCGGATTTGCAGGAAAAACAGTCCATGCAATACGAGCTAGCTCGAAATGAGACCGTCACGTTCAAGGGCTGGGCCGTCGATCAGAATGCTTCAAAAGGAACAGGTATTGAAAAAGTGATCGTCCGGCTCGATAGTATAACCGGTCCCCAATTGAAACAACTGTCCTATGGTAACCCTCGACCAGATATCGCTCTCTTCTTTGACCGGCCGGATTTTGTCGCCAGCGGATTTCAGGACCAGCTGCCCCTGAATCAATTAGAACAAGGACATCATAGACTCTTTATTATCGCCTATGCTTGGGATGGGACGTATTCATACAATTCAAGAGACTATTATTATGATACTCGCCTGAACCCCGTTCTTCATTTTTATACCGAGAACACTGAACCGACACTCTTCGATATCTCGATGGATCAACAGAACTTTAACCGTGAACCCTTTGTCGTGGCAAAACGCATACACGCCGATATTCTGGCTTTGATCAGGGGGCTCCTTGGTTATGAACATGGTGGCTTCAAACTACTCTTATCCGGACGTGATTTTTTGTGGCAGAGAGCATTTGAAATCTTCCTGGCCAACCCCTTGACCGGCATTGGCATCGGTTCTTTTGCACTGGAATTGCCTTATTATTGCGAGCTTGCACATGTTCAAGCAGCTTTCATTGACAATACCGGCAATTTCTATCTGCAACTCCTTGTGGAGCTCGGCTTGCCCGGCTTGATCGTTTTCGTGATCATGTTCTATCGCTTATTAACCATCATGTTTAGGTCCCTGCCCATCCGTACAACATCATCAGCCGTTTTCCAGGAGAAACTGTTATATACAACCCTGTTCGCAAATATTATCAGCATGCTGATCATTTTCAATTTCGGACCACACACAAATTTCTTCGAAATTCAATTTGCTTTTTGGCTCATCATCGGCCTGTCGATCACGTCTTCACTACAAGACGAACCATTTACGACTGGTCACACCTCAACCACGAACGTCTCTCGATCGCATTGGCCCAATCTCTCTTTTTTCGCTCCTGTTTCTCAGAAGCCCCGCCTGTTCTCTCCAAAGACCATTTTTGCTATTAAATTTTTTATTTATTGCACTTACTTTTATATTTCTATCTATATGTCAATCACATATCTTTCGCTTTTTCATAAACAGAATAGTGGTTATGGCGATAATGCATACGGCTTCTATGAATGTGAGACGAATGCTGAACATTCTTTTCGCTGGACTGGGATTGAGGCGAGTTTTCCTGTAACGGGGCGAGGTTCAGTATTACGAATCCCGGTCCATGTTGCTCACCCTGATATACACGAGAGACCGGTCGAGGTCGTATTTTCTATCAATTACAGGCGGATCAAGAGGATAGAAATACGAGATCATGATTGGCATACTGTTTCAATCCCCGTATCGGTAGAATTAGGACGACGTTTCACCTTGACGGTAAGTGTTGATCGGACCTGGGTTCCGGCTCGGACCGATGTGGGGGGGCCCGCAGATTATCGAGAACTTGGCGTCACTCTTCCCTGTGATCTATCGAGGAAAGTCTGGATTGAATAGTGAGATCAGGTTTACTCATTCGAGGAGAGAAAATAGGTATGGGTAGGGCAGAGCAGATGTGGCCGGGTTGTGGTGGGTCGTCTTGTTGTGCATCGGTTGCGGTTTAATCGTTTCAGTTTATGCGAATCGAAGAAAAAGATTTGTCGGATGGTAATATCATGAACGATAGTCCAGTGGTTCCAGAACGGTCCACCAATACAGATCAAAATAGCGCGATCCGGTTCCTCCTGAAAAAAGTCGAACATTTTCATCCAGAATTCATCGAGAGGGATGTCCGGTTGTGTTTTAAAGGGCATGTGTCGGTTGGGGATCAGATCGCCCACAACATCGCGAAAGATACTGCCAATAGTTTTAAGTCCGATTCCTTCGGTAAAGATGTTTGATAAGTTGTCTTTCTGTTCAAGATAGACCAGAATTTCCTGAAACAAGGATCGTGCTTCCTTTTCGTTGACCCGGGACACGAGTCGAGCGGCATTGACAATACTATAAATGGCACAGAGACCATCGAGTGCTCCCTGATAATAGGGTTTCATAGTTTTCCTTTTCTACGCCACCTCGAAGCGCGACTATGCGGTGAAAACATTAAACCGTGGAATACTTCGGGTGTCGTTGGGCAGCGAACAGGATCAATTGTTGGCAGAAATCAGCATGTGAATAGCCTTCAAGATCAGCAGCCAGGATCGGGCTGGTATCAGGACTGATATCGGCATTGGGATTAATATCGAGTATATAAAAGGTACCATTACGTAAGCGAAGGTCCAATCGGGCGTAATCCCGAATGCCGATGGCTTGACAAGCCTTTTGACAGAGTGTCTCCAAGCGGGTTAACTGTGGTGCTGACAGAGGTGCCGGCAGCACTAATTGTATCATTTTATAATGACGAGAATTCGGTAAAAACTTCGAATCATAGGTGCACAATCTGTCCTTGATGTTGTTGAATCCGGTGAAATCCATTTCAGCCACAGGCAGCATGGTCAGTTCAGAGTGTCCCCACATGGTCACGTGGAATTCCCGGCCGTCGATAAAATCCTCAATCAGGGCTGGCTGAGCTAACTCGTCAATCACGAATGCAACCCGTTGTTGAAGGGCTTCCCGGTTGAGCACGACTGCATCTTGGTCGATGCCGATACTGCTGTGTTCCCAAGCTGGCTTGACAATTGCCGGAAAACAGTTCCAATCGTCGACATCACTAGAATCACTTAATTTCCAAGCCGGTGTTGGAATGTTGGCCTGATCGAGAATTTGTTTTACACGGGCTTTGTCCCAACTTAATGCCAGGACATCGGCGGTTGAGCCTGTGAACGTATAATGAAGTGTTTCCAGGGTCTTGGCCACATCAACATCGCTATGGGGAATTCCTGGTAGTCCTTCACACCAATTGAAGATGATCCATTCCTCGGGAGGGAACTTTTTGAGCCTGGTTTTCAATTCACAGTCGGTGATGTTCAGAATTCGGACCGTGTATCCCGCAGAGGATAGTTTCTTTTTTAATTTTTCCATGGCTGATCTGACCAGTTGAATTTCAGTCAAGGACCAATCAAGATCGATATTATTTAAGAGCACAACTGCTATTTGCGGATTAAGCATTTCAGTTGAACGGATGCTTGTATCGTTGGTCATGGACTCCTCAAGAAATTCCCTACCCTTTTCGATTTCGAGCACATGTTTCACAAATTTATGTTAGGTAAGAAAGCACCAAAAGTCAAAAGATTTTCCTGATAAAAATCAGTCAGTCTTTCGGTATGTTCTCTTTTTTTGTCATAAACAAGTCTAAAATGGTAGGAATCCCGGTTTGCCCGGTTCATTCGCTTTTTGATTTCATGACGATTCGAGTTTGATAGTTATGGATGTCAGACAGAGCTGGAAGAGGATCAGTTGATCGTGAAGTGATCAAAACAATTTTCTCCCCTTGACGTTCAGAATCTCATCACGATGATGAGTGTATCACTTCATGGTATGAATGATCGACATTTCAGCAGATCGGGTAAGCCGGGATATTTTTTTTAATGATATTTCTTCCCTGGGAAAAACAATAAAAAAAGGCCAAGGATAATTAATTCATAACCTTGGCCTTGATACCCTTGACCTTTTCACGACTCTCGATCCAGGAGAGAAATCCGTTGCACCAGCCTGTTTTCGCTAAAAGTGTTTATGGACACATTCCCGTATCGTTTAATTGCCTTTCGCCCGCAGTGGCAAATCCGGCTGAACCCTCGCCTACACCATTGACACCGGTAACCAGGTAGTAGTAGCATTCGCCTGCCGTGGCTGTTTCGGTCAGTCCGGTCGCGGACGTATCGCTCGAACTCGAACCGGTCCAGCGGATACAGAAATCGGTCTCACTGGTCAACAGCGAGGCCAAATCAGCCAGGACACCACGATAGAGCACATACCCGCTTGTGGCGGTCACTTCCTCGGACCAGGTGATCGTGTCTTTCTCACTCCAATCGATGGGCGTGATCTCCGGCGGCACCACCTGTAAGGCTTCATCAGTCCCTAACACGGCGGTCGAGTCGGCAGAACAAACCCCATTGATCGCCCAGACCACATAACCGTGGCTGTTCGTGTCGCCCGGATCATACAAGCTCCCGGACACATAGCCCGTCACAACCAGGCTGCTATCGCGATACAGATTGTGCGAGGTCGCGGGTGAACCGGCACTGAAGTTGATATAAATGCCATCCTGGATCAGGGGATCATGGTCAACGATACTGGTGATGACCGGCACAGTAGTGACGCCATCGTTGACATCGGTCCCGATAACGGCGGTCGAGTCGGCATAACAACTGCCGTTGATCGCCCGGACTACATAGCTATGGCTCGAGGTGTCACCGGGCACATAGGTGTACGGACTGGTGATGCCCGTCGCCGCCTGCGAACCGTCCACCCACAGATTGTGACTC